>CAJJOL010000004.1:0-106837 GCA_905193385.1 uncultured Prevotella sp. | reverse complement strand
GGCTTTACCTTTCCGCTATGCGCCGGTGACCGTTGGTTCAGCCCGTTTTGTTTGACTTTTGACAAACCACTCTCGTTCGTGCTTCCTTCGTCATTCGTTCATCCTCCGTAGTAAACTCGATCTACCTCCGTTAACTAAGCGATGACATAACGAAGGCATAAAGGAGGTATAACGAACGGATAACGGAGAGCAAACGGAGATGAATCGAAGAGCGAACAAAAGGCTATCATCTATAGTAACACACCATATTTCGAATGTAACAAAAAAAGGCGACGAACCGAAGTTCATCGCCTTAAATATTATTCTTGTGCCAATCAGCACATATTTACATTATAATTACTTGATAGAAAGAATCTGCTGTGCATTGGGATCGTCCGGACGAATCTCTGCAAGCTTATGTGCCCAAGCCTTTGCCTCATCCTTCTTGTCGTTCTGGATGTAGTGAACTGCAAGATATGTGTAAGCGATAGCAAGCTTGTTGAGTTCAGAAGCAGTCTTCTCAGCCTTAGGCTCTACAAGCGAGATGAACTGCTGGTAGTAAGGCAAAGCACGACCAACCTTAACATCAGAATTAATCTGGTGGTTCATAAGAGCACGCTTCCATACTGCGTATGTTGCAGCATAGTCGTACTTCTCAACCATGCGAGCGTATACCTTATCAGCATTCTCGAAAGCAGCCTTCTTAACTGCATCGGTAGCACCCTCTACTGAAGCCTCATCAATGTAGATGTCAGCAAGAGCGTCGAGTTCCTTGTATGTAGCGTTCTCGCCAACCTCTGTGATGTGCTGCTCCATTGCGGCAACAGCCTCAGGGAAGCGATGAGCCTTAACATAAAGACCAGAGATAAGCTTGTTGGTCTCCTTGTTCTCCGGATCTACCTCAGGGATATGCTTGTAAGCAGCAATAGCCTCGTCAAACTTACCTGTGTTCATAAGAGCCTCAGCATAGTAGATGTAGTCGTTGGCTGTGTACTTGATTGTATCAGCTGTATTGAACAACTTGTTACCATAGTTAACAGCGTCCTCATACTTCTTAACCTTATCTGAAGCATACATACCTACACGATAGAACGAAGAGTAATGAGGATATTTCTGAACACCAACAGCAATGAGCTGGAGTGTCTTATCATAATCCTCAAGCACGTATGCAGTAGATGCATAGTCGAAAAGGATATAATCTTCGAGCGAATTAATGTTCTGAACCTTGCCGTAGTACTGGAGAGCTGTCTTCAACTTGTTGTTTGAAGAGTACATATAACCAGCAGCTGCATCAACTGGATAATCCGGCTTTACAGAGCGAAGCTTCTCAAGCATAGCTACTGCACCGTCGGCATCTACCTTCTGATAAACACGAGCATACTTAACATATGCTGTAGGATCCTGAGGAGCCTGCTGTGTAGACATCTCATAATATGAAGCTGCCATACCGCCGTCGTCCTCTGCAGAAGCTATATCACCACGAAGGATATAACCAGCTGAAACATTCTTGCCTACCTTCATTGCCATATCGGCATAAGTCTTGGCCTGTTCATAATTTTTGGCAACAAGGAATGCACGTCCAAGTCCAGCCAGAGCCTCGGCATTCTTCTTATTTGCCTTAACAAAGTCCTTAATCTGCGACTTAGCCGCTACTGCGTCACCTTTGGCGTCAACTAATACTTTTGTGATGGCATCAACCTGCGATTTAACGTCCTGTGCCATTGTTGGAGCAGCGATGCTGAGCATCAAAGCTCCTGCTACGAGATATTTAATTGCTTTCATAATTCTGGTTGTTTAAATATTCAACTTTATAAAGCCGTGGGGCAAAAGCTATTGTTTAATTAAAGGATTCTAATACGGTTTGTTGTTCACATTGACATCACGGATTGCAATCTCACCACGGGTAGGCAGCAGACCTGCCTTAAACACGATGAGCTGACCACGGGGCGACTCAATAAAGTGAGCAAAACCCCATGGAAGTCCACGCTTGGGGTCGTTAAGCAAGGCATAAATGGTGCGTACAAACGGATAGCGGCCATTGAGCAGCCATGCCTGATATGGTTTCCACGAATTCATTGGGGTTGCCTTATCAAGTTTTGACACCGACATTACGGTGATGGCCTTGTTCCAAGTTGTATTTGTTGAGTCGCGCTTGTCGTTGAGCCAATTGCTGCCTATTATACCAATCGCATTGGGAGTACGCGCTACATAGTCAATAACGTCCTTTGAGTCTTTAGCTGCAAACACGTTAGGACTATTTATTGGCTTGCCACCGAGAATTGAGTCACAGCAATAGTCGACAGCTGCCGACTTCTTGTTGTCGAAACACACCCAAATTTCACCAAGCTTAGAACCGGGGTTTACCTCGTTCCATCGTGTCTTCTTACCAGATAACACAGCCTTTATATCATTGACTGTGATACACGAATCGAGGTTGCTATTGTTGCAGATGAGAGCCATTCCATCGTATGCAAGAGGCACAGCCTCGGGCAACTGGTCGGTTCCCTTCAGATAATCATATTCTTTTTTAGTGAAATTGCGTGCCGTAATGGTGAGCATCACCTTATTATTTAGAAGCATATTCACACCATCTACCTCATTTGTATAGATAGGTTTTACCATTGCTTCCGGACACTGCATCTCGAATATCTGCTTCAGTTCGTCAACAATCGGACTGAAACTCTCATCGGCTGCAAAGCTAATCACACCCGAAGAGTTGGTGTCTGTGCGGCCATCCTTACGCTTCTGCTGTCCGCATGAAACGAAGACGAAAGCCACAAGGGCTAATCCTACTATGAATTTGAAGGATAAGTTCTTTCTCATTATTCCTATGAATAAAAATAATGGCGTTATTCGTTTATTGGAAATAACGCCGCTGTGTCTTGTTGTTTCTAAATGTTGCCACCGGGCAACTCCTCCTTATATAGAGGAATTGCTCGGCAGCAACTATATCAGTTAATATTACTGTAAGCGGAATGTTACAGGTACCTGGTACTTAACACGAACAGCTGAGCCATTCTGCTTACCAGGAGTCCAACGTGGCATACCCTTAACCACGCGCATAGCCTCACGGTCGAGTGACGGATCAACCGAACGCAATACGTTAACGTCGGTGATAGAACCATCACGCTCTACAACGAAGCCAACAACAACACGTCCCTGTACACCGTTCTCGGCAGCTACAGTCGGGTAGTGAATGTTGTCACGAAGATAAGCCATAAGAGCTGCATCGCCACCAGGGAAGAGAGGCATCTGCTCTACTACGGTAAAGATCTTGGTCTCCTCCACATGCTTAGGAGGTTCCGGAGCCTTGATTTCTTCCTTAGCCTTGAGCACTGCGCCACCAACCTCGTCGTTACCTTCAACGTTGAAGGTACCGATAGCCTTGGTACTCTTCTCTACTTCCTCAAGCTTAATCTCGTCTTCTTCCTTTACCTCTTCGTCCTTCTTAATGACAGGAGCGGTAAACTTAACTGAAGACTTAACCTGCTCAACAACCTTTTCAGGTTCGGTACGAACAATTTCCTTCTTTTCTACCTTAACTTCCTTCTTCTTATCCTGGAGACGAGCCAACTCGACAGCCTGAGTATTCTCAACAGTCTTGTTGGCCTGTGCCATTTTCTGAAGTTGGAGTCCGAGGAAAAGGAGTACTGCAGCAAGGGCTACGATAATGATGGACCACACGTTACGCTTGGTAGTACCCTTGCGCAACTTGTAGGCTCCATATGCCTGGTTTCTGCCCTCAAAGACGAGGTCAGTCCATTCATTGGATATCAAATCTATTTTTGACATTTCTTTGTCCTTTCTTTAATTATTAGTCATTGAATTACTTAATGCCGCGTTTTGCAAGCAATGCTTCATCCTGCGGATTAATCTTGTCAATGACATACGTACCAATACTGCAGATAGTCATTTCGTCCAAAGCGTCTACCATATTCTTGTAAGAAGCGCCATCAGTACACTTGATAATGATGGTCATGGTAGGAACCTTACCATTCTCGAGTTCACCCTTCTTGATTTTGCTCAACATAGCGTCGTAAACGCTGTCAGGATAAGCTGCCGGATTGGCGAGCTTCTTCTGGTCGAGGCGAATCTTGGCAGCCATGATGTCAGCAACTGGAGTAGAACCGTCCTCTGTGACGTGCTTGATAAGCACATCACGGATACCGTCCTTGCCCCATGAAGTCTCCTTCAGGCATGTGGGATCGTCGTAGTTAGGTATACCATCGACATGGTAGATTTTGTCATTACCGCATACAAAGATAGTAACGGTCTGAGAAGCTTTGGCCGCGTTGCGGTCCTGATCTGAGATGTTCTTATCGTTCGAAGGCATAGTCAAGTTCATCGTCTGGGGTTTAGCCAAAGATGTACAGAGCATGAAGAACGTGATAAGAAGCATCATCATGTCCACCATAGGCGTGAAGTCCACGCGGGTGTTCATTTTTTTCTGTCTGCTTGCTTTTTTCTTTGCCATGTCTTACTCCTCCGAATTTGATTTAAGCGACGTAATCAGGAAGTAACGGTTCTCGTTCATATCCTGAAGCTCAGACATCATTTTCTTGATGACCTTGTACGGTGTGCCAGCGTCGGCCTTGATAGCCAACTTCATGTCAGAACCGTTGTTGTCGCGTGCCATTTTAACCCAGTCCTGGAACTGGCTCATCATTGAGCCAGTCTTGGTGCTGTCGGTAGGAATACCCTTGACAGCCTGGTACTCATTCATTTTGTCGCCCAAGCTCAGCGCACTTGTCAGATCCTGCATGTCAACACCGATAGTAGCAGCGCCCTGTGCGGTCTCAAACTGCTTCTTAGTAAGCTGCACGCCATACTGATCGGCCATGCCCTGAACGAGGTCGCCCATCTTCTTAGGGTTATCCATACCCACGAAGATACGGCCTTCCTTATCGCAGAGAATTGTCAGGACGTTTGTCTCCGGTACCTTGATTTCAGATACTGAGCCCGGTGTAACGACCTTCACTGCCTCGTTCTTCACGAATGTTGATGTCAACATGAAGAAGGTAAGCAAGAGGACCATCACGTCGGACATAGGAGTCATATCTATCCAGACATCCGCTTTCTTAACTTTTACTTTACCCATAATGATAAATGTTTTAAAGGGTTAGTAAAATTAAGCCTCGTCTCCGTGATTTGCTTCGTATGTCTGAGCAATAGTATAACCTACTTCGTCAAGCGCGTATGTCAGCTTATCAATCTTGTTTGAATAGTAGTTGTAAGAAACTACAGCGAACCAAGATGTCAAAATACCAGATGCGGTATTTACAAGGGCCTCAGAAATACCCTCAGAGAGCTGGAGTGAGTCACCACCACCACCTGAAGCAAGAGCGGCGAATGAACGGATCATACCTACTACAGTACCGAAAAGAGCGGTAAGAGTACCGAGAGTAACGATAGTAGCAAGGATAGGCATGTTCATCTGGAGTGTAGGCATCTCGAGCTGAGTAGCCTCCTCGTGAGCCTGCTGAATCTTAGCTACCTTAGCAGCACGCTTGAGGTTAGGAGTATTCTCCATTTCCTTGTAAGCAGCGATAGAAGCGCCAACTACGTTAGCAACACAACCCTGCTGCTTGTCGCAGATCTGCTGAGCCTTAGCCATATCACCGGCAGTGATAGCCTGCTTAACAGAGATAACGAACTTGCCGAGTGAGCTCTTACCGAAAGCGGTACGAAGAGCGAAGAAGCGCTCGATAGAGAGAGCGATTACAGTAAAGAGCAATGTAATGATCACAGGAACGACGATACCACCTTTGTACACAGTACCGAGAAGGCTACCGTCCTTAACAGCGTTTGCAGGGTCTCCGCCTACGAAGTTGTCTGGGTTTCCAAGTACGAACTTGAAGAAACATACTGCGAGGATGAAACATGCAACGATAATCCAAATTGCGTCTCTAACTCCCTGGAATCCTGAAGATTTCTTCTTAGGATTCGCTTTAGCTTGTGTAGTTGCCATAATTTTTTGTAGAATTTAATAAGTTATTAATGGTTAAAAATTTATCCGTTATTTAAATGGTTAATACATTGTCTGCGCAAATACATTATATCTGACATCGTTTGCGCTTTGGCAAAGTTAGCAAATAATGACAAATAAAAATGTGTTTGCGCAGTCTTTAACATTTTTTTATTTCAATCGACCCAATACTTCCTTAATACGGCGCATTGCTTCGCGGATATTGTCGTCGCTTGTAGCGTAGCTCATGCGAAAGCATTCCGGATCGCCAAATGCGTCACCTCCTACTGTAGCTACATGTCCTTCTTCAAGAAGATACATAGCCAAATCGGTTGAATTCTGAATTGTACGCTTGCCGTCTGTCTTGCCGTAGAAGCTTGAACACTTCGGGAAGAGATAGAAAGCGCCCTCTGGCTTGTTTACTTCCAGACCAGGAATCTGCTTTGCCAGTTCGACGATAAGGTCGCGGCGGCGTTCGAAAGCCTGGCGCATTGTCTCAACACACTCTTGCGATGCGGTATAGGCAGCCTCTGCAGCCTTCTGGCTTACCGAGCAAGGACCTGAAGTATACTGTCCCTGAAGTTTGTTGCAGCCTTTGACAATCCATTCGGGGGCGGCGATAAAGCCGATACGCCATCCTGTCATTGCGTATGCCTTTGACACACCGTTGACGATGATTGAGCGTTCCTTCATGCCTGGGAACTGAGCGATACTCTCGTGATGGCCTATATAATTAATGTGTTCATAAATCTCATCGGCAAGCACATACAGACCCTCATGACGCTTGATGACCTCGGCAAGAGCCTCAAGTTCGCTCTTCGAGTAAACGCTGCCTGTAGGATTGCTTGGCGAGCAGAGTATGAGCATACGTGTCTTCGGTGTGATGGCGGCTTCAAGTTGTTCTGGAGTAATCTTGAAGTCCTGCTCGAAACCAGCATTAACGATAACCGGATTACCACCTGCGAGCTTCACCATCTGCGGATAGCTCACCCAATATGGGGCAGGAATTATCACTTCTTCACCGTCGTTGACAAGCGCCATTACAGTGTTGCATACGCTCTGCTTGGCTCCGTTCGACACGAGAATCTCAGCTGTTGTATAGTCGAGATTGTTCTCGTTCTTGAGTTTTGCCACGATAGCCTTACGCAAATCCATGTATCCTGGAACTGGTGAGTAACGCGAGAAGTTCTCATCGATAGCCTTCTTGGCTGCTTCCTTGATGTGGTCAGGAGTGTTAAAGTCGGGTTCACCGACACTGAGGTTGATAACGTCTACACCTTGTGCCTTCATTTCGCCACTCTTCTGCGACATAGCAAGTGTCGCTGACGGAGCGAGGCGATTAAGACGATTTGATAATTCTGCCATAATTTCAAGTCTCGTTATTATTTCTTGCAAAATTAAAAATAAATTCTGACTTATGCGAAGTTTTTCATTACAAATAGAATACAAAAGGTTAAAAAAAGTTCTTATTACGTTGCTTTTTATTTTGTTGTAATTGTTCGACCCGTCCATTCGGATAATTATGCGTAACTTTGCAGCCAATTATGGACAGAACATTTCATCAACGATTCAGCCCACAGGCTTTCGCTGCCATACTGCTACTGGCGGTGTGCGCATTGTGGTGCTTTCTTGTGCGCACCGGTGTGACGCCCTTGATAGGTCTTGTATGCATGCTGGTGGGTGCAGCTGGCGTCGACCGATCAATCAACACCACATACACATTCACCACCGACGGACAGCTCGTCATTGCACGCGGACGTCTTGGCAAGCGTCTGGTCATACCCGTAGACGACATCATTTCGGCACGCAAGATTAAGGGCACGCTGATTGTGGCGAGCCACATTGTCATAGAATACGGCGCCAGCCACATCACCTACGCACAGCCGTCAGAGCCCGACGGATTCATCAGAGAGATAAAACGCAGACAGGAACAATGATTACACATTATAATATTATTACGCGCGCGGCTCTTATTATATGCATGATATTTGCCGCCAACTTCACCACGCACGCACAGGAAGACATCAGCGACGACGAAGTTGTGACCGACTCGCTGCTCAACGACACACTCACAACATCACAGCACGCTCTGCCCTGGACTGAACAGGTGCGCACTCACATCAACCGACTGCTCGCGAGCGACATGTTCAGCACATCGCAAGTGGGAATAATGGTGTACGACCTTGATGCCGACTCAACCATATATGCCCACAACGAGCGCCAGCTTATGCGTCCCGCATCTACAATGAAAGTGATAACAGCCATAACTGCCATTGACAAATTGGGTGGCAGCTATCGCTTCAAGACCGAACTATGCTACACAGGCGAGGTGAGCAACGGAACACTCAACGGCAACGTATACTGCGTGGGCGGATTCGACCCGCGATTCAACATCGACGACATGCGAGCCTTCGTGGAGGGCATACGCAAGATGGGTGTGGACACAATACGCGGCAACATATACGCCGACAAGACCATGAAGAGTGCCGACACGCTTGGATGCGGATGGTGCTGGGACGACGACAACCCTATACTCTCGCCGCTGCTCATCAGCCGTCGCAACTTGTTCGTGAAGCGCTTTGTCGACGAACTGCGCGAGGCGGGCATCGTTGTGGAAGCCACACTGGGCGAGGCACGCAAGCCCGACGATGCCTACTGCATAGCAAGCCGATTCCACTCTATCGACCAGATACTGATGCGTATGCTCAAGGAGAGCGACAACCTGTATGCCGAGTCGATGTTCTACCAACTGGCAGCCTCAACAGGCAACCGACGCGCTACCGCCAAAGATGCTGCCACGGTAATAGACCGACTGATAAGTAAGGTGGGGCTCAACCCTCGGCGCTATCAGATTGCCGACGGTTCGGGATTGTCACTATATAATTATGTGTCTGCCGAACTTGAGGTGAAGTTGCTGCGCTACGCATTCCGCAACAATAATATCTATCTGCATCTGCATCCAGCCCTGCCCGAAGCTGGCGTAGACGGCACCCTACGCCGTCGTATGCGCGGTCCGTTCACACAAAGCAACGTGTTCGCCAAGACTGGTACTGTCAAAGGCATATCGTCGCTTGCGGGTTATTGTACAGCTGCCAACGGCCATCATCTGGCATTCTCCATAATCAACCAAGGCATCATGCACCATTCCAACGGGCGTGCATTCCAAGACCGTGTATGCACTATACTGTGCCAACCATAACCGATTATTATGAACGAAATAACAAAATACATAGAGCAATTGCTTGCCTCCACCTCGCTAACAGGTGGATGGTTATCGTTTGTCACCCTCTCTATGCTATTCGCCACCGTAGCTCTCATAGCATGGCTTGTCTACTTGCTGTGCATCAAGATAGTGTCGCCACTGGCCGCGCGCATCACAAGCCACACCGATGTTGTATGGGACGACTATCTGTTTAACCCACAGATAATCAGGGCTGCGTGCAACATTGTGCCTGCCATTATCGTTTGGATGCTTATGCCTCCGATATTTTCCGACCACCCGATAATACAGAGCCTCATCCTTAAGGCTACGGCTATATACATAACCATAGCCACTATGCGACTGGCTACCACCTTTATCAGTTCGCTCAAACTCTTCGACAACGACAACGAAAAACGCTCAGCCACACAACAATACCTGCATTCCTTCTGCGGTGTATTGAAGATTATAGTGATGTTTCTCGGTGTCATCGTCATCATTTCTATCATCATCGACCGCAGTCCGCTCACCCTTCTCGCCGGACTCGGTGCCACTTCGGCAGTACTTATGCTCGTGTTCAAGGACACAATAACGGGTCTTGTTGCTGGCATCCGACTCACAAGCAACAACATGGTACGCAAGGGCGACTGGATAACGATGAGCAAGGCAGGTGCCAACGGTACAGTAGAGGACATCACGCTGTCAACAGTCAAAGTGCGCAACTTCGACAATACCATAGTGACCGTACCACCACAGAAACTCATTGAAGACTCTTTCCAGAACTGGCATGGCATGGAGGAAAGCGCCGGCAGACGCGTCACTCGCGCCATATACATCGACTTCCGCTCTATAGCCATAGCATCCGACGAACTCAAAAAGGCTCTTGCAGCCGAAGGATTGATGAAACTGGAGGAGATGAACGGCGATGTTATCAATCTTACGCTGTTCCGCCGCTATATGGAGCGCTGGCTCGAACGACGCGACGACGTGGTGACAAACGCTACATTCCTGATGCGCCAGCTCGAACCCACCGAAAACGGACTACCCATCGAGATTTACTTCTTCCTCAAGCAAAAGGAATGGAAAGCGTACGAACATCATCTCGCTGAGATAATGGAATGGATGTACGCTCTCGTGCCGATGTTCGGATTGAAGATTTATCAGAGGATATAAGTTTCATTCTATCCTTTTCTATGCATTATAATACTCAAGCCACTGTGCTACAGGACGAACTAATTTACCAGATACGACAGAGCTTCGGTTTTGAACCGACACCCGACCAAAATCATGCACTCACGACATTCGCCGCGTTCATGACCGACCGCGACGACCGTGCCGTCATGATACTGCGCGGCTCAGCCGGAACGGGCAAGACGTCGCTGTCGGGTGCCATCGTGCGCACTATGCTGCGATTGAAACAACGCGTAGTACTACTTGCGCCTACCGGACGAGCTGCCAAAGTGTTCGCCATCAACTCCGACACGCCAGCATCTACCATACACCGCCGCATCTACCGACAGAAGTCGCTCGAAGGCAACTTCTCGCTTGCACCCAACATGCACGCCGACACCCTGTTTATGGTCGACGAGGCGTCGATGATTGCAAACGAAGGACTGCAAGGATCGGTGTTCGGCACGGGCTGTCTGCTCGACGATCTCGTGCAGTTTGTATACTCCGGACGCAACTGCCGACTGATGCTTATCGGCGACAAAGCACAGCTTCCGCCTGTGGGCGAGAAAGAATCGCCAGCCCTTTGTGCCGACTTCATTAGCGGCTACGGACTGACCGCATACGAGAGCGACCTCAATGAAGTGCTGCGCCAGAGCCAGGAATCTGGCATTCTGTACAACGCCACCGTGATACGCCAGATGATAACGCACGACGAAGCCACCGCTTTACCACAAATACGATTTCATGGTTTTGCCGACATCGTCAACGTTCCTGGCGACGAACTCATCGAGTCGCTTGCCACAAGCTACTCCGAAGTTGGAATGGACGAGACGATGGTGGTGACACGAAGCAACAAGCGCGCCAACATATTCAATCAGGGCATACGCAGCCAGGTGCTGTGGCGCGAGGAAGAACTGACGTCGGGCGACTGGCTGATGATAGTCAAGAACAATTACTTCTGGACCGAGCAGGATGCCACCTTGAACAAAGCCGGACTTGCTAAGGACCCTACATCGCACAACGCCAACTCTTCTGCCGCACCCATACCCAATACCCCCGCTGCCGACAACCAGCAGCAGCAAAATCCTACCCCATCGTTCATAGCCAACGGCGACCGTGCCGTAATACAGCGCGTGCGCAACCATCGCGACCTGTACGGATTCCACTTCGTCGACCTTTGGCTTCGATTCCCCGACTACGACAACTACGAGTTGCAAGTCACGGCAATGACCGACTCGCTCTCTACCGAAGCGCCAGCACTCACGCACGACCAGAATCAGCAGCTCTTCGAGCAGGTTATGCTCGATTATGCCGATGTGCCCACCAAGCCCGAACGCTACAAGAAGCTGAAGAAAGACCCCTACTACAACGCTCTTCAGATAAAATATGCCTACGCCGTGACCTGCCACAAGGCGCAAGGCGGACAATGGGCACACGTATATGTCGACCAAGGCTACATGACCGACGACATGCTCACGCCCGACTACATACACTGGCTGTACACCGCCTTCACACGAGCCACCGACAAACTGTTTCTCGTCAACTGGCCCAAGACGCAGACGGAGGAGCAATGACTTTACTCGTATATAACATACTAAATAACGAAAAATCATTCCAATACATAAGCATATGAAACACTTTAAGCTTTTCTTATTGGCATTGGCTATGACTGCCATGCCACAAGCCATTAACGCTCAGGCGCAGACTAATACACAGACTGCTGCCGACGACCTTGATGCCAAGTACGCCACCGAACTTCTGAAGCCTGGCACCGAAGCCCCCGAGATTGCACTCAGCACTATCGACGGCAAGCAGTTCTCGCTGAAGAGTCTGCGTGGCAAATACGTTGTGCTCGACTTCTGGGCTTCGTGGTGTTCCGACTGTCGCAGAGACGCGCCCAACATCGTAGCCCTGTACAACAAGTTCCATCAAAAAGGAGTGGAGTTTGTAGGCGTTTCTTTCGACAGAAACAACGAGTCGTGGAAGAACGGAGTGGCTAAACTTGCACTGCCCTACACCCAGGTGAGCGATCTGAAGAACATGCGCGAGTCGCCCGTATCATTGGCTTACCACATCAAGTGGATTCCTTCGGTCTATGTCATCGACCCAGAGGGCAAGGTTGCATTGGCAACAGTAATGTCCGAAAAAGTCGACGCTTTCCTCACGTCAGTATATCCCGACTGCGCCGAATGACCCTTACTACCGACACAAGAGAAATGAAATAGACTGCATTTTCATGTGGAAAACCTATCAAAAATGAAGTTCACTGCATTTTTACAGAGAAATTGTTGTAAATTTGCAGTGTACTTCATTTTTAATTTATATGATAGTATTGTAATAGAATGACCCTTACCACCGACATACTCCGTACTTGGTTCAGGCAGTTCAACGCCGATTATTTCGGCGATGAGCTGCCTGTGCCTCGTCTGGTGCTGTCCAAGGCACGCACACGTCTGGGCACTATGGCGTGCAAATGCCAACGCCGTCTGCTGAAGCGTGTATACACCGACTTCACCATACGCATCAGCACCTATTACGATTGCAACGAGCGTGAATATCAGGAGACGCTGCTGCACGAGATGATACATTATTATATTATGTACAAGCGCATTCCCGACACGTCGTCGCACGGACGGGTGTTCCGCGAGATGATGCAACGCCTCAACAGCCAGTATGGCTGGCACATAACGGTGTCGTCGTCGATGCGCGGCCACAAACTCACCGACCCGTCTGCCGACAAGACTGTCAACACCTACGTAGTGCTTGCCATCGTGCTGCGCAACGGTCAGCGTATGCTGTCGGTAGTGAGTCCGCGCTCGGCTCGCAAGATTGACCTCATGGCTCAGAGGGTGAACGAGATAGCGTCGCATTGCTGGTATATGACGCAAGACAACTACTTCCGCGACTTCCCCAAAGTGCGCAGCCTGCGTGCCAGACGTGTAACGACGGAAGTGTATAACGAAAAAACAGCTGCAATGCAGCCGCTAAGTTTTAAGGGTATGGGGTAAGGATTATTTATAGTTGAGAGTTTTTATCTCCCCACCGTTTCTTTTATCACCTCCGCTATTTCCTCAGCATCGCGCTTGTCATTAAACAAGCGTTCGGCTATTTCCCGTCCGCGCTGACCCATTCGTCGCGCCTCATCGGGATGCGTGGCGATGTATTCTATGGCTCGCTGCCAACCCTCCACATCACCGTATTCAACAGAAATGCCGCAACCCTCGCGGTCGAAATCTACGGGTATCTGCGGGTTTCGGCTGCATATAATGGGCTTGCCGAGGGCGAGAGCCTCAACCACTGTGGTCAGTCCGGCGGTGTAACGCGTCTTGTGACAGCATATCACCACGCAGTCGGCATGAGCCACGTCTATCGCAATTTCGTATGGAAGCAGTCCGCAAATCTCCTTCACCTCGATGTTATCGGCAGGCTTACAGCGGCGCACGGCATCGAGATTGGGATTGGGCACATTAGGGTCGGGATTGATTCCGATGAAGAGTCGCAGGCGTCGGCGGGTGCGGTTGAACGCCTCTATAAGCGTAGGCTGGTCGCGTTGTTCCTTTCCCGTAGCTATGAATGTAAAGGTGTTGTTGGACGGACTGACCGCTATCGAGTCGTAGAAGTCGAGGTCGGCACCCCAATGACCCACTACCATGTGCGCAGGTCGGGCTTTGCGCGATAGCAACGAGTCGTCGTATAGTTTCTTCGAGAAGAATATCATGCGGTCGAGACCACGATAGAAGAGTCTGCCACAGAGTTCGCGCAGACGGCTTGCCGACTTCACCACGGGCTGATGGTGCCACACCACGATGGGGCGGCGATAGAGTCCGATGGCTCGCAGCAGCACTATCAGCTCCAGTCCCTTGTAATGCGTCGCATAAATGGCGTCGAAATGTTCGCGACACGTCAGTATGCGCCACGCCGTATACAGCGCGGTGGCTATGCGTGAGCGGTCCTTACGGGGCGAGCGGTGCCACACTACGTCGATGCCATGGTCGCCCAGATGGCACGCTCCGTACAGAAAATGCGACGGAAACTCGCCCTTGCCCATTCGCCCAAGGCAGTATTGTATGTTTTGGGTATGATAAAAGTAAACCTTCATTTTATTCTTTCTTTCCGTAGTTTTTACCCATGCCTACTGGCGCTGGGCAAGATAGCGGTAGTTGTATATCTGCATGAACGGATGCACCATGGCACGCAGCAGAGCCACGGGATCCTTCTCGCGGGTATAGAACAGCGTGTGTCGGTATTTTATGTAATAGCGTTCAATGCCCAGCAATGCCGTCAGTCCGCGTCGGCACTCGTTGTGCAGCAATCGGATTCCGTCGGCGAAGATGCGGTTGTCGGCTGTGGGCATAGTGCCTGGAGCCTCGCAATTGGCTGTCATCGACTTGCGCCAAACCCACTCCAGGAAGTCGCGTCGGGCGGCAAAGTGGGCGTTCATCCACGGTTTCACACGCCGGTAATTGCACACGCCATACCATATCATATACAGAGCGTTGTCGGCACGGCGCACACGATGATGGTCTACGCGCACATAGGTGGCAGCCTGCTCATATCGGCGCTGCTTCACCAGCAGGCGGTCTATCAGCACAATGCTGTCCAATGCGGCAGCTGCTGTGGCTGTCATCACGTCGTAGCACGTGCGGCGGTATATCTCGGGCTGTTCCTGTTCGGTAGGAATCACGTCGAGCAGTTGTCGGCGCAGCATCTGGCAGTGGCCCATCATCGAGGCGTAGAAAAGACGTATGAGGTTGCAGTTGGGCGTGCGTCGGTCGAAACGTATCTCGGCTCCCGAGTCGGAGAAAGGCTCCGAGCGGCACACGCACATCATGCGCGAGCCTATAGCGTCGCGCTGCTCCTCCAGTTTTGTGGGCATCCAGATGTCGTCCTGGTCGCTCACGGCAATCAGTTCGCCCTCCGCCCGGCGCATGGCAGAGAAGAAGTTGGCGTTGATGCCCATCTGTGCCGTGTTCTGAACGATGCGCATCGCCACGCCCTCGGGCGCACGGTCGGCATACTCGCGCAGCACCTGCATAGTGTCGTCGGTGCTGCAGTCGTCCTGCACTACTATCTCGCCGGGCAGCAACGTCTGTGCGAATATCGAGTCGAGCTGTTCGCGCAGATGGCGTGACGCACCGTTGTAGGTGCACATTACTACTGATATGGTCTTGTCCTGTTTCATAAACATCTGCAAAGGTACAGCAAATTATCCGAAACAAATAAGCGACTTGCATACATATTAATATATATGTTGCCAAATTACTGTAAAACAATCTATCCACCCACCTTATTGTTCGCAGAAAATGTGAGATTATGGAACTGTACAATCTGTTTAACATTTATTGCATACGCTAATTCAATTTCTATTGCTACCTTTACCCATTGAATCAAGTTTTTTTGAAGATACTTCAACATAGCATTATCCGGACCAATATGACAAATAACCATACCACCACCCCACCCTCACCGTCTTCCACGGGTCTCGTTCTTGAAGGAGGAGGCTTAAGGGCAATGTTCACAAGCGGCGTACTTGACGTATTCATGCAGAACGGCATCAAGTTTGATGCCGCAGTAGGCGTTTCGGCTGGCGTGTTGTTCGGCTGCAACTACAAGTCGAACCAGCCTGGCAGAGCATTGAGATACAATATCAGATTCAAGGACAATCCGGAGTATATGAGCTGGAGGTCGCTGTTGCGCACCGGCAATTATGTCAACGAGCATTTCTCCTACCATCTGCTGCCGCACGAGTACGACCCGATGGACTTCCAGGCTTACCGTGAGAACCCCATGAGGTTCTATGCCGTGTGTACTGACATAGACGAGGGTAGACCCGTATATCACGAGATAGACGACGCCGACGGAACAGGACTCAGATGGATGCAGGCTTCTGCCTCAATGCCGGTGTTTGCGCGTCCCGTAGAGATTGACGGGCGCCACTATCTTGACGGAGGTATAACCGACAGCATCCCCCTGAAGTTCATTCAGCAGAAAGGTTACCGAAAGAATGTGGTGATACTGACACAGCCAGCCGACTACTACAAGAAGAAGGCGCACGTAGGACTGGCTATGAAGATGTTTCTGAAGAAATATCCGAAGGTGGCTGAACTGATGTCAATACGACACGTCATGTACAACGAACAGCTGGATTATGTACGCTCCGAACAGCAGAAAGGCGACACCTTCCTTATCTGTCCCGACGAGAAACTGAACATCGGCCGACTCAGCCTGAAGGAAGACAAGATGAGGAGAGTGTACGAAACAGGAGTGGAAAAAGCCTTGTCGCTGCTTCCACAACTAAAGGAATTCATCGAACGCTAAGCGCCTGACATTCAGCAACGTACACACTTAACATTTAACATCCAACCCACTTAACATTTAACATTCAACACTTAACATTTCCAAAAGGACTCCTTTTGCACTCCAAAACGAATCCTTTTGCACTCTAAAAGGACCCCTTTTACACACCAAAAGGACCCCTTTTGCAAGCCAAAAGGAGTCCTTTTGTTTTTAGCGGCAATTCATGCAGCCCACAAAGGGGGCAAAAGGAGTCCTTTTCGGCATGAATTCCGTAAATCACATGTAGCAATCACTTACTTCAAGGGATGCACAAGATGGCGCATAGCGTGTCCGCCCCACGTAGCGTCGTTGCAATATTCAAATCCCAACGAGGTGTACAGACGCTCGGCAGAAGGGTTGCCCTTGTCAACGAGCAGAGCCGCCGGCAGACCGAGACTTGCAGCATGACTGATAAAACGGTTGAGCAGTTGCGAGGCAATGCCGCGCTTGCGATAGTGGGGATATACGGCGAGCGAGTCGAGATAGAATTCGCCCTCGGCAGTCTCGTCGTCCATATTGGAGTAGTCCATCTGCCAGTCGGCCATGGCAGCCTCCTGAAATCGGCGGCGCAGACGGTGCAGATCCTTTCCGTCGTATCCCACAATGGCACCTGCTACGGGTGCATGCTCCAGGTCGTCTGGACTGGCCTCTTCGTCAACAGCCACAAAGGCGTTGCGCCAGCTGTACTGCGAGTCGTCCATAAGCACGAGTCGGAGCATTGTGTTGTGGAAATCTTCGAGCGTGTGCCCGGGTCCTACAAGAAACCGGCAGCAGTCGTCGGTCATAGCCGTAATGATGAGCCGCGCGATGTCGGCGGCATGCGTTGGATTGGCTGGTAGAATCTTCATACGTTCAATACTTTAAACAATAGATTTATATTTGATGATTTGTTTTATGTTCAATAGTGTTCGAGTATCTTCTTTATCTTTTCGGCACGCGACTTCTTCTTCGACGGAAACATCAGCGAGAACACTCCGAGCATGTCAAAACCCTTGCGGGCCTGCTCGTCGAGCTTGGCGTTCTCCTTGACCGAGCGCAGCGCCTTCTGCATGTCAAAGCCCAGCTTAGGGGCTGTGACGTCTACATTGTCAAGCACCACCTCCTGCGGAATGAGCATGACGGTGTCGCGTGCCAGGTCGGCAATGCCTACACGGCTCTGCATATAATTCTTAGCCGACACGGTGGCACTGCGTGCCGCGCGCTCCAGCGTCACCACCCCCTTGTGATTGCTTACGGCACGTTCGCCCGCATCAGTCGACACGATTGCACCCGTGAGGGGCAGCCGCGTGTCCATGTCGGCAATGACAATGTGATGCTGTGCTTGTGCCGACTCTGTGCATATGTAAAACGCCAGTGCCAAAAACAATCTCTTCATGTCTACAAATATATGAAAAAGGATGCGCTGTCCAAAATCATTTACCGTTTGTTAATACCATTTTTTGATTGTTTTGTAAATGTTACAAACCGTAAAATCAAGTTTTTCGGCTGAAAGTCTTGTTTATATGGATTTAAATGTCTAACTTTGCAAAACATTCATAGACAATACATACGGAGTGCCTCCAGACATAAACACACATCAGGCAGGCACGCCTAAAGTCAAGATATTAACTTTAGAGCAACAGGAAAATGAGAATTCCGACAGCAGGACCAGTGTCGGAATTCTTGTTTTTTTATTGCCTTTCGAAAAAACAAAATAATAATTTAATCAAATTTTCAATTATGGCTTACATGTCACAAGAAGGTTACGACAAGCTCGTAGCCGAACTCAAACAGCTCGAATCAGTAGAGCGCCCAAAGGCATCGGCCGCCATCGCAGAGGCACGCGACAAAGGCGACCTTAGCGAAAATGCAGAGTATGATGCCGCCAAGGAGGCTCAGGCTCATCTTGAGGAGAAGATCAATCGCATCAAGGTGTGCATCTCTGAGGCCAAGATTATAGATCCGTCGCGTCTGAGCACCGATTCTGTACAGATTCTCTCAAAGGTTGAGATGACCAATCTGACCAACAAAGCCAAGATGACCTACACCATCGTGAGCGAGAGCGAGGCCAATCTGCGCGAGGGCAAAATCTCCATTACAACCCCAATCGCACAGGGACTGCTCAACCACAAGGTGGGTGACGAGGTGGAAATCAAGATTCCACGCGGCACAATACACCTGCGTATCGACAAAATCACAGTGGAATAAAAGTCGCAGAGAGAGGCTTCAATGCTGCCGAAGGTAGCTTCTACACAGCCAGGAGCGGTATCAGTCACCGCTTGGAATACTCATTAAAACTTTAAAGATATGGATATTTTCTCAAAAATCGCAGCTGGCGAGATACCCAGCTACAAGTGCGCCGAGAACGACAAGTTCTATGCTTTTCTCGACATCAACCCATTGGTGAAAGGTCATACCCTCGTAATTCCGCGCCGCGAAGTAGACTATATCTTCGACATGGACGACGACGAGATAGCCGAATACCAGGTATTCGCCAAGAAAGTGGCTGTGGCTATCAAGCGCGCATTCCCATGCATCAAGGTAGGACAGGCAGTACTGGGGCTGGAAGTGCCACACGCCCACATCCACCTCATCCCTATGCAGTCGGAGAAGGACATGCTGTTCAGCAATCCCAAGCTCAAGCTTGAGGCTGAAGAGATGCAGGAGATTGCAGACAAGATATACGCAGAGTTTGTAAAAGAGTAAAAACAAAACAGAAGCCCTACCCAAAACAAAAGCCCCACCCCCTACCCCTCCCCCGCAGGGAGGGGAGTAATATGTACTATTTGCTTTTAACGTTAGTATAAACTAAGCGCTAAATTGTATAAGCAAGTAAAACATACCACTCCCCTCCCTGCGGGGGAGGGGCAGGGGGTGGGGTTTCTGTTTTGTATATTAAATATACTTCTCCCCTTTCTTCATTTGTATCTCGTTGGTGAGCCGTCGTACGTTCGACGACGAGTCTTCCTTTCGACATACGAGCAGAACATTGCCCTCTTCGGCAATAATACAGTTGTCAATGCCACTCACTACAGCCAGTCGGCCGTCCGAAAGCTTTATGACGTTGCCGCGTGCATTGTCGAGCACCACGTCAGTATTTATCACAACATTGTCGCCTTCGCCCTTGTGCATGGCTTCGTATATGCCGTGCCATGTGCCGAGATCGGCCCATCCGAAGTCGCAATGCATCACACATACACCATCAGTCTTCTCAAGTATGCCCGAATCGAGCGACACATTGGGATATGAGGGGAAGTTGTCGTGAACGAAGCGGTTCTCCTCTTCGAAGTCGAACACGGGATGAGTGTCGTCATAATTGCGCAGCACTACGGGCAACAGAGTGCGGAAGCAGTCAGCCAAGCAGTTTGCGTTGGCTATGAACATGCCCGTATTCCACAGAAATTCGCCACTATCCATGAATATTTTGGCAAAGTCGCGCTCGGGTTTCTCCGTAAACGACTGCACGCTGAACACACCGTCACACTCGGTTTCGCCCATTTGGATGTATCCATAGCCTGGTTCCGGACGCGAAGGCTTCACTCCCATGGCAAGCACACGTTTGTGTTCTGCCACAAAACAGAATGCACGGTCCACGCACTCCTTGAACTGTTCGTCGCCAATGATAGTGAGGTCGCTTGGCGTTACAATGATATTGGCTTCCGGATTGATGTGAATGATGCGATGAGTAGCCCACGCCATACTCGGAGCTGTGCCGCGATGGATAGGTTCGGCAAGCATTCGGCTTGCGTCAAGTTGCGGCAACTGCTCGCGCACAAGGTCGGCATACTCTTCATTAGTGTTAACAAAGATGTTCTCCGGTGGCAATATGCGTGCAAAACGGTCGTAGGTCTGCTGCAGCGCCGTGCGTCCCGTGCCGAAGAAATCGACAAATTGCTTGGGACGTTCTTCGCGCGAACACGGCCACAAACGGCGGCCCTTGCCTCCGGCAAGTATGACACAATAGTTATTTTCTGTTTCTTTCATGTCATTATTTTTAATTTAGGTATATTGTCATGATTTATCCCGAAAGAGATTATTTAGTGCATACGAAGTTACGAATATTAAACGAGAGCGCCAAGTTGGACCCTTGTTTTTAAAACGAAATTATCCTAAATGAACAATTATTAGGAAAAAATTTTGCAGAACAAAAAAAATATACTACCTTTGCACACGCAAAAACGCCAATGCCCAGATGGCGGAATCGGTAGACGCGCTGGTCTCAAACACCAGTGGGGCAACCCATCCCGGTTCGAGCCCGGGTCTGGGTACTAAGCATGACGGTTAAGAATTGAGAAATCAATACTTAACCGTTTTTTCTTTTTATATAAACTTTCAGAATATGGCTCAGAACGAAACTAATGTAAAGCAATACCCCGACCTCATGGCGGGCAAGAAGATTATGTATGTACACGGATTCGCCTCGTCGGCACAATCGGGCACGGTGACCATGCTGCGTACACTGATGCCTGAAGCAACGATTGTTGCACGCGACATCCCTTTGCATCCCGAAGAAGGCATACAGATGCTTCGCCAAATGTGCGAAGAGGAACAGCCCGACCTCATTATTGGCACATCGATGGGCGGAATGTACACCGAAATGCTTAAAGGATACGACCGTATATTGGTCAACCCGGCATTTGAAATGGGCGAAACAATGTCGAAATTCACTGGCAAGCAGGTGTTTCAGAATCCCCGTCAGGACGGAGTTCAGGAGTTTATCGTCACAAAAGGCCTGATAAAGGAATATCAGGAGATGACCACACATTGCTTTGCTGACATATCAGACGAGGAGCGTGGACGTGTAATAGGACTTTTCGGCGATGAGGATCCGATTGTGCATACGTTCGGACTGTTCAGCGAGCACTACCCCACCGCCATACATTTCCATGGCGAACATCGACTGACCGACAAGGTGGCAATGCACTATCTCATACCTATAATAAGATATATGGACGACCGTCAGGAAGGACGTGAGCGCCCGGTGGTGTATATCGACATCGAGACATTGCGCGACGGCTACGGCAAGGCGACCGCTTCGATGCACAAGGCTTATGAAAGGATTATTGAGAATTATAATGTTTATGTGCTGGCTCCATCATGCACAAACAATCCGTCGGCAATGACCGACGACATAGCATGGGTGGAACAGTATCTGAGTGCGCCGGCTTGGGGACGCGTCATCTTCTCAAACGCTCGCCAACTGCAATATGGCGACTATCTCATTGCGTCCGCTCCGCAGCCCGAATTTATGGGTACGGTGATAGAATGGGGCAGCGATGAGTTCAAGACGTGGGAAGAAATAATCGTATTCTTCGACCGTTTGGGAGGACAATAGGATTTATAAAAAAGTTGAGAGTTGAGAATTTAGAGTTGAGAGTTATGATATGTATAGCTCCGACAAATGCTAATCGTCGGTAATCATAACTCTCAACTTTCAACTCTCAACTCTCAACTATAATAAGACTATTACTTTGAGCGGAACTTCTCAGCCTGCTGTTGTATCAGCGCCATATCATTGAAGTAGTCAATCTGCATTGCTTTGCGCACCTCGTCCATTGTCTGTGCGGCAGTTTCGCGAGCCGCCTCGGTGCCCTTACGCAGAATGTTGAATATCTCGGGAATGTCCTGCTCCAATTCATGACGACGCACACGCATCGGCTCAAGAGTCTTGTTGAGCACGTTGTTGAGGAACTTCTTGCATGTGCCGTCGCCTATACCGCCACGCACATAGTGCTCCTTGAGTTCGTCGAGGGTCTTATATTCGGGCCAGAACTCGGCGAAATCGTCGGGTGTACTGAACGCTTCAAGATATGTGAATACGGCGTTGCCCTCAAGATTTCCGGGTTCATCCATGCTCATACGAGGCGCTCCGTTCGACATCTTCTTCACCTTCTTCCATACGTCGGCAGCCGAATCGCTGAGATAAATACAGTTGCCGAGCGACTTCGACATCTTCTCCTTGCCGTCAGTTCCGGGCAAACGACGTGCCGTAGCATTCTCCGGCAGCATGATTTCGGGTTCTACAAGCACCTCGCTGTATGTCTGGTTGAAGCGGCGAACAAGCTCGCGTGTCACCTCAATCATTGGTTCCTGGTCTTCGCCAGCAGGCACTGTAGTGGCCTTGAAGAGTGTAATGTCGGCAGCCTGGCTTACCGGATAGCAGAAGAAACCAAGCGGTATGTTGGCTTCAAAGTTGCGCATCTTTATCTCAGTCTTCACAGTCGGGTTGCGCTGTACGCGTGAAACGGTGATGAGATTCATAAGATATGTAGTCAGTTCGGCCAGTTCCGGTATCTGACTCTGTATGAACAGTGTGCATTTAGTAGGGTCGAGACCAGCCGAAAGATAGTCGAGAGCCACCTCAATGATGTTCTGGCGTATTTTCTCAGGATTGTCGGCATTGTCGGTCAGAGCCTGAACATCGGCCATGAACACAAACATCCGGTCGAAGTCGCCTGCGTTCTGCAGCTCGACACGGCGGCGCAATGAGCCAACATAGTGGCCCAAATGTAATTTACCGGTAGGACGGTCGCCTGTAAGAATTACTTTTCCCATATATTGATGTTTTTATTATTTCGTATCAATATTATTCCCGTTGCTTTCAAGAATATTGATACAAAGTTACATTATTATTTCCGAATGTCTTGTCTATATGCTCGAAAAATGCTAATTTTGAGAAATTTATGGCTCAAACACTACCCTTACAGGTTGTTATAATTGTCATTATTATAAAAAGCATGTACTATATCTTTACATGCGATACACCTATTTTTTAACTAAAACGAAGCAAATGGAATACGCAGACATACAAATAGACGACATCATACTGCGCCTGTTCAACGGCACAGCGTCGCCCGACGACATCGCCACTCTGTCGCAGTGGATGGAGAAGGATGCTGCCAACCGACAGTATTTCGAGCAGCAACAGCGCGAATGGAACGCTGACGGCGGTGGCGACATAGCCTCAACATTCGACTACGAAGCTGCCTTCGGACGTTTCGAACGCCACATTGCGCAAGACAAAGACGCACCTACAGCAGACGAATACGATGCCGACGAAACTACTCCGCACCGCTTATGGAGCATCAATCACCCGTGGCTACGCATGCAACTACGCGTAGCAGCAAGCGTGGCAGCCGTTGCGCTCATCGTGATTGGCACCTGGCTGAGCTACAACCGCTACACCAAGCAATACGCCGACCGCTTTGCCAACATGGTCAACGTAGAAGCTCCGTCAGGCTCGCGAGCCAAGGTGATGCTGCCCGACGGCACTGCCGTATGGCTCAACGCAGGTTCGCAGCTGAGCTATTCGCAAGGTTTCGGCATCACCGACCGCAACGTACGCATCAACGGCGAGGGATATTTCGAGGTGGGCAAGGGTTCGGACATGCCCATGTCGGTGTGCAGCAGCAACATGTGCGTGCGTGATATTGGCACCAAGTTCAACTTCCGCGACTATCCGGAAGAGCCTACAGCCGAAGTGACGTTGTGAGAAGGCGAGGTAGGAGTGACCTCGGTGAAGTTCCCCAAGCACGAAGTTGTGATTCATCCCGAACAGATGACGCTGCTCGACAAGCGCACCGGACGCATAAGGGCTACCAGTTGCTACTCTGCCGACAAGCGTTTGTGGACATCGGGCGAGCTTGTCATGGACGAAATGACAATACATCAGATCTTCACAGCCATCGAGAGGGCATACAAGGTGAGCGTTGTCATAGAGTCAGAACGCGTCAAGCATCTGCAACTTTGCGGCACGCTCAATCTCGACCGCGAGAATCTTGACGAGATATTGCAAGTCATAGCAACAGCCGGAAGCATCAGCTATAAGGTGTAAAACAAAACGGTGTACCTCAAATAAGAGGCACACCGTTTTTTTATGTCCGTTTGTTTACGTTTGGTCTACAATATTAGTTGCTGCCCTCAGGAGCCTTGTCGATGAGGTCCATGAACTGGTCGAGCTTCGGAGTGATGATGATCTGGGTGCGGCGGTTGCGCTGCTTGCCCACCTCAGTAGAGTTGCTTGTCACCGGATTATACTCGCCACGGCCACCTGCTGTGAGGCGCTTCGGGTCTACGCCATACTGGTTCTGCAGAGCCTGAACTACGCTTGAGGCACGCAAAGCTGAAAGGTCCCAGTTGTTGCGGATGTTCTTCATCGAAGCAGCGTTGGTGTTAACGGGTACGTTATCGGTGTTGCCCTCGATGAGAACCTCATAGTCCTTGTAGTCGGTGATAATCTTTGCGATCTTGCTGAGAGTCTCGGCAGCACGGTCGTTGATTTCGTACGAACCGCTCTTGTAGAGCATGTTGTCGGCAAGCGAGATGTATACTACACCCTTGAGCACCTGCACGTCAACCTCCTTCATCTCCTCCTTGCTGAGCGAGCGTGTCAGGTTGTTGGTGAGAACCATGTTGAGCGAGTCGCTCTTCGACTTCACCTCAACCAAGTGGCGGATATACTGGTTTGACTCGTTGATCTGGTCGACGAGCTTCGAGATATTCACGTTGTTGGCGTTGGCGTTGTTCAAGCTCTTGTCGAGCGACTGCTGCAGTGACTGATAAGCCTGCTTGGCCTGATTGAGCTGCTCCTTCTGCTGTGCCAGCTGCTCTTCGAGCGAAGACACACGAGCCTTAGATGCTGCAAGCGACTCCTTTGCATCCTGATAGTTGCTGGTGAGTTCCTTGTTCTCCAGACGGCAGTTTTCCAAATCCTTCTTGCTTGCGCAGCTTGCCATTGTCAGCAAGCCAGCCATCATTGCAATTGCAAATACGTTTCCTTTCTTCATATTCATAATTGTTGTTTTATTAGCGTTGTTACACATTATATATTATATAAGGGCATCAAGCTGATGCTTTCAGCCGATACTTGGTTGCAAAGTTAAAGCTAAACTTCATCAAACCTATCTATTTGACGTTATAATAACTAAAATGTTGAATGTCTTTAATTTAATTTAACTTGCAATACTATTATTTGCTCATTTCGTGCAGATTGAGTATTTTTGCAGAAAGAAGCATTAAATCTAAATCAACTTTTACATATGAATCATTTCAAGCATTTAGCTATTGCGGCATTGCTGACACTCGCAGCCGGCAATGTTACAGCCAAAGACAACGTTGACTACGTGGATCCGTTCATAGGAACTACCAACTTCAGCATCTGCAATCCTGGCGCAATACGCCCCCACGGACTCATGTCGGTGGTGCCGTTCAACGTCATGGGTTCCGACCTTAATCAGCAAGACAAGGACTCGCGCTGGTGGTCGGCGGTATATGAGTACAACAACAAGTATTTCACGGGCTTCGCACACGTCACGCTCAGCGGCGTGGGATGTCCCGAAATGGGCACACTTCTGACAATGCCTACCTCGGGAGAGCTTAACGTCGACTACCGAAGCTACGGCTCGGAGTATAAGGACGAGACCGCACGACCGGGCTACTACAGCAACGTTCTGACCAAATACGGCATCAAATGTGAGGTGGCGGCTACCATGCGCTCGTCAATCGAACGCTATACCTTCCCCGGAGGCAAGTCAAATCTGCTGTTCAACTTAGGCAACGGACTCACAAACGAGATAGGTGCATCGCTGCGACGTGTAAGCGATACAGAGTTTGAGGGCACCCGTCTGCTCGGCACGTTCTGCTACAATCCGCAAGCCGTGTTCCCCATGTACTTCGTAGTGCGCGTCAACAAGAAGCCGTCAGCATTCGGCATGTGGAAGAAACAGCCCGACCTGCACAACGCCCAGGCTCAGTGGGACGCCTACCAAGGCAAGTACAAGCTGTATCCGGGCTACGGCCGCGACATGGCGGGCAACGACATAGGCTACTACATGACCTACGACCTCGCCAAGGGCGAACAAGTGGAAGTGCAGGTGGGCGTAAGTTTCGTGTCGATTGAGGGCGCTCGCGCCAATCTCAACGCCGAACAGCAGGGCTTCAACTTCGACAAGACTGTGGCAGACACACGCGCCGAGTGGGCCAACACGCTCAACCGCATAAGCGTTGAGGGCGGAACCGACGACCAGCGACGCGTACTCTACACCGCTCTGTATCACTCGCAGATTCACCCCACGGTGCTTCAGGACGTAGACGGAAAGTATCCGAAGATGGAGAGCAACGAAAACGGCCACACCAACGGCAACCGATACACCGTATATTCGCTCTGGGACACATACCGCAACCTCTCGCAGCTTGAGACATTGCTCTATCCTGACAAGCAGGTGGACATGATCAACTCGATGATCGACATGTATCGCGAGTGGGGATGGATGCCTAAATGGGAGCTGTTCGGCCGCGAGACATGGACAATGGAGGGCGACCCAGCCATACCCTACATTGCCGACGCTTACATGCGAGGACTGCGTGGATTCGACATCAATACCGCCTACAAGGCGTTCCGCGCATCGGCTACCCTACCGGGCAAGGACAACAAGATGCGCCCCGACATCGATCCGTACATCGAGAAAGGCTATGTTCCGCTCGGATACTACGCTGCCGACATGTCGGGCGACAACTCCGTGTCGCACGCTTTGGAATATTATCTTGCCGACAACGCTCTGTCGATACTCGCCAAGGAGCTTGGCCACAACAGCGATGCCAAGCTTTTCCGCCAGCGCGCACTCGGATACAAGCACTACTACTCAAAGGAGAGCGGCACGCTGCGCCCGATACAGAAGGACGGATCGTTCCTCACACCGTTCAATCCGGAAGCCGGAGCCAACTTCGAGAACTGCCCCGGATTCCACGAAGGATCGGCATGGAACTACACTTTCTATGCTCCGCACGACGTAACGGGTATGGCTAAGATGATGGGCGGACAACGCAAGTTTGTCGACAAGCTGCAGATGGTGTTCGACAAGGGTCTGTACGACCCCGCCAACGAGCCTGACATTGCCTATCCGTACCTGTTCTCTTACTTCAAGGGCGACGAATGGCGCACGCAGAAGACCGTGACCGAACTGCTCAAGAAGTACTACACGACACGTCCCGACGGCATTCCGGGCAACGAAGACACCGGAACAATGTCGGCTTGGGCCATATTCTCGATGATAGGCTTATATCCCGACAACCCCGGCGACCCGTCGTACACGCTCACCACACCCGTATTCGACAAGGTGACGCTGCATCTCGACCCCAAGTTCTACCCCAATGGCGACATAACCATCGAGACCGACCGCACATCGCCGTCGCAGCAGTACATCAAATCAATAACAATCGGTGGAAAGAAACTCAACGGTTTCCGTATCGCTCACCGCCAGTTGATGGAGGGAAAGACTCTGAAAATGCAGCTGAAGTAATATCACTTAATATTACAGGCTAACAATATGCAAATGGCACGAACAAGGAACAACATCCTGGTTCGTGCCATTTGCATTTATGAATTCTTTACTAAATCCGTAAAATCAGACCAACTTTCTACTTTAAAACCTCTAATATCTCTTACAGATTTCTTAAACCAATCAATCTTTGACAATTGCATTACAGTCTTAACAATAGCTGTCAAATCATCTGCCTTTGTCAAATAGGTGCTTCCTTGCACCCATTCAAATCCATTAGCAGTCAAAAGTTCCTTTATTTCAAAATAAGCCTTGTTGTATGGCTCACCATAATACTTCTGCAGGTCAGAAATGACCATATCAAAACTTAGGGCGTACATAGTTGAAATTATGCTGGTTTGAACATGTCCTGATAGCCGAAGAAGATATCCCCATCGTCGGTCTTAGCTGAAACAACCACTCCGACAAAGGAATTCTGTTCGACCTTTATAACCTCACCGTTCTCCCAATCTGACTTATGTGTCAAATCCGGAGACACTAAAACTTTATCACCTATTTCCATATTAAATCTTAACTTGTTTGTTTTGCAAAAATAACAAAAATGTTGAAATTGCCCTAACTTTATGTGTTAATTATGCCTTATCCCACAGCCCGTTTTCCTGCCCTTTTTCAAAAGGACTCCTTTTGCCTTCCAAAAGGACTCGTTTTGGTGCATAAAAGGACCCCTTTTGGAGTGCAAAAGGATTCCTTTTACAACCCAAAAGGGGTACATTTTCAGAACAGCCGTTTTCTGTTTGAAAATCAGCCGTTTATAAATCGTCCGACAAGTCAGTTGCCATGCTACAGCGAGAGCACTCCGCTCTGACGGATATCAGCCGACGAGGCTCCCACCATTATGTCGAAATCGCCACGCTCAAGCACTCGCTTCATGTCGGCACCGATGATTGACAGCTCGTCGAAACCAAGCGTAAACTCTACCTGACGCGACTCGCCTGCCTTGAGCCAAACCTTCTTGAAGGCGCGAAGCTGGATGGGCGGCTGTGCCACCGAGGCTGCACGGTCGTGTACATAGAGCTGCACCACTTCGGCACCGTCACGCTTTCCGGTGTTCTTCACGGTGAGACTGACCTTGGCGATGGGCTGGCTTGCCGACATGCGCAGTCCGTCGGCTGAAGTCATAAGCACGCCTGCCGACTGCGTCTGAGCCGTAGCTGAACCATCGGCAGAAGCCAGACGCTCTATCGAGAGACCCGAATAGTCGAACGTAGTGTACGACAGTCCGTAGCCGAACGGATAGAGCGGTGCCGCCTCGGCATCCATGTAGTCGCGCAGTTTGCCCTGACTGTAGTACACGGGGAGCTGGCCCACGCTGCGCGGAATGCTTACCGGCAGACGACCCGAAGGATTGGCGTCGCCAAAGAGCAACGATGCTATTGCCTTACCGCCCTGTTCGCCGGGATACCACGCCGTAAGCAGAGCGTCGGCCTTGTCGGCTGCCTGGTTCATCAGGAGTGTTCTGCCCTGGATATATACCACAACGAGCGGCTTGCCCGTCTTCTTTGTGGCAGCACTTACGGCAGCAATGAGCTGCTCCTGTTTGCCAAGGAGGTCGAGAGTGGAGCGGTCGAATCCCTCACCGCAGTCCATGTCGAGCACTTCCTTCGAAGCAATGGCAGCACCAGTGGCAATATACTTGGTGCGGAAGTCGCGCGCACTCGAACCGCCAACCACCAATACCACAGCATCGGCACTCTCTGCAGCGCTCACAGCAGCCGGAATGTCTGCCGAAGTGGTGTCGCGCACGGCGCAACCCTTGGCATATACCACCTCAGTCTGCTTGTCTACGGCAGCCTTAACGCCATCGAGCACGGTGACAATAGCCTCGCGTGCCTGCGGAGCGGTGTAGTCGCCAAGCTGGTTATAAGGAGTATCGGCATTAGGACCGATTACTGCTATGCGCTTCAGATTCTTCTGCAGCGGCAGCACACCGTCGTTCTTGAGCAGCACTGTGCCCTCCTCAGCCACCTTCTCGGCTATGGCACGATGCTCAGCCGAACGGCACACCTGCTTGGCAGTCTTCGGATTGACATACGGATTTTCAAACAATCCCTGGCTGAACTTCAGCATGAGCACATTGGCTACGGCACGGTCGAGGTCGGCATTGCTTATTCCGCCCTTCTCAAGTTCTGCCTTCAGATTGTTGCCGAAGGCATCACCGCCAAGGTCCATATCCAGTCCCGCCTTCAAGGCGAGCGCCGCACCCTCGGAATTGTCGCGGGCAGCGCCGTTGGAAGCGATGGTCTCAACAGAGTAAAGGTCGCTATATGTGAAGCCCTTGAATCCCCACTCGCCACGCAGCATGTCGGTGAGCAGCCAGCGATTGGACGTACACGGCACGCCCTCAACGGTGTTGTACGAAGTCATTACGGTTGCTGCACCTGCCTTGACAGCCTTTTCGAAAGGCAGCAGCAGTTCGGAGCGCAGCGTACGCTCGCCTACCTGCACCGCATTGCCGTTGTGTCCGCCCGCAGGCACGCCGTATGCGGCAAGATGCTTGAGCGTACTGAACACGTGCTGGCCGTCAGATGCCTCGCCCTGCATGCCCTGAACTATAGCCGGACCGAGCACCGAAGCCAGCCAAGGGTCTTCGCCGAAGCCCTCTTCCATACGCGACCAGCGCGGCTCGCGAGCCACGTCGAGCACGGGGCCATAGCCCACATTGCCGCCCTGCGAGCGCACCTCGCGACCCATAGCGTCGCCCATGCTGTGCATAAGGTCGGCATTCCATGTGCTGGCACACGACAGTCCCGTAGGATATACGGTCGTGCCGATGGCCATATGGCCGTGCGGAGTCTCCTCAGCAAACAGAATAGGTATGCCGAGACGGGTCTTCTCCACTGCATATTTCTGCAAAGCGTTGATGGCTTTGGCTGCAAGTTCGGGATAAAGTCCCGTTTCCAGCGTCTTCTGCGTCCACGGATCGGCACGCAGCACAGCCCAGAACGAACCTATCGGGGCCTTGCCCATTATGTCCTTGAATTTCTGCGACACCTCAACGCTTTTGTCGCTTGTCTTCGTGTACATCTCCCATCCGAGCGGACAGCGCAACTGTGCTATCTTCTCCTCAATGGTCATGCGGCTCAGAAGGTCGGCAACACGTTCCTCGATGGGGCGCGACGCCTGCTTGTAGACAGGTGTGTCAACGATTGTCTTGCTCTTTGCCTTGACTCGCTTTTGCGCAGCTGAGGGCTGTGGGGCCAATGTCGCTGCAAGAAGCAGGATTAAAAGGCTTTGTCTTGAATGTTTCATTCGGTAAATTTATTGATGTTAGTATGTCCTAATTGCTGCAAAGTTACTCATAATTAGATACAAAACGCCAACCCTCAAACTGTTTTTAACCAAAAATGAATGAATTCTCTTTGTAATGCGCATGATTTACACTATCTTTGCACTGAAATATTTCACACACCAACAATATATATATGTATATTGAGGACACTGCTAACCGAGAGTGGCATATAGTTTTGTATTTGCAGCCACACGGTTAGGAGCAAAGTCCACGAAAGTAAAAAGTTTTAGCATGTCGTGTATTTTGAATATTGAAACGAGCACTGATGTGTGCTCAGTATCCGTCAGTCAGGACGGAGCATGTATTTTCTCCCAAGAAGACCACGAGGGTCCCAACCATGCAGTGAAGCTCGGCACATTTGTCGACGAGGCGCTGTCGTTTGCCGACAGCCACGCCATTCCGCTCGACGCAGTGGCCGTGAGCTGCGGTCCGGGCTCATACACCGGACTGCGCATAGGCGCATCGATGGCCAAGGGCATCTGCTTCGGACAGGACCTCAAGCTCATCGCCGTGCCTACACTCGAACTTATGACTGTTCCGGTGCTTCTGCGCGAGGAGGTAGAGGAGGGCGCCTTGCTGTGTCCGATGATTGACGCACGCCGCATGGAGGTGTATTCGGCTGTGTACGACCGCGCACTGCACGAGGTGAGGGGCATACAGGCCGACGTGGTAGACGCCGATACATACCGCGAATATCTCGACCGCGGACCCGTATACTTCTTCGGCAACGGAGCCGAGAAGTGCATGGAGGTGATAAACCATCCCAATGCACGACTCATCAAGGGCGTAGAGCCACTGGCAAAATGGATGTTCCCGATAGCCGAACGACGCATTGCTCAAGAGAAATACGAGGACGTGGCATACTTTGTTCCGTTCTATCTGAAGGACTTCGTGGCCCATCAGCCCAAGAAATTGTTATAGTAATATGAATATAAAAGGACTCGACTACAATACACAGCGCGAACGCCTCATACTGCCCGAATACGGACGTGAGGTGCAACAGATGGTAGACCACTGCGTGGCGCTGCCCAACCGCGCCGACCGACAGCGTTGCGCCAACACCATCATTGCCGTTATGGAACGCATGATACCTCGTACGGGCGACGCCGAATCGTTCCGTCGCAAGCTGTGGGACCACCTGGCACTGATGAGCCAGTTCAAACTCGACATCGACTATCCCTTCGACATCAACGAGGCACGCTCAATGCTCGAGAAGCCAAAGCCCATACCCTACCCCATGCGCCGCATTCCGGTGCGCCACTACGGCGGACTGATGTTCGAAGTGTTCGACATGCTCAAGACAATGCCGCAAGGACCGGAACGCACCGAACTGATACGTCTCGTGGCAAACCAGATGAAACGCGACCTCGTACAGTGGGGACACGGTTCGAGCGACAACGAAAAAGTAGCGTCAGACTTGGCTGGATATACAGCCGGAAACGTACAGCTCGACCTCGACAACTTCAAGTTCGAACGCACACAAAACCGTACGCCCGAGCGCAAGCAGCGCCGCCGCAGATAAATATTCACACATACTCACACTCACTCTAACATCAAGACCATTGCTATGGAAACATTCATAATCGAGGGTGGACATACACTCAGCGGAACCATCACTCCGCAGGGAGCCAAAAACGAGGCACTTGAGGTGATTGCAGCTACGCTGCTCACCGACCAACCGGTGCACATCACCAACATACCCGACATTCTCGACGTCAACAACCTTATCAAGTTGCTCGAAGAAATCGGTGTAAAGGTGACACGCAACTCGCGCAACGACTATACATTCCAGGCCGATGACATCAACCTCGAATATCTCGACAGCGACGAGTATGTGCAGAAGTGTGCCGCTCTCAGAGGCAGCGTGCTGCTCATGGGACCACTATTGGGACGATTCGGACACGCCGCTGTGGCAGAACCGGGCGGCGACAAGATAGGACGCCGACGTCTTGATACCCACTTTCTGGGATTCAAGAATCTCGGAGCCAAGTTTGTCAATGACGAGGAGCGCAAAGTGTTCAACATTGATGCGCAACATCTCAAGGGAGCATATATGTTGCTCGACGAGGCTTCAGTAACGGGTACCGCCAATATCATTATGGCTGCCGTGCTGGCTGAAGGCACTACTACTATATACAACGCTGCCTGCGAACCCTATGTGCAGCAGTTGTGTCATCTGCTCAACGCCATGGGCGCCAACATTTCGGGCATCGCTTCCAACCTGATTACCATTGTCGGAGTCAAGTCATTGCACGGTGCCGAGCACCGTATTCTTCCCGACATGATCGAGGTAGGCTCGTTCATCGGTATGGCAGCAATGGTGGGCGACGGCGTACGCATAAAGAATTGCGCCGTGCGCGAGCTTGGCATCATTCCCGACGCATTCCGCCGACTGGGAGTCAAGATAAAGGTGGAGGGCGACGACCTCTTCATCCCGCGACAGCCACACTACATCGTCGAATCATTCATCGACGGTACAATCCTTACTTTGGCAGATGCGCCGTGGCCAGGACTTACTCCTGACCTCCTGTCGGTGCTCATCGTGGTGGCAACCCAGGCTCGTGGCTCGGTACTTGTACATCAGAAGATGTTCGAGAGCCGTCTGTTCTTCGTCGACAAACTCATCGACATGGGTGCCCAGATAATTCTGTGCGACCCGCACAGATGCGTCATCGTAGGCCATGACCGCAAACGTCAGTTGCGCGCCCGCAGAATGACAAGCCCCGACATACGTGCCGGTATCGCTCTGCTCATCGCAGCAATGGGTGCCAAGGGCACAAGCCGCATCGACAACATTGCACAGATCGACCGTGGCTATGAAGACATCGAGGGCCGTCTCAACGCTCTGGGTGCCAAGATAAGAAGAGAGTAAGGCCGCAAGGAACAGCTCATTTGATAATAATATGATAAAGAAAGAAACTGTATATAAAATCGGACGCATAGGCAAACCGCACGGAGTGGACGGCGAAGTGTCGTTCCACTTCGATGACGACGTGTTCGACCGCACCGATGCCGATTATCTCATTCTCGACATGGACGGCATTCTCGTGCCGTTCTTCATGGACGAGTATAGATTCAAAACAGACGAAACGGCTCTCGTGCGATTTGAAGACGTGACCACACAAGACAAGGCCCGTACCCTGACAGGATGCGATGTGTACTTTCCACGCGAACATAGCGACTCTGATTCCGACTCGCTTTCGTGGGCTGCCATTGTGGGCTTTCATGTGGTGGATGCCTCTTCGGGCAAGACGGTGGGCGAGATTCACTCCGTGGACGACTCTACCATCAACACGCTCTTTGAACTTGTCACTGCCAAAGGCGACGACATACTCATCCCGGCAAGCGACGAACTCATCACCAGCGTTGACACCGAGCACAGACAGATAACAATGCAGCTGCCCGAAGGCTTGCTGGATATATAAACGCCTCAACTGATAATAGAGATATGAAAAAACAAATTTGCATCCTCGGCTCTACCGGTTCAATCGGTACTCAGGCCCTGGACGTAATCAAGCAACATCCCGACCGTTACGAGGCTTACTGCCTCACGGCCAACAATCAATATATGAAGCTGGCTGAACAGGCCCGCGAATTCCGACCTGCGGCTGTAGTCATAGCCAACGAGCAGCACTACGATGCTCTCAAAGCACTGTTGGCAGACTGCCCGGAGGTGAAGGTTTATGCGGGAGCGAAGGCTCTCGACGAGATTGTAGAGGCCCAGCCCATCGACATGGTACTCACCGCTATGGTGGGATATGCCGGACTGTCGCCTACAATACACGCCATAAAGGCTCGCAAGACCATCTGCCTTGCCAATAAGGAGACATTGGTCGTTGCTGGCGAACTGATTTGTCAGCTGGCAAATGAATATCGTGTCAATATCCTGCCGGTAGACAGCGAGCACTCAGCCATATTCCAGAGTCTGGTGGGCGAGGGAAGAAACGAAATCGACAAGATATTGCTGACCGCATCGGGAGGCCCCTTCCGCAAGTTCACCTTTGAACAAATGCGCGACGTAAAGGCTGCCGACGCGCTGAAACATCCTACATGGGACATGGGCGCGAAGATTACCATCGACTCAGCTTCGATGATGAACAAGGGCTTTGAGGTGATAGAAGCAAAGTGGTTGTTCGGTGTCAGCGCCGACCGCATACAAGTTCTCGTTCACCCGCAATCTATCGTTCACAGCGCAGTACAGTTCAGCGACGGTGCCGTCAAGGCTCAACTGGGTGTGCCCGACATGCGTCTGCCCATACAGTATGCATTCTCTTACCCCGACCGACTGCCACTGAATGGCGACCGACTCGACCTGTTCAAGCAGCCACTTGAATTCTTCGAGCCAGATATGGAGAAGTTCCGCTGTCTGCAGATGGCTTACGAGGCAATCAATCAGGGTGGCAACATGCCGTGTATCGTCAATGCCGCCAACGAGATAGTAAACGAAGCGTTCCGTCACGACCGTTGCGGATTCCTGCAGATGGGCGAGATTATCGAGGCTACAATGCAGAAGGCTACGTTCATAGCACGTCCTACATACGACGACTATGTAGCAACGGACGCCGAGGCACGCCGCATTGCAAGCGCAATGCTGTAATATTCAAACAATAATAATCATTACGAATCAATAATTAATGGAAATCTTCCTTATCAAATTGCTGCAGTTCATGCTGGCAATTTCTATCCTTGTGCTGCTCCATGAGGGCGGACACTTCTTCTTCTCAAAGCTCTTCGGCGTAAGAGTTGAGAAGTTCTTCCTGTTCTTCGACCCTTGGTTTCACCTCTTCCAGTTCAAGCCTCGCAAGAGCGACACTACATATGGTATAGGCTGGTTGCCTCTGGGTGGCTACTGCAAGATAGCGGGTATGATCGACGAATCGTTCGATACCGACCAGATGCAGAAGCCTGCCGAGCCTTGGGAGTTCCGTTCGAAGCCCGCATGGCAGCGTCTGCTGATTATGATCGGTGGCGTATTGGTCAACTTCCTGCTTGCTTTGTTCCTCTACGCAATGTGTCTCTTCACCTGGGGCGACGACTATGTGAAGCCTAAGGACATGCCGCTCGGCATGAAGTTCAACAAAGAAGCCAAGGCTCTCGGATTCCAGGACCGCGACATTCTTGTAGGAACCGACCAGGGCGAGTTCAAGAAATTCGGTGCCGACATGTTCCGCGAGATGGCAACAGCGCACAAGGCTTACGTCATTCGTGACGGAAAGCAGGTGAGCATAGATATGCCAGGCGACCTCGACTTGCTCAATATGTTCAAGTCGACACCTCCATTCATGACCCAGTTCATCGAGGCTCGCGTTGACAGCGTGCTTTCAGGCTCGCTGGCTGAGCATATGGGATTCCGCAAGGGCGACATCATCACATCGCTCAACGGCAAGCGCATCGAATCGTTCAACGACTTCCAGTATGAAGTGGGACGCATCGATGACGTGCTCGATTATGCCAAGACACATCAAGACAGCCTCAAGGCGCTGACCGTTACAGTCACTCTGGCTCGCCAGGCAGGCGAACAGACATGCACACTGACACGCAAGGGCGTGCTCAAGGATGACTTGAAGTTCGGATATATGCCACAGTTGCCAGCCGACAAGGTGACACACATCGAATACGGATTCTTCGAGAGCTTCCCGGCAGGCATAAAGTATGGATGCAACGTGCTCTCTGGATACGTCGGCGATATGAAATACATCTTCTCAGCCGAGGGTGCCAAGTCGCTCGGAGGATTCGGTGCCATAGGCAGCATGTTCCCCGACGTATGGAACTGGCATAAGTTCTGGCTCATGACAGCATTCCTAAGCATCATCCTCGCATTCATGAACATACTGCCGATTCCGGCTCTTGACGGCGGACACGTGCTGTTCCTGCTCTACGAGATGATAACACGCCGCAAACCGTCGGAGAACTTCATGATACGCGCCGAATACATCGGCATAGGCATACTGATGCTGCTTATGATTGTAGCCAACCTCAACGACGTGCTGAGGTGGATTGGCATAATGTAATGTTTCGGCACGCTATTTGCCAAATATATGGTAGGGCACACGCCCAACACCATATATTTATAATAAAAGTACAAACCAATTAAGACAACAATTATGAAACAAGAAAACTGGTACGACGTTGACTCGCTGCGCAACAAAGATTACGCTATGTCCACAGCTTTCCCCGCACTTATGCGCAAAGTATTCGTGTGGATGACACTCGCACTTGCTATAACGGGCCTCACAGCCTACGGCGTGGCTACATCGCCTACAATTCTGTCGCTGATATTCTCAAGCAAGGTGACCTTCTTCGGACTTATCATAGCCGAGTTTGCCCTCGTATTCGCCATCAGCGGTGCCATCAACCGCCTGTCATTGTCGACAGCTACATTGCTGTTCATACTCTATTCGGTGATTAACGGTGCTACACTTTCGTCGATATTCTTCGCCTTCTCGGTGGCAACCATCAGCAAGGTGTTCTTCATCACAGCCGGAACATTCGGTGCAATGGCGCTCGTCGGTTATACCACAAAGACCGACCTCACCTCAATGGGTAAGCTTCTGTTTATGGCTTTGTTGGGCATCATCATTGCCTCAGTAGTCAATATGTTCGTGGCAAGCAGTGGTCTCGACCTCATATTGAGCTACGTTGGCGTGCTCGTATTCGTTGGTCTCACCGCTTACGACACCCAGAAGATCAAGCAGATGTGCCAGGCAGCTCCCGACGCAGGCGAGAGTGCGCAGAAGCTTGCACTCATTGGAGCCTTGAGTCTTTATCTCGACTTCATCAACCTCTTCCTCTATCTGCTGCGCATATTCGGCAACAATCGTGACTAAACAACCCTCAGTTACACATATATAATAAATATGATACTATCAATGACTGGCTACGGCAAGTCTGTCGCAGTCTTTAACGGAAAGAAAATCAACGTTGAGATAAAGTCGCTCAACAGCAAGGCGCTTGATCTGTCCACTCGTATAGCACCGCTCTATCGCGAAAAGGAGATGGAAATACGACAGAACATACAGCAGCACTTGCTGCGCGGCAAGGTCGACTTTGCCATTTGGGTGGAGAAGGATGCCGATACCGACGCTACAAACATCAACACCGAACTGGCAAAGAACTACTGCCAGCAGATAAAGAACGTGGCAGAACAGTGCCAGATTCCGTTGCCTGCCGACTGGTTTGTGACACTTCTGCGTATGCCCGACATCATGTCGAAAGCCGAAACAGAAACGCTTACACCCGAGGAGTGGCAGGTGGCTAATGCCGCCATCAACGAAGCCATCGACCAGCTCGTCGCATTCCGCACACAGGAAGGCGCTGCGCTGGAGAAGAAATTCGGCGAAAAGATTGACAATATAGAGCAACTTCTGCTCAGCATCGAGCCATACGAGAAGGCACGTGTAGAGAAAATACGCGCACGCATTGTCGATGGACTCAAGCAGATACCCGACGTAGAGTATGACAAGAACCGACTTGAGCAGGAACTCATCTACTACATCGAGAAGCTTGACATCAGTGAGGAGAAGCAGCGTCTTGCCAATCACCTGCGATACTTCCGCGAGACTATGGCAGAAGGACACGGCCAGGGCAAGAAACTCGGATTTATCGCCCAGGAAATGGGTCGCGAAATCAACACAACCGGTTCGAAGAGCAACAACGCCGAGATGCAGAACATCGTCGTCAAGATGAAGGACGAACTGGAACAGATTAAGGAACAGGTGCTGAACGCACTATAAAGAATTTTGAGTTTTGAATTTTGAGTTTTGAATTGTTCTCGGCTTGCGCCTGCGATTTTGAATTATTGAGTTCTGAATTTTGATTTGTCATAATAATTCAAAATTGAATAATTCAAAAATCGGCCTTGGCCGACTAGCTCAAAATTCAAAACTCAAAATTCAAAATTGCCGTAGGCAACAGCTCAAAACTCAAAATTCAAAATTGCCAACGGCAACAATTCAAAACTCAAAACTCAAAATTCAAAACTCTCAATGGGCAAACTCATAATATTCTCCGCTCCCAGTGGCAGCGGCAAGAGCACAATCATCAACCGACTGATGCAGCACCCCGAGCTGCATCTGGCTTTTTCCATATCATGCACATCACGTCAGCCACGTGGTACTGAGCAAAACGGTGTGGAGTACTTCTTCATCACTCCCGAAGAATTCCGTGAGCGCATAGCCCGCGACGAGTTCCTTGAATATGAAGAGGTGTATCAAGACCGCTTCTACGGAACGCTGAAGCAGCAGGTGGAGACGCAGGCTGCACGTGGCGAGAACGTAGTTTTCGACGTCGACGTGAAGGGCGGATGCAACATCAAGCAGTATTACGGCGACCGTGCACTGAGCATTTTCATTCAGCCACCTTCTATCGAAGAGCTGCGCCGCCGACTCACCGGACGCGCCACCGACGCTCCAGAAGTGATAGAGCAGCGCATCGAGCGCGCCACATTCGAGTTGTCGCAGGCATCCAAGTTCGACCGCATTGTCATCAACGACAATCTCGACAAGGCAGTAGATGAAACCCTTCAAATAGTGAAGGATTTCATCAAATAATCAATACGAAACTACCCTTGCTTTGCAAATGTACCCCTTTTGCATCGAAAATGTAGCCCTTTTACCTTGCAAATGTACCCCTTTTGCAAGGTAAAAGGGCTACATTTGTATTGTAAAAGGACTCCTTTTGAAAGGAAGAAGGACTCCTTTTGTTTTCCCGAGCGAATACACCTGCAAACCATCCCCTAAAAGTCTATAATATAAAGATTAAACCATCAATTCCAGAACAGACAATGAACAAGATAAAGACAGGCATCTACGGAGGTTCGTTCAACCCCATCCACAACGGTCATATAGCCATAGCACGCAAGATGATAGAGCTTGCCGGACTCGATGAAGTGTGGCTTATGGTGTCGCCACAAAACCCTCTGAAGCATTCAGCCGACCTGCTCGACGAGCAACTGCGCCTCGACATGACACGCATAGCGCTCGAACCATACCCCCAACTGAAGGCTTGCGACTACGAGTTTCACCTGCCACGCCCCTCGTATATGTGGCACACGCTGCAATCGCTTGCCAACGACTATCCCGAACGTGAGTTTACGCTGCTCATTGGGGCTGACAACTGGGCTGTGTTCGACCGCTGGTATCACGCCGACGACATCATTGCCCACTACCCTATCGCCATTTATCCGCGCACCGGAAACCCCATTGATACCACCCAGCTGCCCGAAACGGTCAAAGTTTTCGACACCGGGCTGTACGATATGAGCTCGACGCTTGTGCGACAATACATCAGCGAGGGTAAAGACATTACATCACTCATTCCCAACAGGATAACAGCTATGGCACAAGAGTATTACAAATGCGATGCAAAAGGAAAATAATGATGTAACAAAAATAACTTTGTAATTTTACAACATTCCTTTGCATATTCAAATATAATTCGTATCTTTGCATCAGAAATAAATAAATACAATAAAATTATGAAAGATCTCAAAGGAACAAAGACCGAGCGCAACCTCATGGAGGCATTTGCAGGCGAGTCACAGGCACGCAACAAATATACATTCTTCGCATCTAAGGCACGCAAGGAAGGCTACGAGCAGATAGCAGCACTCTTCGAGGAGACTGCACAGAACGAGAAGGAGCACGCCAAGATATGGTTCAAGTATCTCGAGGGCGGTGCCATCAAGGACACAATCTCTAACCTTAAGGCTGCTGCCGAGGGCGAGAACTTCGAGTGGACCGACATGTACGACCGTATGGCTAAGGAAGCCGACGAGGAAGGTTTTGCAGAGATTGCCGAGGCAATGCGTGGCGTTGGCGCTATCGAGAAGTACCACGAGGAGCGCTACCGCAAACTGTTGAAGAACGTAGAGGACGGAGTTGTATTCTCACGCGAGGGCGACTGCATCTGGCAGTGCCGCAACTGTGGCCACATCGTTGTCGGCAAGCAGGCTCCAAAGGTTTGTCCGGTGTGCAAGCATCCGCAAAGCTACTTCGAGCTTAAGGCTGAAAACTACTAATATTTCGATTTTCCACATAAAAGACAGGAGGCTATGGCGAGATGCCACAGCCTCCTGTCTTTTATGTATATTCTATTGTTTGAATCCAATCAATGGAATTCTTCAATGCTTATATAGGCTATTGCTTTGCCTATATAAGCATTATTTGTTACACTCAAAAGTCTTCGTAACCTCACCGCCATACGTATTCACCGTGATGCTTACAGCGTCGACATCGCCCAAATCCTTAATGTCGATGCTTGCATAACGCTGCACAGTATAATACTCTGGGACACCGCCCTGGTCGTGATAAAGCTTAAGGTGACGCATGCGCTTGCCATCATCGCCTTCAGTCGTGCCACAGTCGACCAGCCCGAGCGTCTGAACGGCATCCTCGCCGTCGGTCTTGCCAGCCTTCAGAAGCAACGACAGATTGATATATCCGCTCTTGGCAGCCCATACACTCTCAATGCCTACCGGGTCGGTGTGCATTTGCGTCACCTTATTCTTGTCTATCGGCCTAAGCACCGGCACTGCCGACACCGAACGAGCCTTCACCGTCTTGCTGGCGTCGGTTGCCACATCGTAGTAGAGCAGAGCACGATATATAGTGTCAGCCTTTGCCATCCACGACGTAGTGAACGGATTGCTGATGCTGAGCGTAGTGCCATTGTCAAGGTCGGCAGATGTAGCCGAGCGGTTGGACGCCGTATGCAGCACAGCCAGTTCAGCCGTGAGATACGACAAACTGCCGTCGCCCGAGTCATAACCGTCGTGCTCGCACGATGCAAGCAAGGTGGCAGCCACAGCCATTAGTAATATTCTGATTTTCATCGGCAATAATGCTTCTCAATATGATTAACTTCGTCAGCCAACTACAGCAAGCTCATCTGGTTTCTGGCTGGATTGGCATACATCGTCAGCATGCGCTCGCGCAGGAAGCTGGCATCGGGGTTCGGCAACTGAATCTTAGCCATCTGACCTTGCAGATAAGCCTCAAAACGCTGACGGTCCTCGTCGGTGTAGCGGTCGGCATGGGCATTTGTGCCTTCGAGAAGGTCGAGAGCCACGTAGTTGGACGGATAGAGTCGGTAGCCACGCCATATTTCGTTGTCGATATGTTCAGCCACAGCCTTGTAGAAATCAGCCTTTGGCATATCGTCGGGCAACTGCTCGAGCCACTCGTCGATGCACGGAGCGCAATGATAATGAATGTGTCCCTTGAATCCCATAATGCCGGTCTGCATGCTGATGACATCGTCCATAGGTCCCTTCTTCCATCCCTCAACGTCGCGACGCAGCTGGAACTCCTGGGCCTTGAGGAAGTCGCAGGGGTCGAACTCGTAGCTGATGGCAAGCGGAACGATGTGCAGCGACAGCAGACGTTGCTTCACTGAGCCTTCGCCACCCATTGTCATCATCTTGAGAATAGCCTCCTGCGTGCGGTCGTTAGAGTCCTTGGCGCGACCCTCACGCTGTGCTATCCACACATTGTCGTGCTTTTCGTTGATGACAAAGTGCATATAGTCAGACAGTCGTTTGGACGATACAAGCATCTGACGCATTGACAGCGAGCGCTCCACGATAAACGACTTGTTGATGCGTACGATGTCCTTCACCCATGGCAACTTCAACAGGTTGTCGCCTATGGCAATCTCTGTTGTGGTGTCGCAACCTGCATCAAACAGCAGTTTGTGCAACAGAGCCGAGTCGAGCACAATGTCACGGTGGTTGCTCACGAATGTGTAGCGACGTTTGAGGTCGATGTTCTGACAATCGAAGTCAATGCCGAGGCTTGCCTTAGACAGAAGATTGTGCAGAAAATCGTAGCAGAAAGCCTTCTGAAACTCAAAGTTTGTGCGACACTGGTGCATCTTCTGGCCTATCATTTCGACGGAAACTCCGGGATAGAGATAGGCCAACACCTGATTGAACTGCTCGTTCTGCAACAAGCGGTCAAACACTTCGGGCAACTCTTCCGGCTCAAACGGCCGGATAGCGTCAAATTGATGTATATCCATATGTGAGTTTTGAATTTTGAGTTATGAATTTTGAATTGGTTGCCTTCGGCAATTATGAGTTTTGATTTTTGAGTTTTGATTTTTGAGAATTCCAAATTCCAAATTGAACAATTCAACATCGGCGAAGCCGACCAATTCAAAACTCAAAATTCAAAACTCAAAATTCTTAAAACTGATTCTCCACTATGTCGGTCAACACTTCCTTTATGTCGAGTCCGGCAGCACGTACCTGCTGCGGAATGAAGCTTGTAGCGGTCATGCCAGGAGTAGTGTTGATTTCGATCATGTTGATGACATCATGGCCATCGGCACCCTTCGAGATGATATAGTCGATGCGGATGATGCCGTTGCAGTGCAGGATGTCGTATATACGGCTTGTCTCCTCAGCCACACGCTTGGCGGTTTCGGGAGCGATACGGGCTGGAGTGATTTCCTGCACCTGTCCGTTGTACTTGGCGTCGTAGTCGAAGAACTCGTTGCTTGTCACCACCTCAGTAGCCGGGAACACAACCGACTTGTCGCGAGTCTTGTAGCAACCGATTGAAATCTCGGTTCCCTTCATGAATGATTCGATCATAACCTCGTCGCATTCCATGAATGCCACGCGCAATGCCGGAGCCAGCTGGTCAGCATTCTTCACCTTCGACACACCGAAGCTTGATCCGTCGGCAGCCGGTTTTACGAAACACGGCATACCAATCTCGTTCTCGATGTATGCCTCGCTGTACTTGTTTTCATCGCCGCGGCGCAGCAACAGGCTTTTGGCCACGTTGACTCCCCATCCGCGCAGATAATTATTGAGCACATACTTGTCGAAAGTCATAGCCTCAACAAGCACGCCTGATGTGCTGTATGGAATGTGCAGCAACTCAAAGTAGCCCTGCAGCACGCCATTCTCACCCGGTGTGCCGTGTATTGTGATGTAGGCATAATCGAAGACTACGGCCTTTCCGTTATGAACGAACGAGAAATCGTTCTTGTCGATAGTTGCCGTTGTGCCGTCTTGCAGGTCAACATGCCAGTCCAAGCCCTTCACATCGACGATATATACGTTATAACGTTCCTTGTCGAAGAAAGAGTACAATCCCTGCGCTGAGCGCATTGACACGTCATGTTCTGAAGAATCGCCGCCGCAAACGATGGCGATGTTGCGTTTAAGTGTTTCCATTATATATAATGTATTGTATTATTTGTTGCTAAATGTGTCGCGCGTAGTTCCTCCCAGATATGCGCGCCATTTGTCGATGAGCTGCGCCAGGTCAGACGGCAACTCACTTGTAAAGTCCATCTGCTTGTGTGTAGACGGATGGACGAAGCCCAGTGTGCGTGCATGCAGAGCCTGACGCGGGCATATCTTGAAGCAGTTCTGTATGAAAGCCTTGTATGTCGCCGAGCGTTCGCCGCGCAATATCTCCATGCCTCCATATCGTTCGTCGCCGAAAAGCGGATGTCCTATATGCTTCATGTGGGCACGTATCTGATGGGTACGGCCCGTCTCCAGTCGGCATTCTATGAGCGTTACATAGCCGAAGCGCTCTATCACGTGCCAATGAGTCACCGCTTCCTTGCCGATACCCGACTCGGGCGGCATCACAGTCATGCGCAGTCGGTCTTTAGGGTCGCGTGCGATGTTGCCCTCAATGCGTCCTTCGTCCTCGGTGAGGTTGCCCCACACCACAGCGTTGTACGAGCGGTGCGTGGTCTTATTGAAGAACTGTAGTCCGAGAGACGTCTTTGCTTTCGGAGTTTTTGCCACAACCAGCAGTCCGCTTGTGTCCTTGTCGATGCGGTGAACGAGTCCCACTTCGGGGTCGTTGGGGTCGTAGCTCTCCACATTGCGCATGTGCCATGCTATAGCATTGACCAATGTTCCGGTGAAGTTGCCCGCTCCCGGGTGCACCACCATGCCAGCCTCCTTGTTCACCACCATCAAGTCGTCGTCCTCATACACTACGTTGATGGGCAAGTCTTCAGCCACTATGCTTGTGTCGTGGCGTGGGCGGTCGAGCATCAGCGTCACCACGTCGCCCGGGCGCACCTTGAAGTTGCTCTTTACGGGGCGTCCGTTGACGTGTACGAAGCCTGCATCGGCAGCCGTCTGAATACGGTTGCGCGACGAGTGCGGCAGTTTCTCGCACATATATTTGTCGACTCTCAGGGGCTGCATGCCGGGGTCGGCCTCAAATCGGAAGTGCTCGTACAGCTGCCCGGTTTCGTCGTCCGACGCATCAGCGTCATAGCCATCTACAGCCATGTCCTGCACGTCAAGTTCGTCCATTATATCTATATTGTCTGTCATATCTATCCTACTCGTGTATTTCCTGGAATTCATCCACATCGCCTACTTCCTCCATTTGCTCTTCGGGCAGCAGCTCGGGCGCATCGGTGTAGTCTATCTCTTCGGTACTGTCACGCTGACCGTTGCCCACTTGAATGGTTATGAAGTCGTCGATGCCGATTCGGTCGCCAGCCTTAACCTGACGTCCGTGCACCACGAGTCCGTACACCCAGTCTTTCTCGCCCTCTACAAACATAGGATGCGTCAAATTGAATCCCATAGCCTGCAACTTTGCCATAGCCTCGCGCAGCGATGAGTTGTCGATGATGTCGGGCACGGTGAGCGTAGGCGTGTGCGATGCGTTCACGGTGAGATAAATCACGTGTCCCGACTTGACGCATTCGCCCGGTGCAGGCGACTGCTCCAGAATACAGTCGGGCGGCAGTCCGCGCACATATCCGGTGTCGCTCACCACGACAGTCATTCCTGCTTCGCGCAAGAGGTAGTCGGCATCAGCAAACGATTTGCGACGCACGTCGGGTATAGCTATCGACTCTCCGTGATGGGTGTACACGTCGAGTCCGAACTTAACGCCCGCACACACTGCCACCACCACAAGAGCCATGGCGCACAGATTGCCCCACAGATATCGGCTTTTGAATTTTTTGATGAATTCAGAAGGGTTCATACTTAATTTTCGTCGTTTTCTATTTATGCAAAGTTACGATTAACATCGGAATAAACAAAATATATGGCTTAAAAAGCGTGAAACTATTGGCTTTTTATTATACACCGTATTGATATTATTTGTAATTTCGCACTCCGAACAAACTTACACACACATATATAATATGAAACCACATACAAAGGCAATCGTAGGCGTTGCCGTAGCAATAAGCATAGCCGTAGCGGCGTGGTGCGTATGGCAGACATGGCCGTCGGATGCTTCCGGCATGCGACGCACAGCCGTCGTAGTAGAACAACTGACATGGCACGAGGTGACGGCAGACAACCGCCCCGTGCTCTACTTCAGTTCTGCCGAGGGCGACTCAGCCCTTACGGGCATAACATCCGTGCGCGACTCGGCTACACACCGACGGCTTACAATGGGCTTCTGGACCAACAGCCTGCCGCTGATGCCTACGTGTCGCGGACGTGTTGTGGCTCCCTATACAGCCGAAGGGGGCGTGCCTCGCAGCCTCAACGATTCGGCTATAGTGCGACTGTGCCGCCTCTCTGCCGACATACAGCTCAAACGGCTGCAGACACAGAAGTCCGAACTCGACTACTACATTCGTGTACACGGCGTGCAGGACAACGGTTATCAGCAGATTGCAGCCCTTGCCAACAGCATCAAGCGTGCAGCCATTGCCGTAAGGACTGCACGCAACATCATCGACAGTCTGGCTGCCGACAAGAAGCACCGCCACCGCTTCGCACTATGCACCAAAGCCACGTTCAGCGTGACCGGACACGACGACGAAGGCAAGACGGTGCGCATCCCCATGCACCTCGTCAGCCGCGACAGCACATTGCGTCTGGCTGTACTGCAAACCTCCGACCGCAGCACACCAGACTGGGCTAAGCCAGCAAAACTGCTGCCTTGGGACGCATCAACGTCACGCTCGGTGCTCAGCGTAGCCACCCCAGGTCTCGGCGTGCACGGAATAGAGTCGGACACCGTAAGCCCCATCATCGTGCAGGGCACATTGCAGGCATCGGGACAGCACAATCTGCCACGCCTGCTCGCTCCCGACGGAGCACCCGTGTACACCCGTCGCGGCCACTTCATAGGCTTGGTAAACAGCAAGCAGATAGTAGCGCGTCGTGAAATCAGTAAACTGTTGAAGAAATGAAAACGCACATAACACACCTATTTATATTTGCCCTGCTCGTGCTGACATCGTGCCGTGACATCACGCCCGACACCATAGTCAGCCAACACGGCAAATACACCTACTGCGGCACCGTAAAGAACGGCCGCTACGACGGCTACGGCACGCTCAGCATAGGCGACAGCATGATATACGCCGGACAATGGCGCTGCGGCAAACGCAGCGGAAAGGGCGTGAGCCACGACTCGCTCCACCACCGCATCGTCGGTACCTGGCGTGCCGACACACTGGTGCGTGGCACATGGACCGACTCTACGGGCACCTATTCGGGCGAGATGAACCGCGACGCCATTGCCCACGGACACGGTAGCTTTGCCGATACCCAGCAAGGATTCTATTCGGGTCAGTGGCGCGACGGACAACGTACGGGATTCGGCTTTGCACTCCTGCCGAAGAAACATCTGCGCATCGGCGAGTGGTCGAAAAACCGCTTCCTTGGCGAACGGCTCGAATATACCGCCGACCGCATCTACGGCATCGACCTCTCACGCTTCCAGCACGACGTAGGCCGACGCCACTACCCCATCGACTGGAGCCGTCTGCGCATAGCCCACTTAGGAACAATATCGCGCAAGCGGGTGCGGGGCAAGGTAGACTATCCCGTATCGTTCTGCTACATCAAGTCGACTGAGGGCACAACCATACGCAACCGCTACTTCCGTGCAGACTATACGGCAGCACGCCGACGCGGCATCAAGACCGGAGCCTATCACTTCTTCTCCACACGTACGCCTGCCGACCGCCAGGCACGATTCTTCATAGCCAACTCGAAGTTCTCGAAGGGCGACCTGCCCCCGGTTCTCGACGTGGAGCCAACGCACGCTATGATAAAGAAGATGGGCGGACCCGAAGCCCTGTTCCGTGCCGTGCGCACATGGCTGCGCATCGTAGGCCAGCACACCGGAACACGCCCCGTGCTGTACATCTCGCAAACATTCGTCAACCGTTATCTCCCATCGGCACCCGACCTCAAGCGCGACTACAACATCTGGATAGCCCGTTACGGCGAATACAAGCCCGACGTACACCTCGTATATTGGCAACTATGCCCCGACGGACGCGTCACCGGCATACGACCCGAAGTAGACATCAACGTATTCAACGGCTATCGCTCCGAATACGAAGACTTCCTGCAGCGCGAGTGTATCAAGTAGACGGAGCTATGATACGGTTGTTGTGGCGGTGAGATGGTGAGACGATTTTGATATGCAAATATTGTACTCGCAGTAAAAAACTGTTACAAAACAAAAATCGATTCTAGAGATTTCCGAGGTCGATTTTTATTGTTTCAACGGTGTCCGACACCCTATTAATAACACAAAAGGGCTTCTTTGCACTCCCAAAGTACAACTTCAGGTGTGCAAAGAAGCCCTTTTTGCATTGCAAAAGAGGTACAATCGGAGTGCAAAAGGGGTCCTTTTGCAACGAAAAGGACTACTTTTTTGTTTATAAAAATTGCGCACTTCTACTCACATCCAGCATAACGCACTGTATATAAACAACATAACGCTGCACGCTCAAAACTCAAGAATTTCGGCTCAAAGATTTATTCGTGCGCTCAGCTCGCAGTTTTGAGCGATTTAAAATGCAAATATTGTAATCTAAAGAGTATGGCAAGAAGGCAAAATGAAAGTCTATTATCACGCAACCTTACTTCACCTCGTCGCAGATTATTACTACTGAAAAGCAACAATTTATATCTGTATGGTACAAATATGGATGCTTATGATGATTAGTAAAAGTAAGGAAAGATTGGTGAAATTTTCTCACCAAGTTGGTGAATAATCATAAAACATTATATGATTTCTTCACAATTATCGTGTTTTATAGCTACCTTTGTAAGCAAAACATATAGGTGACAGATCTTCTTAAAGAAGATAACATTGATTGACAATATGATAATGAAATAGAACAATATGACGAAGAAGGAATCTCTTCAACTATTTGAAGAAAAGAAGGTGCGCACCGTATGGGACGACAAGGAGGAGAAGTGGTATTTCTCCATTGTGGATGTATGCGGTGTGCTGACGGATAGCAAAGATGCCAATGCTTATTGGAGAAAGCTGAAGCAGAGACTCAAAAAAGAAGGTAATGAAACCGTGACAAATTGTCACGGGTTAAAACTTCGTGCCTCAGACGGCAAATTGCGTATGACGGATGTCGCTGACACTGAGCAACTCTTCCGCATTATCCAGTCGATTCCTTCACCAAAGGCAGAGCCTTTTAAGGTTTGGATGGCACAGGTGGCAAACTCTCGTTTGGAACAGATGCAGGATCCTGAAAAGAGCATAGACCAGGCCATCGTTGACTACAAGCGTTTGGGATATTCTGATGCTTGGATAAACCAGCGCATCAAGTCTATAGAAATCAGGAAAGAACTCACCGATGAATGGGCACGCACTGGGGTGCAGCAAGGTCTGCAATATGCTTCTCTTACCGACATCATCACCCGAGAGTGGAGCGGAATGACGACCAAGCAATACAAGAGTTTCAAAGGTCTGAAAAAAGAAAGCCTGCGTGACAACATGACCAACATGGAGATAGCCCTCAATATGCTTGCCGAGGCATCTGCCACGGAGCTGTCCAAACAGCGCAACCCTAACGGATTCCGTCAGCAGAAGCAGGTGGCTAAGGATGGTGGCAGCGTGGCGAAAGCAGCACGCACACAACTGGAGTCAAAGCTGGGACATGGGGTGATAACACAGGCTAAAGCTAGTGATTATCTGCCTAATGTAGAAGATAACGATGAATAAGAATATTCTTACGGACTATCAACAGATAGTACCCAAAGAAAAAATACAGAAAGACCTTGCTGACAAGATTAAGACGTTCGGTGAGGAAAAAGAACAAAAGTAAAGAAACAAGAAATAAATGAAAAAGACAAGCGATATTAAGGAATTTCATCTGTTTGCTGGTATTGGTGGAGGAATTTACGGAGGAGAACTACTTGGTCACAAGTGTTGTGCGGGGGTTGAGATTGACGAGTTCTGTAAAAAAATCCTTCTGCAACGCCAAGCGGACGGATGGATGCCTAAATTCCCTATTTTAGATGACGTGACAAAAATTGACGGTGCAAAATATAAAGGCACTTTCGATATTCTTTGTGGCGGATTCCCTTGTCAAGCATTCAGTTATGCCGCACACGGGAATAATATAGAGTCCAAAAATCTATGGCCCTATATGTATGAATTTGTTAAGCAATCTGACGCTCCAATTGTATTTGGAGAAAACGTCACCATTGTAGCAATAGATAAAGCAAAAGAAGATTTGGAGGCTATTGGATATAGGGTAGTAAGAAGCAGACTTGCTTGTATGGATTTGCATGCAGATCATAAAAGACCTCGTTTTTGGTTATTAGCGGTTAAAGATGAAAAGGTATTCAAAAAAGTGGCAAATCATATTTGTAGCCTGCCTAAATTTAAAGCTAACTTTTGGTTGGATAACCCACATGAAATAGTATATCCAGCACCAGTTCCCGTACTTGCTCCACAAAAGAGAGGGGTTGGAAATGCACAAGCTCCTATTGCAGCGGCTATTGCCTTTAGAATATTGGTTAACAGATTATTAAATGACAATTCAACAGATGTGAACCCAACGGAAGAAGAAATAAGTGCAGTATTTGTTAGACAGGAGACATGGATTCAACGTACGAATCCTAATGATCCTATTTACATTCATACACCAACAACAATGGGAAATTATCATTATAAATCCATGATGAAACATCCGTCATGCGCAAAATATGTGCGTATCTTTGGAAAACCTACAGCTCTTCATGCAGAATACTTGATGGGATTTCCAATTGGTGCATCTTCTCCTTACCCGATGAACTTAAAAAATTATGAGCAATGGATAGAAAAAGTATAGTTTCATTTCTGAAATCTTTTGTAAAACAGCAAAAATCAGAAGTAAATTATGGTACATATAGAGAAACCTCAAGAGCTTCATTATTGAATGAAGGCCTTAGTACTCGAGCCAATAGTGTTTGGAAACAAAGTCAATTTATTGTTGCTTATAGAAATGAAAATGAAACATCCGATAATGCGGCATCTTTTTTGAAAGGATGGCTTGAATTAACTCGTGGTTTTTTTAATCAATATCTCATATTGGAATGTCCACAATCTGTATGGACTACATATGATAAGGACGGAAATGTGATGGATTTGCAGGAACTAAAGAATGTTCCACAAACAGATACGAATGGAATTTCAAAGATTTTCAAAAATAGCTTCACGTTAAAAGAAAGTACAAGCTACAAGATTCCCTTCCTCACCGCTCTCCGCACCAAGCCATTCGTGCTTCTCGCCGGCATCTCTGGCACAGGTAAGAGCCGCATTGTGCGAGAGTTTGCTTTTAAGTCATGTCCCAAGTGTTTGCAGGACAAGGCCGGCACTACCCCAGGCAACTACTGCATGATAGAGGTGAAGCCTAACTGGCACGACTCAACGGAACTGTTGGGATATTACAGCCGACTGGGCAAGGCAGGTTATCAGTTCACGAAGTTCGTGAAGTTCTTGGTGAAGGCAAAGATGTTCCCGAACGTTCCATTCTTCGTATGCCTTGACGAGATGAACTTAGCACCAGTGGAACAGTATTTCGCTGAGATACTGAGCATATTGGAAACCCGCAAGCATCCGAAGAATGTTGAAACAGGCGAGGTGGATATGGCGACGGTCAAGACAGAGCCGATAATCGACGCACAGTATTTCCGTGAATTGGCGGAAATGCCTAATGTCAAGAATGTACAGACGGGAGAGCCTTTCAGCAGCAATCTGACAGACAGAGACATCTACATGAAACTCTTCAGCATAGATACCGAAAAAGATATTGACACGGAGGTGGGCAAACGCACGGACTTAACGACTGAAGGTCTTGAGCTGCCAGACAATGTCGTAATCATTGGTACTGTCAACATGGATGATACCACGCACCAGTTCTCCCGCAAGGTGATTGACCGTGCCATGACCATTGAGATGAATGGCGGCAATCTGCGCAATATGTTTGGCGGCAGCAAAAACTTGGAATACCTTGCTGAATCAGAGCAGAAAAAATGGCAGAATGCATTCACTCGTAGATATGTGAGTGCAGACGAGGTTTTGGATGCACATCCAGATGTGGCAGAAGAACTGATGGAGAAACTTCCGACAAAGCTGGAAGAAATAAACTTGGCATTGAAGGGAACACCCTTCGTGGTCAGTTATCGTGTGCTGAACGAGCTGACCATAATGGTTGGTGTGATGCTCGACGAAGGCATGGACTTGGATGAAGCCGTCGCTGCATCCATAAACAACATTCTGTTGATGAAGATTTTGCCACGTATTGAAGGCGATGCGGAAATGTTCTCTATGTCAAGAGAATATAAGGCAAAAGCTGGCGTATCGTATGACAACCGACTGGAATGGTTGAAGGATATTGCGCCAAACATCAAAGAATCATCGGCTGAAGCAGGATCTGAGAATGACGATACAGAAGAAAAGACAGAAACTGTAAAAGAGTGCCAACGAACAGCGAAAGAGAAAATACAGGAAATGATTGACCGACTGAACAATCAGGAGTTCACTCGCTTCTGGCCATAATCGTATAGGACAGGCTTATGCAGACAGAGGTTTTAAGGTTCGTACACCCCGACTATGAGGTGATTGTCCGCACACTGGACATCGGCTATTCGTGGGAACGCTTCAAGTGGCGCATCAATTATGCAAGGAGAAACAATCCCGATATTGATGCGCCAGAGTCATATTGCCGTTACACCTCGAAAGACGAGTGCAAGCTTTGCCTTTACAGTCCGATAACAGAAAAGAAGACTGACGATGAAGAGGAAACAAGACTTGAAAGCGGAAAGGTGTGGGATGGTCTATGGCCAGTGGTCTATGAGACTTGCAAATATCAGGTTCGTCTGCTCTTCCACGGAGTGGATAAAGACTCCGTGCCGGAAATACGCCATGTGCGCAAAGATGTGGAGGAAAGTTTCTTCGTAGATGAGGAATTGAACGGAAGGGAGGAGAAATCTCTTACGGGAGAATTGGATTTCTTGAATGAGCCAGGAGTGTTCAAACTCGACTTTTCGTATCATAAAAATGGAATCCGTAAGGAAAGTTTTGTCACGTTTGACGTGGTATCGCCAAAACTCGACACCAAGAACGATTACAAGTCGCTTCTGCGAGAGGTCAACGAGGAATACGAAAACGTAATCTATCGCTATCTTAGCATCACGCTTCAACAATTCAGCCGAGGCAAGATTAATACCGATGCTACATGGATGGCTGCATTCCAAAGCGTGGTGGACAACTATGTGAAGAACGTGAAGCGTGTGATACAGAATCCACATTCGCAGATTGTAAACTTCCGCACATCAAGAAAAGCGGAGCAAATCAAGTTCTGGACACCTGCAATGGAGGAGCAATATGGAGAAATTGAGAAGGAAGGCAAACTGGAAGAGCATTACTTCGGCTTTGACGAAGTGCGTTCCACACACGACACAATGGAAAACCGCTTCGTGAAACATACCCTCCAAAGCATCGGGCGTCGGCTTTCTTCAATAATAGCGACCATACTCGACTCCTCGCAAGAAGAACTGTCAGAACGCCACAGACAGATGTGGACTGACTATCAAGACTCACTAAGAAGGCTGTCGAAACATCCGTTCTTCAAAACTGTGGGGCGCTTTGACGGAATGAAACAGGAGAGTCTTGTGCTGCAAAGCCGATTAGGCTACCAACAGATATACAAAGACTGGCTCAAACTGAAGCGAGGTATCGACCTTTATAATGGAGCGGCGAACATTGGTACTTTGCAGATATGGGAAATATATGAGTTGTGGTGCTTCATCAAGATGAAGAGACTTGTGGCTGACGCTATGGGCATTGACCATAACAAACCGTCACATGAGCAACTGATAACAGAACCTAAGGGTTCTCTGCTCAACCCGTTTACCGATTCTTCTTTGGAACATATTGTGGAATATCATTATCCGAAAGCGGAGGAGAATGACACGGACGAACGCAAGGCGCAACTTACAGCACATGAGGGAGACGTGGTCACGCTTCACTATCAGCACACGTTCAACCGCACAAGCGGCAAGGACGAATATGGTATGGGCATCAACACCGCGACAACGGAGCAACGTCCCGACATCGTTCTCAACATCCGCAAGGCATCCGGAGAAATCGTACTGACATACTTGTATGATGCGAAGTATCGTGTTATCAACGACAAGAAGCTTGACAAGGATTTTGAACAGCAGGATATTGCCGAGAATGCAGGTATGCCTGGCGGTGACTATCCGCCTACAGATGCCATCAACCAAATGCACCGTTACCGTGATGCTATCTATTACAGCAAAGAGCATGAGCCATACCGCTCGAAGGAGATAATCGGTGGCTACATTCTCTTTCCAGGTCGTGGCAGCGATGAGTATATCAGAAAGCGTTATTACAGCGCGAGTGTGGAGAGCGTGAATATTGGTGCATTTCCATTGCTGCCCAAAAGCGAAACCTTGTTGCGAGAACATCTGGATGACATCTTGATGAAATATTCGACAACTGATACCCATGTGGCGAAAGCCAAGCCACAACGCACATTAGCCTATGTTACCGAAGATGAAAAGGCGGGAATGTTGTCTGATAATTTGGTGATGGTAGCAATTGCTGGTAGTGAAGAAAAACGCCAATGGACATTTGATAAACTCTGGTACAACATACCTTTGGATAAAGTCGCTGACTCTCCATGGAATCAGGCGAAGTATCTGCTTTTATATGTCAAAGGAGAAAAGTTTGTGGGTAATCTGTGCAAGATTGTCCGCACAAGACATGATGTGTGGACAAAGGATAAGCTGGAAAAAGAAAGTTATCCCGACACTCCGAGCCAGTCTGCATATTTCATGATTCGAATAAGGAAGCCAAGTGAAACAGATGCCGAATTACAGAAGTTGCTGTTCAATGTCAAAGACATCCCTAATAAATATTGGGGAAATGAGCGTATGGCATTTATGCTGGTAAAGCTGAATAACTTGGAGAATGTTGTTGATAAAAAGATACGGATGGTATGATTCTATTTAAAGCAAAAATAAGTATATTTGGAGTTTTAACGAAACGACTAAGATTATATATATCGGATAAATAAATGAGACAAATTATACATTATATATTTCGGTTTTAAGCGCTTGTTCGGCTCTGAGTTTAACAAGGAGTTGCTCATCAGCTTTCTGAACGCTATGTTTCATGGCGAGCAGAACGTGCAGGATGTCACGTATCTTAACTCAGAACAGCTTGGCGACAGAGTTGATGCTCGCCGTGCCATCTTCGATGTTTATTGCGAGAACGACAAGGGAGAGAAGTTCATTGTGGAGATGCAGAATGTATACCATGAGTTCTTCAAGGACCGCACTATATATTATTCTACGTTCCCCATACGCGAACAGGCACAGCGTGGTGGCGATTGGGACTTTCATCTCTATCCGGTATACACCATCGGTTTGCCCAACTTCAACTTTGCCAAAGGTCTGCAGAATGCCTAACGCTGGCTCAGGAACGCAAACAATACGAGGACAGCGTCAACGCCTATCGCGATATAATCAACGCCATAAGAACAGCGGAAAAGAAGAAATTTGCAAAAGGAAGGGCAAAGGGCAAAGCGAAAGGAATAGCTGAAGGCATGGCTAAAGGCGAAAAAGCAGCTAAAGTAAAAATAGCCGCCAACCTTCTGTCTCTTGGTGTACCTATGAAAACCATAATGCAAGCATCAGGCTTGTCAGAAGAAGAAATAAAGAACTATTGCTGTCCGGTTAAACTTTTGCAAGCAGTTTTTTATATATGAGCAACTTTCTATAGGAGGATATGTTAAGATAATTCTGAACTGTTACTTATACTGAGACGCTTGTATCTGTCTCCTAATACGAATACGTATTCATCTGCCAACGATAACGTATTCATCTGCCAACGATAACGTATTCATTCTTCCGCTTTAAAATGCTAATAATGACCTGTAATTAAAGAACATAACACAATAAAAAAAGGCGTACAACCAAAATCTATAAGATTTCAGTTGTACGCCTTATTCGTATCTACGATTAGTCGTCCTTGCCAACCTTCTTTGGTCCGCGCACACGTTCGTTCATGCGCAGTCCGCTCTTTATTTCGATGTTGAGTCCGTCGGACAATCCGGTCACTACCTTACGGCGCTCGTAGGTTTTGTCCTTGCCGGTGCCTTTGACAATGTAGACAAAGGTGTTGTCGCCCTCAAACTCGATGGCACTCTCGGGGACTGACATCACGTGGCGAGCCTCAGCAAGCACAATCTCGGCATTGGCACTATAGCCGCTGCGTATCTGTTCACCGCTGGTGGGGAGATTCACAGCAGCTTTTATTTCAAACTGATTGGCACCGTTCTGGTCGGTTGCCTTAGGCGAGATGTACTCCAGTCGGGCGTCGAACTTAAGGTTCTGCAACGCACCGATGGTTATCTTCATTGACATTCCTGTATTGAGTCGTCCCACCTCGGTCTCGTCAATATTGCCACGGAATATGAGGTCGTTCATGTTGGCTACAGTGGCGATGGTGGTACCGTCGTTGAAAGTGTTTGAGAGAATCACCGAGTTGCCCACCTTAACCGGAACGTCAAGAATCAGTCCTGTCACTGTAGAGCGTATCAGCGTTGACGACTCCGAAGCATTTGAGCGTGACACACCGTTGCGCACCACCTCAAGATTGTCTTGCGCTGCAGCCACTTCCTCACGAGCCTGTCGCCATGCCTGTGCTATCTTGTCGTATTCATCGGCTGAGACAAGTCCCTTGTCGTACAGAGTCTTCTCACGTTCGTAGTCGGTACGTGCCTGACGCTCGTTGATATTAGCCAAACGTACACGCGACTGAGCCGAACTGAGCTGTCCCATTTCCGGAATAACCTTCACCTTGGCTATCACCTCACCTACCGTTACGGTCTGTCCTGCCTCCTTGAGTATCTCGCTTATGATGCCCGAAATCTGCGGTTTGATATTCACCTCGTTGCGCGGTTCAATCTTTCCCGTGATAACGGTGGTCTTGCGTATGTCCATCTGCTTAGGCGCAAACTCGTCGTACACCACCGGTTGCGGGCGCGACTTGATATAAAGGAACACAAACGTTCCGACAAAGACTATGGCCACAAGAGCCAATAAGACAATCTTGAAATATCTTTTCATTGCAATTATATTTAATTCAAAACTCAAAATTCAAAATTCAAAATTCAAAATTCCGGCTCCGCCGGCTACTCATCTCGCATAGCATCTACAGGTTTAATGTGCATAGCACGCAGCGCAGGAGCCAAACCAGCAAGCATACCGAGCACCGACAGCAACACCACAGCCCCTATTGCTGTCCAGAAGTCTATTTGGAAATGAGCCGACGTTATGCCGTCTGTAGTATTTGCCATCTCAAGCCCTTGCAGCACGAGCACCACAAAGAGGATGCCGCTCATGCCAGCCACCGAAGTAAGCAAAATACTCTCCTGCATGATTTGCGACAGTATATCGCGTGGCGTGGCTCCGATGGCACGACGTATGCCAATCTCCACCGTTCGCTCACGCACAGTCACCATCATGATGTTCGACACACCGATGGCACCAGCCAGTAGCGTACCTATGCCCACAAGCCATATCAGCATGTTGATGCCTCGGAACATATTGTCCACCATCGAGAACATCATCTCCGTATTGAACACCATCACGCCCTTCTCGTCCTTCGGACTGACATCGTGAGCCTTAGCTACGACCATACGCATACGGTCGGTAATGTCACTCATGGTCACTCCTGGCTTACCCGTCACACATAGCATATCGATGCTTTCGCCACGATTGTATATCTGTTGCACGAGCGAGAGCGGCATAAACACCGCCTGCTGATCGTTGCCGTTGATGTTCATATTGCCGTCGGCATAGTTTACGCCAACAATACTGAAGTATACCGAGTCGATGCGTATCACGTCGCCACACGGATTGCCTCCCTTCGGGAAGAGATTCTTGTATACCTCCTTACCCAGCACGCACACCTTGCGGCGCTGCTGGATATCCATTTGGTTGATGTATCTGCCGTAGCGCATCTTAGGTTCTGTTACGCGCTGCATATCAGGCAACACACCCTTTACGATTCCGCTTGACGATTGTTCATCGTGCGTAACAGTCGTGCCCCATCGTGTAATGGTAGGCGTAACCACATCGAGTTCGGGTATGTGAGCACGCAGTCGCTGCACGTCTGCCTGCGTCATATTCCACTGTCGTCCTTTGCGAAATCCGTGATAAGGCTTGGTGGTAGGCTGCGCCCATACAATGGCTGAGTTGGTGGCAAAACCCGCAAGGTTGTTGCTGAGCAACTCCTTCAGTCCGTCGCCCCCGCCTATCAGTCCAACAAGCATGAACACGCCCCAAAACACGCCGAATCCCGTAAGAAACGTGCGCGACTTGTTGCGCGACAGCACGTCGAGTATTTCGGTAAGAGTGTCAGTATCCAAAAGCCTAACCCCCTTACCCCTCCCCCGTAGGGAGGGGAGTGGTATGTGACGATGAATTATATGTATAGCCTTTAAAACCAACCTTTTCATTTTATAATCAATTATTCTATTTATATCTTTACCGATTCTCAATAAACAAAGCACATCACTCCCCTCCCTACGGGGGAGGGGTTGGGGGTGAGGCCTTTACTCCGCCCTCAACGCTTCAATCGGCCTTATCTTTGCCGCCTTGCGTGCCGGTATGAGTCCGGCTATTGTTCCCGCTACAATCATCAGCACCGTAGCTTGCACACACGTGGCTATGCTTACGGTCGGGTCTACAAAAATCTGGGCAGAGAACAATCCGTTGTCCACTTTGGTTTGTCCTATAGTGGCGTTCATATATTGCGTCGCTGCTATGCCGAGCACCATACCAATATATCCGAAGAAGGTAGTGATGACGATGCTCTCCACAATGATGAGTCGCAGTATCGACCATGGCGAGGCACCGATGGCTTTGCGTATGCCGAATTCACGGGTGCGTTCACGTACGGTGATGAGCATGATGTTCGACACGCCTACTATGCCCGACAGCAGCGTGAATAGTCCCACTATCCACAGCGCAGTGCTAATCAATCCTGTAGCAGTGTTGAGCTGCAAGTCCTGGGTGAATCGGTTCCATATCCATATGGTACGCTCATCGTCGGTAGCGGCACGGTGCTGGCGGTTGATACGTGCACGATAAGCCTTTTCAAATGCTTCGTTTTCTGCCTCGGTCTTTAGTCCGTGAAACGAGAATACGATGTTGCCCGTCTTGTCACCACTATTATATATAGAGCGGAAGGTGGTGAACGGGATGAATGCGTCGTTGCTCACACGACTTTGGTCGCTGTCGTATATGCCCACAACCTTAAACGCCATGTCCGATGCCTTTATCAATCGGCCGTTTAGATTGAGCGGAGCCTCGGGCATGAGCTCCTTGGCAATGTTGAGCGACAGCACTATCGACTTGCGTCGTTCGTTAAGGTCGATGGGGTTGATGAATCGTCCCACAAGCAAGTCGCGCTTGTTTATGTCGATATCGTTGGGATACACTCCACTCACATTGATGCCAGTAGTATAGTTGTCGGCATATACCAGTGTCTGTCCTCCCTTGTCGAGTTCGGCTCCGACATCGTCGACATTGGCAGCAAATCCCTCGCGAGTCAGGTCCAGATCCTTATCGTTCAGTTCAATGCTTCGTCCCTTGCCGAGTCCGTCGTGAGGCTTCGACGTTTCGCCTCCAAAGATGGTCATCGAATTGGTGAGCACCTTCATTCTATTGCCCATTATGCCGTGAATGAGTCCGTTGCCGGCTCCAAGCAGCACAATAAGTATGAAGATGCCCCACGCCACAGAGAATCCGGTAAGCGCCGTGCGCAACCGGTTGTGGGTTATAGTGGTCCATATCTCTTTGAAAATGTCGTGCATTATCGAATTAGGAATTTTGAGTTTTGAATTTTGAATTGGTTGCCTACGGCAATTTTTAGTTTTTGAATTTTGAATTAGATAGCTTCGGTATTATTAAATTCTGAAATTCCAAATCGCAGGCTAAGCCGAGAACAATTCAAAATTCAAAACTCCTAATTCAACATTCATGAAATAGTGGCACGCCACTATTTCATTATTCCATTGATGCCGAACGGACTGGCTTTGTGGTCGAGGTTCTCCTCAATGCTTCCGATGAGTCCGTCCTTTATATGTACAATCTTGTTGGTCTCGTTGGCGACGCCGCTCTCGTGTGTCACGACAATGGTGGTGACACCCTCTTCGGCGTTGAGCTGCTTGAGTAGAGCCATCACCTCAACACTCGTCTTTGAGTCCAAGGCACCCGTTGGTTCGTCAGCCAGGATTATTTGTGGTTTGGTGATTAGTGCGCGTGCTATAGCTACACGCTGCTTCTGTCCGCCCGACATCTCGTTGGGATAGTGGTCGGCCCAGTGCGTCAGTCCGAGACTGTCGAGATATTCCATAGCCATACGGTGGCGTGTGCGACGGTTGACACCTTGATAATATAGTGGCAGTTCGACGTTCTCCACAGCAGTCTTAAAACCTATAAGATTGAACGATTGGAAAATGAAGCCAATCATACGGTTGCGGTATTCTGCGGCACGTGTCTCCGAGAGGTCCTTGATGAGCGTGCCTGCAAGGCGGTATTCTCCCGAGTCATAATTGTCGAGAATACCAAGAATGTTTAGCAATGTCGACTTGCCCGAGCCCGACGCACCCATGATGGATACGAACTCGCCATCGGCAATGTCGAGATTTATTCCTTTCAGCACGTGCAACGGCTGTGCACCCTGATAGGTCTTGTTGATGTCTTGTAAATGAATCATATTGCTTGTTTGACTGCAAATGTAATAAAAAAGTTGCAAGCAATATCTTTTTTAGTTGAGAATTGAGAGTTGAAAGTTGAAAAATGAGAGTTGAGAATTGAGAGTTATGATTACCTTTAAAGCTTGATATTTAAACCAAAACATTTACCATAAAGCATTAGCTGCAAAACATATCATAACTCTCAACTCTCAATTTCCATTTTACTACTTCCATCGCCATGTCTTTGTCAGTTTGCGCCCGAGTTTTCCGAGCACCATTGTCACCTTGTGTGGCGACAGATCCTTGCCACAGATGATGAGCAATACAGCGGTAAGGATAAGGATGATGCCCAATGCAAGGCGCAACGTGAAGTGCTCGCCAAAGCACAGAACACCTATGGCTACTGCCGTCATAGGCTCCAGCGCACCCATGATGGCAGTCGGAGTAGAACCGATGTCGTGCACAGCCACCACCATAAGCACAAGCGAGAGCACCGTTGGCAGCAGCGCAAGCTGTGTGGCGTAAAACCACTGGCGCGGGGTGTCAATCAGCTGTACCGTCTCGCCCATGGCAAAAGTGTAGCACAATATAGTACACAGACCGAACACCAAAGTGTAGAACGTCAGTTTTACCGACGACATACGCAGCGACGACTTGTTGACAACGACTATATACACGGCGTATGTCAACGACGAAATCATCACGAGCGTCACACCTAGCGTGCTGAGCGATGCTCCTCCCTCAGTATGGTTGAGCAGGGCGATACCGCCGAGCGACAGCACTATGGCGAAGACAGTGGCTGCCGTCACCTTCTCCTTGAACAGGGCAGCCATGATTATAGCCACCATTACGGGATAGACGAACAGCAGCGTCGACGCAATGCCCACATCCATGTGATTGAAACTGATGTAGAGCGATGACGACGACGAACCCATAAGTATGCCCAATGCTACGAGTGTGATAAGTTCACGGCGTGTCAGGGCGAACGACTTGCGCTGCACCAGCATCATCACAGCCAACATGAGCGCCGCCAAACCGAAACGGTAGAACAGTGTGGAGTTGGCTGTGATGCCGTCGGCATACAGATTCATGGCACCAAGCGGATTGGTGCCATAGAATACCGCAGCGGCAACTCCGCATATAGTACCTCTTAACTTAGGATTCATATATATTGCTTAAATCGCCTCCGTCTTTATACGCAGCCATTCGCGCTCGTCTTCGTTGAGCAGTTGCGACAGGCGTTCGTACACCATCTGATGATAAGCATTCAGAACCGAACGTTCTTCGGCACTGAGCATGTCTACAACAATCGGGGTGGTGTCGATAGGACAGAGTGTGAGAGGCTCGAAGCGCACGAAGCGGCCGAACTCTGTAGTGATGTAAGGCACTACGAGCAGCGTGTTTTCAATGCGCACACCGAAGCGGTCGGCAAGATACAGACCCGGCTCGTCCGTTACGGTCATACCCTCCACCATCGGTGTGCCACGATACTCCTGACGTATCTGGTGAGGGCCTTCGTGTACACTGAGGTATGAGCCAACGCCGTGACCTGTACCATGCATATAGTTCATTCCTTCGCGCCACATAGCCGAACGTGCTATGGCGTCGAGCTGAGTGCCAGCCGCTCCACGTGGGAAGCAGAGGTTCTGCAGCGACAAGTGTCCCTTCAGCACGAGTGTATACACACGACGATGCAGGTCGCTCACGGGTCCGAGCTGTATGGTACGTGTTATGTCTGTTGTGCCGTCGGTGTACTGTGCACCGCTGTCGAGCAGCAGGAATCCTTCGGGCTTCAACGGTATGTCGCTCTCGGGAGTCGGCTCGTAGTGTACAATGGCACCATGCTTCTCATATCCTGCAATAGTGTCAAACGAGTTGTCGCGATACAGCGGTTGCTCGGCACGCAGCTGGCGTAGCTTCTCGCTTACCGACAGTTCGGTCTCGTTGCCCTGCGGTACAGCCTGCTCCAGCCACTTCAGGAAGCGTACCATTGCCACACCGTCGCGCAGCATGGCTCTGCGATAGCCCTCACACTCAGCTTCGCTCTTCACAGCCTTCATGGCAGGGACGGGCGACGGAGCGCTCACTACACGATAATTGCCTCGCACCTGCGAGAGAGTATAGTTGACTGTAGCAGGGTCGATGAGCAGCGTGTATCCGCCGTAAGCCTTCAGTCCCTCTACTATGTCATCGTATTCGGCAACGTCCACGTTCTGCTCCTTGAGATAAGCCACCACCTCAGGCGTCAGCTTTTCACCTTTTATATATAAGGTGGCTGAATCCTCGGCAATGATGAGCCACGACACGAACACCGGAGTGCAGTGTACGTCGGTACAACGCAGGTTGAGTGTCCATGCAATGTCGTCGAGCTGTGTCAGCAACATGCCCGATGCACCCTGGCGCAGCAGCTTGTGGCGTATACGGTCGAGCTTGTCCGAGCAAGCCTCGCCGGCATATTCCATAGGCTGAATGTTCAGCTTGTCCGACGGCACCGACGGACGGTCGGTCCACACACGTTCCAGAATGTCGAGATTGGTGCGCATTGTCAGTCCGCCCAGCAGTTTCAGTTCAGCCTTCATGTCCTCCACTTCCGAGAGCGCCATACACATACCGTCTACACCCACCTCAGTAGAGTCGCCGTCCTTAGTCTCCTGCGCTATCCATTCGGGAATAGTAGGAGTGTCGTCCAGGCGCTCGCGCATCAGCTGAAACCCGGTGCCGGCAAGCTGCTGTTCGGCGGCTATGAAATAGCGCGAGTCGGTCCACAGCGCAGCCGAATGCAGTGTCACTACAGCCGTACCTGCCGAACCGTCAAACCCAGATATCCACTTACGACCCTCCCAACGCGATGGTACATACTCGCTCATGTGTGGGTCGGAACTCGGAAAGATAAATGCCGAGAGATGCTCACGGCGCATCTCCTCGCGTAACGCTTCCAGGCGCGACGCAATAATCTTGTTGTCCGTCATATTTGATTGGTTATTAATTTTTGATTAACGTCCTTGTCAACTCATCAACTTGTCGACTCGTCAACATTTTCGTGTAAAGTTAGGCAGTTTTAGCCAAACAAACAAATTTACTGAGACAAAAACCAATAAAAAAGAATTGACACGTCACAAGGCGAAAAATTAAGAATAAACAACACTTAAAAGAGTGTATAATATTTTGTTTGTTTCAAAAAAATTGTATCTTTGCACTTACAAAAAAGGAGAAATACATATTTATATAACACAATAATAAAAACGTAATTTATTATGGCATTTTTAAGTAACGAAAAACTCTTGATCGTCGGTGCCGGCGGTATGATTGGTTCTAACATGGTACAGAGCGCTCTTATGCTCGGTCTTACTCCTAACATCTGTCTTTATGATATCTATGAGCCGGGTGTACACGGTGTATTCGACGAGATGCAGCAGTGCGCATTCCCTGGTGCTAACCTCTCTTACACAGTTGATCCTAAGGAGGCTTTCACAGGCGCTAAGTATATCATCTCTTCAGGCGGTGCTCCTCGTAAGGACGGCATGACTCGTGAGGATCTTCTCAAGGGCAACTGCAAGATTGCTGCTGAGTTCGGTGACAACATCAAGAAGTACTGCCCGGACGTAGAGCACGTAGTTGTTATCTTCAACCCGGCTGACGTTACAGCCCTCACAGCTCTTATCCACTCAGGTTTAAAGCCAAACCAGCTCACATCACTCGCTGCTCTTGACTCTACACGTCTGCAGCAGGCTCTCGCCCTCGAGTTCGGCGTACAGCAGGACAAGGTAACTGGCGCTCACACATACGGTGGCCACGGCGAGCAGATGGCTGTATTCGCTTCACAGGTTAAGGTTGACGGCAAGCCTCTCTCAGAGATGGGTCTCAGCGACGAGCGTTGGGAGGAGATCAAGCACCACACCGTACAGGGTGGCTCTAACATCATTAAGCTCCGTGGCCGCTCTTCATTCCAGAGCCCGGCTTACAACGCTGTTAAGATGATCGAGGCAGCTATGGGTGGCGAGAAGTTCACATTGCCAGCAGGTTGCTACGTTAACTGCGACAAGTGCGGCTTCAAGAACGTTATGATGGCTATGCCTTCTACAATCGACAAGACTGGCGTTCACTTCACAGAGCCTGCAGGCACTGAGGAGGAGATGGCAAGTCTCGCTAAGTCATACGAGCACCTCTGCAAGATGCGCGACGAGATCGTAGAACTTGGTATCGTACCAGCTGTTGAGAAGTGGAACGAGCTTAACCCGAACCTCTAATCAGACAAGGTAGAGACAATAAAATCTCTAAATAATTATAGGAGCCGAACCCGGCTGAGGTTCGGCTCCTTTTTTATGTATAATAACTTTACTACTTAAACAAATGAAAATCCTGACTACACTTATCGCATTGGCGCTCAGCGTGGCGTCGTTTGCATCCACACCCCACAAGTATCGCCTCGTATGGCAAGACCACTTCAACGGCAAGACATTCGACAGCCGCTCGTGGACCAAGATTCCTCGCAGTGCCAGTGCCGACTGGAAGCGATACATGTCGTCTGCCGACTCGCTCTATGCCGTGCGCGACGGCAAACTCATACTGCGTGGTGCCGTCAACACCAATCACGAAGCCGATACAGCACAGTTTGTCACTGGCGGACTCTACACCAAACACAAGCGTACCGTCAAGTACGGCAAGGTAGAGGTGAGAGCTAAGCTCGGCAGCGCACAGGGAGCATGGCCTGCTATATGGATGATGCCCGACGAGGACATTCAGTGGCCTCACGGAGGCGAAATAGACATCATGGAGCATCTCAATCACGACAACATTGCCTATCAGACCATACACACCAACTACACCTACAACCTCAAACTACAGGACACGCCGCCTCACGGCAAGACCCACTCTATCGACCGCGACGGATACAACACATACAGCGTAGAACTGTTGCCCGACTCAATAGTGTTCTCAGTCAACGGCGACCGCTACTTCGCCTACCCTCGCATACAGACCGACAAGGAAGGACAGTTCCCCTTCAATCGTCCGTTCTACCTGCTCATCGATATGCAGATAGAAGGCTCATGGGTTGGCAAGGCCGACCACAAGCAATTGCCTGTTGAAATGGAAATTGACTGGGTGAAGTTCTATGAATTGAAGGAATAGTAAAAAAGGCTTATCACTATAATTCCAAATGCCGCAAGCAGTACGCCATGTAAGGGCAAAAACGTTAATTATCAATGCTTTTGCCCTTACATGGCATCTTGCTTTTATCAATCCGTACACCCAGAGCAGATGCCCTGAGCTATGTGCTTATTGGGCATTACCTTTCCGCTACGCACTGGTGACATTTGCACCAGTAAGTACAAACGCTATTATCTCGCCTCTGGCATTGCACGCAAGGTGGAGTTTAAAGGCATGGCCATTACGTCATTATGCTGATAAATTAAAAAGGTATGTAAACAAGCCAAAGAACGCTGCTATATAATAATGTATAGCACGTGCAAAGGTAATGTTCTGCACAAGCAATGTTAAAAAAATATTGATGCGCAATTTGATTGCAACTGATCAACCCTAAAAGCATCCGATATATTATAATAACATAAAAAAAGCTCACAACACATTGTGTTATGAGCCTTGGAAGAGTAGCGGGACCCAGGATTGAACTGGGGACCTCATGATTATGAATCATGCGCTCTAACCAGCTGAGCTATCCCGCCATCGTCTTGATTGCGGGTGCAAAGGTAATACATTTTTGTTTATATCCAAAATTTTTCGGTTCTTTTTTTATCTTTTTTGTCGAAAAACATGAAAAAGTATACATTTTCATACCGATATGTATGAAATTTGCACTATCTTTGCAAAGGTATAACAATATTAAAGCATCAACCATTACACTAAGACCTAACCATGCGGCATCGAAGCTGCAAATGTGTAACTTTAAACAATAGCATGGACAAGAAAAGAATCGAGATTGAGCACACGCTCAATTCTACATCACGCAATATCGTGTGGCAACTTATCGGCACAGCCGAAGGACTAAACCGCTGGATTGCCGACGACGTGAAAATGAACGGCAAGCACATTGAGTTTGCCTGGGGCGACGACTGGCGACACCACGAGACCCGCCAAGCCACGCTGACATTCAACGAGCGGTACGAGCGAGTGCGATGGCAATGGGACGACGAAGACGACGAATCGTTTGTAGAGATTCGTATGGAACGCAGCACACTGTCGGGTCAATACACGCTGCACATCACCGATTTTGTGTCAAACGACGATCTCGAATGGCTGCAGGACACATGGAGCCACAACTTCGAAAGATTGCGCCGCACAAGCGGGGTGTAATACGACGGCACACAACGTATAGGTATTTTGCAGCAGCACGTCTGCAAAAAAACATAAAAAGTAATAGTTTATGAAATATTTATGCTAATTTTGCAATTCGGTATACCTATATATATATAATGTTTCGAATAAAGAAATTAGACATATTCATAGCAAAGCAATTCGGTCTTCTGTTCATCGGAACCTTCTTCATCTGCCAGTTTGTGCTGATGATGCAGTTTCTGTGGCGCTATATCGACACGCTCGTAGGCAAGGGCTTGTCGATGGACGTGCTTGCCGAATTTTTCTGGTACATGGGTCTGATGTTCGTTCCGCAGGCCCTTCCACTGGCAATACTCCTATCATCGCTTATCACATTCGGAAATTTGGGCGAAAGCTCGGAGCTGACAGCAATAAAGGCTGCCGGCATCTCGCTGATGCAGGCTTTCCGCTCGCTCATTGCAATAAGCGTGCTCATCTGTTTCACATCACTATACTTCCAGAACACCATCGGACCTAACGCCAACAAGCATCTGATGATGATGTTGCTGTCGATGAAACAGAAGAGTCCTGAGCTCGAAATTCCTGAAGGAATATTCTATGACGGCATTCCCAACTCAAACATTTACGTACAGAAGAAAGACCTGAATACGGGCAAACTGTATGGCATCATGATTTATCGTATGACGGGATCGTACGAGGACCAGGCCATAATACTTGCCGATTCGGGCATGTTGCAAGCCACTGCCGAGAAGAAACACCTGCTCATGACGCTGTGGAACGGCGAATGGTTTGAGAACATGCAGGCCCAGGAGCTTGCCGGCAACGCCGCTGTGCCATACCGTCGAGAGTCGTTCACAGCCAAACGAATACTGCTCGACTACGACGGCGACTTCAATATGAACGACGGATCGGGCCTCTCAAACAACGCCAAGGCTAAAGGCTTCGCACAAATCACACACGACAAGGACTCTATCAAAGCCCAATACGACAGCATCGGACGCGTATATTACAACGACGATATGCGTATGGTGTACAACATAAGACCAGTCTCGAAAAAAGACTCAATGCGTGCGCTGACACTTGCAAGCACTCCGAAATACAATGTCGACTCGGCCTTTGCCCGACTGTCGTCCGATGCACAGCGTTCGGCAATCAGTTATGCCCAGCAACAAGTACGGTCGCGCACCACCGATCTCGACTTCAAGCAGATGATGACATCCGACGGCGACCGCATCATACGCCAGCACGAGATAGAATGGTTCAGCAAGATTTCGCTTGCACTTACATGTCTGGTGTTCTTCTTCATAGGCGGACCGCTCGGAGCCATCATACGCAAGGGCGGACTGGGACTGCCGGTGCTCATATCGGTGCTCGTATTCATCGTCTACTATATCCTCGACAACACCGGACAGACCATGGCGAAGAAGGGAATGTGGACTCTGTGGTTCGGACTGAGCCTCGCGCCCACCGTGCTTATACCTATGGCGGCGTTCTTTACTTATAAAGCCACCAACGATTCGGTTGTGTTCAACGTCGAAGTGTACATCGACCTCTTGCGCCGATTCTTCGGTTTGCGCGTAAAACGACACGTGGCACGCAAGGAGGTTATCATCAACGACCCCGACTACGCCTCAGACTATCATATGCTGATGGACATAAGCAATCAGGTTACGACCTACTCAGAGCATCACAACCTGAAACATGCGCCCAACTGGATTCGCGTCTTCTTCAGATACGAGCCCGACCACGCCATTGCCGGCATATACGAGCAGCTCAAAAATGTGATAGAAGACCTCAGCAACTCGCGCGACCGCACCATCATCAACCATCTGAGCGCATATCCTATCATATCGGTCAAGGCACACACACGGCCCTTCGAGCGCAAATGGCTCAACATAATGTCGGCTATAATAGCGCCGTTGGGATTCGTCCTGTATATGCGCATGTGGCGATACCGCCTGCGTCTGCTGCGCGACCTGCGCACGATAAAGGCCGAAAACGACATAATAACCGAAAGAATAAAAGCCATTGCCCAGCGCGATGGACACACATTATAATATATAACTAATAGATACACATTAAACATCTGAAATATGGGAGAGTTCAAACTCAGCGGCATTGAGGATGCCGTGAAAGACTTCAAAGAAGGAAAATTTGTAATCGTCGTTGACGATGAAGACCGTGAGAATGAGGGCGACCTCATAATCGCAGCCGAGAAGATTACTCCGGAGAAAGTGAATTTCATGCTTAAGAACGCACGTGGCGTGCTTTGCGCACCTATCACGCTGTCGAGGTGTGAGGAGCTCGACCTGCCCCACCAGGTGAGCGACAACACAAGTATGCTCGGCACACCGTTCACCGTGACCGTCGACAAGCTTGAAGGATGCACCACCGGCGTATCGGCTGCCGACCGTGCAGCAACAATACAGGCGCTTGCCGACCCTGCATCGACACCGCAGACATTCGGACGTCCGGGCCATATCAATCCGCTGTATGCCCAGGACAATGGCGTGCTGCGCCGTTGCGGACACACCGAGGCTACGATCGACCTCTGCCGTCTTGCCGGACTGCGTCCCGCCGGTGCCCTTATGGAAATCATGAACGACGACGGAACAATGGCACGCATGCCCGACCTGCAGAAGATGGCAGAGGAATGGGGCTTGCGCATCATCACTATAAAGGACCTTATCACCTATCGACTTAAGAAGGAATCAATCATCGAGGTCGGCGAAGAGGTAGACATGCCCACCGAGTGGGGACACTTCCGCCTCATACCGTTCCGCCAGCAGAGCAACGGACTGGAACACATGGCTCTCGTCAAGGGCGAATGGAGCGAAGACGAACCGGTGCTTGTACGCGTACACTCATCGTGCGCAACTGGCGACATACTCGGTTCGATGCGTTGCGACTGCGGACAGCAGCTGCACAAGGCAATGCAGATGATCGAGAAGGAGGGCAAAGGCGTCGTAGTATACATGCAGCAGGAAGGCCGCGGCATCGGACTGATGAACAAGATTGAGGCATACAAGTTGCAGGAAGAGGGCTACGACACAGTCGACGCCAACGTACACCTCGGCTTCAAGGCCGACGAGCGCGACTACGGCTGCGGAGCACAGATGCTGCGCCACCTCGGCATACACAAGATGCGTCTGCTCACCAACAACCCGACCAAGCGCGTAGGACTTGAGGCTTACGGACTCGAAATCGTAGAGAACGTGCCCATTGAAGTGATGCCCAACAAGTATAACGAGCGCTATCTCAAGACAAAGCGCGACCGTATGGGCCACTCTTTGCACCTGAAATAGCATTCAGTTTATTTTGTATTGTCTCCGAATTGCAGTAACTTTGCACCTAATTACAGACAACAATCAATGAGTATAGTAAAGATAAAAGACAAGACATTCAAGACCTCTATCCCCGAGGCGGAAATCAAGAAGCGTGTCAAGGCTCTGGCTGACCGTATCAACAACGATATGGCAGACAAGAACCCGCTGCTGTTGGCAATGCTCAACGGCTCCTTTGTGTTTGCAGCCGACCTGATGCGCGAGATAACCGTGCCTGCCGAGATATCATTTGTCAAGATGTCGTCGTATGCCGGAACATCGTCTACCGGCAAAGTGAAGCAGCTGATAGGTCTCAACGATGACATCAAGGGCCGCACCATCATCATCGTAGAGGACATCATCGAGTCGGGACTGACAATGAAGGCAATTCTCGCCCAACTCGCCGAGAAGCAGCCTGAGGCAATACATATCTGCACACTGCTGCTCAAACCCGACTGTCTTGAGACCGAACTCGACATACGCTACACAGCGTTCGAGATTCCCAACGACTTCATTGTGGGCTACGGACTTGATTACGACCAGCAGGGACGCAACCTCAAGGACATATACACAGTGGTGGAAGAATAGACACGACTGCTTAATCAGTAACAACAGAACAAACAGTACATATTTATTTTTAAGTTAAAAAGATGAAGAACATCGTAATTTTCGGTGCCCCTGGTTCAGGCAAGGGCACCCAGAGCGACCTTATGATCGAGAAGTATGGCTTCAACCATATCTCGACTGGTGACGTGCTCCGCAACGAAATCAAGAACGGAACAGAGCTTGGCAAGACAGCCAAGGGATTTATTGACAACGGCCAGCTTATCCCCGATGAGCTTATGATTAATATCCTCGCAAGCGTATACGACAGCTTCGGCAAGGAGCACAAGGGCGTTATCTTCGACGGATTCCCCCGTACAATCCCGCAGGCAGAGGCTCTCAAGAAGATGCTTGCAGAGCGCGGACACAAGGTAGCAGCAATGATTGAGCTTGACGTTCCTGAGGACGAGCTTATGACACGTCTCGTAAAGCGTGGCCAGGAGAGCGGTCGTTCGGACGACAACGCTGAGACTATCAAGAAGCGTCTTGACGTTTACCACAACCAGACAGCTCCACTCATCGAGTGGTATAAGGCAGAGGGCATACATCACCACATCAACGGTCTCGGCGAACTGCCGCGTATCTTCGGTGACATCTGCGCTGTTATCGACGCACTCTAATAATATCGCAACCCGATAAAACAACATAAGAGGGGCGCTCAGTTACGAATCATATCGTAAACTGAGCGCCCCTCTTTTTTGTTTTACCCGAAAGACAGGACTTATCAATTCTTCTTCGACGTTATACCGCCATTCTTGGTCAGCGTGATGGTTGACTGCTGCAGCTGTCGGGCTGTATGGTCGAAGATGAGGTTGGGATTGAAGCGACGGCCCTTGAAGTGTGTCTCGAAGTGCAGATGTTCGGTAGTGGCGCGTCCGGTGCGTCCTGTCAATCCTATCACCTGACCGGCTTTCACCTTATCGCCCACCTTCACGAAGTTCTTCGACTGATGGCTGTAGAGCGTCTCCAGTCCGTTGGCGTGCTTTATGACGATGCAGTTGCCATAGCCATAATAGCTCGACGAGCGTGTCACCACACCATCAAAGGCAGCCACAATCTCGTCGTTGGGCTTTGTCTTGAGGTCGACACCCGAGTGTCGACGCCTGCCTCCGTACGGACTTATCACCTTGGCGCCCGGCAGAGGATACGCCCAGCGCTCCTTCTCCATCTTCTCAAGATTCCACTTGAACGTCGACGACTTCTCAAACACATCCTTCTCCATGTCGGTGGCCGACTCTTCGATGTCGGTCTTGTCGCCCAGCACGCTCACATTGACGTAGTTGCCACTCTTCTCGCAGAGCAGGGTCTGTCGGCGCAGGCGGTGGCTGTGCACGTCAATCATTGCCGAAGGATTGATACGTGCACCGTTCACCATAATCGAGAAGTCGCAGTAGAACTTGCCGTCCTTGTGTCCGACGATGGCTATGGTCTGTCCGGCGCGTACGTTGGTGCCCACATCTACAAGGTTCTCGGCATTGTTGCCATAAACGGTTTCAAATCCGTTGCGGTGGCGTATCACTATGACGTTGCCCAGTTCGTTATGCTTTCGCGACAGGCGCACGGTTCCGTCAAACATCGCCTTCACCGCATCGCCGTCCTTAGTCTCTATCTGCACAGAATTGTTCTTGCGCACAGTGGCCTTGCCAACGGGCAGCGGAAACGAATATTCTGATGCCTTCAACAGGCTGAAATCGACGTTGAAGGCATCCGAACGGCTGAAGAGTCCCGGTGTGGCAATGCTAATCTGCTGTTGTTCGGCAGCGGTGAACTGATGTTTTACGGGTGCGGCTGCAGTGATAGTCATCACCACTGCAGCGAGTAATAGTAGGGTTCTTATTTTCAATAATTTCATTAGTCTTTAGGGTTTAGGAATATGCCGTTGTATATACGGCCTGAATTGATGCCGAGTCGGCGTGCCGAGAAATAGTCGTCGATGTTGTCAAAGGTGCAGACGGCTGTGTCGTGTATATTCTCCTTGGGCACGCCAGCCTGCTCCAGTAGCATCTGGTTGCAGAGCGGCAGATTGATATGCCACTTCATCAGGAACTTGTCTTTAGGGTCGGCAGCATCGTCGTTGCGCTTCACTTCGCGATGTGCCACGGCATCCATGTCGAACATAGCTTCGGCAAAGGCATTGTACACCTCGTCGCCCACCTCAAAGTTGCGCTCCGAAATGCCCGGACCGATAATGGCCTTGAGCTGTGTGGGGTCAGTATGGTATGCTGCACGCATGTCGGTTATTGCCTTCAATACTATGCGGGCAACCGTGCCACGCCATCCGGCATGTATGGCGCACACTGCGTGATGCGCCTCATCGTAGAGCAGAACGGGAATGCAGTCGGCTGTACTCACTCCGACGCACACGCCCGTAAGGTCGGTCATCACGGCATCGACGCCTTCGAGCAGCATAGACTTGATGTTGTCGGGCAGAGTCATGAACTCCTTTGCGATAATGCGGGTAGAGATGCCGTGCGTCTGATGTGGCATGATGATGTTCTGCGATGGCAATCCCAGTTCGTCGGCAAGTATCTGTCGGTTGTGGGCAATGTGCTGCGCATCGTCGCCACACCACTCGTTAATATTGAACGAGGCGTAAGCGCCCTGCCCCACTCCGCCATGTCGGGTTGTGGAGAAGGCCGTTACGCCATCGGCTATATTATAATAGGTGGGATTCTGACTACTTTGCGTCATCATAGTCCTCCTCTTCATATTCAAAGTCGTCGAGGTCGTCTACGTCCTCGATATCCTCGTCGTCGATGTAGATAATATCGTCCTCGCCCTCTGCCTGCATCTCGGCAGCGAAGCGTGTCATGTCCTTGTCGCGGTGTACGAGAGTGTCTTCGGCTGTGATACTCTGCAGCTTGTTGCTCTCCGAGTTGAGTTCGTTCCACAAGGTGTCCTTGAGCTGCTGTATGCCCAGACCCGTAACCGACGAAATGAACACCACGGGCAGGTCGTCGGGCAGCGTATCGCGCAGCATGTCCATGAGTTCGTCGTCGAGCAGGTCGCACTTGGTCACGGCCAGCACACGGTGCTTGCTGAGCATGTCGGGATTGAACTGGCGCAGCTCGTTGAGCAGAAGTTCATACTCGCGCTTTATGTCGTCGGTGTCGCCGGGCACCATGAAGAGCAGCAGCGAGTTGCGCTCGATGTGTCGGAGGAATCGAAGTCCGAGACCCTTGCCCTCGCTCGCGCCCTCTATAATACCGGGTATGTCAGCCATTACGAACGACTTGTGGTCACGATAGTCGACGATGCCGAGCGAGGGTTCGAGCGTTGTAAACGGATAGTTGGCTATCTTTGGGCGTGCGCTCGACACGGCAGAGAGCAGTGTTGACTTGCCTGCGTTGGGCAGACCTACGAGTCCGACGTCGGCAAGGAGCTTGAGCTCGAGAATGATGGTCATCTCCTCCATCGGCTCACCGGGCTGTGCATAGCGCGGAGTCTGGTTGGTAGCCGAACGGAACTGGAAGTTGCCCAGTCCGCCACGGCCGCCCTTGAGCAGCAGCACTTCCTGTCCGTCGTGCATAACGTCGCACACGTACTTGCCGGTTTCGGCATTGTACACCACAGTTCCGCAAGGCACGTCGATGTAGATGTCCTTGCCGTCCTTGCCGTGACACTTGTCGCGTCCGCCGTTGCCGCCGTGTTCAGCGAAGACGTGGCGCTGAAACTTCAGGTGAAGCAGCGTCCAGTAGTTGTGGTTGCCACGCAGATAGATGCTGCCGCCGTGTCCGCCGTCGCCTCCGTCAGGCCCTCCGTTGGGATTGTACTTCACGTGGCGCAGGTGCATTGAGCCACGGCCGCCCTTGCCCGAGCGGCAGTATATCTTAACATAGTCTACGAAATTCGATTCTGCCATTATATATTTTCAGTTTAAAACAATTTGGATATTTGCAAAGATAAATATTTTTTCGCGCATTTAGGCATGCGCATGCCATTTTTTGCTGTTGCCGCCTTCAAAAACAAACTTAATATCAGACTGTTCCCCGAATATCGGGTCACAAACACTTATAATCAAGACTCATCCGAAACGTGGAGTGATACGACTGTTTTAACGAAGACCTAACTGTAGGAGGTTATGGCGTCCTCGCCATAACCTGAGCAAGCAGTGGTATAAAAAAAACTAACAATAAGAATGTACTGTCTGACAGCTCAGGCTACGGCGGGGACGCCATAGCCTCCTACAATTTGCTTAGCCAATCCACTCACAACACCTGAACTTACATCATTGCCACCCGAATTGCCGAACAAAGCAACCCCGTCGGATTTTTCACTTTTCCCTTTTCACTTTTCACTTAAATTCCATTGGATTTTTCACTTTTCCCTTTTCACTTTTCACTTAATTTCCGTCGGATTTTCAAAAGGAGTCCTTTTGCCTTTCAAAACGAGTCCTTTTGGACAGCAAAACGAATCCTTTTGGAGAGCAAAACGAGTCCTTTTGGAGAGCTAAAGTTGTCCTTTTGCTCAGCAGAAGTTGCCCTTCAGCACAATTATAGTTGTCGCTTGGCAGAACCAAACGACAACTAAATACGAATAAGATTGATTTTCAAGGAAATACGAGATCAGCCAATTCTGCCCTGTGCAAAATTTCTTCCGGCATCAATACGCAGGAAGATGAAGAGCAAAATGGTGAATCCCCATAGCGACGAACCGCCATAACTGAAGAACGGTAGCGGAATGCCGATAACGGGGGTCAATCCGAGCACCATTCCCACATTGATGAACACATGGAAAAGGAACACCGAGGCTACACTATAGCCGTATATCCTGCCGAAGGTGAACGGTTGCCGTTCGGCAAGCTTCATCAGTCGCAATATCAGCGCCAGGAACATCAGCAGTACGCCTGCCGAGCCTACAAAGCCCTCTTCTTCGCCCACGGTGCAGAAGATGAAGTCGGTGTCTTGCTCGGGCACAAACTTCAGCTTGGTCTGTGTTCCGTTGAGGAAGCCCTTGCCTTTGAGTCCGCCCGAACCGATGGCTATCTCACTCTGGTGCACATTGTAGCCGGCTCCATCCAGGTCTTCGTCCAGTCCGAGCAGCACATTGATACGCACGCGCTGGTGAGGCTCCATCACATTGTTCAATACGTAGTCGGCTGAGTAGAAGAAAACTACCGATCCTACGGCAAAACTCAATATCAGGAAGTATTGGGGCAGTCGTGTGCGCAGTCCGTTGAGCAGCAGATACACCGCTATGGCAACGCATACGGCTATCTGGACCAGCGTCACGTCGAAGCGTATGACGTACACCGAGAAGAGCATTGCCACAATCGTAAGACCCAGACTGTAGCCCAATATCAGGCGGGTCTGCCTGCGCTGCTGGGTATATACGTCGACCAGGCACGCCGTGAATATCTGCACGAGCATGAGCACGACAAATCTGCCCACCGATGTGGGCGTGTCGAACATCAGCTCGTTCTCGTACTTTATGCCTACAACGAAGTATACCACCATGGCAACTCCCGTAAAGAGTATGCTGCCGGGCATGCCCTCGCGGTAGAGAACAAGGAAGAATGTGAGGTAGACCAGCGCCGAACCCGTCTCGCGCTGGCCCACGATGCAGAGCATAGGGATGAAGATGACGGCGCAGGCGGCGGCGAAATCCTTCCATCGCCCTATGTTGAAGCCGTACGTACTCATCAGTTTGGCAAGCGCCAGCGCCGTTGCGAACTTGCCGAATTCGGCAGGCTGCAGTCGGAGCGGACCAATGACGAGCCACGAGTGCGAACCCTTGATGTCGTGCGGATTGAATATCGTGGCAAATAGCAGCAACAGCAATCCTCCGTATATGACATACGAGAAGGTGTCGAAGAAGCGCGTGTCCATCATCAGAATGACAAATCCCAGACATATACTCGTGCCTATCCATATCACCTGCATGCCCGAACGGGTGCTCAGGGCGAAGATGTCGTTCTCGCCGAATGTATAGCTGGCTCCGCAAATGCTAATCCATCCGAACGCCATAAGTCCGATGTACAGGGCTATTGTTATCCAGTCTACCTGCGACCAGAAGTTCTGCGGTTTGTCGGTTGTTGGCATAAATACTTATTTCTATTGTTGTTATAGTTGTTTGACATTCCACGGCTACTGTTGCTGTTCGCCACTTTTCGCTTCAACCGGCTTGGGTTGCTGGTCGGCTTCCGACTGCTTTGCAGCCTTGGCTTTCTTTGCTGCGGCAGCCTTCTTTGCTGCGGCAGCCTTGCGTTCCTGTCCGGGGAAGCGTGGTCCGTAGCCTATGCGGCGATGCTGCATCGACCCGGCTATCGCCTCACCAGCCGGCGACAGCTTGCCGTTGATGTACTGTTCCATCATCAGTCCGCCTATAGGCACACCATAGTCGGCACCCCATCCGCCGTTCTCCACATACACTGCAACGGCTATCTTTGGATTGTTCATCGGAGCGAAGCCCATGAATACGGAGTGGTCGCGGCCGTGGTTCTGTGCCGTACCGGTCTTGCCACACGCTTCAAACGGCAGTCGCGACAAGGCCCTGCACGTTCCCTTCATTGCCGACGAGCGCATGCCTGCCACCACATAATCGTACGAGCGGTGGTTGGCTTTGGTGAAGTGGCGATGGGTATATGCCGTATCGAGCGGCATGTTCTGCACCTTACGCACTACGTGAGGCGTATAGTAGTAGCCGCGGTTGGCTATGGTTGCGCCGAGATTGGCTATCTGCAGCGGTGTCAGCGTGACCTCTCCCTGTCCTATAGAGATAGACACGATGGTGAGTCCGTTCCACGATCCGCGGTAGTTGCGGTCGTAATATTCGGCGTTAGGTATCATTCCACGCTTCTCGCCCGGCAGGTCGATGCCCAGCTTGTAGCCGAATCCCATGCTCACCATATAGTCGCGCCATACGTTCATTGCCTCAAAAGGATTCTTATACTTCGACCGGTTGCCCATCATGTAGTAGAGTCCCCAGCAGAAGTAGGCGTTGCACGATGTTGAAATGGCATCGACAAGGGATATAGGTGCCGCATGCGAGTGACAGCCCACATGCAGTCCGCGACAATAAAAGCCACGATGGCAAGGAAAAGCAGTTCCAGGTGTAACAATGCCTTCGGTCATATACGTCAGCGCCTGGGATGTCTTGAATGTAGAACCCGGCGGATACATACCCATAATCGAGCGGTTGAGCAGCGGTTTCCATGCGTCGCGCGACAGCAGTCGGTGGTTCTTGGAGCGCGAGCGTCCCACCATGATACGCGGGTCGTAGCTCGGTGCCGACACCATAGCGAGCACTTCGCCTGTCTGCGGGTCGATGGCTACGATGCTGCCTATCTTTCCTTCCATCAGCCGTTCGCCCAAAGCCTGCAACTTAAGGTCGATCGAGAGCGTGAGGTCCTTGCCTGCCACGGGCTGACGGTCGTAAGCTCCGTCCATGTATTTGCCTTGAATACGTCCGCGGGCATCGCGCAGCAATATCTGAACTCCCTTCTCTCCGCGCAGCTCCTTCTCATAGTATTTCTCCACACCGAGCTTGCCTATGTAGTCGCCGGGCTGATAATAGTCGTCCTCCTCAATGTCGGCAGGCGACACTTCGGCTACATCGCCGAGGATGTGCGCACCACACGATGTCTGATACTGGCGTATGCTGCGGTGCTGGACATAGAATCCAGGAAACCTGAACATCTTCTCCTGAAAGTTGCTGAACTCCTCGTTGCTGAGCTGACTCATGAAGAGCTGCTGCGTAAAGCGCGAGTAACCTGGGTTTTTCGCATAGTTCTTGATGTCGTCCATGCGCTTTATGAAGAATTCCTTGGTAATGCCAAGCGCATTGCAGAACTCGGTTGTGTCGATACGTCCTTTGGCTTCGTTCATTACAACCATAATGTCGTATGCGGGCTGGTTGTACACCAGCAGCTGACCGTTGCGATCGTATATTGCTCCACGCGACGGAAACTCAACCTTTTTAAGGAACGCGTTGGAGTCAGCGTTCTTCTTATAGTCGTCGCTCATTAATTGGAGAGTAAACAGACGGATAATGTACACCGTGACAATTGCCACGGCTACACCTCCAATTACAAAGCGACGGTTTTCGAGAGTGTACCTGCTCATCTTTTACGACGTATGTTTTCAATTACCAATATAAGCACTATCGTCAGCACGGCGCTGCTCGCTGTGCACAAAGCCCATTGTGTCCAGTTGTACAGATTGAACGCTTCAAGACTGAAGAACGTGAGCGTGTACAACAAAACGATAATGATTATGTAATTGACATATTTAGATACACCGAGCGTAATTGGTGACGGACGCAGGTCGTCGGCACTGTCGCGCGGTGCAAACAATGTGAGTACATAAGGCTGTATGAGTCCGACGAGGGTCATCGAAGCCGAAGCTACGCCGGGAGTCGACGAGAATATGTCGACCGCCAAGCCCATGGCAAAGCACCATAGGAGCGCTGCCCAGCGCGGAGTGCCGCGTCTGAGCGTAATCGGAAAGTACACATACAGCAGTGGGGTGGCATAGCCGAACAGGTGGATGTTGTTGAGCACCAGCGCCTGTACGACAAGCAGTATGACGAAGAATATGAAATTTCTTACTGTGTTAAGATTCATTTTCTGTATGAGGGTGATTACGTTATGTTTATTGGCGGGCCTTAAGCGAGTCCTGGGCCGCCTGAAGTATCTCCATCTTCTTCTCCATCTCGGTGTCGTTGATTACGCACACGTCGCGCAAACGAGTGAAGTCAGTGGTCAATGTCACCTTAAGACGGTATGCCATACCGTCGGGTGAGTTGTAAACGTGCTTGATTCGTCCTACGATAACACCCGATGGGAACACCGACGAGTAGCCCGATGTCACCACATAGTCGCCCAACTTGAAGTGGGCATGGCGTGGAATGTCGTCGATATAGGCATATTCGGGCGAACCGCCGTTCCAGTGCAGATAGCCGAAATAGCCACGTCCGCGTATCGAACAGCTTATGTTCGACTGCGCGTTGAGTACAGGTATTATGACAGAGTAGTGTTCGGACGTGAGATATACGATGCCTACGACACCCGTTCCGCACACTACGCCCATGTCTTTGCGCACACCGTCAGCACTGCCCTTATCGATTGTGATGAGGTTGTTGGCCTTGTCGAGCGACGAGCTCACCACCTTGGCAGGTATGGTGCTATACTGTCGCATCACGCTCTGCTGCATACGCTCCACAGCGGTAGTGTCCTTCTGCGTCTTGCGTATCTGTTCTGCAAGCATTTCCACCTCGCGTTCGAGATACACATTGCGCTCGGTGAGCTGACGGTTGACGTCGGTGAGCGAGAAATATTGGGTCACAGCCGAGCTCCACTCGTACACCTTGCCGCTGACGGCGTTGGCCGATGTGAACCATACGCTGCCCTGATAGCTGTTGTAATGAAACAGCAGCGTGAGGCTCAACACCTCAAGCAGCACGAAGACAAACCAGTGGTTGTGGCGTGAAAGGAATTCTAATAGGTTGCGCATTTTGTTGTAAAAGTAAAAAAGTAAAAGAGTAAAAAAGTAAAAAAGTAAAAAGGTAACGTCGGCACCTATTATATATAGCAAGCCGATTTGCAAGGTATTGCCCTACACTTTTTACTTTCTTACTTTTCTACTTTTTTACTTTTGTCTGTTTTATCTCATCAGGAATGAGAAGCGTTCGATGTTCTTCAGAGCTACACCGGCTCCCTTTGCCACGCTGTGGAGCGGATCCTCGGCGATGTGGAACGGAATATTGATCTTCTCGGTGAGTCGACGGTCAAGTCCGCGAAGCAGAGCGCCGCCACCACTGAGGTAGATACCGTTCTTGACGATGTCGGCATAGAGTTCTGGCGGAGTGCTTTCGAGTGCCGAGAGTACGGCGTTCTCGATCTTTGCAACGGTCTTGTCGATGCAGTGTGCTATCTCCTGATAGCATACCGGAACCTCCATTGGCAGTGCTGTGATGCGGTTAGGTCCGTGTACGATGAAGTCTTCGGGAGCCTCATCGCCCAATTCTGTGAGTGCAGAACCTACATGTATCTTGATACGTTCGGCCATACGCTCCGAAACTTTCACGTTGTGCTGGCGCGACATATACTCCTGGATGTCGGCTGTAAGGTCATCGCCTGCGGTGCGGATAGAGTTGTTCGACACGATACCTCCGAGTGAAATGACTGCGATTTCGGTAGAACCTCCACCTATATCTACAATCATGTTGCCCTCCGGTGCTTCTACGTCGATGCCGATACCGATGGCTGCTGCCATTGGCTCGAATATCAGATATACGTCGCGACCGTTGGCATGCTCGGCACTGTCGCGTACTGCACGCAGTTCAACCTCGGTAGAACCCGAAGGCACACCGATAACCATGCGCAGTGACGGCGAGAAGAGTCGGCTGCCAGTATGAACCATCTTGATGAGTCCACGCATCATCTGCTCGCATGCGGTGAAGTCGGCTATAACGCCGTCGCGCAGCGGACGTATGGTGCGGATATTGTCGTGAGTCTTCTCATACATCATCTTGGCCTTTGAGCCAACAGCTATCATCTTGTCGGTGCGGCGGTCGAGCGCCACTACCGAAGGCTCGTCAACAACGATTTTGTCGTCGCTGATGATGATGGTATTGGCTGTGCCGAGGTCCATTGCTATTTCTTGTACGAATGAAAAAAATCCCATTTATAAATTTTGAGTTTTGAGTTTTGATTTTTGAATTGTCGCCTGCGGCGATTAGGAGTTTTGAGTTTTGATTTTTGAATTTTGAATTGTCGCTTGCACTGATTAACTGTTGTGGATTCAGGAATTGTCCTATCAACTCTACAATCAATTAATTCAACATCGGCGGAGCCGACAATTCAAAACTCAAAATTCAAAATTCAAAATTTATTTTGCAAACCACTCGTGGATTGCTGTATCGTAGTGGCTGCTTACGCCGAATGCGTGCTCGGCGAATACCTTACGCTCTGCGAGGTCGGTTTCTGCGCCCTTCTTGTTGATAATGTCAAGGAGCATGCCATACTCTGCCTTGCTCGGAACGATAACAACGTCGTTGAAGTTCTTGGCTCCGGCACGGATGAGCGAGATACCACCTATATCTATCTTCTCGATGATGTCGGCTTCGCTTGCGCCGCTTGCTACAGTCTGCTCGAAAGGATAGAGGTCTACAATCACGAGATCGATCTCAGGAATTGCATATTCAGCCATCTGCTGACGGTCGCCCTCATTGTCGCGACGGGCAAGGATGCCGCCGAAGATGCGCGGATGCAGTGTCTTGACACGTCCGCCGAGTATTGAAGGATAAGATGTAACGCTCTCAACGGCCTGGCACTCGTAGCCAAGCGACTCGATGAAAGCCTGTGTACCACCTGTAGAAAGGAATTTAACGCCTTCCTCGTTGAGCTTCTTCAACAGCTCGTCGAGACCGTCCTTATGAAAAACTGAGATAAGCGCAGTCTTGATTTTTTTTGTTCCAGCCATATACTTTTACTATTTTCTTTGATTAATTTGCAAAGTTAGCAAAAACCGCTGATATACCATATTAAAATAACTAAAAATTAGATTATCAGGCTGTTTTGTTGATATTGGGCATTTGCAGTGTAGGTGATGGTGTAGTGTTGAGATGTTGTTGCGGTGTGATTTGAATATTAAAAAACGGCAACATTGACAATGGCAAGCGGTTTTCCGCCCAACATTGCCAACATTGCCGTGGGTATGTTAAGGGGGTGTGGGGGGTGAGATGGTAGTTGGGGACAACCCAACTACAACTTCTCGATGAACTTCTTCATCTCTGCCTCGTGCTCACGAGCCTTGAGGAAGAGGTGCCACTGGTTGCGGGCACGTGTGAGGTTGTGCTCGGGATAAGAGCACTTCCAGTAGTGGTCGCCGTTGAGGTAGTCCCAAAGGAAGCGTACTGCCTGCATGTACGGGAACAGTTCGGCGGCGTAGGGCAGCAATGAGATTTCGAGCGGAGTGAGGAAGCTTGATGCCGACTCAACATATCCACGTGTGAAAGCCTCGAAGATGTCCATGCGGAAGTCGATCTTGTCGAACTCGGGAGAGTCCTCGGCGATGGTGTTGGCTGCTGTGCGCAGGAAGTCGCCGTAGTCGCTCACGAACAACGAAGGCATCACTGTGTCGAGGTCGATGACGCAGAGTACGCGGCCCTGCTTGTCGAACATCATGTTGTTTACCTTAGTGTCGCAGTGGCATACGTGCTTCTGGAGCTTGCCCTCGCGGAAGAGTCGCTCGCCAAGACACATCTCGTCCATGTACTTCTCGATTTCGTCGATGAAGTCCTTGACGCCTGCTGCACGTCCGGCACGGTCTTCCTTGACGGCCTGACGCAACTGGTCGCGGCGCAGTTCCATGTTGTGGAAGTCGGGAATGGTCTCGCCCAGACGGTCGGTAATGTCGGCTACCTGCGACTCAAACTTTCCGAATGCCTTGCCGGCGTGGTATGACGACTCGGGATTGACAGCGTCTACGGTCACTGCATCGGGAATGAACATCGAGATGCGCCAGTACTTTCCCTCCTCATCCTTGATGTATGTCTTGCCGTTGTCGGCCTTGATGAATGTGAGAACGCGACGGTCTATATCGTCAGCGCCCTCCTTTACGAGCAGCTCACGGATATGTGTGGTAACCTCCTCGATGTTGTGCTGCAGCAAGTCGACATCGGTGAATATCGAGTCGTTGATACGCTGGAGCACATAGTCGGGTGCGTCGGCCTCGGCTGTTGTGATTTTGTAGGTGTCGTTGATGAGTCCGTTGCCTAATGGCTTCACGTCTGCCACGGTGCCAGTGATGCTGAAGTGGCTGATGATTTGGTTGAGATTGTTCATTTTTTTATAGGTTGTTTTTAAAAATATTTCTCTGTTATTTGCGTTAATAAAACCGGGTGTATACCCAAAATAAGACTCTTAGATTTGCAAATGTACTCAAAATATCAAATAAAAAGGCTAAATTCACACAATTATTGCAACAAGTAACTTATCATTTAACAATAAATAATATGAAGAAACTGTTTTCTATCGTTATGTTGGCGCTCGTATGCGCCCTCACAGCCAATGCCCAACTGCTGTACAGCATTTCGGGCAAGGACCTCAAGAAGCCGTCGTATGTGTTCGGAACTTTCCACATTGCCAACACGCCGTTTGTAGAGAAGGTGGCAGGCATACACTCAGCGCTCGACAACACCGACCAGGTGTACGGCGAGCTGAAATGGGACGACATGACCAATCCTGACTCGCTGCGTGCCATGCAGGCACACATGATGCTGCCAGAGGGCAAGACGCTGAAAACGGTGCTCAACCCTACGCAGTACAAGAAGCTCAACGCGCTGCTCAAGCAGTATATGGGCGTGGGCCTGGACAATCCGCAAGTGGGTGCTCAGATGGGACGCCTGTCGCCTGCCGCACTTGTTTCGCAGTTGCAGGTGTTGCAGTATATGGCTGCACACATGGGCGAATTCGACCCCACCAACACTATCGACCAGTACTTCCAGCTTCAAGCCAAGAACAACAACGAGCCTGTAGGCGGACTTGAGACGATGGAATTGCAGATGAGCATTATGTTCGGCGCTCCGCTGAAGCGCCAGATTGCCCAGCTCGACTGCTTCCTCAACCACACCGACTATTACGCTTCGACTACCGAACGTATGGCGGAGGCTTACTACAAGCAGGACATCAAGACGCTGCTCGACATCATGAACGAGAAGTTTGATGCCGCCTGCGATGCCACTCCCGACGAAATGGAGCAGCTGATATACAGCCGCAACGCCGACTGGGCTAAGCGTATGCCTGCCATTATGAGCGAAAAGCCTACGCTGTTTGTTGTTGGTGCGGGTCATTTGCCGGGCAAACGCGGCGTGATAGAATTGCTGAAGGCACAGGGGTATACTGTGGAGGCAGTGAAATAATAATACAGTTGAGATTGCAAACTGTAGGAGGAGGGTGTGTCAAAAGTCAAACAAAACGGGCTGAAAGCCCCAAAAGCACATATCCCAAGGCAGCGCCTTGGGTGTACTTTTACCCAGGGTGTTGCCCTGGGCTATGAGCTTCTGCCCCTTCGGGGCGTACTGCTGTGACTTTTGACACGCCCTCCTGAGCAATTAGCCGGCATTTTACAACAACAATAATAATAAACGTTGTTGACAACAATAATATGCATTGTTGCTTACTCAGGCTATGGCGAGGACTCCATAGCCTCCTATTATTATCTTCTGCTCTTGAAGAACTGCGTCATCAACTCTCTGCATTCGTCTTCCAGAACGCCCGTAGTGACGGTGCATTTAGGATGGAATGCCTTGGGAGCGAACTGCGAATAGCCTCGCTTGTCGTCGGTTGCGCCATACACCACACGCCTTATCTGCGCCCACCCTATCGCTCCGGCACACATGATGCAGGGTTCGAGGGTGACGTATAGGGTGCAGTCGGTGAGGTATTTGCCTCCCAACTGGTTGGCAGCCGACGTTATCGCCTGCATCTCGGCATGTGCCGTGACGTCGCCAAGGGTCTCGGTGAGGTTGTGGGCACGCGCTATGATGCGGCCATCAGCCACCACTACCGCTCCAACGGGTATCTCGCCGGCATCGCGAGCCGCCATAGCCTCGTCGAGGGCACGGTGCATGAACTGCTCGTCGGCAGCCTGTTGCTTCTGTTTTTCGTCCATAATAGTATGTTTGGATTGATTGCAGATGCAAAATTAATTGATTTTATACGAAAACGTAAATTATGCAACACAAAATAATTCATCTACATCAGACAGCCTCAACCAACGACTATCTGCGCGCACTTCCGTCGCCTCAGGACGACAGTATGACCGTAGTCTACGCCGACTGGCAGACTGCCGGACGCGGACAGGGCAGCAACAAATGGGAGAGCGAGGCTGGAAAGAACCTGCTGTTCTCCATTCTGGTATGCCCGACAAGCGTCGACATCACCCGGCAGTTCGTTCTGTCGATGGCTGGAGCGCTCGCCATAAAGGCTGCCCTCGACAATTACACCGACGGCATCAGTCTGAAATGGCCCAACGACATCTACTGGCACGACCGCAAAATCAGCGGCACGCTCATCGAGACATCGGTGAAGGGGCGCACTCTGGCACGTTGCATATACGGCACCGGAATCAACGTCAACCAACGGGAGTTTCACAGCGACGCGCCCAATCCAGTGTCGCTATATAATATAATAGGTGTAGAGACTCCTACAGAACAGCTGCTCGACGAGATAGTGCAGCACTTTGACCACTACTACTCGCTTGCCGTAGGCGGACACTCCGACCACATCGTCAGCCAATACCATGCCGCATTGTATCGCCGCGAGGGACTACACCTCTACGAAGACACCTCAACGGGCGAACAGTTCAACGCCCGCATCGACCACGTTTCGGTTGACGGACGCCTGCATCTGGCTCTTTCTGACGGCACCAGACGCGAATATACGCTCAAGGAAGTAAGGTTTGTTTTGAACTGAAAATCATGGTGATTTTCAAAAGGAGTCCTTTTGGACCTCAAATGTAGTCCTTTTAGCTTGCAAAAGGAGTCCTTTTACATGGCAAAACGAGTCCTTTTGGAGTCCAAAAGGACTACATTTTTTCAGCAACACAAAAAGACGGCTTGCACGACTGTGTAAATACTTGAGACACAATCTGCAAGCCGTCTTTGACGATTGCTGTTATATAAAGGATTATTCCTGTCGGAACATCAGGTAAGAAGCCTTGCCTTCACCCTGATAAGCAGGCGCTACGTCGGTCTTCAATTCGCCTGCCGAACCAATCATAGGCATCTTATAGACATTGTATCCGGCAGAGGTGTTGGTGATGACAACTATATCGTTGAAGCTTTCGCCAGCCTTGTCCGTGCCCGTTATGTTCTGTATGAACGAGATGGTCTCGCCCTGCGCGAATGTCTTCACAACGCTGTCCTCGCCCGTCGTCACCTTGTGCATATACAGCTTGTTGTCTATAGCAAAGTAAATGACAGAAGCTGTCTGGGGCGAAGCGAGAATCTTTGCCTGGTTGAGCGGACTGTCGGAGACGTATTCGTAATACGTTGCTTCACAAATATAAGGTGGGAAGGTAGTGATGTCAGCCACGTAGTACCTGCCGTCCTCACCGCTCTTGGCTACAATATAGAACTCGGGAGAGAAGCCTCCGGTATGCGGCACAAGTGCAGAAACCTTCATATCCTTGTCCTTAAAGTCAGTAAAGGCGCTGCCAGACAGCGTGTTCGCATTCTCAATGGTGCCGTCAGTGCTGCATGTCACAATCATCTGGTTCTTCATATCATAAGCAAACACAGAGAAAAAGCCCAATACCAACGTCGGGTACAACTCATAATCGCCGGCTCCCTGATATCCCCACTTGCCTATCTCGGAACCCATCGTATGGACTTTACCGTTGTTTATGAGGTAGCAATAGTCTGTATTTAAGCCTTGGGCTCGCAAAGACGAATCGATGAACATATGGCTGAAATTGAACGATGAAGGCGCTTCGTAGAACTCCTGCTGCAGGTTTTTCAGCAACGAGAAGTCGCTGCCGTTCAACGTTACGAAGTCATGTGTGGTCAGGATGTGAAATGCCGACAGACCGGTTTCCTTCGTTGTCTTGCCGTCGGCACCCTCTTCCTCATGATTGTACGAACCATCGAGAAACGCCATTCCTACGGGCGAGCCCTTTAACGGCTCCATTCCGAGCGAGGTGGTCATAAACGAACTGACCGCCTTATTTCCGTCAAGCGAGTAGTAGTCGAAGTCGGTGCCGCCCTCAATCTCCTTCATCACATACCATCCGGAAGTGATGTCGGTGGCAGTAACGGTCAACGGAGCCTCAACCGAACGGAATACTCCATTCGACCTGTTGGTGACTTGATAATACAATGTGTACTTTCCCGCCTTCAGATTTACCGGAACATTCAGCTCGCGCTCTTGCGACAGCGTGTCCCTCCTTACATTATACGTACCGCTCGACAGCGTGTACCACAGATAGGAGAATCCGTCGCCCTCGCCACCTTTCATCTGCGGCACTATGTTAAGCACCTCATTGGCACGCACAGTCGTCCCCTCCAACGCTCCCAGCACAACGCCTGCGGCATCGTCTTCGGATATATAGTCGTAGTTGCCCTTGTCGTCATAGCAGCTGGCAAACAGCCCCAACGCCATAGCCAGGCCCAACAAGCTCTTAGTCATTATATTGTTCGTCATAACATTCTACACTTTTAAGTTACTCTTCCCAAATGTAAGGATTCTCGAATTCTATCAGTGTGCCGTCCACCTCCTGCAAAGGCTGGTCGTGAGTGGAATTATACTCATACAGCTTCGATTTCAGCTTGCCGTTAAGATAGATGAGATAGTCGGAATCGTCAGGCACATTGTCAAAGTTGGTAATGCCCGTCACGTCGATGATGAAGCGCATCTTGACGCTTCCCCAAGAGGCTCCGAAGGCGTAATACCAGTCCTTCCAGTTGGCAGGCTTTATGGCTTGCGAAGAAAACGAGATTACTGTACTGTCCTTCTCTACCACTCCTGCGCCGAAGTTTTCGTTGGGACGCACTCCTATCTTCAGTTTTACGGTCTGTGTGGCAAGGCTGTTGTCCTTGAGCAATACTATCGGTAGCTTCACCTCACTCTTTCCTGCCGGTATCACCATAGCCTGCTTCATCTCGTCAGTATCAAAACCTACATAATGCACACCCGCCTGGGCTGCGTCGGTTTCGCCTACGTTCTCCTGATAAAGGGTGAACGTACGGTCATGGTCGGACACCGGTCCCATAGCGTGTACCGTTATGTCTACGCTGCTACGGTCGCCCCCGTCTTCCGAATAGAAGAACGAATAGTTGATGTCTTCATTGTCAAAATACAATGCCGGCTGGCCTGCATATTCCATCGGTTCGTTTTCGGAGCAAGAAGCCAGAGGCAACAGCGCCACTACCATCATGGCTATATATAAATATTTCTTCATAATAAAACTGCGTTTTTTGTTGAAACATTACTCATACATTGTCTGACTCTTGGGCTTCGGCAGCTGATAGGCTCCCGTCGGAACCGTATAGGCTGTAGGCCATGTATAAGCCTGATAGTTGTGCTTCTTGTAGAAGAAGAACATCTGACCCTCGCCCATAAACTCCTTGCGCCACTCCTTTTCCATGCGCGAAACGACAGCCGACTCGGTGGTAAGGGTTGCATCTATCGAGGCATCCAAGCCACGCGACAGTCGCCATGTGGCAAAATACGGCTTCATGTCAGCTATAGAAGCACACTCGAAGAGAATGAAATACATCTCGCTCAATCGCATTACGGGAACGGTATTGTAGCCGTACCACGAGCCGTTAAAGGCGTATTTCAGGAAGTGATATTCCGTTATTATGGCATTGTCTGCCATCTGGCTCTTCCAATATCTGCTCGACTTGAAGCGTATATCGTCCGGATACAGAGTCGACTCGTAGGCTGTCTTCACATATTCTTCATTCTGTGTGAAGAGCGGATCCGATGTGGAATAATACGCCCTGTATATGTCGTCCTGATAGCTTGAATTGTAAACGCCATAGAGCTGTTCCATCTTCATGGTCAGATTGGCATTGCTATGCGCCGAATAGTAGGCTTCATTGCAAAGCGCAAATACCTGTTTGCCTGCCTTGTCCTTGGCTTCTATCACCTTACGGGCATAGTCTGCCGCCTTCTCCTTGTCACCTATCCAGTAATAATAGCGTGCCTTTGCACCTATAACCGCCCAATAGTTGAAGTGCAACTGACGATAGATGTCGTTGTCGTCCAAATCGACATTGGCATCATCGGCATCGTCCGAGCGGGCAGGATCGTCGGCACTTGCCCTGGATTCTACAATCGGATCGCTGGTGGCAAGCAGGCTTTCGGCCTTGTCAAGGTCGGAAATGATGTCAGCCTTTACCGCATCGTACGACTCCGACTTGAGGTTTGCAACGTCGGTAGTCAATGTCTTGACGTACGGAATGCACGCCGTAGCTCCGTCAGTCTGGCTCGGCACCGGACCGAAAAAGCGCAACAAGTCGAGATGAAGGAATGCGCGCAATCCGTAAAGTTCGCCTTCCATTATCTGGCGTTGGTTGCCCGTAAACGCTACAGAAGAACTCTGCAGGTTGGTAAGTATATTGTTGATCTGGGCAATGGCATTGTAATAGTTCGACCAGAGATCGTCTAACGTTGACTCTACATTAGAATTGGTATAGTCGTTCTTTGCCAAATAGAATGCAGAGGCGTCAGTACTCTCCGAAGGTGTGGTCCATGTGTGCGCCAGAAACTCCGGAACGTACATTGAAGCCTGCACTCCATAGAGCGGTTTCTGGCCCAAAAGGATGTAAACACCTGACATTGCATTGCGATAACCAGCCTCGGTGGAGAACAATTCACCCTCGCGCACCTCCGTCTTCGGACTCACGTCGAGCCAATCGCTGCAACTCGTCAATGCAAACGCGCTTCCGATGAGAAGCATTATAGAATATATTGTCTTTTTCATCTTGTTCTGTTTTACATTAATAATCCTTTTAGAATCGCAATGTCAAGGAGAATGTATAGGTACGCGCATACGGATAATCCGTTCCACGCTCACGCTTTACACTTGACAGATACAACAAATCTTCGGCATATCCGGCAACGGATACATAATCAAAGGGCAAATGCATCTTCCTGAGCCAGCCCGTCGGAAGGTCATAACTCAATGAAAGGGTGTTCAGACGCAAGGTGTTCTCATCCTCAACAAAACGACTTGTGGCGTACGTTGTGGAGAAATCGCTGACGGCCTTATAGCGTGCATTGGGATTCTCCAGACTCCAACGGTCGTAGAGGGCACGCTTGTCGCTGTTGTTGTAGGGATAGTTGTTCTCTATCTTGCTTGCCAACGTGCTGTTGTAAATCTGTCCGCCGAAACGATAACTGAATATCGCGCTCAGCTGCCAACCTTGATAACGCAAGCGCGTATTGAACGTGCCAAGATACTTAGGCTCGTTGATGCCGCATGCCACCTTGTCCTTGCTGTCCCATACATAGGTAAGCGTGCCGTCCTTCTTTACGTATATCTCCTTACCGTTGCTTGGATCAATGCCCTGGCTGCGTACTGCAAAGATGGTGTTGATGCTCTCGCCTTCCTTGTACATGAAGCTCGGATTGACATCCTGTTCATTCTCCATCAATGAGTTCAGGTATTCCAGATAGTTGCTTATCTTCTTTATCTTGTTGACATTATGAATCATTGTGCCACCTACCGACCATATCAACTGCTTACTGGTGTTGCGGATTATGTAGGCATTGGCACCTATTTCAAATCCTCGATTCTCTACCTGTCCTACATTACTCTTGAAGCTGCTGAAGCCAGCCGAAGTAGGAAGATTGACATCAGAGAGAAGATCGTCGGTCAACTTGTTATAGTAGTCGAAGTTAAATGCAAAACGGTTCTTGATGAGTTCAAGGTCAATACCGACGTTCCATTGCTTGGTCTTCTGCCATTTCAGCTCCGAATTGCCTATGCCCATCAACTTTACGCCATACAAACCATTGAAGTTGTAGCCGTCAATGCTCTTGTAACTGGTCAAAGCCTGATAAGGCGAGAACGACTGAGAGCCACTTGTACCATAGCTAAGACGTAGACGAGCCACATTAACAATATTGTTTCCCTTCAGAAACTTCTCGTTGTGAATGTTCCAACCGGCTCCAACACTGAAGAAAGGAGCAAAACGATTGTCCTTGCCAAACTGGGACGAGCCCTCGGTCTTGAAGGTTCCGTCAACGAAATATCGGTCGGCGTATGTATAGTTGAAGTTGCCCGTCACACCTACACGGCGTACAGTACTTTCATAACCATAAGGAGTTGTTCCCTGGGCGTATGAAGTTGCAGCACCCAGAAATGCCATATTGCTGTTGGTTATGCCTTCAGCCTGAAACGAATAGTCCTCGTACTTGGTCTGTGCCAGGGTGTATCCTATTCCCATATAGAGCGAATGCAGATTGGCAAAGGTCTTGGAATAGTTGGCTGTGACATTCAATTCGTACTGGTTGTTTTCACCTGTTCCGTATGTGTAAGAGCCCTTCCTGCCATAGTCGGAAGTAGAATAGTTGTCGAAAACCGTATTCTCGGCTGCTACATACACGTCACTTCTGTTCTTCTGACTTGTTATGCCAAGCGAACCGCGCATAAAGAAAGCATCGTTCAGGTGCCACTCTATCGCGAAGTTATTTGTAATAGAGGTGTACTTGCTTTCGTTCTTCTGAGGAAGCATGGCATTGTAAAGCGGATTATAAACAGTCACACCAGAGTTCAAACCCAATGAAGGATACGACGTGTTGCTCTCCAGTTTCTTGGCATAACTTCCATTATCGGCAAACGGAGTGTAATAAGGATTGACCGAAGTGTAATCGCTGAACGAGCCGTAAGGCGAATTCTTGGACGTATTACTTGAAATCTGAAGGTCGTTCTGGAATGTCAGATTCTTGTATTTGTAAGAAAGAAACACACCACCTGTGAACGTATTGCGCTCCGAACCCTTCATCGCGCCATTGATGTTGTTGTAAAGCAGATTGCCCGAATAGCGGAAAATGTCATCACCACCTTCTACACGCACACTATGCTTCTGGCCCACTCCGGTACGGATAGGATATTTGAGCCAATAGGTATCGATTCCTCTTGCAGCGTTCATCATACGTGCATTGTATAGATTGTCAAGACTTTGCTGCTTCTTTACATCATCTTCAGCGGTATAAAGTCCTGCAAGCTTCTCGTATTTCAGCTTCTCGCTGGCATTCATAAGATTATAGCCAGCGAGGTCAGGCGCCTCCAATGTCAATGTACCCTTATATGTGACGCGCAGTCTTCCGCTCTCCGGCTTCTTTGTAGTGATAACCACTACGCCATTGGCACCACGTGTTCCGTAGAGAGCCGTTGCCGAAGCATCCTTCAGAAGCGTAATGCTTTCCACCTGATTCTCATCCAAATCATTGAAACGCTCTAAACTAACCTCAAAGCCATCCATAATAAACAGCGGCAGATTGCTTGACACCTTGTTGCTGGCATTGGTCTGCATGCTCTTCACATCCGACCCTAATGCCGTTGAACCACGCATGGTTATATCGGGCAACTTATTAGGGTCGCTGCCTATCAGGTCGTTGGTGACAATATTAAAGCTTGGATCTACATTCGAAAGTGACAACAACAGATTGGAGTTTCCTGCCATCTTCAAGTCCTTAGAGGTTACAGTCTTGGCCGAACCGGTATATGTCTCGCGACGTTTGTTGAACATTCCGGTCACAACCACTTCCTTCAACGATGACGCATCGTCCTTCATCTTGATGACAAGGTTTCGGAAATCCTCCTGACACTTGAAAATATAATACTCAGATTCCATACCTATGTAAGAGAAATCGACCTTTACAGTACGTCCACGGTCCAACTGCAGCGCAAAGGTTCCATCGGTATTGGTGACAGTAGTGATTTTATGGTCCTTGACAACCTGCACCGTAACACCTGGCAACGGGTCCCCATTCACATCAACCACCTTACCTTGCAGCACAACTGTCATTCCTTCCTTCACTGTAGGCGACAAAGACACATTCGAAGCCAGCTGGGGTTTAGGCGTTATTGACACAAACTTATGATTTATAGAATACTCCAATGGAAGGTCGCCTAACACCTGCGACAATGCCTTACGAATATCCTTGTATGTAGGAACAGCCTGCGCCTTATAGTTCTTAACGTCGTCGTACGAATACATGATTCTGTATCCGGTAAGCTTCTCTATTCGCTTGAACGCCTCCACCAACGTGATCTGCCCCTTGATCTTTGCCATCTGCATCTCAGCCCACTCATTGGCAGACAGCGGTTGAGCGTCAACCACTGCCGCCTGACTATTCACATGAGAGAGAGGAGTGATAGATGAAGAGACGATTGTCAATGCTAGTATTCTTGACTTTAAATCTCCCATAATTTTCCATTTATAAATATTAAACTACAATATATCTGAATCACAATCTCCAAGCAATTCGTTCGATTACTTCTGAGGAGTATAGTTGAGATACATATTGAATGTATCTTTCATAGTATCTACATCACGCATAGCGCCACCGGCACATCCCTTAAACTCGCCCTTGCTATTGAAAAGCAGGAAACTGGGGTATTGTTCCATCACTTCATACTTCGTAATGACGGCATCGCCTTGCTTGCTGTTGGCATCAACAAACAAGCATACGAAGTTATTGTTGAGATAATCGGCTATAGCACCGTCGTTGAATGAATACTTCTCGACATATTCCGACTTGTAATCACTGTCTGTAATGAATACCATCAGATTGCGATTCTTTGCCTTAGCCGCCTTTATAGCCTTCTCAATGTCAGTACCTGACATGAAGCGGACTTTTGTTTTAGGAGTTGCTTTGGGCGAAGCGGTCAGCTTAGACTGGCGTTCGGCCTTGGCTTTGGCAATGGCTTCCTGCTGCATTCGTTCCATGGCAGTAAACCGGTCTTCCTTACCCAGCAACGCATCGGTCAACGCTTTGGCAAACGGTTCTACAGGATTGCTTCCAACGACTCTGTTATATTCGGTCCCGTCGGGATTGAGAATAAGGTAAGTAGGAAACGCCTTGATGTTGAATTTCTCAACCAGCGACTTGCCGTCGGGGTCATTGTCAACATCGACAGCATAATTGACGAATGTGTAATTCATAAGGTTTCCAATACGAGTGTCGCGGAATGTGGTATTGTTCATCTTCATGCAGGCATGACACCAAGTCGCCCAGAAATCGACAAGCACCCGTTTGTTCTCGCGTTTTGCCTGAGCCAGCACGTCAGCCAGTCGCACGTCCGAGCCTTTTATAAAGTTAACGCCTTTGCCTTCATCTATAATTGTGTCTTTCTCGGCTACCTGTGGCTGAACTTTTTTTGCCGTTTCTGAATCCTCCTTTACAATCGGAGCCTCACCCTTCAGGATTCGCTCACAGCGCTTCTGAAACTCGTCTTGCATGCACATGCCCTCAAATCGGCTCATCTCCTTGCCTTCGGCATCAAAGAAAATAAATGTAGGATAAGCCTTGACATTGAACGTCTTGTTAAGTTCGGGACCTTCGCCATGCTCCATATCCAGCTGTATGCAGACGAAGTTGGCATTCATGTATTTGCCCAGATTCTCATCCGGGAAAACATTCTTAGCCATATGGCGGCACGGACCACACCAAAGCGTGTAGCAATCTACCATAAGTTTCCTGTTCTCCTTCTTAGCCTTTGCCAAAGCCTGTGCAAAGGTTCCCTTGAAGAACTGTGTTCCGACGGCTCCGTCAGCAGCCTTGGCCAGTTGCGCAACTTGCCGGACGGCAAATGCACGTACAGACATTATCGGTGCAAGCAACATTCCAGCCAACACCAAAATCAAAAGTTTCCTGTTCATAGTTTTATGCACGTTTATTGTTTCTTTTTAATATAAAATCGCACAAAGAGAAACTATGGGCACCCCAAAAACAAGAAAAAGTAAAAATAATTTGCTTTTATTCTATCAAAATGGAATTATTCTGCAATTTAATTTTGTTATTTGTAATCGTATTAAGCATCATTACAGCCTCCTCGATGCCTTGTCGGCGATCGTACATATATCGAAGATGCATGTCGAGCAATGCATCGTCATGACATATAACATTCACATTATACCAGCTGCCCATATGCATCACAATGTCGCGAAGCGAAGCATTGTCGAACATCTCAATGCCGTCCTTCCAGCAAGCCACATCATTCAAATCTACCCGACTCACCTTAATGCTGCCCCCGGCATCAAATGCTGCATCCTCACCCGGCACAATCACCTTATTAATATTAGCCTTTGAAACCTTGACACTTCCCCGTACAAGCGTTACGTGAGGGCGCTTTGCATCGGAAGCATCAACATTAAACTCTGTGCCCAGTACACGTGTCTGCATGCCACCGGCATATACTATAAACGGATGACGGGAATCGTGAGCGACCTTGAAATAAGCCTCGCCCTGCAATTCCACTTTGCGCTCCCTGCCATTGAACACGGTGGGATAGGCAAGACGGCTGTTGGCATTGAGCCAGACTTCCGTTCCGTCCGAAAGAGTGAGTTTCATGTCCTTTCCTTCAGGCACCACTACTGTATGCACCACAGCCTTACTGGCAGGAGCAAGTGACAGGTCATTGCCCTTAACCACATGTTGGTTGTCCTGCTCGTCAAGTATCACTATCTCGGCAGGTGTGGCTTTTGCCTGGTATACCGAACTGCCGTCAGCGTCAAATCCCTTCAAATTGAACACTACAACAATCAACGCCATGGCCGCTACGGTGCCCACTATGGTCCACACCAGACGCAAAGCTGAAGACGGGATGTGCTTTACGTCTGACGGTGAAGCAGCAGAATCCTTGCCGACAGACATTCGGGCTGACAGCTTCTTCCATTCCAAATCAGCATCGGGAGAAACCAAACGGTCTCTCATCAAGGCCTCAGTAACCATCTGGTCAAGATGTTCTGAATTCTCCAGATCCATTTGATTCATATCTTTATTCATCTATGTTCTATGTTATTATCAGTATGTTCAACAGTAAATAGAACCGGCTTTGTCTGCATACATATATAGCTTTAGGCTTCGTTTGGGGTACTTGCAAGTTTGAATGTTTAACCTTTTTTTATTCTATTCATTCCCTTATCACATTTTCCCTGAACATCCGTAATGCCTGCATGATATGTTTCTTCACAGCACTCTCGCTGATTCCCAGTTCGGAAGCCACCTCGCTATACTTCTTGCCCTGCAAATAATGGGCTTCAAGAATTTCACGTGTGCGGGGCGTAAGACTGCCCATCATCCTCCTGATTGCCTCCACCTTCTCGTCGTGGTCCGACCATTCGGCAGACATGGCTTTGTCGGTGGTGTAAGTGATGTATTCGGAATAACGCTGATGTACGGCTTGCTTTCTGAAGAAATCAGCACATCGGTTGCGTACTATCGCAAAAAGATAATTGGAAGCTTCAGACTTCGACAAATGCGGATTGTGGGTGAAAAGATATTCAAAGCTATCGGCCACAATGTCTCGCGCAGCCTCATCGTCACGGACAAGGCTGTGGGCATAACAATATATCTTTGAATAATTCTCCTTAAAAAATCCCTCAAATTCGACTGCTTGCATCTGCTTGGCTTTACAAAAAAAAATCTTCCGTTTTCTTTTCATCTGCAAACTTATGAAAAAAAAACGAGAGAACTGGTCTTTTAATCCTATTTATAACAAACAGACACTGATACAATCCGTAAGCGGCTAAATCTTCAGCGAGAATTCAAACTTCAATCCGCCGCCTTCGTTCTGGCTCACACGTATCGTTCCTCCATGTAGAAGCACGGCGTTCTTGACTATGGCAAGGCCCAGACCGGTGCCTCCCATCTTGCGCGAACGGCCCTTGTCCACACGATAGAAGCGCTCGAAGAGGCGCGGCAGGTGCTCGGCAGACACACCAACGCCATTGTCGGCAAAGGTGAATGCCCACTTGGCAGAACCGTCTTCATCGCTCATGTCCGACTCAACTATGTAGGCACCGGGACGCTGAGCCGTAAGAGTTATGGTGGTGCCTTCGCCCGCATAGGCAATGGCGTTGTCGGTGAGATTGCGGAACACGCTGTAGAGCAGACTCTGATTGCCGCGCACCACGATGTTGTCGGGCAGACGATTTACAAATGTCATGCCTTTCTGCTGCAGCTGCAGGGCTGTCTCCTTCTGGATGTTCTGCACCATCTGCGATATGTTTACATTCTCGGTGCTCGTCATCTCGGGCGCGTCGTCCATGCGGTTGAGCGTAGAGATGTCGTGCAGGAGCGACGTGAGGCGCTGGCTCTGGACATAGCAGCGTCCGAGGAACTGCTCACGCATCTGGTCGTTGATGTTGGGATTTTCGAGTATGGTCTCCAGATAGCCCTGTATGCTTGCCACGGGCGTCTTGAGTTCGTGGGCTATGTTCTGCGTCAGCTGGCGCTTGAGCATGTCCTGTTCGCGCCGTGTCGACTGCAGACGCTTGTATATCTTGATGATGCGCTCGGCTATTTCGCCCAGCTCATCGGCAGGAAATGCAATGAGATCTTCTGTATCGAGCGACTCACCGTGGTCGGCTCGCGAGGCAAAAGTGCGCAGTTTCTTCACGTTGTCGCCCAGTCGGCTGGTGAAGCGGTAGAGCACTACGGTGAGCAGAAGTATCGTTATGACGGCAAACCAAATGTAGTGCTGATCGGCTTGCAGCGAACGGGCGAGGTCGCTGGTGTATGGCAGTGCCGAACGTATGACGATAGAGTCGTGCGGAAAATACGTGGCAGAATAGAAATAGTCGCTGTTGAACGTCTTGCTGCTGCGCTCCACGGTAGAGCCTGAGCCGTGCTTGAGCGCCATTGCCACCTCCGGACGCGAGGCATGATTGCTTATGTGCGCGTATTGCTTCAAGCGGCTGTCGTACAGCACGCTTCCGTCGGGACGTATCAGTGTGACACGCAGGCGCGACATGTAGTGGCGGCGCACATAATTGTTGAACACCTGCTCGGAGCGTTCGGCGTTGTTGCTGTAGAACTCAGCCATGCGCGAGTTGTAGTCTTGCAACTTCAGATTGAGCGTGTCTATCTTGTACTGCTTCTCGCGTGTCTGCTGGAAGATAATGAACGACACGGCAAACAGCAGAAACAGCGACAGTACACTGAAGTAAAGTTTTGTTCCAACGGATATTCGCATAATATTATTGTCTTAACACGAATCGCACTAATCGCACGAATTGTACGTTTACTGAATTCGTGAGATTCGGGAAATTCGTGGTGAAGGTTACACCACGGTTTTAGGCATCGAAATAGTAGCCGAAGCCGAGGCGCGTGACGATGCACTTGGCGAAACGTCCTATCTTCTTGCGGAGTCGAGTAATGTTGACATCTACGGTGCGGTCGAGCACCAGCACGTCCTTGGGCCATATGCGCTCGATGAGCTCCTGACGTGAAAACACGCGACCACGCTCGTCGAGCAATAGGTGGAGAAGTTCGAACTCGGTCTTGGTGAAGGGGATGTCCTCGCCATCTACGCTCACCGTCTTGCGGTCGAGATTCATCACAATGCCCTGATATGACAGCGTCTTTGCCTCTTCCTCAACGTTCTCCTTGGCGGTACGGCGCAGCACGGCACGCACGCGCACCATCACCTCACGCAACGAGAAGGGCTTGGAGATATAGTCATCAGCTCCGAGATTGAATCCCGTCACGGTGTCGTTCTCGGTGTCGCGCGCTGTGAGGAATATTATAGGAACCTGTGCAGTGGCAGGATTGTCCTTAAGCTGGCGCGCCATGGCAAATCCCGACATGCCGCCCATCATCACGTCGAGCAGCATGAGGTCGAACGAGGCTATGTCGAGCTGCAGGGCATCTTCGGCAGACGGAGCTGTCACGACCTCATAGCCTTCTGTCTCAAGATTGAACTTCAGGATTTCGAGCAGGTCCTGCTCGTCATCTACAACAAGTATGCGTGCATTCTGTTTCATTGTGCTTTATGTTATTCTCTTTACGTTTGCAAAGATAAACATTATACTATTCACACGTATTGCGGAGGCGTTACATTTTCATTACAAAATTTCCACAACACTTATAATTTAGGCCGAATACAATTATCAGCCGTTTTACGATATTTTCAGACAAAATGCAAAATCGTTGCTTTTTTTTCTTTTATCTCAAATGTTTTTGTAATTTTGTCGCAAAATAGATTCGTCTACAAACATGATGTAAGGAAAGACATAATAATTAAAATAAAATGACACCACATGAAACAGAAGAAATTTATTTTGCAGGAGAGTGAAATCCCAACGCAATGGTATAATATTCAGGCAGACCTGCCTAATAAACCATTGCCTCCATTGAATCCTCAGACCCACCAGCCTCTCAGTGCTGATGATCTTTCACATATATTCAATAAGGAATGTTCCAAGCAGGAATTAGACCAGGAACATGCGTGGATAGATATTCCTGAAGATGTATTGGAGAAATACACTTTCTATCGTTCTACTCCACTGGTTCGCGCTTATGCTTTGGAAGAAGCTTTAGGTACTCCAGCTCATATCTATTTCAAAAATGAGAGTACTAACCCATTAGGTTCGCATAAGATCAATTCTGCTCTGCCTCAGTGTTACTATTGTAAGCAAGAGGGTGACACGAATGTCACAACAGAAACCGGTGCTGGTCAGTGGGGGGCTGCTTTGTCTTATGCAGCCAAACTCTATGGATTGGAAGCGGCTGTCTATCAGGTAAAGATAACCATGCAGCAAAAACCATATCGTTCCAGTATTATGCGTACCTTTGGCGCTACAGTAGAGGGTTCTCCTTCTATGAGTACAAGAGCTGGTAAAAACATCATTACTCGTGACCCTCATCATCCTGGTTCATTAGGAACTGCTATCAGTGAGGCTGTAGAGTTGGCTACAACAACTCCTGGTTGTAAATATACTTTGGGCTCTGTGTTAAATCATGTGGCTCTCCATCAGACAGTCATTGGCCTGGAGGCAGAAAAGCAGATGGCTATGGCAGGTGAGTATCCTGATACTGTGATAGCATGTTTTGGTGGCGGTAGTAACTTTGGTGGAATTGCCTTCCCTTTCATGCGTCATAAGATTAAGGATGGAAAGAATACTGATTTTATTGCAGCTGAACCGGAAAGTTGCCCTAAGTTGACCCGTGGTAAATTTGAATACGACTTTGGCGATGAAGCTGGTTATACACCATTACTTCCAATGTACACCTTAGGTCATGATTTCAAACCTGCGAATATCCATGCTGGTGGTTTGCGCTATCATGGTGCTGGTATGATTATTTCTCAGTTGATTAAGGACGGATATATGCATGGTGTTGATATTCCTCAGTCTGAGTCTTTCGAGGCAGGTATGCTTTTTGCACGTACAGAAGGTATTATTCCTGCGCCAGAGAGTTGTCATGCTATTGCTGCTACTATTCGCGAGGCTATGAAGGCAAAGGAAGCTGGAGAAGAAAAGGTGATTCTGTTCTGTCTGTCTGGACATGGACTTATTGATATGCCTTCCTATGAGAGTTATATCAATGGCGACTTGCATGACTATGCTGTTTCTGACGATGAAATCAAGAAATTCCTTGCAACAGTTCCAGAAGTTTAAAGAATGAATCAATTCACAGTTCGTATGAACCTTATACTTTGACTTGCATCAACAAACATAAGCAAAAAATCAAGTTTTAGACGTATTGTTTGCGTACACAGCCGTATTTTTCTACCTTTGCAGTGCAAAAAGGATAACAGAGTAATTAAAGAAAACAGTTTAACTTAAAGGTAAAAAGATTATGGTATCTATGGTAATTTTCGGCTTTCTTGCAATTACAATTGCTCAGGCCGTGAGCGTGGCACATAAGATTGACACGCAAAAATAAAAAGAATTTGGTAAGTTGTTAAATAAAAAAACAGCGGGTTAGCAAATGAGCTAATCCGCTGTTTTTGGTTTTTATTATTTTATTGAACTTTCGCAAGTTCAGAAGTTATAGATTTTAAAGAAGTTATAGAATTTAAAGAAGTTATAGAATTTAAAGAAGTTATAGAATTTAAAGCCGTATGCCTTACAGCTGAATATTCAGTAAAAAGAGAGTAATGGCTATCGCTCGGCTTTGCCGCTTGCCTTAGCAAGAATTTCTAACGACCGAAGGTAGTGAAACTTCCTTGAGCTTTGCGAAAAACTCCTTTAACTTCTGAATGAGGGTGTGTTATTGTACTTCGCCTCTGAACGTAGACGCTGGCAGAGCATCGCCATTGACAAGGTTGGCGCGTGTGAAGGGTTGCCATCCGTAGCGCACAAAGCGCGGATGCTTCACCGCCGGCGAGGTCAGTCGGACGGTGTTGCCCGATACAACGGCGGTGGCGGGATAGTACATTCCCTCTTCTTCGGCTATCTCGAAGGTCGACGGCGATTTTCCGTCGGAGGTGGTGAGAGCGTCGGCGTAGTCGAAACTTACGACGAGTGCGTCGCCCTCGCGCACCACACCTTTATATATAGGGCCCGATGGCGTAAGGGCCATTCCGTAGGTCTTGCACAGCGCCCAACGTGCCAGACGCTCGCCTACGGGCTGCTTGCGCTTGGGATGTACGTTGAGCGAGTCGCCGCAATCGCTTGTAACAGCCATGCCGGTATTGTCGATGTGCTTCATCAACTCAAGCTGGCTGTAGCGGAACCACGGCCACGACGGACGGTTGAGACTTGACAACTGCACGAAGTAGAAGGGCATTCGGGGGTTGCTCCAATTGGTGCGCCAGCTGTCTACGAGCAATTTGAACAGCTCAGAATGAGCATCCATGTTGTGGGCGTTCGACTCGCCCTGATACCATATCACGCCCTTGATGGGGTATTTCTGCAACGGCAGTATGCCGCTCTCGTAGAGATAGCACGGCTCGTAGGGATGACGTCCCAGACGGGTGTTCTCGTTGGTAAGGTTCTTGGCGGCACGTCCGCGCACCCAATCCTGAATGAAATCGTTGTGAAGCCAGTTGCGCAGTATGGCAGGGAAGCGTGTCTCGAGCGTGTTGCGGTCTACCCACGACTCGGTGGGCGACCCGCCTATGGCGTTGCAAATCAATCCTACGGGCACACGGAGCGAATCGCGCAGCATGCGTCCGTAATAATAGCCTATGGCAGAGAACCACTTGGCATTGTCGGGCGTAGTGGGTTGCCATGTCGTGGGGCGGAAGTACTGCAAGTGATTGAGCGAGTCGAGACACGAGGCAGGCCACGCCACATCGTAAGTTTCCCAACGTCCCTTCATGTCGTAGAGGCGGAGCTGAGGGTCGTTGGCTCTGTTGATGTCGCGCTTGTAGCTCTCGGCCTGGCACAGCATGAACGCCATGTTCGACTGACCAGAGCACAGCCACACCTCGCCTACTGCCACATGGCTATATACATTGGTCTGTCTGCCAGCCTTGACGGTAAGCGTCAGGTCGTCGGCAGCCTGCATCGGCTTCAGCATGGCGCACCACTTACCACGGTTGTCGGCTGTGGCAGTAACGGTCTGACGGTCGATGCTTACCGTCACCTTCTCGCCTGCATTGGCTGTGCCGTGTATGTCGAGGGGCACGTTGCGCTGCAACACCATGTAGTCGGTGTACAGTTGCGACATCTGCAAGCCTCCGTAGTTGCCCGTTATGCCGCCGTACACGGTCTTGGCAAGTATGCCGGCTCCCTCGGGATTGGGATGGATGGCGTCAGGAAGAAGGTTGGGATAAGGATACAAAGGCTCGTGGAAGTCGATGAGTTCAGCTCCGCTAAGACGTGCCACGGTCTCAATGGCGGATTGAATCTCGCCGTGCCACAGCTTGGTTCCGGAAATAAAGCGCGGATGACGGTCAGCTATTGGAGTCATACGCGCCAATATGAAGCGCACCTTTGGATTGGCTGCACGCAGCGAATCCATTATAGAAAGGTAGTCCTTGACAAATTCGTCGCGATAGTTGGGCCAGTTGCGCGGGTCGGTATCGTTGATGCCGAGGTGTATCACGGCTATGTCGCCTTTGAAGGCAAGCGCCTCCTTAAACTCCTTCTGCACCACATAGGGGCGGTGGCCGTGATAGAGCAGCGTGGCACCGGGCTTGCCGAAGTTGCCCACTACATACCGCTCGCCCAGCATACGCTGCAGTTGCGAGGGATAGGAGTCGTGCGCACGGTCCTCAATACCGGTGCCATAGGTAATGCTGTTGCCTACGCAAGCCACACGTATGGGCTGCGTCTTCTGCTTCTTCTTGCTCGCTGCCGATGCCTGCGAAGCATTGAGGGCAAACACTCCGAGCAACAATGCAGGGAGCACAGCGTGCAAAACCATTCGTTTTATGTTCATAGTAACAAGGTAGTTTTTAAAGTTTTTCGGTTTACTCATTACGTTTTTGCAAAGTTACGCAAAAACTATAGAAAGCAACTCGTATTTAATTAAAAAAATCAATAAAATCAATAGGCAAAACAATGTGATAGGACCATATTATATAACATGCTAAGCTTATGTATACAACACGGCATAAGTATATATGTATACGTGATATACCTATATATATAATGTATAATATAAGCCTGTCAAAAGCACATTGTTTGTTATCGCACACACCAACAATGACTATCTAAAAGTAAATTAAAAACGGCAAAAACTCAAAATTTTATTTGGTAGGTAAAAGTAAAAAAGCTATATTTGCGATGTCAAAGTGACACAACGTAAGTAACGTAATATACTACAATAAAACTATTAAACAACTTAAAACCTTATCGCTATGAATGTTGAAAAAATAATGCATGATCTCGAGGCGAAGCACCCAGGCGAAGCCGAATACTTGCAGGCAGTGCGCGAAGTGTTAATCTCAGTAGAGGACGTATACAACAGTCATCCTGAGTTTGAGAAAGCAAAGCTCATCGAACGACTCGTAGAGCCAGAGCGCATCATCACCTTCCGCGTGCCTTGGACAGATGACAATGGTGAGGTACACGTAAATATCGGCTACCGCGTACAGTTCAACGGTGCCATCGGCCCGTACAAAGGCGGCTTGCGTTTCCATCCTTCAGTGAACCTCTCTATCCTGAAGTTCCTCGGATTTGAGCAGACATTCAAGAATGCACTCACCACTCTGCCTATGGGCGGTGGCAAAGGCGGCTCTGACTTCTCTATCCGCGGACGTTCTGACGCTGAAGTTATGCGTTTCTGCCAGGCATTCATGACTGAGCTCTATCGCCACATCGGTCCTGACGAGGACGTTCCCGCAGGCGACATCGGCGTAGGCGGCAGAGAGATCGGCTACCTCTTCGGCATGTACAAGAAGCTCACACACCAGTATCAGGGCGTGCTCACTGGCAAGGGTCTGGAGTTCGGCGGCTCACGCATCCGTCCTGAAGCTACAGGTTTCGGCGCTCTCTACTTCGTCAATCAGATGATGGCTACTCGCGGCCTCAGCCTTAAGGGCAAGACCGTTGCTATTTCTGGTTTCGGCAACGTGGCATGGGGTGCTGCAAAGAAGGCTACTGAGCTTGGCGCTAAGGTTATCACATTGTCTGGTCCCGACGGCTACATCCTTGACGAGGCAGGCATCGAGGGCGACAAGATTGACTATATGCTCGAACTCCGTTCTTCTGGCAATGACGTTTGCCAGCCGTACGAGGACGAGTTCCCAGGATCTAAGTTCGTAGCAGGCAAGAAGCCTTGGGAAGTTAAGGCCGACATATACTTGACATGTGCTACACAAAACGAGCTTAACGGCAACGATGCCGAGACCATCCTCGCACACAATCCTGAGTGCGTAGCCGAGGTTTCGAACATGGGCTGTACAGCTGAAGCTGTCGAGAAGTTTGTTGCTGCCGGCCAGCTCTTTGCCCCTGGCAAGGCTGTCAACGCTGGTGGGGTGGCTACTTCTGGTCTTGAGATGACTCAGAACTCTATGCGTCTGAGCTGGAGCGAGAAGGAAGTTGACGAGAAGCTGCACTACATCATGCACTCAATACACGAGCAGTGCGTCAAGTACGGCAAGCAGCCTAACGGCTACATCGACTATGTTAAGGGCGCTAACATCGCTGGCTTCATGAAGGTGGCCAACGCTATGATGGCTCAGGGCATAGTATAATCACTTGATGATAGGTAACTCTAAGATATTAAAAAGAACTTTTCTGACACTGGCTGTGGCAATAGTTGTTGCCACAGCCAGTTCGCAAATTCAGCACGGCAAGGCATCGTTCTACTCAAAACGAGCCACCGGAGCACGCACAAGTAGCGGTGAACGACTGCATCACGACAGTCTGACATGCGCACATCGCACACACCCGTTCGGTACTTTGCTCAAGGTGACCAACGAACGTAACGGGCGTGAAGTCATCGTGCGCGTTACTGACCGCGGTCCACACTCACGTGGACGCATAATCGACCTCTCGCACGCTGCCGCCGAAGAGTTGGGCATTATCAACCAGGGCGTAGCTGTAGTAAGGGTCGAACCCGTAAAGAAAACCGTTGTGCCATTCAAGCCCGAACCGGAGAGTATCCCAGAAATTGATTTTGAAATTACTGAATACACTCTGCCTGCCAGTGGCATCCTCCACTTCCCCACTTATGGCAAGAAAACCCATCAATTGAAGGGTGACAATAAAGCCAATAAAAAACAAAAGGAGATTGAAGGCAATAAAAAACAAGAGAAAACGGAAGCCAACGGCAAGACTATCAAAGAGAAAAAAGATTCTAACCACAAGACCGTTCAGCCCCAAAAGCGTTCCAACGTTCGCAATAAAAGCAAGGCGAAAGGCAAAAGAAAATCTGTCAGAAGGAAATAAAATTCACCACGAATAGCACTAATCGCACGAATAAGGGATAATGAAGATTCGTGAGATTCGTGTGATTCGTGGTGAATGCAATTCATTTATACCACCACTAATCAC
>CAJJOL010000003.1:0-119855 GCA_905193385.1 uncultured Prevotella sp. | reverse complement strand
ACTCGTGTATCTGTCTTCATATGCAACTAATCGCTATTTTATCCCGAATTGGGGTAAGAGTATCCTCTTGGTCTGCTTTATTTCAATCGTCGTGCCGATGGACAACTTGAAGTGCTCGATGGACAGCAGCGTATAACAAGTATTGGACGATTTCTTATAGGCAAGTTTTCTGTAATGTTTAATGGAAAGCCATACAAGTTTAAGCCTTTGCCAGTAGACAAACGACAGCTGATAGAGAATACAGAGTTGATAGCATATATATGCGAAGGAACTGAGTCGGAGATAAAAGAATGGTTCAAGATTATAAACATGGGTGGTGTTCAGATTAATGCCCAAGAAACACGTAATGCCATATATTCAGGTCCGTTCGTTACGGCAGCGCGCAAGGAGTTCAGTAACAAGGAAGACTCACGTTTGCAGAAATGGGGCTGTTATATACATGGGTCGGCGAACAGACAGGAAATATTGGAAACAGCGCTTAAATGGGTGAGTCGCAATAACATTGAAGAATATATGCAGGAACATCGTTTGGATGATAATATTAACGAACTGCGTATGTATTTCAATGATGTGATATCGTGGATAGAACAGACTTTCGATGATGTGTATCCAAAGATGTGCGGGTTGGATTGGGGCGAATTATACGAGCGTTTCCATAATAATCCATACGATCATGTAGATGTCTCGCGCAAGGTTGCAGAACTTTATAATGATGACCGGGTAAAGGATACTAAGAATGTATTTGAATATGTGCTTGGTGGTTGCAAAAATACAAAACTTTTGAATGTAAGAGTATTTGACGATATTACTAAACGACGTGGTTATGACCGACAGACTAAGAAAGCGAAGGAAGAAGGTGTTAGCAATTGTCCGCTTTGCGCTATAGGGCATGAAGCAAACAAGAATAGAATATGGAAATTGTCAGAGATGGATGCTGACCATGTAAAAGCCTGGAGTAATGGCGGACCGACAGACGAAAGTAATTGTCAGATGTTGTGCAAGACACATAATAGGGCAAAAGGTAACAGATAGTCTATTTTTACTAAACATGCAGTCTATACACTGCATAATTCTATTGAAACATGCAGTGTATAGACTGCACCCTTTGCTATGCTGCTTGTTTTTTCAGTCTATGCTGCACCCAAAGGAAGGCTGGAATTAGGAATATATCTGCCATAATCCAGGCTACGGGGTCGCCTAAGCAGACACCAGTCCAAGTCAGGGCGGGGACGAGCCAGAGGCTTACGCCACAGCGGGCAATCATTTCCATGACACCACTAAGCATTGAAAGGTTGCTGAAACCGAGTCCTTGAATAGAGTAGCGCAGTATGGTTAGCAATCCGAGAGCAGGGTAGAAGTAGTTGGCAATGCGCATGAACTGTGCAGCACGACTTACTACCTCAGCCTCACCACTGTCTACAAATAGGCGCATCATCCAGTCGGCAAAGGGATAAATCACGATGAAGGTGAAGACGAAGTAGACCAGCATAAGGCAGATAGCATCCTTCACTCCTCTGGTGATACGTTCCATTTTGCGAGCGCCAAGGTTCTGTCCGCAATAGGTAGCCATAGCCACTCCGATGTTCTCGAATACACAAGTGAAGAGATATTTAATTCGCATTGAGGCAGTAAAGGCAGCCACGCATGTGGTGCCGAGGGCGTTGTTGGCACTCTGAAGCATAATGATGCCAATGCCGGTGATTGAGAATTGCAGACCCATAGGTACTCCGTTGTTGAGCAGGATGCTTGTTCGCTTGTTGTCAAACTGTCGTTCGTCGCCATGAGGAATGAGCAGTTGCATACGCTTGCGTATGTACCATATGCATAACATAACCGAAAGGGCTTGCGACAACCATGTGGCCATGCCCGCTCCCGCCACGCCAAGTCCGCAACCGAGTATGAGCACAACGTCGAGCAGAATGTTGACAACGGCAGATGTGATGAGAAAATAGAATGGCTGGCGCGAATTGCCGAGCGCACGTATCTGACCAGAGAAGAGATTGAAGCCGAATGTGAATGGTATGGCGGCAAACTGCGACATAAGGAATATGTAGGCATCGTGGAAGATGTCGGCAGGAGTGTTGACCAATTGCAGGATTCTATGGCAGAACATAAGCGAGAGCAGCGTCACCACCGAAGCGATTACAGCCGATATTCTCACGGCATTGGGCACGTAGATGCGCATCTTGCGATAGTCCTTTGCGCCGAATGCCTGTGCTACGGGAATTGCAAATCCTGCACAAGCTCCGTTGCAGAATCCCATAACGAGAAACATTATGGACGACGACGCACCCACAGCTGCCAGCGCACCAACGCCAATCCATCTGCCTACAATGGCGGCATCGATGATGAGATACATCTGCTGCAGAATGTAGCCCAATATGAGTGGCAGGGCAAACTTGCAGATCTGGCGCAGTGGCGAGCCTACAGTCATGTCGCTGACTGACGCAGACTTTGAAGATGCAGAATGCGCCTGTATTTTGTTTTTCTCAGTTTTCATATTCTTCTATAGTTATCCTTTAAACAATAAATATCTGTATGTATATAGTCGTCGCATCGGTATTTGTTGATTCATGTAGGTGTCCTTTCGTACTGCAAAATTATAACTTTTATTCCAAACAACAATACACGCCGATATAATATTTGGAGTAGCTATTGTAGTCGGCTATCTCACCTCGACAGAGAACTGCTAGTTGGGTGTGACGTTATAGAGCAGGTTGACGGCTCCATTCGAACTGTCAACATTTCCCTCAATGCAATTGGCTTGTATATGTTCATTTGTTGAGTCTGATTTTCAGTGATTTATAGATGTGAAGCCGTGATTGTTATGTGCCGTCTCGAAATGTAGTCCTTTTGGCTTGCAAAAGGACTCGTTTTGGAGCGCAAAAGGACCCCTTTTACAATGCAAAAGGACTCCTTCTGCATCGTAAAAGGACTACATTTCGAAATCAACCGATTATAAATAAAATAAAAGAGGTACTTTCTGCCCTTTCCGCCTGCATAAATGCAAGGCGAAGGGGTGGCCTTTGCTATAGGAATTGTATGATGATGTAGCCTACTCCTATTGATACGAATGTAGTGATGAAGCCTGCCAGCTGGAACGAATGGTTTATTACAAAGCGTCCGATACGCGTAGAACCCGTGCGGTCGAAATTGATGGCTGCCACTGTAGTGGGATAGTTGGGCAGGAAGAAGTAGCCGTTGACAGCAGGGAACATGGCTATGAGAGCCAGTGGCGGTATGCCCAGTCCTATGCCCAGCGGATAAAGCGTGCGCACCGTAGCAGCCTGCGAGAACAGCATGATGGCCATGATGAAGAGGGCAATGGCAAATAGGAACGGATACTGGGTGACGATGCTGGCGATGTGACCCTTGAAGAATTCCAGATTGCCGTTGAAGAATGTGTCGCCCATCCATGCAATGCCGAATATGGCAACCAGGGCGTTGATGCCTGCGGCAAATACGTTGCCATTGACGGCGTCCTGCACATTGGCCTTGCTCACAAGCAGAATGAGGGCTGCTGTCGACATCATTATAATCTCGATTATTTCAGGCATGCTCACGTGATGCAGTTCGCCATTGAGCATGAACGACGGACGCAGCGACGGAACACTGCCGAATATCACTACCAGCAACACGCCCAAGAGAAAAGCCATCACAGCATACTTGGCGTGCGGGTCGGGATTCTTTATCATGTTGTCGATGAGCTTGCTGTCCTTCTCGGGATTGATAATGCCCTGGCGTACACGCTCCTGATATATCTCGTCCTCGTTCAGTTCCTTGCCCACGCGGTTCTGTACAAAGGCAGCTACAAGTATGGCAATGAGCGAAGCCGGAATGCAGACTATAAGGATGTGCTTCAGTTCGATGCCTGCACCACCCAGTAGGTCGGTGCTGATGACTGCGGCTGTAGCTGCAGAGACCGGACTGCCAGTGATGCCCAATGATGCCGATATGGTGGCAACGCTCAACGGGCGCTCGGGACGAATCTTTGAGTTGGTGGCAATCTCCGAGATGATAGGCAGGAGCGAGTAGCTTGTGTGTGCAGTACCTGCCACCAGACAGAAGAGCCATGTAGTGAGCGGACCGAAATAAGTAATGTGTGTGGGATGCTTGCGCAGGAATTTGGCTGCCAAACCTACAAGATAGTCAAGTCCGCCAGCCGCCTGCAATGTCGCGGCAGCCGTAATCACCGACACGATGATGAGCATCACGTCGATAGGCAGATTGCCCGGCTTAAGTCCGAAGCCGAAAACAAGAATGAAGACACCCACCATGCCGTAGATGCCGAGTCCGATGCCGCCTACGCGGGCACCTTTGAAGATAAGAGCCAGTACGATGGCAAATTGTAAAAGGATAATAGCTGTTGCCATAAAGGATTTGTCTTTAGTGTTATTTGTTTCAGTTTTAGTAAATTCTATGGTGCAAATTTACGGATATTTCCTAAAATATGATTTTAATATTTCTGACAAAGATTTGTAAATTACGAATGAAATTGAAAAATCCTATTTATAGTGTCGATTTTTATTCTTACCTTTGCGTTATCGTATACCGCACCAATTGGTATGCCCCACATATTTAATATATATATACTATGCATACAAGAGAAGAAAAACTCAAGGCTTTCGGACGTCTGCTGGATGTGCTCGACGAGTTGCGCGAGAAATGTCCGTGGGACCGCAAGCAGACCAACGAGTCGCTCCGACCCAACACCATAGAAGAGACATTCGAACTGTGCGACGCCCTGCTCAAGGACGACGAGCCTAATATCTGCAAGGAATTGGGCGACGTGCTGCTGCATGTGTGCTTCTATGCCAAGATAGGCCAGGAGAAGCAGCAGTTTGACATGGCGGATGTCTGCAACAAGCTTGTCGACAAACTCATATTCCGCCATCCCCACGTATATCATCCCTCGCAGGTAGGAGCACCCGATCCTAAGCCGTTGCCTTATGGCGAGAAGGAGGAAGAGCGCGACAATTCGGAAGAAGTGAAGACCGCACAGCAGGTGATAGAGAACTGGGAACAGATAAAACTGCGCGAGAAGGACGGCAACAAGCGTGTGCTATCGGGTGTGCCCGATGCTCTGCCCGCACTCATCAAGGCCTACCGCATACAGGACAAGGCGCGCAATGTAGGCTTCGACTGGGAAGACAAGGGCGACGTTTGGGGCAAGGTGCGCGAGGAACTTGGCGAACTGGAGACCGAACTGCGCAAGGAAGACCGCGAGCATTCGACCGAAGAATTCGGCGACTTCCTCTTCTCGCTCATCAATGCCGCACGTCTGTACAAAATCAATCCCGACACGGCTCTTGAGAAGACCAACGCCAAATTCATCAGACGATTCAACTATATCGAGGAGCATTCGATACGCATCGGCAAACCGCTGAAGGACATGACGCTCGGCGAGATGGATGCGCTGTGGAACGAGGCGAAGGCTCAGGAAAAGAAATAATTAAATCATCGTAACATGAACAAGTTGAAGATATTCTTAGCTGTAGCAATCGTAATGCTGATTGCCAGCTGCAACGACAAGAAACAGAAGTCGCAGATGATAGCAGACGACGAGGTGGAAGTGGCAGACTCTACTGTATATGGAGTGTGCGGAAGCGGTACGTCGATGCACTCAATGGAACTCATCACCGATGCAGGCGACACGCTGACATACACCATTCTTGATGCCGAGGCAGATATGGACGGTGGCATCACTGAAGGTATCGTGTCGAATGTGGAGGGCGGATTCATGGCTGGCGACAAGATGGCGGTGACCGGATTGAAGACAGCCGATGGCGAACTTGTTGCCACACGTGTTATCAACGTTACATCACTGTTGGGCCATTGGACCAGCATCGACCGCAACTTCGTGATAGAGGATGGCGGAACAGTACACTCGGAAGTGAAAGCCGAGACCAACCCGTGGACATCATGGAAGATTCTGAACGGACAACTGCTGCTCAATCGCGATACGTTCGACATCACATCGCTCAGTGCCGACTCGCTCTATCTCGAAAACCAGAAGGGCATATACATATACAAGCGTCAGAAATAAAACAACAATGGAACCATTCAAAATCCATATACTTGGATGCGGATCGGCTCTGCCTACATTGCGGCATAATCCGTCGTCGCAAGTGGTGGAGCTGCGAGGCAAGCAGTTTATGATTGACTGTGGCGAGGGAACGCAGACCCAGATGCGACGCTCACGCATAGGATTCAACAAGATAGTGGCAATATTCATATCGCATATTCACGGCGACCACTGTTTCGGACTGATAGGTATGCTCTCGTCGTTCGGTCTGTTGGGCCGTACAATGCCGCTTGCCATCTATGCGCCTAAGGACTTCAAGCCTGTGCTCGACATGCTTCTTGCCACATTCTGCACCGATTTCGACTACGAGATACAGTTTCATGCTGTCGACACAACCAAGCAACAGGTGGTGTACGAGGACCGAAGCCTTACGGTAGAGACTATTCCACTGAAGCATCGTGTGCCTACATGCGGTTATCTCTTTCGCGAGAAACCGACGCTGCCACACATACGTCGCGACATGATTGACTTCTATCGCATCCCTACATCACAGATAAACAATATAAAGAACGGAGCATCGTGGACTGACGAAGAGGGTAGGGAGGTGCCAAATTCGCGACTTACGACGCCTGCCGACAAGCCTCGCAGCTATGCTTACTGCAGCGATACGTGCTATCTGCCCGACCTCGCTGCACGCGTTTCGGGCGTTTCGTGCCTCTATCATGAGTCCACTTATGCCACGCCCGACATCGAAAAGGCACAGAAGTATTTTCATACTACGGCAGCACAGGCAGCCCAGGTGGCACGCGATGCGCAGGTGGGACGGTTGCTGCTCGGTCATTACAGTTCGAAGTACGATAATGAGGACGTGCTGCTCGAAGAGGCACGACAGGTGTTTGAAGCTTCCGAACTGTCGAATGAGGGAATGGTGGTGACGCTATAGAACAAAAAGAAAAAAGCAAAGAATTTATTACGTTTAAGCGTTGATTTTATCCACTTAAACCACTTATCGCTACACTTACGCCATAGGACACATAAAAGCATTTGCAAGGTAGCCTGTTTTTGCGTAAATTTGCATTGTCAAATGATACCGAAACACAAAGGCTATAAACATAATTAAGGGCAAGGTGGGATTTAAGGACTAATCCACCTTGCCCTTTGCTTTTGCGCTTTCACGCATGGTTTGTCGTTTTATTATTTTGCCTGATTCTTCAGCAAATCACGTATTTCAGCCAGCAGCACCTCTTCGTTTGTAGGCTTAGGCTCCTCAGGAGCAGCCTTGGTCTTCTTCTCTTCTTCCTTCTTCTTGATGCTCGAAAGCTTGTTGATGCCCTTGACAAGCATAAACACACAGAAGGCAATGATTACAAAGTCGATGATAGTCTGTATGAAGGCACCGTAATTGATGGTTGCTGCCTGCATAGTTTCACCGGCAATCTGTACTGACGGAAGCTCGAACTTCAAGTCGCTGAAGTTGACACCGCCGATAAGCCAGCCTATAGGAGGCATGATGATGTCATTTACGATTGAAGAAACAATCTTGCCAAATGCACCGCCGATGATTACACCGACAGCCATGTCTACCGCATTGCCCTTTACGGCAAACGCCTTGAATTCGTTAAGAATACTACTCATGGTTTTATTTTATTTATGTTTATATTAGTGTCGGTGCAAATATAGTGAAAAAATCGTCAAAACCAATAGTACATTGAATGTTTTTTTAAGATAGAATGCCGCTTTTGTACAAACACGCTACCTATAATATATATTGTAGAGTCGGCAGTTATACAATGATGTATTATGTACGGATAAAATAATAGAATGCAATCAGCAGTTTGCCGAGTGTGTACTATTGGTTTTTGTGTGCGTTTTGCAAACTACATATTGCAATCGCTATAGTCAGAAAGGAAATAGTGATTATGTAATGAGATTTTTATATAAATTAATACTTTAATTGTCTTTCTTTTCAGAAAATAATTATTATCTTTGCAGCGAAATAAAAGGAGTAATCCTAACAAGTGTGGCGACATTCTTACGCTTCTATGTCTCATTAACAAGAAAAACGGACTTTGTTAATACATTTGTATGGTATAAGATACAAAATTAACCCTTTAAATAAAATAAAGTAAAATGATTAAAGTAGGTATTAACGGATTTGGTCGTATCGGCCGCTTCGTATTCCGCGCAGCTCAGACTCGCAACGACATTCAGATTGTAGGTATCAACGACCTTTGCCCGGTAGATTACTTGGCTTACATGCTCAAGTATGACACAATGCACGGTGCTTTCCAGGGTACAATCGAGGCTGACGTTGAGAAGAGCGAGCTCATCGTTAACGGCAACCACATTCGTGTAACTGCTGAGCGCAACCCTGCTGATTTGAAGTGGAACGAGGTTGAGGCTGAGTACGTAGTTGAGTCTACTGGTCTCTTCCTGACACAGGAGAAGGCTCAGGCTCATATCCAGGCTGGTGCTAAGTACGTAGTTATGTCTGCTCCTTCAAAGGATACAACTCCTATGTTCGTTTGCGGCGTAAACTTCGACAAGTACGAGAAGGGTACACAGTTCGTTTCTAACGCATCTTGCACAACAAACTGCTTGGCTCCTATCGCTAAGGTTCTGAACGACAAGTTCGGTATCGAGAACGGTTTGATGACAACAGTTCACTCTACAACTGCTACACAGAAGACAGTTGACGGTCCTTCTTTGAAGGATTGGCGTGGTGGCCGTGCTGCTGCTGGCAACATTATCCCTTCTTCTACAGGTGCTGCTAAGGCTGTAGGTAAGGTAATTCCTGAGCTCAACGGCAAGCTGACAGGTATCTCTATGCGTGTTCCGACTCTCGACGTTTCTGTAGTTGACCTTACAGTTAACCTCAAGAACGCTGCTACTAAGGAGCAGATCTGCGCTGCTATGAAGGAGGCTTCTGAGGGCGAGCTCAAGGGTGTACTCGGCTACACAGAGGACGCTGTAGTTTCTTCTGATTTCCTCGGCTGCACTTTGACTTCTATCTTCGACGCAAACGCTGGTGTATATCTCACAGACAAGTTCGTTAAGGTAGTTTCTTGGTACGACAACGAGATTGGTTACTCTAACAAGGTTCTCGAGCTCATCGCACACATGAAGAAGGTTAACGGTTAATTCGATTGACCCATAAACCATAGAATAAAGACCGCAAGGCATTTAGCCCTGCGGTCTTTTTTTTGATTAAATATTTGGGGTGTAAGATTTTTTTTGTAAGTTTGTAGCTTTAAAGCTAAAGCGAATATAAATCCATAATGTCCAGCAAAGCTATTGACAATATGCAAAACCAGAAAATGATAACCATACTCGGACCAACGGCAAGCGGCAAGACTTCGGTTGCGGCTGCTCTTGCGCTGCGTACTGGTGGGGAGATAATCAGTGCCGACTCGCGCCAGGTGTATCGTCGTATGGATATCGGTACGGGCAAGGACTTGGCCGACTATACTATCGGCGACGTCCATATTCCTTATCATCTTATAGACATTGCCGATCCCGGAACAAAGTACAATCTGTTTCAGTATCAGCAGGATTTTCACACGGCATACAACGACATCCGCAGTCGTGGCAAACTGCCAATATTGTGTGGCGGAACCGGACTGTATATAGAGGCTGTGCTTGGCGGATACAGTCTGTCGCCAGTACCGCAAAATCAGAAGCTAAGGGAGAGTCTTGAGGGCAAGTCGCTCGACCAACTCACGCAGATGCTTGTTCAGCTGAAGCAAAAGAACGGTTCGAAAATGCACAACCGTACCGATGTGGATACTGCCCAGCGTGCGATACGTGCCATTGAGATTGAGACTTATAATCTTGAACATCCTACACCCGAACGGCAGATGCCTCCGGTGGATTCGCTTGTCATAGGCATAAATATAGACCGTGAACTGCGTCGCGAGAAGATTACACGACGGCTTAAGGCACGTCTTGAAGAGGGTATGTGCGACGAAATACGCAGTCTGATTGACGGAGGAGTGAATCCTGACGACCTTATATATTACGGACTTGAGTATAAGTTTGTGACAGAATATGTGGTAGGAAAGACAAGCTACGAAGAAATGTTCCGTCAGCTTGAGATAGCCATTCATCAGTTTGCCAAGCGTCAGATGACGTGGTTCCGCGGAATGGAAAGGCGTGGCTACACAATCCACTGGATAGACGCAGCCCAGTCGATGGATGAAAAGGTTGAGGCAATAATGTCACTTATGAATGAATAAAAGGTAAATAGGGAGGGTTGGTCTCTCCGGATTATAAACAAAACAAACCGATTATGATAAACGATAACCGTTGGGGCATACTCTATTGCCCAAAGCATGAAATGTTTGGAAGCCCGAAACGTCGTTGGGAGAAGATTGAGGCATGTCTCAAATCTAACGGCGTAGAGTATGATTTTGTGCAGAGCGAGAGTTCGGCAGGCGTAGATCGTCTCATAAAGATGATGATAAACAACGGCTATCGTACGATAGTGGTTGTAGGCGGTGACTCAGCTCTCAATGACGCAGTAAATTGTATGATGCAAGCCGACCGCAATGATCGTGAAAGGGTGGCACTTGGTGTGATACCCAACGGTCTGATGAACGACTTCGCTCACTTCTGGGGATTGCGTGAGGACGACTACGACCAGATAATAAAGTGGTTGAAGGAGCGCCGTGTACGTAAGATTGACCTTGGATGTATTCGCTATGCCAATAAGCATGGCGAGGCTTGCCGCCGATATTTCCTCAACTGTATAAACATCGGACTCGTTGCCACTATAATGAATCTTCGTCGTCAGACCCGTCATTATTCAGGTTCACGTACACTGTCGTTCATCATGTCGTTCATACTTATGATATTCCAGCGACTTGAATACCGCATGCATGTAAAGATCAACAACGACGACCTTAACCGTAGCATCATGACAATGTGCGTGGGCAATGCTACTGGTTATGGACAGACACCCAATGCCGTTCCGTATAACGGACTGCTTGATGTCAGCGTGGTCTATCATCCCGGAATGACACAATTGCTTGAGGGAATATATCTGTTTGTGCGTGGCAAGTTCCTTAATCATAAGAGTGTGCATCCTTATCGCACTCGCAAGGTGGAAGTGCTTGAGGCACGCAAGGCTCTTGTCGGCATAGACGGCCGATTGATGCGCACACCATCCGGTCCGTTTACCATTACAGTAGAGCAGGAGGTGATAAACTTCCTTATTCCGGAATAAAAAACGTTGAGGAAGTGGCATAAAGTCAATTGTTATTCTTACTTCTGTCTTTTTGACTTATGCCACTTCCTCATCATTTTTTTTATCTCTTGTTATATATAGTGTGTGCCTTATATATAATAAGGTGTATTTTATATTAATATAAAGTATTGATTTAATATTAATATAAAGTGCAATTTAATATTAATATAAAATGTATCCTATTATATAATAGGTATAACTGCCTTGTATATGAGTCTATCCAAGTCTTGAAATCTTTGCCAATTCTTCTTCACTGAGAATCCTTATTTTTCTTCCGGAAATCTCTATCAGGCCTTCAGATGCAAATGATGATAAAGTGCGTATTGCGTTGCTTGTGCTCATATTCGAAAGCGATGCAAGGTCGTAGCGGTTCATTATCACGTTGAGAGTCTTGTCGTCGTTCTCAATTCCATAGTTTGCCTTAAGCGCAAGAATCGTTTCGGCCAATCTGCCGCGTATGTGCTTTTGGGTGATAGTAACAAAGCGGTTGTCGGTTTCGCCGAGAGTAGTGGCAAGGATGGTAATGAAGTAATCGGTAATGCTGTGATGCATTTCAATCAGTTCTGCCATTATGTCGAGCGGCAGTGCTGCCACGGTAGAGTCTTCAAGTGCTAAGGCAGATGTCGTATTGCGTTCGTGTGCAAAGAAAGCGCGAAATCCCATGAATGACTGTTCTTTGATAATGCGCACAACTTGTGAGCGTCCCATACCGCATTCCTTTATGATTTTTGCCATACCATTGACGAGGAAAAGGATGTGGGTAGGAGTCTCGTTCTCTTGATAAATCAATTCGTTTCGTTTGAATGACCTCACTGTGAGGTTCTGTTGAATTTTGTTGACACAATAAGCGTTGTTGCAATGCCATATATTTGCAATGCTGTTGGCAATGTCTTTTTCCAGAAGTGTTTCTATTGGCATAAGCGTATGGTGTTTTTTTATTGACTTTAAGCTATCCTATTTGCAATACAAAGTTACGCTTTTTTGCTTTAATATGGTTTTCGTGAATATGTTTTTATGGCATTTTAAGCACAAAAAAGTGCTAAATAACATGTTTTTTAAAAATATAGACTTATTTCTTTTGCGCGTAATTATATTTTTATTACCTTTGATTTCGTAAAGCAGCTAACGCCTTTATCTTAAGACTACTGCCGAGCGCAAGCTCATTGGCTTAAACCTGAAAGTCCTACTACTTATTTGTTGTTTCCGACCTTGATGGTTGATGAGCCATATGGCTATTATAATTACGAACTAATAATGAACCTTAAATTAAATCTATGAGTTATCTTCGATTCGAAAAAGCTCTTATGACCAACCTTGAGGAGTCCCTGCCTCGTGAGTTGCTCCGTACAAACCGTTCGGGAGCGTATTCGTGTTCCACAATTGTCGACTGTAATACACGTAAGTATCACGGTCTGCTTGTGGTGCCGGTACCTGGCCTTGACGACGAGAATCATGTGTTGCTTTCGTCGCTTGACGCTACTGTGATACAGCATGGAGCAGAGTTCAATCTTGGTCTTCACAAGTATCAGGGCAATAACTTCAGTCCTAAAGGTCACAAGTACATCAGGGAATTTGATTGTGACAAGGTGCCCACAACATTGTATCGTGTTGGTGGTGTGGTACTTAAGAAAGAAGTAGTGTTCCAGCATTATGAGGATCGCATCCTTATTCGTTACACTCTTGTTGATGCCCATTCGGCAACGACATTGCGTTTCCGTCCGTTCCTTGCTTTCCGTAGTGTGCGTCAGTTTACACATGAGAATTCTGTGGCATCTCGCGATTACAGCGAGGTGGAGAATGGTATACGCACATGTATGTACGCCGGTTATCCCGACCTGTATATGCAGTTCAGCAAGGCCAACAACTTCGTGTTCCAGCCCGACTGGTATCGTGGCGTAGAATATCCTAAGGAGCAGGAGCGTGGCTATGCTTCAAATGAGGACCTCTATGTTCCTGGATATTTCGAGATGGACATCAAGAAGGGCGAGAGCATAGTATTCTCAGCTTCAACAACACAGTGCAAGACCGGTGGCTTAAAGGCTCTGTTCACAAAAGAGGTTGAAGAGCGCTCACCGCGCGACAATTTCCTCCACTGTCTTATCAATGCAGCACACCAGTTCCATAACCGTACAAGCAAGGACGAGCGTTATCTGCTTGCCGGCTATCCATGGTTCAAGTGTCGTGCACGCGATACATTCATCGCTCTTCCGGGTCTTACACTGTCTATTGAGGAAGAAGACTACTTCGAACTCGTTATGGAGACAGCAGCACGCGGTCTTTATGAGTTTATGGAAGGCAAGCCTCTCACAGTCAAGATTTACGAGATGGAGCAGCCCGACGTGTTGCTTTGGGCTGTGTGGGCCATACAGCAGTATGCTAAGTACGTAGGTCGTGAGAAGTGCAACCGCAAGTATGGCAAGTTGCTTTACGATATCTTGCAGTATATTGTATCCGATAAGCATCCTAACTTGCAGCTGCGTCAAAACGGACTGTTGTATTCAGAAGGCAAGGATCATGCAGTGACATGGATGAACTCAACTGCTAACGGTCGTCCGGTAGTGCCGCGTACTGGCTATATTGTTGAGTTCAACGCATTGTGGTATAATGCTCTTAAGTTCTGCGCTTCAATGGCTGCCGAGTATGGCGATCAGACTTTTGCCGCCGAAATTGAGAAGCGTGCCGAGTTGTGTGGCAGTTCGTTCGTCGATACATTTGTCAATGAGTATGGCTATCTGTTCGATTATGTTGAGCCGCTTGACTCGCCCGACTGGAGTGTTCGTCCTAATATGATATTCGCCGTTGCGTTCGACTATTCTCCGCTTAGCCAGGCGCAGCAGAAGTCTGTGCTTGACGTATGTACACGTGAGCTCCTTACACCGAAGGGTCTGCGTTCGCTTTCACCTAAGAGTGGCGGATATAACCCTATGTATGTAGGTCCGCAGACACAGCGCGACTATGCTTACCATCAGGGTACAGCATGGCCTTGGCTTGGAGGATTCTATATGGAGGCTTGCTTGAAGATTTACAAGCGCACACGTTTGTCGTTCATTGAGCGCCAGATGGTAGGTTACGAGGATGAAATGGTGCAGCACTGCATTGGAACTATCCCCGAACTGTTTGACGGCAACCCACCGTTCAGCGGTCGTGGAGCAATATCGTTTGCTATGAATGTAGCAGAGGTGCTTCGTACGCTTGAACTGTTGGAAAAATATAAATATTAAAAATTGGGAGGATTCAAAAATATGAAAGTATTAATGTTCGGATGGGAGTATCCTCCTCACGTATATGGTGGACTTGCTACCGCTAACTTTGGTATCTCACAGGGACTTCATGCCCAGGGCGATGTAGAGACAGTATTGTGCTTGCCGCACCCGTTTGGTGACGAGGATCGCAGCGCTTGCCGTATTGTTGCTATGAATTGTGTGCCTATAGCATGGCGTGATGTCGACTACGATTATGTAAAGAGCCGCATATCCAATGTTATGGATCCCGACTACTACTATCGTCTGCGCGACCATATCTATGCCGACTTCAACAATATGCATGTCAATGACCTTGGCTGTATGGAATTTGCCGGTGGTTATCCGTCTAACCTGCATGAGGAAATAAACAACTATTCCATCATTGCCGGTGTAGTAGCTCGCACTGAGGAGTTTGATATAATTCATGCTCATGACTGGCTGACATATCCAGCTGGTATACATGCCAAGCATGTAAGTGGCAAACCATTGTGTATTCACGTACACGCTACCGACTTCGACCGTTCGCGTGGTAAGGTGAACCCTACAGTTTATGCTATTGAGAAGGATGGTATGGATAATGCAGACTGCATTATGTGTGTATCAGAACTGACACGTCAGACCGTTATCAACCAGTATCATCAGGATCCGCGCAAGTGTTTCACAATGCACAATGCCGTTTATCCATTGCGTCAGGAACTGCAGGACATCCCACGTCCAGACCATACTGGTAAGGACAAGGTGGTTACATTCCTTGGTCGTATCACTATGCAGAAGGGTCCGGAGTACTTCGTGGAAGCTGCCAATATGGTGCTTCAGCGTACACGCAACGTGCGTTTCTGTATGGCAGGTAGTGGCGATATGATGGACGCTATGATTTACTTGGCTGCCGAGCGTGGCATTGCCGACCGTTTCCACTTCCCTGGTTTCATGCGTGGCAAGCAGGTGTACGAGTGCTTGAAAGACTCTGATGTATACGTTATGCCTTCGGTTTCAGAGCCGTTTGGTATTTCGCCTCTCGAAGCGATGCAGTGCGGAACGCCTACCATTATATCTAAGCAGTCAGGTTGTGCCGAGATTCTCGACAACTGTATCAAGGTCGACTACTGGGACATCCACGCACTCGCCGATGCCATCTATGCAATCTGTCATAACGACTCATTGTTCCATTATCTGCAGGATGAGGGCAAGAATGAGGTCGACCAGATTACATGGGAGAAGGTTGGCGCACGCATCAAGAATCTGTACGAGCGTGTTCTTTCAGGCAATCTTTAAGCCTAATAAGTGTAACACACAATGTATAGTAATGCATAAAAGCAATAAATACACAACAATCCATTAAACGACAAGCAACAATGAAAACTATTTGTTTATACTTCGAGATACATCAGAATATACAGTTGAAGCGCTACCGTTTCTTTGATATCGGTACCGATCACTACTATTACGACGATTATGAGAACGAGCGTCTCATTTCTGACATCGCGGAACGTTCGTATATGCCTGCGCTCAATGCGTTGCTCGAAATGATTAAGGAGAATGGCAACTACTTTAAGGTAGCTTTCTCTTTGTCGGGCGTAGGTATCGAACAGCTTGAAAAACACGCTCCTCAGGTGCTTGAGAAGCTTCAGGAACTCAACCAGACCGGTTGTGTAGAGTTCCTTGCCGAGCCTTACTCACACGGACTTGCATCGCTCGCCAATGAGGAGAGCTTTGCAGCTGAGGTAAAGCGCCAGTGCACCAAGATGGAGGAATACTTCGGTCAGACTCCTAAGGTGTTGCGTAACTCTTCGCTTATCTATAGTGACGACATCGGTTTGCATGTTTCACAGATGGGCTTTAAGGGTATGCTCTCTGAGGGAGCGCGCCACGTCCTCGGCTGGAAGTCGCCTAACTATGTATATAACTGCGCTCTTGCTCCTAATCTCAAGCTTCTTCTGCGCAACGTTAATTTCAGCGATGATATATCATTGCGCTTCAGCAATACTGAATGGGAGGGCTATCCGCTCTTCGCAGACAGTTATGTTGACCGCATAGCAAATCTTCCTGAGGGCGAGCAGGTAGTCAATATCTTCATGGAGCTTTCTGCTCTTGGTATTGCACAGCCTCTGTCAAGCAACATCCTCGACTTCTTCAAGGCATTGCCTGAGTGTGCCAAGCAGCGTGGCGTGACATTCTCTACACCGTCAGAGATATGCGATTCGTTCCAGAGTGTCAGTGCTGTTGACGTTCCCGATACTTTGTCATGGAATGATGAGGAGCGTGATTGCAGCTGCTGGCTTGGTAATCCGATGCAGCGTGAGGCTTTCAACAAGCTCTATAGCGTAGCCGACCGTGTTCGTATTGCTAACGATCCGCGCATCAATCAGGATTGGGACTATCTGCAGGCATCTAACAATTTCCGTCAGATGACTACAAAACCGTCGCAGGTTGGTATCAACCGTGGAATCTATTCAAGTCCGTTTGATGCATTCACTAACTATATGAACATTCTTGGCGACTTCATTTCACGTGTAAACTCACTCTATCCAGAGGATGTAGACAATGAAGAGCTGAGCTCACTGCTCACAACCATCAAGAATCAGGATGAGGAGATTGAGATGAAGAATAAGGAGATAGTTCGCCTTCAGGCTAAGATTGAGAAAATCGAGGCTACAGAGGAGAAGCTCCGTGCTAAGATTGAGAAGACAAAGGCTCCTGTAAAGGCTGCTGCTCCGAAGAAGACTCCAGCTGCAAAGAAGCCTGCTGCCAAGAAGGCTAAGGCCGACGAGCAGCCTGCTGAATAATAAAAAGAACACCCGTTAAGGGTTCTTGTATAAATATTGGTTAATAAGAATGGGATGCTTTCCATGCGATATGGAAGGCATCCCAATTTTTTTTGCTTGCTATTGTTTATTTCATGTGCATGTCGGTAATATGCTTGAATCCGTTAAGGAAGTCGCGTGCAGCCATGCGTTTCTTTCCAGCCGCTTGCAGTTCTACTATGTCGAGCCATTCGTCGTTGGCGGCAACCATAAGTTTGGTGTTTTCTGTTTTCATAGTTCCGGGAGCTGTACCATTGCAATTTATACCCGTTTTGCAAGTCTTGAATATCTTTATAATGCTTGCCTCCGTCTTCTCGGTCTCGCTGTTTGATGCAAGTGTAGTCCATGTTCCAGGATAAGGACTGAGTCCGCGCACAAAGTCGTAAATGCGTTTGGCGTTGTTATTCCAGTCTATCTGACAGGTTTCCTTGAATATCTTCGGTGCAGCCTTGAGTTCGATGTCTTCGCGTTGCGGCTGAGAAGGAACATTGCCATCGGTAGAAATAACGAGATCGACAGTGTCCTGACATATGCCTGCGCCCAATTCCATAAGTCCGTCATAAACATATTCCACGTCAGCATCGTCTGGAATTGGGAATTCGCGCTGCATGATGATGCGACCAGTGTCTATGTCATGGTCGAGGAAGAAGGTTGTGACACCCGTCTTTGTCTCGCCATTGATGACAGCCCAGTTGATAGGAGCCGCTCCGCGGTATTGCGGCAGCAATGCGGCATGCACGTTGAATGTGCCGAATCGTGGCATATCCCATATCACCTCGGGCAACATACGGAACGCCACCACTACCTGCAAGTCGGCGTTGTATTCTCGCAACTGTTCTACAAATTCCGGATCCTTCATCTTTACCGGTTGCAGTACTGGCAATCCGTGCTCCAAAGCATATTCCTTAACAGCCGAAGCGCGCAGCACCGAACCATGTCGTCCTACGGGTTTGTCGGGTTGGGTAACAACCGCCACAACATTATATCCATTCTCCACAAGCAGCTTGAGCGAACCCACGGCAAACTCAGGAGTTCCCATAAATACTATGCGTAAGTCTTTCTTTTCCATCGTTTCTTTTATTGTTTTGTATGCAAAGGTAGTGTTTTTTCGTTGTATCGTTGACGGTTTGTGCTTAAAAATACGTAACTTTGCGTGTTGTATAAGAAGTAAACACACACTAAAATATAAAAAACGATGACACAGAAAGAAGATATCAAGAATGCCATTGACGCAATGAAGAAGGGTGGGGTGATACTCTATCCTACAGATACTGTTTGGGGATTGGGCTGCGATGCCACCAATGCTGAAGCTGTAGCTAAAATCTACAAGATCAAACAGCGTGATGATTCCAAGGCGCTAATATGCCTTGCCGACTCCGTTGACCGTGTACAGCGTTATGTACGCGATGTTCCTTCGGTGGCATGGGACCTTATGGAATTGTCAGACAAGCCAACGACAGTTATTCTTGACGGTGCCGTAAACCTTGCTCCCAACCTCATTGCCGAGGATGGCAGCATCGGATTGCGCGTCACCAACGAACCTTTCTCTAAAGAGTTGTGCTATAGATTCCAGAAAGCCATAGTCAGCACAAGTGCCAATATAAGCGGTGAGACTGCTGCCCAGAACTATTGCGACATATCGCCTGAGATACTTGAGGCGGTAGATTATGTCTGCTGGACCCGTCGTCAGGAACACAAGCCGCACAAGCCGAGCAGTATCATAAAGCTTACCAAGGACGGTAGAGTAACAATTATCAGAAAGTAAGAGATGCAACAATCGGTTTCAAGCACTTCAGCAATAAGAAGTCTTGGATTGCGACTCTACCAATGGCGTATCAAGCACCTTAGTGATCGTCAGGCGACGATAATCCTGGCTTTCTTCATCGGCTTCTTCGCCTCGGTAGCCGCATTCCTTCTGCACTCGCTCATACACGAGATACAGCAGTTGCTCACGTCGCGTTTCCATGCCAACACGTTCAACTGGATGTACCTTATGTTTCCTGTTGTAGGTATATTCTTGACTTCGTTGTTTGTACGCTACGTTGTCAAGGACAACATTTCGCACGGTATCACACGTATTCTATACGCCATATCATCCAAGCAGTCGCGTCTTAAGGCTCACAACTGCTGGACTTCGGTAGTTGCATCAGCCATAACAATCGGTTTCGGTGGTTCGGTAGGAGCCGAGGCACCTATTGTACTTACGGGTTCAGCCATCGGTTCCAATCTTGGACGATTCTTCCGTATGGACAACAAGACGCTCATGCTGCTTGTAGGATGTGGTGCCGCAGCCGCCATAGCCGGTATCTTCAAGGCCCCGATAGCCGGACTTGTGTTTACGCTCGAAGTCCTTATGGTAGACCTTAGTATGGCTTCGCTGCTGCCAATCCTTACGGCTGCCGTCACAGCCACGTGCTTTACATACGTATTTATGGGCAGTGACTCGCTCTTCACCTTTCATCTTGACAGCGGATGGGTAGTAGAACGTGTACCTGCCAGCATCATTCTTGGAGTAGTATGCGGACTTGTCAGCCTCTACTTCATACGCTCCATGTCGGTATGCGAGGGCATTTTCGGGCGGATGAAGCAGCATCGTTGGGGCAAGTTGGCATTAGGCGGACTGATGTTGAGTTCGCTGATATTCCTCTTCCCCGTACTTTATGGTGAAGGATATAGCGCCATCAACATTCTGCTCAACGGTTCGAGCGAAGCCGACTGGAACGAAGTGCTCAAGAATTCTATGTTCTATGGCAATGGCCATCTGCTCATACTCTTCATCGCCTTGGTCATTTTTACAAAGACCTTTGCCACGGCAGCCACCAATGGTGGAGGCGGTTGTGGTGGAACGTTCGCACCGTCATTGTTCGTCGGTGCATTCAGCGGATTCCTCTTTTCGCGTCTTTGGAATATGTACCAGATAGGAACGTATATTCCCGAGAAGAACTTCACATTGCTCGGAATGGCTGGTGTGATGGCAGGTGTAATGCATGCTCCGCTTACGGGTATCTTCCTCATAGCCGAGATAACCAACGGCTACGACCTCTTCATGCCGCTTATGATAGTGGCAGTAAGTTCGGTTATGACGATAAGCATTTTCGAGCCTCACAGCATTTACGCCATGCGACTGGCACGTGAGGGCAAGCTCGTCACCCACCATACAGACAAGTCGGTGCTCACGCTTATGAGTATGGACAGTGTGATAGAACGCGACTATACAGCCGTTGACCCCGATATGCCGCTTGGACGATTGGTCAATGCCATATCAAAGAGCCACACCAGTTTCATTCCGGTGCTCAATGCAGCCGGATCGATATTGGGTGAGATAGACATTACGAAGATTCGCCACGTCATGTTCCGTGCCGAATTGTACAATAAGTTCACCGTTCGTCAGCTTATGCAGCCAATTGCAGCACAGGTAGCCGAGGGTGATTCGATGGAAGAAGTGATGCGCAAGTTCGACCTTAAGGGCACGCGCTATTTGCCGGTAGTGAATACGGCAGGTCATATAACGGGATACATATCGCGCTCACGTGCCTATAGTATGTATCGCAAGATGGTGGCTGACTTCTCTAATGAGTAGTTTTTTAGTTGAGAATTTTCAATTCTCAACTAAAAAACTCTCAACTCTCAATTATCAATTATGAACTGAATATTATTTGCAGTTCTTCAATTCGTGTATTGTCTTTATCGGGTCGGCTGCCTTGAATATGTAGCTGCCGCTTACCAATACGTCTGCTCCTGCCTCTACCAGCAGCGGTGCGGTCTTGTCGTTAACGCCACCGTCAATCTGGATAAGGGCCTTGCTGCCTTTCTCCTCAATCATTTTCTTCAGTCTGCGTGTCTTTTCCACGATGCCGGGAATAAACATCTGTCCGCCAAAACCAGGGTTAACGCTCATGAGCAGCACCATGTCAACATCGTTGATGATGTCCTCGAGCATGCAGATAGGAGTAGAAGGATTGAGCGTGACGCCGGCTTTCATACCTGCGGCATGTATCTCCTGGACGGTGCGGTGCAAGTGTACGCACGCCTCGAAGTGTACGTTCATCATCATGGCGCCCGTGGCAGCCACCTGCTTGATGTAGTTTTCGGGATGTACAATCATCAGATGCACGTCGAGCGGCTTCTTGCATTCCTTAGCCACAGCCTCTATTACGGGGAAACCGAAAGAGATGTTGGGTACGAAAACGCCGTCCATAATGTCCAGATGAAGCCAGTCGGCCTCACTGTTGTTGATCATCTCGATGTCCTTCTTGAGGTTGATGAAGTTGGCAGACAGCAGTGAAGGTGAAATAAGTGTTTCCATATCTGTGATAGTCTTTCTTTTATAAAATAGTTTTAGAGATTAGTTTGTCATATACGCTTCGTTTTGTCCGTCGCCTTTCATCACCCGATAGGCGTATGCTATCTGGCGTATGATGTTCAGCGTAAGTTCTGAGGGTCGAGCCTCGTCTGGGGTAAAAATCTTCATAGGCGAAATGTTTTGTTTGTTGTTACGTCTTTATTATCATTAACGACGATGATTGTTTATTATTATATTCTGGCGCATTTTATTTTTTTTCCTATATAATAAAGGTGTAACAATACATTTTTATACTCAGAATACACTAAATCGAACAAAATATCAGTGATTGGATAAAAAAGTCTTCAAAAAACTTGTGAATTAATAATTATTTCTTATTTTTGCAATCGAATAGATTACTAATTAAAAGAATACAGTATATGAATAATGCACAGCTTACATTCTGGTGGTGGCGTAGCTCAAGATCTGAAAAGTCGTGAGAAGATAGCACCTACGCATTATTTTCGTATATAGAGATAATAAGACAGGCCTGCCGCTCACGCGACAGGTCTTTTTTTATATCCGTATTCAAGGGAGTTATAACAGTTGACAACATTTAAAAGGATTGTAATATGGCAACAATGAAGTTGATTTTGGAAAAGGTGCTTGGCGGCGAGAAGCTCAGCCGTCAGGAGACAAAGGACATTCTGCTTGGTATAACACGCGACGAATATCCCAGCGAACAGATTTCGGCAATGCTCACAGCGCTCCAGATGCGAGGCGTGACAGTAGACGAACTGCTCGGATTTCGCGACGGAATACTCGAAACGGGAGTACCTGCCGTACTCGACTGCGACCGTTACATCGACGTGGTAGGCACTGGTGGCGACCGCAAGAACACCTTCAATATCTCCACAACTTCATGTTTTGTCATAGCAGGAGCTGGATACAAGGTGGCAAAGCACGGCAACTATTCTGCCACATCTACCTCAGGAGCCTCGAACGTCATCGAACAGCACGGCGTGAAGTTCACTGCCGACCTTGACAAGCTCAACCGTTCTATCAACGAGTGTGGCATCGTTTACCTGCATGCCCAGCTCTTTGCCAAGGCAATGAAGTTTGTTGGTCCGATACGCAAGGCTTTGCAGTTTCCCACATGCTTCAATCTGCTCGGTCCGCTGGTCAATCCATCGCAACCCAAATGTCAGCTATTGGGCGTAGCCACTCTCAGTCAGATGAAGCTCTACAGCGAGGTGTATCGTCGCTTGGGTGTCGATTACGCTATAGTCAACAGCATCGACGGATACGACGAGATTTCGCTTACGGGCGACTTCAAGGTTGCCACCAATACCTATGAGCGTATCTTCTCGCCCTCCGATCTTGGTATGCAGAAGGCATTGCCCGAAGAACTCGTAGCAGGTGCCACCGAAAAGGAAGCCGCCGAGATATTCGATGCCGTGCTTGAGAACCGTGCGCTGCCTGCACAGAAGAACATCGTGATAGCCAATGCGGCATTCGGTATACAGACATTCGAACGCGGACAGAAACCCATTGAGGAATGTATCGACATAGCACGAGAGTCGATAGAGAGCGGACGAGCCTTGGCAACGTTCAAGAAGTTTAGGGAGATTAACGGATAAAGGCCCTACCCCCAGCCCCTCCCCAGCAGGGAGGGGAGCGGTATGTACCATAGTTTATGGCATTTATTATGGATATATTAGAAGAAATCGTAGCACGCAAGCGTGTCGACCTACAACAGATGAAGGCCCAGCTTACTGAGCGCACTATACACCAAGAGGTGGAGCTGCTCATGCAGCAAGGCATAGCCGTTCAGTCGATGAGTAATGCGCTTAAAGGCAGCCCGACGGGCATAATAGCCGAATTCAAACGTCGCTCGCCGTCTAAGGGATGGATAAAGGAGAATGCCGATTCGGCACAGATTCCATTAGGATACCAGCAGGCTGGAGCATCGGCACTGAGCATACTCACCGACACTCCTTACTTCGGAGGCGACGATAGCGACATACTTAAGGCACGCAACAGTGGCGTGACGCTGCCCATACTCTACAAGAATTTTGTCGTCGACGAATACCAGCTCTTCCAGGCACGGCTATGCGGAGCGTCGGCTGTGCTTCTGATTGCAGCCTGCCTGAAGAAGGACAAGTGTCGCGCTCTGATTGATATGGCTCATGAACTCAACCTTGAGGTGCTGCTCGAAATGCATAGCGAAGCCGATACTGAATATGCCGACTTGCAGCCTGATATGTTGGGAGTGAACAATCGCAACCTCGGGACGTTTCACACCGATGTGCAGACATCGTTCCGTCTTGCCAGTCGTTTGCCCGAAGACACTTGCCGCATAAGCGAAAGCGGACTGAAGGATGCCGCCACTCTTGAGGCTTTGCGCATGGCAGGCTATCATGGTTTCCTCATGGGCGAACGCTTTATGAAGGAAGAAAACCCGCCTTTGGCGCTCAAGCAAATGCTACAGAAATAGCGGTGCAGAACATGCCGTTTCCGAAAGGACTCCTTTTGCACTACAAAAGGACAACTTTTGCACTCCAAAAGGACCCCTTTTGCACTCCAAAAGGACTCCTTTTACAATGCAAAAGGACCCCTTTTTGAAGGCAAGATATAAATCATTGAAAATCAACGTAATACAAATCGCAAAATGAGCAATACGATTAAACCACTTATTAAGGTGTGCGGAATGCGCCAGCCCGACAATATACGTGCCGTGGCCCAGCTGCCCATCGACTACATGGGATTTATATTCTATCCCAAGAGCAGCCGCTATGTCGACATGAAACGTGTGCGCACCGGACTCATGCCCGACCTTGCTGATGCCGACATGAGCCATGCCACCGATGCCAGTCAGATGCGCCACATTGATAGAGTGGGGGTGTTTGTCGATGCTACGGTGCAGGACATCATTACGCATGTAGTGGCTTTCAAGCTTGACGCAGTTCAGTTGCACGGCTCCGAGTCGCCCACGTTCATACGCAATCTGCGCTCTACCATAGTGCCCGACATACGTCCTGAACTGAAGATATTCAAGGCTATGAGCATAGCCTCTGCCGACGACATTGCACGTTGCGCACAGTACGAGGGCTTGGTCGACATGTTTGTCTTCGACACCAAGTGTACGGGTTATGGCGGAAGCGGCATGCAGTTCGACTGGTCGCTGCTCGACAGCTATCAAGGCACAGTGACATTCCTGCTGAGCGGAGGCATAGGGCCGGACGATGCCGAACGCATCAAGGCGGTAAGTCATAAGCAGTTTGCAGGAGTCGACCTTAATTCGATGTTTGAGACCGAGCCGGCTCTGAAGGATGTCAGGTTGCTCGAAGAGTTCATAGGGCGATTGCTCAATATATAAGATAATCTAAAAAATAAAAACCATAGGATATGAATAAGATAAACAGATTGTTTTCAGAGCGTGGCGACCGCAAGCTATTGTCGCTGTATTTCTGTGCAGGCTGTCCCGAGAAAGACATGACTGCTGACGTAATACTCGCCATGCAGCGCCACGGCATAGACATGATTGAGGTGGGAATACCATTCAGCGACCCTCTGGCTGACGGTCCGGTGATACAGAGTGCGGGAACCGTTGCACTGAAGAACGGCATGACGCTCGAAACGCTTTTCGGTCAGCTTGACGCAATCAAGTCGCAGGTGAATATCCCGCTGGTGCTTATGGGCTATCTCAATGTCATCATGCACTACGGATATGAACGCTTCTGCCAGCGTTGTGTGGAGTGCGGAGTCTCGGGATTCATCATCCCCGACCTGCCCTTCGATGACTATCTCAGCGAGATAAAGCCTCTTGCCGACCGCTACAATCTGCGTTGCATCATGATGATAACGCCAGAGACATCTGAAGAGCGCATCCGATTTATCGACCGTAACACCGACGGATTCATCTATATGGTAAGTTCGGCAAGCATAACCGGTGCGCAGCAGAATTTCGACGAAGCCAAGCAGCAATACTTCCAGCGTATCAATGCCATGAATCTGCACAATCCGCGCATGATAGGCTTCGGCATCAGCAACCGCCAGACGCTCGAAAGCGCGCAGAACAATGCCGCCGGTGCCATCATAGGCAGCAAGTTCGTCACTCTGCTTCGTGACACAGGCAATGCCGACGAGGCACTCAGCCAGTTGTTCGATGCATTGAAGAAGTAAGTACACCTTATTATATAATAACCAAAACACAAAAGATTATGACATTAGCAAAACCTAAAAACGGATTTTACGGTCGCTTCGGCGGCGCCTACATACCTGAGATTCTGCACAAGTGCGTTACCGACTTGCAGGAGGCTTACATCCCAATCATCGAGAGCGAGGAGTTCAAGAACGAGTATCGCGCACTCTTGCGCGACTACGTAGGTCGCCCTTCGCCGCTGTATTACGCCCGTCGTATGAGCGAGAAGTACGGATGTCAGCTCTATCTGAAGCGCGAAGACCTCAACCATACGGGTGCGCACAAGATCAACAACACCATCGGACAGATTCTCATGGCTAAGAAGATGGGCAAGACACGCATCATTGCCGAGACCGGAGCCGGACAGCACGGAGTGGCCACTGCAACTGTTTGCGCATTGATGGATATGGAGTGTGAGGTGTTTATGGGCAAGACCGATGTCGAGCGCCAGCACACCAACGTGGAGCGTATGCGTATGCTTGGTGCCAAAGTGCATCCCGTCACTACTGGCAACATGACGCTCAGCGACGCATGTTCGGAGGCTATACGCGACTGGTGTTGTCATCCGCAGGACACTTTCTACATTGTTGGTTCGACAATGGGCCCGCATCCATATCCCGACATTGTGGCCCGCATGCAGAGTGTCATCTCCGAAGAACTGAAATGGCAGCTTCAGGAGAAGGTAGGTCGCGACTATCCCGACTGCCTCGTGGCTTGCATTGGTGGCGGAAGCAATGCCGCCGGAACGATATACCACTATGTTGACAATCCGAAGGTGAAGATTGTGCTGGCTGAAGCAGCCGGTCATGGCATCGACACCGACTACACCGCTGCCACGATACATTGCGGCAAGGAGGGCATCATTCATGGTGCGCGCACTATGGTGATGCAGACAGCAGACGGACAGATAAAGGAGGCATTCACCATTTCGGCTGGTCTGGACTATCCGGGCATAGGGCCTATGCATGCCAATCTTGCCCAGCAGGGACGTATTGATGTATTGGCAATAAAGGACGACGAGGCTATTCGCGCCGGATACGAACTCACCCGTATGGAGGGCATCATCCCTGCCATAGAGTCGGCACACGCCATTGCTGCGTTGCAGCACCTAAAGTTCAAGAAGGACGATGTGGTGGTGCTCACCGTGAGCGGTCGTGGCGACAAGGATGTGGAGACTTATCTCAGTAACAAGCAAATGGCTGGCGAATATGGAAACTTCTAAATTCAAATACAATACAGTGTCGTGCGACATGCTCGCCGACATGTACACACCCGTTTCGGTGTATATGCGCATGCGCTATCGTGGCGTGCAGAGCGCATTGATGGAGTGTAGTGACTATCACGACCGGTCGAGCAGCCGCTCGTTTGTAGCCACTCATCCCATAGGTAGCATTGCTATAGGTCATGGGCTGGCGACATTCTCGCTACCCGGAGGTGGCGTGTTGCGTCGCAATATTGACGACGACTACACCTGCGATGTTGCCATCGACGAGTTTATGCAGCACTTCGACATCAGTGGCGAACATTCGGATGTGTTCGGATTGTTCGGATATACCACGTTCAATGCGGTGCGCTACTTTGAGCACATCAATGTTAAGGACGAGACGCAGAAGGAGAACGATGCGCCCGACATATTATATATAATGTATAGGGACATCGTCGTTATCGACCATTTCAACAGTCGTATGACGCTCGTCACACTTGGTGGCGACGATGCTCTCGATGCTATGAAGCTGTCGCTCGATTCGGCTGTGGGTCAGGACTACGGATTTCGTGCCGTAGGCGAGTGTACTTCGCCACTCACCGACGACGAGCATCGTGCCAACATACGACGCGGAATACAGCACTGTCTGCGTGGCGACGTGTTTCAGGTGGTCATATCGCGCCGCTTCATACAGCATTTTGAAGGCGACGACTTCAAGCTCTACCGCACGTTGCGCAGCATCAACCCCAGTCCTTATCTGTTCTACTTCGACTTCGGAGGATTCCGCATATTCGGCTCTTCACCCGAAACTCACTGCCGTATAGAGAACCGTAAGGCTTACATCGACCCTATTGCAGGCACTACACGACGTACGGGCGATGCCGATGCCGACCGCCGTGCTGCCGAGTTCCTGCGCAATGACCCTAAGGAGAATGCCGAACATGTGATGCTGGTTGACCTTGCGCGCAACGATCTCTCGCGCAACTGCCATGATGTTAAGGTTGATTTCTATAAGGATTTGCAGTATTACTCGCACGTTGTGCATCTCGTGAGCCGTGTCAGCGGACAGCTTGACGAGGGGGCAGATGCCGTAAAGACATTCATCGATACGTTCCCTGCAGGCACGTTGTCGGGTGCGCCCAAGGTGCGTGCAATGCAGATCATTTCCGAACTCGAACCTCACAACCGCGGCGCTTATGGCGGATGCGTAGGATTTATCGGACTTAACGGCAATCTGAACCAGGCCATTACAATACGCACGTTTGTAAGTCGTGGCGGCGAACTGTGGTTTCAGGCTGGCGGCGGCATAGTAGCCAAGAGCAACGTTGAGTACGAATTGCAGGAAGTCAACAACAAATTAGGAGCATTAAGAAAAGCAATAAAAGAAGCTGAAAAATGAAAATAGTGATTATAGACAACTACGACTCATTCACATACAACCTCTCCCACCTGCTCAAAGAGCTGGGAGCGGAGGTCGATGTGGTTCGTAATGACAAGTTCGAGTTGAAGGATTTGGAGCAGTACGACAAGATTGTACTAAGTCCCGGACCCGGCATACCGTCAGAAGCGGGCTTGCTGCTCGACGTGATACGCACATACGCCGGACGCAAACCTATACTTGGCGTGTGTCTCGGACATCAGGCTATAGGCGAAGTGTTCGGTGCGAGTCTTGAAAATCTTAAAGAAGTGTATCACGGAGTGCAAACCGAGGGAACGCAGTTGGGCAACGACTACATCTTCGAAGGTCTGCCCGAACGTGTCATGATGGGACGTTATCACAGCTGGGTGGTAGCAAAAGATTCGGTGCCAGAATGTCTTGAGGTGACAGCCATGTCTGATGATGGCGAGATAATGGCTATGCGCCATCGCCAGTATGACATCCACGGCATACAGTTTCATCCCGAGAGTGTACTCACGCCAGAGGGTAAAACGATAGTTGGGAATTTCCTAAAACACTGATTTTAGGAAATCCCCAACTGTATATCGGATAATTCTGTCTTACATATTTATATTGACAACTGCAGTGTCATACCGTATGTCTTTGCCATGCGTCGCATGTTTAGCACAGCGTAACGCATGCGTCCGAGAGCGGTGTTGATGCTGCAGTTTGTCATTTCGGCAATCTCCTTGAACGACAACTGCTGATAGAAGCGCATATATACTACTTCGCGCTGTATCATAGGAAGCATGTCGAGCAGTCGGCGCACATCCTTCAGCGTCTGACTGTTGACGTATTGGTTTTCGATATTGCCTACAACCAAGCTCGGATCGCTGACGTTTGAGAGGTCATTGTCTTTGTTGGCTTCGACAAAGTGGAATTGTGCCAGACTGCGATACCAGTCCATCACGGTGTTGTGGGCAATGCGCATGAGCCATCCGCCAAACTTGCCCGACGTGGTGTAGCGCCCGTCCTGCATGTATGCAATAGCCTTCACGAACGTATCTTGAAACAGATCTTCGGCTGTTTCACGGTCGTGTACAATAAAAAGAATGTATGAGTATATGTTCGACTGATTGCGAAGCAACAGCAAATCAAAAGCGCGGTTGTTCCCATCGATATATGATAATGCCAACTCTTCGTCGGTCATATCCTGTATTTTCTTCATTTTTCTCTATTTTTGATTGAGTAAATGTGTTCCGATAGGCAATTGTCTCGCTTTTTGATGGTTTGTTTTAAAATATCTTATCGTATGCAAAGATAAAAACTTTTGACGAAAATGCCAAAAGTTTTTATCTTTTAATGAATTTACTAAAATATTATTGTCTTGTGTCTTACTGCTGTGTTGCAGCTCTTCATGTACTATTTTACTACTATTTTCTTTCCTCGTACTATGTACAGTCCGGGTGCAACGGTCACGTGTTTGGCGGTGTTTGCCTCGGTAATCACGTCACAAACCTTGCTGCCATCAATGCGGAAAATCGGCAGACGCTCAGCTTTTTCGGTAAGGATTGTTATCTCGCTCGTGCCACCAAGCACGTAGCTTGAAGCTGAATCCGTAACTCCGCTTATTGCGTTGGGCTTGCCAGCTATGTAGACAACGGGATTAGAACCATTAAATTTGTATCCATAATTCTCGTTTCCAACGATAGGGATAAAATAATTTGGTAGAGATGTTGGGATAGCATCATTCTTGCCGTTGCTGTCTATTTGCTCAATCAGTGGGTAAATGGTGTTTCCTCCTGCAAATTCTGGGGTAAATGATATTGGCAGATAAGTAATTTCGCCGTTTCCCGGTATCTTCTTCTTATAAACAGTATTGACCAACTTATAACTATCGTTTTCTAAATTCCATACCCAGAATATGTATTTTAGTACTCCAGTTCCTCCATTATTACGTATACCAAATGTAAACTCTGCTTTCTCATCGTCTACTCGTGGCACTTTCACTTTATCTGTATTGATGTATGCTTTTTCTGTTTCATATACACCAGGTGTTGCATTTGTAGTAACGCTTACTATTGTATATGATGGCTCTGTTGTCTGTTCAACATTAAACTTCTTTGCATTCAGCAGCATTTCGCCACTTTCTCCGTCTTCAATCCACACGTACATATCGCCAACGGTTGTTGGTGTGATACCGATTTCGCGTGTTACGGTAGAGTGGGCGGGTATGGTCATGTATGGTTGTGCGATTGCATCATCAGGGCATGTGGCTGTACTTGATGTGTACGCATTGATCAGTCCGATAAAGTCATCGTCACCATTGTTGGTGATACTAAGCTCGAATGTGCCTTCAACTCCACTGTATTGTGTCTCTTTTGATGTTATCTCGGCTGTGAGTTGGGTTTTTACAAGTGACAGAGTGGTAGCCGTAGACTTCACAACGTATGGTTGCATATAATAGTAGGCACACTTTTTCCATGTCTTTCCGTTGTCGGTGCTGTATATGGCGTATATGGTGTAAGTTTTGTTGGGAGCAAAAGCGTAGTCAATTGTATATGTTGTTCCAATGGATTTGCCACCTCCGTTTTCATCAACACCTTCAATTGGTATGTCTTCTGCATCCGATATCAATTGATATCCGCCATTACCATCGCTAATACCATAACCAAACTTGCCATTAAAACCATTATATGTCAGGTTTGTCATCCACTCTTTTATCTTGAAAGAGAACTTCTCGGTGGCGCTCTGTCGTGTCGATTTGGTCAGCTCAATGCTTGTGGCATGTCCATTATAATCACTTTCAAACACTGTGATGAAAGGTATTTCAGCTATAGGTTCGTCCACTTTGCCGTTGTCAGGCTGTATACCTATAATCATATCACAGTTGCGGTTATAGCCATCAGTTACGTTTCCGGCACCTATTCCACCCTGACCAGGATTAAGAATGGTGATGTCGAAGTATCCGTCTTGATAGCCGCCCCATCCCCAATTGATATGATAGAGTCCGTTGCCGTCGCTTCCGTCGCATACAAATTGGTGACCACCATTTGTAGTTCTGCCGCTGTATAGAATCGGACGTTTTGCTTGAAGTTCCTTATCAATGATTGCTGTCCACTCCGCAAGAGTGAAGCATGTGCGCGAAAGGTCGAGCATCAGGTCGGAATCATAACCGAAGTATTTGGCAAGACGGCCAGGTGTAACGATGGCTCCCGATTCCTCACCATAGTCCATTTCTACAGCTTTACCACAATGCAACATCAGTTTGGCTACGGCATCGGCTTGAGTCTGGGTATAATTATTATTGGTATATGTGGGGAGCATATTGTCCCAGCCGTATTTCTGACCCTTTAATTCGCCTGCAACCTGCAACTTGTGTGTGTAAGTCTCGTATTTATTAATGTCGGCTTTCAGTTCTTTGGGATATTTCCAGTACATCATTACCTGCGCCATAGCAGTAGCTACGCATCCCGTTGCCGACAGATTGGTGCCGTCGTATGAAGGACACATATTGTTATAAGGCTCTGATTGATTCCACTTTATATCTCCCAGCAACGGACTTACGGATGTAGTTGCACGTGTGTTGTTGGCGCGCAGAGCCTTGGCTTCAGCTATATTCTTTATAGCTGAGGCGTTGCCTTGCTTCATAGCTTCAATCGTAGCACGATAATTGTTGAGAAAAGCTGCCATTGCAGCAGGCATATTGTTGGCATCGTAGGTTCCATGGTCGGCATAACCTACAATCTCTGGCATATCGTCATCGCCCGAAACAATGGCAAATCCCTTGTTTTCGCCAAATGGGAAAACGTAGTAGGGTGACACGGCTGTCGTTATTCCACCATTCATAGAGGGTGCTTTGGCAGCTACCTTTTTGTCAATCTTGATGCCAAGCAATGCCGCTTTGCGTTCGGCTATGGCTTTCGCTTGGCTGAAAGTACGTGGAGAGGCTAACGCCGATGTGCTGACAAACAACATTATCAGCATCGATAATAGGTATAGTCTTTTCATATATTAATTGTTCTGGTTTTTCTTTCTCTTTATAGCTTTATATGTTTGTCTATATCGCTTTACATGTATGTATAACAAACCGGGGCATTGTGTGGGCTTGTTTGGGTTTTGTTGCGTTGTCAATGCAATAATGCAAATATAGTGTAAAAATAAAAAATACGCAAACGTTTGAGTCCTTAATAACCGTATTGAACTCAAATATTTGCGTATTTGTTGCTTTTATGTTTTAAACTGGAGATTGTTTTTTTAGAAGATTCCCCACTTCTTCTTGCGCTTTGGAGCCTCGTGCGAATTGAGCGAAGGACGTGCATTGCGTATCACGTCATTCCATGTCATATTGTTGTGCACCATTTGGTAAATCAATCCCCAGTCGGGCAGTCCACCAAGGTTGCGATCGTCGATAAACAGATCTGCTTTCAGCTTGCGCGAGAAATGATTGTTGTTGGTCATTGTCTCTTCCGGATAGTCGCGGTTGACGGCATAAAATTCAATGCCACGTTCGCGACACCAGTTGACAGCTTCGTCCAAAAGCTTACCCTCACGTACGCTCCACAATATCACTTTATGGCGTTCGGCAATGAGCATACGAATCGTTTCGGTAGCGAAAGGAATCTCCTCGCCAATCGCAGGATATTTATGTTCGACAATAGTACCGTCGAAGTCTAATGCAATTACCATATATATATAATGTGTGTACTTATTATATAATGTCTATTTTTGTTATGCTTTTATTGACTTGTCGTTCTTGTTGCCATAGCCACTGTTGCTGTAGTTGCCATAACTTCCGTACGATCCAAAGCTACCATAACCAACATTGCTACCACTATTGCCGTATTGTCCGTACTTGCCGTACTTGCCATAGCCGTAATAGTAGCCGTATTTCTTCTTCGACATGTCGATACCGTTGATAACGATAGAGACCTTTGGCAGCTTATGATCTGAACTCAGGCCGTTGATGAGGTTGAAACTTGACTTTGGAGTGTAGTCGGCGCGACACATATATACTGTAAGGTCAGCAACACGGGCTATCTGCAATGTGTCAGTAACGAGTCCTACAGGAGCTGTATCGATAATCACGTAGTCGTATTTCTGCTTGAGTATGTCGAATATAGCGTCGAGCGACTTGCGTGTAACAAGCTCGGCTGGGTTTGGCGGGATTGGTCCTGCCATCAAGAGATCGAGGTTCTTGTTGACACCTGAAGGTATAATCTGGTTGTCAATGTCAGCTTCTGTAGGCTCAGACTTTACAAGCAGATTGGTAATACCATGTCGATAGTCGTTGATTTCGAACAGTTCGGCAAGTCGAGGCTTGCGTATGTCAAGACCAATAAGTATCACTTTCTTGTCTAGCAGAGCAAAGCTTACTGCCAGATTGGCTGCTGTGAACGTCTTGCCTTCGCCCGATGTGGTAGATGTGAACATCACGGTCTTCTTGCCTTCGGGCAACAGGAATTGGATATTACTACGCATTGAGCGGAATATTTCTTCCATAAGATTGTTCTCGTTCTCATGTATCACGATGTCGGCCTTTGTCTTTGCAGTGTCGCTTGCAATTGCAACGTCACCGATAATGGGCAGCGATGTGAGGCTTGCTACATCGTCGTGACCCTCTATCTTGTATCGGAAGAATTTGATGATGAACAATATTCCGACAGGAATAGCAAGTCCCAGAACAAGCGCAATGAGAAGGATTATAGCACCCTTGGGACTTATCTTGCCATTGTATTGCGGTTCGTCAATCAGTTTACCTTTATCGGCAGTGGCAGCAAGTGAGATCGAGTTCTCCTCACGTTTTTGCAATAACATAAGATACAGACCCGACTTTACCTCCTGCTGGCGACCTATCTGAGTAAGAATACGTTCCTGCTCAGGGGTAGAAGCAATCTGGCTTGCATAGGTGTTGAACTGCTGCTGAATGCTGTTACGCTGAATTTCGTTGTTGCGTTGAGCCTGACTCATAGCGCGACGAATGCTCGATGTCAGTTCGTCGAGTTGTGCTGTGAGCGGCAATACGGCTGGAGAAGTCTCGCTTGCACTACGCAACAGGCGGTTGCGCTGCATAACAATCTCATTGTATTTGTTGATGAGGTTGGCTGCAGTAGGGTCGGTTAAGCCTACATTAGAAGGTAGAGTCTGGTACTTGTTGGACGGTTCGTTCATGTACTCGGTGATGCTATACAGCAGTTCTATCTGTGTATTCATCTCTGCAAGTTTCTGATTGAAAGCGTCGGTATTGGCTACTGCCGATGTAGAATTAATCTTCGGGTCGACAATACGATAATGACGTTTGGTCGATTCGAGATTGCCTTCAGTCTGTCCAAGCTCGCTGTTAATCTTCTCCAGACGAGTATTGATGAACTGTTCGGTACGCAGAGCTATCTCGTTCTTGTCCTCATTGGCCTGACGGTTGTAGCATTCAGCCAACTGCTTAAGATAGTCGGTGGCACGTTTGGGCATTTCGTCATTCAATACAAGCTGTGCGATAGTAGTAGTCTTTGACGTCTGGCTTACCGAAAGACTCTTCGTATATTTCACTGCAGCCATAGTCGGCGACATGATACAAATCTTCAGAACCTTGCCTTCGGGCAGAGCTTTGGCTTCGGTGCGCTTGAGCGAGATGATGCCGACGCTTGTGTTGATGCTGAAAGGCAGACGGTCGGCAGTACGGTCGATAGTATATTTCACCGGCTTGGCGCTTTCGTCGTTGTCCGATATGTTCTTGTACTTGCCCGTAATGTGGTATCTGCCATCCTGATATTTGACTTCAAGGAATACTGGGAACTTGAGTTTCTCAAGATGTATAGGGTCAATATCTGCTCTTATCGGCTCATTACCATATATAATATTGTCCTTGATGCGTCCCTCTTTCTTATATGTGACATACAGTTTGAGGTCGCGACAAGTCTGTTCGGCAAGTCTTGCCGACTTGAGTATCTCCATCTCGTTGTCGATACCAGCCGAGTTGGTCATGATGCCGAGCGTGCTTGATGTCATCAATGCGCTCTTGCCCGAGCGTGAAGTTTGAGAGTCGTCGTCCTTGATAAGCAACTTTACGCTTGCCTGATATATAGGAGTGGCGTATCTCAGATAGCAGAACGCCAAGCCGAGACATACGATTACCGACAATACAAACCACTGCCAGTTGAGCACCAGTGTCTTGTATATGAGTTGCAGATTGATTGACGAAGACTCCTCTACGTCTTGTTGTGAATTGTGTTGTACAATGTGGTTATTCTCTTCCATTTCTTTGGATATATTATTTCTCTTTGAATTTTGTTTTAGAGGCACTACCTCTGTGCGGGATAATGTGTGGTTGTATGCTGCGGTTTAGCCTTCATCGGCGAGTCGCAGCAGGTATTTGCCATATTCGTTTTTGCTCATTGGCTCTGCTACTTCCTGGAGTCGTTGAGCTGTTATCCATCCTTTCTTGTATGCAATTTCTTCGAGGCAAGCTACCTTAAGGCCCTGACGCTTCTCAATGACTTCAATGAATGTGCTTGCTTCCGACAGACTGTCGTGTGTTCCGGTATCGAGCCATGCAAAACCGCGCTGCAGAGTCTTTACTTTCAGGTTGTCATGTTTCAGATATTCTTGATTTACTGTTGTGATTTCGAGCTCTCCTCGCTTGCTTGGCTTTATTGTTTTGGCAATGTTCACGACGCTGTTGGGGTAGAAATAGAGTCCAACAACAGCGTAATTGCTCTTCGGATGTTCGGGTTTTTCCTCGATACTGAGGCAATTGCCGTTGCTGTCAAACTCGGCAACGCCATAACGCTCAGGGTCGTTGACGTAATAACCGAATACAGTAGCGTTGCCATCCTTCTCGGCATTGAGCACACTCTCATGCAGAAGTTGTGAGAATCCGGCACCATAGAATATATTGTCGCCCAATACAAGGCATACAGAATCATCGCCAACAAACTCCTCGCCAATGATAAAAGCCTGAGCCAGACCTCCGGGATAGGGCTGTTCGGCATACTCAAAGTGTACGCCAAAGTCGCTGCCATCGCCCAGCAGGCGCTTGAACGACGGAAGATCGGCAGGAGTTGAAATGATAAGGATGTCCTTAATATCTGCAAGCATTAGCACTGATATAGGATAATATATCATCGGCTTGTCGAATATTGGTATAAGCTGCTTGCTTATGCCCTTGGTGATAGGGTAGAGGCGTGTACCCGATCCACCTGCTAAAACGATTCCTTTCATATGTGGGTGGTTTGGTTGTATTACTCTTTTTAATAACTAATGTGTTAAATGTGTACAAAGATACTACTTTTTGTTGGTTTACGATGTGTTTGTAGCTTTAAAAATATAATATGTAACTAAAAAGGGCAAATATTGTAGCATAGGGGGTGAAAAAACTTGTCTGTTTGATATTTTTTTGTAATTTTGCAAGAAATAATCATCAAAATATAAAGATAATCAAACATTATAAAATCAATTATGGGACTTTTTTCAAAGATTTTCGGAAAGAAAAACGACGATAAGAACACTGGTGGAATGGAAGATTATATGAACCTTGTTAGGGTTTACTTCCAGGCTACAATAGCTTCTAATGTTGGTATTACCAATCTTGCGGCTCTGCCCGACTTGCGAGTGTTTAAGACTACGCTACACATTCCTACCGTTAACAACAAGCTTGGAGTAGGGGAGAAGACCGCTTGTCGCAAGATGATGAAGGAGATATATGGCACTGACGACAGCTTCTTTAAGGAAATAGACCAGAGCGTACGCAAGAACTGCCGCAAACTGCAGGACGTGCAGGCTTATCTTGTACAGTTCCAGGGCTTCACACAGGACTTGATGATGCTTATGGGTAACCTTATGAAGTTCAAGCTGCGCCTGCCCTCGATTTTCAAGAGTGCTCTGTACAAGATGACCGAGAAGACTGTTGACGGAATATTCAACAAGAACGACTATTCAGACGCTGCCGTATTGAAGTCGGTATTGGCTGTGCGTCAATACAATCATCGTCTTGGATTCACCCAAAAGTGGACTACTGATTTTGTGTACCAAGTGGTGATGCTTGCCAAGAAAGAACCCAAGGCAGCAGAGGACGGTGCGCCTAAAAAATAATAATGGCAGAAATGTAGAAAACTGTCTATATTTTTGTGACATTCGCAAAAATAAACTAATTTTGTAATCAAAACGTAGCAAAATGGTAGCTGACTCCAACTCAATCAACCTTTTCACTACACGTGTCAGGCAGATGATACTTCAGTATGAAGAACTGAAGGAACGGAATACTGCTTTGCAGGCCACTATCGACAGCCAGGCTGCCAAAGTGGATGCGTTGGAGAAGCAGCTTGCACAACTGCGTGCAGACTACGATAGTCTTAAACTGGCACGTATGGTGACTATAACCGACGGCGATATGGAGACAGCGCAAAAGCGAATAGCACGCTTGATACGCCAAGTCGACAAGTGCATAACGCTGCTTGGCGAGAGCGACAAGTAACCGTAGTCGGACCCAACTGGCGACTGTAAAGCGCCAATAGTAGCCGATGTGCCAAATCATTGCAGAGCAATATGGCTGAAGACAAATCAGAGAAACTTAGGATAAGGCTGCATGTCTATGATACAGACATACCAGTCAACGTGCGTCCGGAGGACGAACCACTGTATCGCGATGCCGCAAGTCTTATCACAAATACGATAAATACGTATGCAGCGAGATATAAAGGACCCGTAAATATGAAAGAAATCTTTTATATGGCGCTCGTCGACATAGCCTTGCGCTATGAGATGGAGCTTTCGCGCAACGATACACAACCTTATCGTGACGTAATCTCACAATTGACTTCGGAAATAGAGGATGCTCTGAAGGCGTAAGCCTGAAGGGTAGGAGTTTTGCATACTTTGACTTAATCGGTAGACAGAACCTGCAAAATCTATATAACAAAAGAAATAACAAGAACATAATAAAGTAACAAGTAACTAAAGAATATGTTTGGTATATTAATCACAGCCTTAGTGGCACTCGTCGTAGTGGTTGCCGCAGGCTATGCTGTTTTCCGCTATATAAAGGGAAAATATAATGAAATGATAGCAGCCGCCGCTAAGGAGGCTGAAGTTTTGAAAGAGAAAAAGCTTCTGGAGGTAAAGGAGAAGTTCCTCAACAAGAAGTCGGAACTTGAAAAGGAGGTGCAGCAGCGCAACCAGAAGATTCAGCAGAACGAGAACCGTCTGAAGCAGCGTGAGATTTCGCTCAATCAGCGACAGGAGGAACTTGGACGCCGTAAGCAGGAGGTTGAGCAGTGCCAGCAGCGCATTGACAACGAGAAGAAACTTCTGGCTATCAAGCAGGAGGAGCTTGACAAGATGCAGACCAAGGAGCGTGAGAAGCTTGAGGAACTCTCTGGACTGAGCGCAGAGGAAGCCAAGAACCGCCTTGTAGAGAGTTTGAAGGACGAGGCTCGTACCGATGCCGCAAGCTACATCAACGAGATTATGGACGAGGCAAAGCTCAACGCCAATACACAGGCTAAGAAAATCGTCATACAGACAATCCAGCGTGTGGCTACTGAGACTGCAATTGAGAATTCAGTGAGCGTATTCCACATTGACAACGACGAAGTAAAGGGTCGTATCATTGGCCGTGAGGGACGTAACATCCGCGCTCTTGAGGCTGCCACCGGTGTGGAAATCGTAGTGGACGACACCCCTGAGGCTATCGTAATATCAGCCTTCGACCCGGTACGTCGTGAGGTTTGTCGCTTGGCTCTGCATCAGCTTGTAGCCGACGGACGTATTCATCCTGCACGTATCGAGGAAGTTGTGGCTAAGGTAAAGAAGCAGCTTGACAACGAAATAATCGAGACAGGTAAGCGTACAGCCATCGACCTTGGCATACACGGACTGCATCCCGAACTCATACGTATTGTCGGCAAGATGAAGTATCGTTCGTCTTACGGTCAGAATCTTCTGCAGCACGCACGCGAGACAGCCAATCTCTGTGCTGTTATGGCTGCTGAGCTTGGTCTTAATCCCAAGAAGGCGAAGCGAGCAGGCTTGTTGCACGATATAGGTAAGGTGCCTGACGAGGAGAGCGAATTGCCGCACGCACTCTATGGTGCCAAGATAGCTGAGAAGTATAAGGAGAAACCGGACATCTGCAATGCCATTGGTGCTCACCACGATGAAATGGAAATGAACACATTGTTGGCTCCTATCGTTCAGGTGTGCGATGCTATCTCTGGTGCACGACCCGGTGCACGTCGTGAAATCGTAGAGGCTTACATCAAGCGCCTTAACGATCTGGAGGCAATAGCAATGTCTTATCCTGGCGTGACAAAGACATATGCCATACAGGCTGGTCGTGAGTTGCGCGTAATTGTGGGTGCTGACAAGATGGACGATAAGGAAACAGAGAAGTTGTCGGGCGAGATTGCCAACAAGATACAGACCGAAATGACATATCCTGGTCAGGTAAAGATCACCGTAATACGCGAAACACGTTCGGTAGCTTACGCCAAGTAAATACTGAAAAACGAAGATATAGCGAAAGCCCCCAAGAAGTTTTATGCTTCTTGGAGGCTTTCGCTGTTTTGTATATATATAATGCTTGCTTGCATAGATATGATGCTTGATTGCTTATATAAATGCTTGTTTGCATAGATGTAATGCTTGTTTGCATATATATATAATAATGTGTATTTAGGGCGTTTTCCTTTCGTTTTTCAGAAGGAGTCCTTTGGGGTTGTAAAAGGACTCCTTTTGGAATGCAAAACGAATCCTTTTGGAATGCAAAAGGACCCCTTTTGGAATGTAAAAGGAGTCCTTCTGATAGTGTGGCAAATCTCGTTGTGAAATATATTGTGATATGACGCCTACTGCTATTCAATAATCGCTACTTGCTTACGATGTAGTTCATGACGTTGGCAGGTGGTCGTTTGGCAGCCAGTTCGCCCTTCATAAACTCCATGTATGGGGCTATGTGCTTGAAGAACTTGTGATAGCCGGCACACAGATAGTTGAGTCCCGGATTGCCGTAGCGGTCGTTTATGAATCGGTTTTTGGGACATTCGCCGTGGCATGCGAACAGAACGTCGCACTCCTTGCATTGCTGCGGAAGCATCTCTTTCTTCATACGTGCAAACTCACGTTGCTTGGCTGAGTACATCATCTGCGTCACTGTGCTTTCGCGAAGATTGCCGAGGCGATGCTCGGGATAGACGAAGTGGTCGCATGAGTACACGTCACCATTGTATTCCATTACTCCAGCGTGTCCGCATTCGGCTGCCATTGTACACAGTCCTGGAGCAACGCCAACCCAATTGGCAAGTGCGCTGTCAAACAGCTGTATGAAATATTCGCCCACGTCGTGACGCACCCATTCGTCGAATATGGTGCAGAGGAATGTGCCCCACTGTTCGGCTGTAATGCTGAAGTCGGCCATTTGTCCTCCTTCGGTCATGCCCGGAGCGAGCTGTAGTCCGTCGGCACGGTCGTCGACTATGCGCTCCACGATAGGTGTGAACTGTATGAAGTGGCAGTTTATGTCCTTGAAGAAGTGGTAGAACTCAAGCGGATGCTCTACATTCAGGTTGTTGACAACGGCAAGAGCGTTCCATTCCACATTGTATTTATTGAGCATTCGTATGCCGCGCATCACCTGGTTCCATGTAGGCCTGCCCGTAGCAGTCTTGCGATAGGCGTCGTGAAACTCCTGTGGTCCGTCAATTGATACACCTACAAGGAAGTTGTTGTCGTGGAAGAATTTGCACCATTCGTCGGTGAGCATAGTGGCATTGGTCTGTATGCAGTTGTCGATGCGTCGGCCTCTGGCATACTGTTGTTGCAGTCGCAGTGCCTTCTTGTAGAACGATATAGGACGCATCAGTGTCTCGCCACCGTGCCATGTGAACATCACTTCGGGCATGGTTTGCGCTTCGATATAGTCCTTTATGAACTTATCGAGCAGCTGGTCGCTCATTATATGCTTCTCGTTTTTGTCGTATAATTTGCTTTTTTCGAGGTAATAGCAGTACTTGCAACGTAGATTGCAAAGACTGCCCGCCGGTTTAGCCATAAGATATACCGGGCGGGCAAACGGGTTTATAGTTGGCATTTCTTGATTTTGTTATTTAGTTATTTCTCCGCAGAGGTTGCGGTTCATGAGTGTTCTTATCACATTGCAGTCGGTATAGTGTCCTTGCAGGAACATCAGTTTGGCAACGGCGCTCTCTACTGTCGAGTCGTAACCGGTCAAGATGCCGGCATCCTTGAGCTGGTAGCTTGCCTCGTATCGTCCCATCTTTACGCTTCCGGCTACGCATTGGCTGATGTTGACAACGGTCACGCCGCGTCGTGTGGCCTCCTTAAGGAGTTGTTGCAGCCAGGGCTTCTGAGGTGCGTTGCCGCTACCGAAGCTGCGCAGCACAATGCCTCGCAGTTCGGGAGCTTCAAGTACGTGTCGCACGATGTTCTGCTGTATGCCAGGAAACAGCGAGAATACCACTACGTTGGGGTCCATGGCGAAGTGTGGTGTCATCGGTTTGGTGAAGTCGCGTTTTAGGATGTAGTGCTTGTTGAAGCTGAACTCCACTCCTGCATCACAAAGATGGGGAAAGTTGAACGAGTTGAATGCGTCGAATCCGTCGGCGTTCTGCTTTGTACATCTGTTGCCTCGAAGCAGTCGTCCGTTGAAGTAAATGCATACCTCTGGCACCATTGCATGTCCTTCTTCGTCTTTGATGCTTGCAAGTTCTATACTTGTGACGAGATTTTCCTTTCCGTCTGTGCGCAATTGTCCAATAGGCAATTGCGATCCGGTTAGGATTACGGGCTTGGTGAGGTTTTCGAGCATAAATGACAGGGCACTTGCTGTGTATGCCATGGTATCGGTGCCGTGCAATATGACGAATCCGTCATATTTGTTGTAGTTGTCGGCAATGATGCGTACGAGTTGGGCCCAGCGTCTCAGCGACATGTCCGACGAGTCGATAGGGGGTGTAAACTGGTAGGTGTCGATGTCAGTCTGAAGATAGGCAAACTCTGGCAGGTTTTCTATCAAGTGCTCGAAGTTAAGCGGTTCGAGAGCTCCCGTCATGGGATTGCGCCCCATACCAATCGTGCCGCCGGTGTATATCAGCAGCACTTTGTTTTGTCGAGAGTAGGCTTTGTCGTTGTTCATTTTATAAAAGTAGTGTTTGTACACGCAAAATTACTATAAATAAGTGACATTATGTCAAGTAAGTCAAAGTTTTTATGCTTAATCCAGGGTTTTATATTGTTAAAATGAAATTGTTTTAGGGGTGGCAAAATTATTTGTTGAAAACTTTGTGAGTGTCGGAAATAAGTAGTATTTTTGCAGAAGCAAATTAAATGCGGTTAGCAATACATTATAATATATATGAAGAAAATTATCTTTCCTATATTTTTGCTTGTGGTGGTTTTGTTGTTGAACGGTTGTTCGTCAGCAAAAAAAGTCGCTTATTTCCAGAATATTGATACTCTGAGTCTTGCCGCTTCGGCTGGTTTGTACGATGCACGTATTATGCCGAAGGACGAGCTTACGATAACCGTTGTCACGTCAGACCCTGAGGCAGCCCGTCCTTTCAATCTTTCGGTACAGAGCACACTCGGTGCCGGCGGCAATTTGAGCAGCGGTTCGGGCGCATTGCTTACTTATCTTGTAGACAATAGTGGCAATATCGACTTCCCTATTGTGGGTAAGCTGCATGTCGTAGGTATGACAAAGACAGAATGCGAGACGCTTATTGGTGAGAAGATAGCTCCCTATCTTTCAAGCGAGGAGCATCCCGTAGTGACAGTCAATATGTCGAGCTATCGCATTACGGTAGCAGGTGAGGTGACCACACCTAAGGTGGTGCCCGTTACAACACAGAAGATGAGCGTGCTTGAGGCTTTGGCGCAGGCAGGCGACCTTACCATTTACGGTCGTCGTGACAATGTATTGCTTATCCGTGAGACTGCTACCGGTCAGAAGGAAGTACATCGTCTGAACCTCAATGATGCCAATATTATCAACTCGCCGTACTATTATGTACAGCAGAACGACTATATATACGTAGAGCCCAATGGTGTGAAGTCAAAGAACTCAGCTATCGGCTCTTCAACGACTTTGTGGTTCTCATTCGTGAGCATCTTGACGTCGGTGGCTTCTTTGTTGGTTAATATTATCCGAAACTAAATACATTTGTTGAGCGTTGGGCTGTTTGCTTGACGCTTAATTTTTATACATATGCAATCTGTGTGTACGCACAGATGTCATAAGGATAATCAAATTTTCGATAAACATACGCTACTGCAACTTGTCACGTTACACAATGACGATACTGACAAATACTGCATAAGCACAGGATATAGAGTTATATTAAGTAAAGTTAAGAAACCGTGGAACCACTTAAACATGAGTGTGGCGTGGCAATGATCAGATTGCTCAAGCCACTTGAGTACTATCAACAGAAGTATGGTACTTGGATGTTCGGACTAAACAAGCTCTATCTGATGATGGAGAAGCAACACAACCGTGGCCAGGAGGGAGCCGGCATGGCATGTGTGAAGCTTGACGGACAACCTGGAACAGAATATATGTTCCGTGAACGCGCTGAGGGCAAGGATGCCATAACCGAGATTTTCGGACGTGTGCAGAAAGAGTTTGCCCGAATATCGCCCGAACTGCTTGCCGATGCCGACTTTGCCAAGGAGCATCTGCCGTTTGCCGGCGAGCTGTATATGGGACATCTGCGCTATTCCACGACTGGAAAGAAAGGACTTTCGTATGTCCATCCTTTCCTGCGTCGCAACAACTGGCAGGCAAAGAACCTGTGCATCTGCGGCAACTTCAATATGACTAATATCGACGAGATATTCCAGGAGATGCTGACGCGAGGCATGTTCCCGCGTATCTACAGCGACGGATATACGCTGCTCGAACTGATGGGTCATCGACTCGACCGCGAGGCTGAACGCAACTATGTTGATGCAAAGGCCAAAGGACTCGAGGGAATGGAGATAACACATTATATAGATGAGCATATGGACATGGCCAACGTGCTGCGCACGTCGATGCCCGACTTCGATGGTGGCTATGTAATGTGCGGACTGACGGGCTCCGGTGAGATGTTCTCAATGCGCGACCCTTGGGGTATTCGTCCTGCGTTCTACTATGCCAACGACGAATTCGTTGCAGTAGCGTCTGAGCGTCCTGTACTTCAGACGACGTTCGACCTTGAATGTGAGGATATACAGGAGCTGCAATCAGGATATGCGCTGCTTGTAAGCCGCCAGGGTGAGACGCGTATGGAGCAGATACTGCAGCAGCGAGGCGACTCTGCCTGCTCATTCGAGCGCATATACTTCAGCCGTGGTTCTGACAGAGACATCTATCGTGAGCGCAAACGCCTTGGCGAACAGCTTGTGCCAAAGATACTTGATGCAGTTGACGGAGATGTCGACCACACCGTGTTCTCGTTCATACCGAACACAGCCGAGGTGGCATATTACGGTATGCTGTCCGGATTCAAGAAATATAGCAATGAGCTGAAGGTGAAGCGCATCCAACAGCTCGACCATAAGCCTACCGATGAGGAACTGCATGCAATACTAGATACATACGTGCGTTCGGAGAAGGTGGCTATAAAGGACATCAAGCTGCGCACGTTCATCACCGAGGGCAACTCGCGCAATGACCTTGCATCGCATGTCTACGACATCACTTACGGCTGCATCGAGCCTTACGTCGACAACCTCGTCGTGATAGACGACTCTATAGTGCGTGGCACAACACTCAAGGAGAGCATCCTGCGAATACTCGACCGCCTGCATCCGAAGAAGATAGTTATCGTGTCGTCGGCTCCGCAGATACGCTATCCCGACTATTACGGCATCGATATGCCGCGTCTGGAGGAGTTCTGCGTGTTCCGTGCAACGATAGAACTGATAAAGGAGCGTGGCATGCAAGACCTGCTGAAACGTGTATACGAGTCGTGCAAGCTCGAACTGCTCAAGCCAAAAGAGCTGATGCGCAACTGTGTGCGTGACGTATACAAGCCGTTCACTATCGACGAGATAAACAACAAGATTGTTGAGATGCTTCGTCCGGAGGAGCTGGAGACACCAGTTGAACTCGTATATCAGTCAATCGACGGTCTGCATGAGGCGATACCAGACCATAAGGGCGACTGGTATTTCACGGGCAAGTATCCGACACCGGGTGGCACAAAGCTATGCATACAGGCTTTCGTCAACTATATGGAGAAGCAGATGTAATGGGAAATACGGGCTGATAGCCATGTTTCCATAACGCGCCCTGAAAGGGCAAAAGTAAAATACAACAACACTTTTGCGCTTTCAGGGCGTCTGTGCGCGATAAAGTGGGGGAGGCAGGCAACCTTCGCTACAATAATGAAATTGTGAAACAATAAGAACAATAACGAGAAAATATAACTATGAGAAATGTAACTTTAGTATTGGAAGACGGAACCAAGTTCCATGGTAAGTCATTTGGTTATGAGGCACCTGTGGCTGGAGAGGTCGTTTTCAACACGGCGATGATGGGTTATCCTGAGTCGCTGACCGACCCTTCTTATGCAGGACAGCTCATGACTCTGACATATCCGCTTGTAGGTAACTATGGCGTGCCTCCTTTCTCAATCGAGGAGAACGGACTGCCCACGTTCATGGAGAGTGACAAAATCTACGCTTCGGCTATCATCGTTGCTGATTATAGTGAGGAGTACAGTCACTGGAATGCCGTTGAGAGCCTTGCCGAGTGGCTCAAGCGCGAGCACGTGCCCGGCATTACAGGCATTGACACTCGTGAGCTGACCAAGGTGTTACGTGAGCATGGTGTGATGATGGGCAAGATCATCTTCGACGATGAGCCCGATAACATCCCGACAGCCGAGTATGCTGGAGTTAACTTTGTCGACAAGGTGAGCTGCAAGGAGATTGTACGCTACAACGAGGGTGCTGGCAAGAAGGTTGTTCTCGTAGACTGTGGCGTTAAGGCCAACATTATACGTTGTCTTATCAAACGCGGTTGTGAGGTTATCCGTGTGCCTTGGAACTACGACTATACCGACATGGAATTTGACGGACTCTTCCTTGCCAACGGTCCTGGCGACCCAGACATGTGTGAGGATGCCGTTAAGATTATCCAGAAGCAGATGAGCCTTTCCGACAAGCCTATCTGTGGTATCTGTATGGGCAACCAACTGCTTGCTAAGGCTGCAGGTGCTCATATCTATAAGCTCAAGTACGGTCATCGTTCGCACAACCAGCCTGTACGCATGGTTGGTACTGAGAAGTGCTTCGTGACATCGCAGAACCACGGTTATGCTGTTGATGCAAAGACACTTGGCGCTGACTGGGAGGAATTGTTCGTAAACATGAACGACGGTTCTAACGAGGGAATCCGCCACAAGTCAAAGCCTTGGTTCTCAAGCCAGTTCCACCCGGAGGCATGCTCAGGTCCGGTAGACACCGAGTTCATGTTCGACAAGTTTGTGGAAGCATTGGGCTAAGTGAAGAGTGAAGAACGAAAAGTGAAAAATCCAAATGTTTAAGTTTCGTGTTTATGGCATAGCCAAATAAACATTAAACATTAATCATTAAACATTAGAATAAATGAAAGACGAAAATATAAAGAAAGTATTGTTGCTCGGTTCGGGTGCCTTGAAGATTGGCGAAGCGGGCGAGTTCGACTATTCTGGCTCACAGGCTCTGAAGGCTCTGCGTGAGGAGGGTGTGAAGACAGTGCTCATCAACCCTAACATCGCAACTGTGCAGACATCAGAGGGTGTTGCCGACCAGATATATTTCCTTCCCGTCCAGCCTCACTTTGTTGAGGAGGTTATCAAGAAGGAGCGTCCCGATGGCATCCTGCTCTCGTTCGGTGGACAGACTGCTCTAAACTGTGGTGTTGAGCTTTACCGCCAGGGCATTCTCGAGAAGTACAACGTGAAGGTGCTTGGTACTCCTGTTCAGGCTATCATGGACACTGAGGATCGTGAGCTCTTCGTTCAGAAGCTCGACGAGATTAATGTCAAGACTATCAAGAGCGAGGCTTGCGAGACTATGGAGCAGACCCGTAAGGCTGCTGCTGAGCTTGGCTATCCGGTTATTATACGTGCTGCTTACGCTCTTGGTGGACTCGGTTCAGGTTTCGCAGATAACGAAGAAGAACTCGACAAACTTGCCGAGAAGGCATTCTCATTCTCACCGCAGGTATTGGTAGAGAAGAGTTTGAAGGGATGGAAGGAGATTGAGTATGAGGTAGTGCGCGACCGCTACGACAACTGTATCACCGTATGTAACATGGAGAACTTCGACCCTCTGGGTATCCACACCGGCGAGTCAATCGTTATTGCTCCTTCACAGACTCTTACCAATTCAGAGTATCACAAGCTTCGTGCCCTTGCCATCAAGATTATCCGTCACATCGGCATCGTAGGTGAGTGTAACGTGCAGTATGCTTTTGACCCACAGTCAGAGGATTATCGTGTTATTGAGGTTAACGCTCGCTTGAGCCGTTCGTCAGCTCTTGCTTCTAAAGCTACCGGTTATCCTCTCGCCTTCGTTGCTGCTAAGCTCGGTATGGGCTACGGTTTGTTCGAGTTGAAGAACTCTGTAACCAAGACCACATCAGCATTCTTTGAGCCTGCGCTCGACTATGTAGTCTGCAAGATTCCACGTTGGGACCTCTCTAAATTCCGTGGTGTAGATAAGGAGCTTGGTTCGTCAATGAAGTCTGTAGGTGAGGTTATGGCTATCGGTCGCAACTTTGAGGAGGCTATCCAGAAGGGTCTGCGTATGATTGGTCAGGGCATGCACGGTTTCGTTGAGAACAAGGAGCTTGAGATTGAAGATATTGACGCAGCTTTGCGCGAGCCTACCGACAAGCGTGTGTTTGTCATCTCTAAGGCTATGCACAAGGGCTATACTGTAGACCATATACACGATCTTACCAAGATTGACAAGTGGTTCCTTGAGAAGTTGCAGCACATCATCGACATCGATGAGGCAATGAAGAAGTGCAACATCAACACACTCGACAAGGAACTTCTCCGCACAGCTAAGGTATACGGTTTCACCGACTTCCAGATAGCACGTGCCGTTGGCTTGGAGGACGAACTTAAGTCAATGCGTAAGGCTTCGCTTGTAGTTCGCTCACGTCGTAAGAACTATGGCATCCTGCCTGTTGTAAAGCAGATCGACACACTTGCTGCCGAGTATCCTGCACAGACCAACTATCTGTATGTGACATACGCTGGCGTGAAGAGCGACATCACATTCGAGAACGACAAGCGTTCTATCATCGTTCTCGGTTCGGGTGCTTATCGTATCGGTTCTTCAGTAGAGTTCGACTGGTGTGGTGTTCAGGCTCTTAACACAATCCGCAAGGAGGGCTATCGTTCGATTATGATTAACTATAACCCTGAGACCGTGTCTACCGACTATGACATGTGCGATCGTCTCTACTTCGACGAGTTGACATTCGAACGTGTGATGGACATTATCGACCTTGAGACACCTCACGGTGTAATCGTGTCTACTGGTGGTCAGATTCCTAACAACCTTGCTATGCTCCTCGACGAGCAGCACGTGCCTATCCTCGGTACCAAGGCTCAGGACATCGACAACGCTGAAGACCGTGCAAAGTTCTCGCAGATGCTTACCAACAATGGTATCAACCAGCCAGAGTGGAGCGCACTTACAAGCATGGAGGACATCGACCGCTTCATCGAGCGTGTAGGATTCCCGGTACTTGTGCGTCCGTCGTACGTACTCTCAGGTGCTGCCATGAACGTTTGTTCTAACGAGGACGAGCTGAAGCGATTCCTTCAGTTGGCTGCCAACGTTAGCGAGGACCATCCAGTTGTAGTTAGCAAGTTCATCGAGCATGCCAAGGAGATTGAGATGGATGCCGTTGCCAAGAATGGTGAGGTTATCGCATACGCTATCTCTGAGCATATCGAGTTTGCCGGTGTACACTCAGGTGACGCTACAATCCAGTTCCCGCCGCAGAAGCTTTATGTTGAGACAGTACGCCGTTGTAAGCGTGTAGGTCGTCAGATTGCCAAGGAACTTCACATCAACGGACCGTTCAACATCCAGTTCATGGCTCGCGACAATGATATCCTCGTTATCGAGTGTAACCTCCGTGCATCACGTTCGTTCCCGTTCGTAAGCAAGGTTCTGAAGATAAACTTTATCGAGCTTGCAACTCGTGTAATGCTTGGTCTGCCGGTAGAGAAGCCGAGCAAGAACCTCTTCGACCTCGACTATGTAGGTATCAAGGCATCGCAGTTCTCATTCAACCGTCTGCAGAAGGCCGACCCAGTGCTTGGTGTAGACATGAGTTCTACTGGTGAGGTAGGTTGCTTGGGCGACGACACCAACACAGCATTGCTTAAGAGTATGCTCTCTGTAGGCCATCGCATCCCGAAGAAGAACATCCTTCTCTCTACAGGTGGTGCAAAGCAGAAGGTTGCCATGCTCGATGCTGCCAAGATGCTACTTGAGAACGGCTACAACCTCTACGCTACTGGCGGTACAAGCAAGTTCCTCACTGAGAACGGCATAAAGAACACGCTCGTACTTTGGCCTTCAGAGGAGGGTGACGAGCCTAAGGCTCTCGACCTGTTGCACAACCACACTATCGACATGGTGGTCAACATACCGAAGAACCTTACAAGCTCAGAGCTCAGCAACGGCTACAAGATTCGTCGTGCAGCTATTGACCTCAACGTGCCTCTTATCACCAATGCTCGTCTTGCAAGTGCGTTCATCTACGCTTTCTGCACAACGAAGCTTGAGGATATCGACATCAAGGCTTGGGGTGAATACTAATATTCGGGTTGAGAATTAATGATTGAGAGTTGAGAGTTATGAAATCCCAACTCTCAATAACATAAAAACGACAATAGAGACAATGACAGACAACCGCTATAGAGTTGTCCACATTGTCTCTATTGTCGTTTTTTTTATAGCTTAATACTACTTGTACATTTATATTGACTTTGACTGATTTTATGATGATGTAACCTACGCCCAATCGAAATTATCCTTTCCAGCACCAATCTCGAAGTGCAGTCTGGCTATGCCTATATCCATCTTGGTATATCCCACCATTGAGAAGCCTCGATTGGCAAGAATCTTTGGTTTCTCTCTTGTACCTTGCTCGTTAGGCAACAGCGTGAAAGAAAACTTCTGTTGATTGATGGCAGTAGGAGCCAGGAGTGCAGCTTCCACACCATTGCGAAACCATTCGGGCGAGTCATTACAGATGTTGCTCACTTCTTCGGCTTTCTTAATCTTATGGCTTACACCTTGTGTAGCTCCATATCCCAAGGCAATCATACACGTCAGTTTTTCGTCATCGCCCACTATGTAAGCCTCATTCACCTTACGATAACTCAGTCCTGCCCAACAAGTATTTAGCCCGAGCGTTTGTGCCAGCAGTACAAGCTGTTCTCCGTAATAGCCCACACGCTCGTCAAGGTCGTCAGCCTTCTTGCCAACCATAACCAGATAATTCTCCACGCCCGAAAACTTGCCATACGAGAAGATGCCCGTAAATGCCTTTGTCTCATTAGTAACAAGCTGAATGTGCAGTCCGCCCTCAGCGTTGCACTCCTCAATCTTCTTCTGTAACGTCTCAATGATGTCTGCCGACAGAGGCTTATGAACGTACCTGCGCACACTATGTCGTTGCTTTATAGCTTCAAGTAATGTCATAATCATATATATATTAATGTTTATTTGTGCTCAAAGATACACATTTTTTTCTTTATGAAAGATATCAGAGGAATATTTGTACACAGGTAAATTCACTGCAACCAATACAATATTTGCATTTATGACCGCTCAAAACTGTGATCTGAACGCACAAAGAAATCTTTGGCTCAGAATTCTTTAGTTTTGCGCGGTTTTTGTTATGTTGCTTGTATACAGCGAGTTATAGCGATTGTGAAGCTATGGCGCAGATTTCAGTTACAAAAAAGAGGTCCTTTTGATATCAAAAGGACCTCTTTTGCTATACATTTGGGCTACATTTACAAAGCAAATGTACTCCTATTGCCATGCAAAAGGACAACTTTTGCAAGGTAAAGAAGCCCCAAATGACGAGTTGGAATGTCTTCGTAGCTCCAAAAAACTATAAAACCTACCTTTGAAATCTCTAGAATCGATTTTTCATTTGTAACAGATTTTTACCGCTTGTACGATATTTGTAAGAAAGAATTCCTCTATAATACATTGTATGGTTGCTTTAACTTTAGAATCGTTAGGAGAATTCTTATTGTTGTCATTAAGAATGCCGAATTCGTATGCTTTTTCTTCCTCCCAGATATTGTTGTTTTCTACAAATTCTATTCGATACTGAACGCCATAATCTGTTAAGAACTTATATGAACCATTATCTATTATCCATCCAGACTTTGTAAGGAGAATGAAAATTGAAGTGAGTTAAGTTAAAGGCATTGTATTATAGACTTATAACACACCCTCTTCTTGTTCAGTAGCAAACGCCTGCATATAATTTATCTATTGGGAATATCAAATCCCAATTCTTTCCCCAAACGATATTGCCAAACTCTATCTTGAACTTTTTGAATTTGTTTTCATTCAAGTAAGAGTTGTATTGCGGATGTGGATGTTTTCTGATAAAAGCACCAACATCTACCGTCTTAATGATGCCATCATTGAAGTGCAATTCCACTTTTAATGGCGCCACATATTTTGCAGAAACAATACTTAAGTTCATAATTTCTTTGTTATTTTAGTTGAACGTATTCTTTTCTTATAAATAAAGAAGTTTACCCATTTATCAACTATATTCTTATAGTACTTCTTAACAAAGGCCTCAGCAGTAGCTGCATCCTTTTCACTTAATGGTGGAATCTTGTTAGAAGTTCTTCTGTGAATATCAACAAGTTCGCCATTCTCTAACATTATCTCGAATATAGCTTCATGTCCATCCTTCATAACATGAACATGTATAGGTTCATGTTCATTCGAATAGAATAGAAAGATAAATCTGAAGTATTCAAATATCTTTGGCATTGCAACCTCCTTTTTTAATCAGTCTCGCTTACAAAGCTAAGCTTTTATTTTGAAAGCGCAAAGAAAACAGAAGAAAAGTTTTGCTAAATATTGTGGTAGCTTTTGAAGAGTAAGGGTCTATACGCCACCTGTTCATCGTGGCATATAGACCCTTGTCGTTTTCCCGTGAAGTGCGGGTGAATATATGTTGCTGAGCACCTTATACTCCTTGCCCAGCTTAGGAGTTAAACAATCTACTTTATTATTCAACTCTATATCTACACGTTATGGACTTAAATTCATACCCAAGGAATTTTTTGCTGACATGTTCATTACTAAGATCATAATCTGTAATAATATCAGCAGTCCAACAATACCTACCTTCGGCTTCGCCATCATTCATAGCTTTCTGGTCTTTTGACAAAACCAAATCGATGGACCGGGTTTCACAACCATCAAAGATACCATTATTTCTGACATTACCATATACTTTTGTAAGATTGCCTAAAACTACTTTTTGAAGCCCTGAACAATCTGAAAAAGCATTTTCCCCGATTTCTGTAACATCTGGGAGGACTATGGATTTCAGCATGTCAAAATGCAAAAATCCTCTTGAAGGAATCTTCTTACATCCTATCAAAGTAAGGTTTATACTCCAATCCTTTGCTTCTCCTTTTCGAAGTCCGATATGTATTGCTTCCAATGTTTCTTCATCCACATCGGGAGCAAGAATGATATTGATGTAAGTCTTGCCCGCATCCAATTCCTTCTTGACGTCTTCCACAATTTGATCGTAAGTGATACCTTCGTCAGTCAGCGAAACAACAGTAGCATCCAGTGCATAACTCTTAGCATTTACTGTTGCTTGCGAGAATTTATGAGTTGCCAAAGGAGCTTCCCCATATTTCACATCGACTCTGGAATTTGTTACAAAATTACCATATAAATAGGCATTGCCCTTTTCATCAGATGTAAGGGCATAATTTTGATCCCATTTCATATCGCTGCTGCCCGCAGGAGTGTATCTATCGATGGTTACTGTTATTGGCTTATTTGGCATAGTTGCGATGCGGAGGCGTGAATAGTTGCGTGTTGCCTTGGAAAATTCTACGGTTATAGCCTGACCATTAGGGGTGATATTGGCTTTTCCCTCGATATATTCATCCGTTCCTGCAACCTTACCTTCTTTCAAAACTAATGTGCCGGCTTCCCATTTGTAATTAGGGGCATAATATACATGAGGAAAGGTTGGCACTTCGTCTATTTTATAAGACAACTCGCCACTTGTCAATTCCCAGCTACTGCCATTATATGTAAAAGCAGCATACTTAGTCCCAAAAGTCTTACTGGTCATCTCCAGAAGCAACTCATCTCCTTCAGCCCATGAAGTCTTGCCCGGATCAGGTGTACCTATAGCACGAGTCTGTGAATCTCCGAATGCAGGAAATTCACCAACAACCAACTGTACGTTGCTCTTGCCTGTTGTTGCGGTTGGTTCTTCTATATCACTTGTGCATGACGCCATTACTATAGTAACGACTGCCAGCATGATGTATTGAAATATCTTTTTCATATTTTTTCCTCCAATTATTTGAGTTCATCTTCGTTTGTCCAACCAGTCATATCATCTATGCTGATTCGGGTTAGTTCCACTTTGTCTTTTCCTACATCGAGTTTGTAGGTGTAGCGATGGCCCTCTTGAAACTCCGTATTTGACCTCATTTTTGCATGGAAGTTTTGGTCGCCTATCTTGAATTTCACGAAAATCTCGCCAACTTTGTAGGAACCAGGGATAACGATTGCAGAAAACATACCATCGTCATGCTTACAGGCTTGTACCCAATCAGGATTACCTGAAGGTGTATTCATTACAAATTTTCCCTGGTCTTGGTCTCTAAAAAATCTAACACTGTTGTGTTTAGAATACACTTGTGGTTCACTAATATCCTTATTGGGATAATCCGCAGTACCAACATGATATACTATCGTGACCAGCGACATGCGATGCTTCATAGGAATGTCTACATAATCTTTAGGGACATCGTACCAATAGCCGTTTATTAAATCTGCAGCTTTCAACTTGGTCTCATCACTTTGGTCTATATGCAAATTATAGATAAAAGGATTGGTTATATCATAAGGATACCAAGCAATCAATTCGCATCTTCCCACTTTTTCCCAGCGAAGTCTTCTGATAGGTTCCCAACGGTATAACCCATTTTCTTCCACATATTTATATTCACCAGTTCTAGTATCTTCATCACCGAAAATTTGCAGTACACTTATTAGGTCCTCATTCTCCCAATTGTTACCGTGTCCCAATGTATTTACACGAGTCTGCATACCTCCAACAGAGAAGGTGGCATTGATTTCCTGCCCTTTCAGCGTTGGAGCCATATCTTCATTTTGCGTACATGCTGTAAAGCCCATAGCCATAAGGCCCATTACTGCATAGGAAATTCTTTGTTTTATCGTCTTCATAATCTTCAGTTTTTTATTGTTAGTGAGTTAGTGAGCGGCCAAGCTCACTAACCCTGTATTCCCTATTTTCAGTACCTTATTTATCATTACAAAGCTATATCTGCGTCTAAATCACTTGAATCACCATTTTCCCAAGGAACTATATTAGCTTTTTCTATAGTAATCCCCGTATTTTTAACAGTTATGTTGTATGTATATTTTTTGCCACCTTCAAATTGTCCATTGGTGGATGGTGTTATAGGGGTTGTGTATTTTACTTCGCTATCATTCAACAACAAGTAAATCTCTATATCCATCTTATTGCTTTCAAGGCTTTGCGGCAACATGATATAAGCAAAACTTTCTTCGCTTTCAAAAGGTACATCAACAAAATTACGCACAATAGACATTCTGTCACCAACATTTTCAACCAAACCTGTTCTTGTGTCAAATTTACCGCTTGTAAATATTCCTTTCAACTCTAAGCGATTGAATTTATAATTGTTATATTTGACACCCTGCCCTGGTTTAATTTTGAATTCAACCAAACTCATACAATGCTTAAAGCGATGTTCGAGATCTGTAAAATTCACAGTTGGAGATGCTTTGCTTGCAGTAGCTCCTGAGGCAAAAAGTACATCAGCCTTACAAGGTTGGTTTTCTTCTACCTCAGCCATATTCCAATCCATTTTACCATCAGTTAAGGATTCGCTATAAGGATAGTATGCACTAAATGTTGTCTCTTTGTTGTCCTTGAAATAGATGATGTTGTTATTGTCAGCAGCTTCAAAAGTACCATCCCCATTTGTTGTTACATACTTTTTGTTGTCTCCTGTTGTATTGCCAGAAGATGTGGCATATACGCCAATGGCATCGCCTGCTGTCCAGCTGTTGTTGTCTGCAGTTCCACGGGTTTTGATATTGTTGGAAATATCCGCCTGTACGGTAGCAGCAACAGGACCATTGTTGCCGATACCGTCTTCTTCGTTAGCGCAAGCTGCAAACAGCAATGCTGCGGCAGCGATGTACAAGAATCTAAATTTCTTCATATCTCTTGCTTTTTAAGAGTTGTTATTGTGCTATATGTTCATTGTCGTCTCCAGCCTTTATCCAAGGCTCAATGTTTCCAGAAATATCTACGGCAGAACGACTCAATTTTACTACTGTATAGTGGTATCTTTTGCCACCCTCAAGTTTTACAGGCATTGTCCATACGAAAGGAGCGTCGTAACCATTCTTGAGGTCAAACTCTATCACTCGGCTTTCTTCTTCTGTAGGGAGCAGGATTGCCTCATACAGCTTGCCAGCTTCGGTAGTTTTCATCGTGATGTCCGCAGGATTTTCTTCACCAGAGATGGTCCCATCCGCAAGATTGAAAGTGGCTTTGGTATTCTGACCTTTCACTGTCACAGTCATCTTCTTAAGGTCTTCTTGCGTAAGACCGTTACCTGGTTGAACTTCCAAAACAAGATTGCTTAATTTATGGTAGAACTTCAAGAATACCTGTGGCGTAGCTTTGTTGCAGCCTTCTGTCTTGGCATACATGAAGTCGATAGCTTCTTGTTTCCTTTGGTCTGTTACATCAAGTGCTACCTTGTAGTCATTGACAGTGGTCTGTGGATAGTAAGAATAGAAATCCACATCTCCATCTATCGGGAAGAAAATAGTCTTACCTCCAGAAACAGGTGAAAAGCCTATACTTCCACTTGTCTGATAGCAAATATTGTCAACACCCTCTTGGATAGCATCTGCCGAGAGAGTCTGATTTGCTCCAGTCATGAAGATACCTATCTTGTCACCATCAGCCCAGGCTAAACCGGCAGCACGGGTGTTTACGCTGATACCACCAGTAAACTGCACGGCTACCTTATCGTTCTGGGTAGAAGGTGCGATATCTTCTGTACTGCATGAAACCATTGCACCTGCCAAGAGTGCAAAGGCGAAAAACTTCGTCATCTTTTTCATCTTATAAACATTTTAAAAGTTATTATTATTTTATTTCTACTTCATTGTTGAGGTTCGTCCAACCGTTGATGGTAGCTTCCAGATTCATCTTTGGCTGCATTTGGTTGTAGTTGAGTCGCAACTCATACTTTCCTCCAACCTTCATCGCAGGAGCGGTGATGTCATACTCTTGTAAAATCTCGTTAGGGAGCAAGAGGCGGAGATAAACATGAGAGGCGGAACTTCCCTGTATGGTCGGCATCAGCCGGATGACTTCCGATTTCAGGGTTGATTCCGTAGCCAAGATAGTAGGGAGTTCCACTTCCGTTGGCTCTATGCTCGGCAACCCATAGTCGCCATCACTATTCTTCTGTGTAGGGAACAGACACCAGGCTGCATCTAATGCCTTGCCACTCATCTCTGTGCCTTTCGGCACATTCTCAATGATGACGGTCAGTTCCGAAAGCACGCTCTTCATAGGGTTTTGCACCACATAGCTGCCTTCCTTGTTATCTATCTTCACATCGGCAACTCCGAAATAAGCATTATACTTCACATCCTTAGGATTGGTCAAGCCTATCTGAATATTGTTCCAGTTAGTCAAAGCCCTGGTCTGGTCAGTGGTGAAGAATGGCTCTATAAGATTGGTAATAGCCAATATCTGATAATGCCCTTCAGGAAGAGCGAAGCGTTGGCTTGCTACCTCCTGCGCACTACCATAATGTTTTTCCTCAACTAAGGAACCGTCATCGGCATTGAATATCCAGAGCTTCACATCCTTCACTTCCGTACCTTGGTCGGCTTCATCTGCCCAAGTGAGCGATACTGACAAGCCACCCTCATCCTCACCGTCATGAACATTATGGTCGCAACTTGCCAACAGGCATGGGACGCATAACAGCACCCATAACCAAATATTAAATCTTCTTTTTGCTTTCATTTTCTATCTTGTTTTATGGGTTACTTATGATTGTCTGTTGTCTCTACTCGGCGAGCCTTATCCGCATCTTGGGTGTCATCGCTGCCATTTCCTATTGCAGTAATGCGACTTGCCTCTATGCCATTCTTCACAAGCCAAGTTTTTACGGTTTCTGCACGCTGGCGAGATATACGTTTATTGACAGCCACGCTGCCTTTTGTGTCGCACCAACCTGTTACCGTCACCTTCATGTTTGGATTCTCTTTCAATGTTTTGAGAATAGCATTCAATTTAGTCTCTTCATTTTGTTGGATGTCGATACTATTGAAGGTGAAATATATAACAGGGAAAGTCACCTTTGCAGATTCTTTTATGTCTTGTTCAGCAACTCTTGTTTCTGCCATATCCACTGTTTCTTTCTGATTGACATTCTCCGAAGAAGTTGGTTCCTGTTGTAGAACCTCCAGTTGTGGAACTGATGGAGTTTCTGCTACCTTGTTCTTCTTTTTAGAGAGGTTTATCCCCAATCTTACTCCACTTTCCCAAACAAAGTTGTTCTTATGCAGATGCTCAGGCATACCGTCCATACGTTCGCCAGTAAGACGGGTCAGACCGGAATAGATGCCCAATTTCAGACATGAGGTCAGTTGGTAGCCCACCTGCAAGTCTGCGCCATAACCCAAATGCCAGTTGGTAGAACCTTTTATCACTTTGGCATCATCGGCTATAGTCTGAATATCAGCCTTGGTCGTTACTGCATATATATGAGGTGATACTGCCAAATCCCATCGGCTGTCAGCTGTTTGAGGGAACAACCCAAGGAGGTTGATATTTACTCTGGCTCCATATTGTCCCATAGAGACATGGCTTTTCAGATTGGCATATTCCCAACTGTCCATGCCTAAGACACCTGCGTTGTAAAGCACGCCGTCGCTACCCAACCAATAGTTACGTTCTACGCAACAATCTTGTGCAGACAAGTTCATCTCTCCATACTTGGCAGATAACTCAGCCGAGAATATGGAGTTGAAACGATAGCCACCATATAAGCCAGCAGCCCAACCGAGGTGCGTCTTGTCATGTCCGAAACTTGAGAAAGTAGAGAAACCGAAAGGCATTCCACCCTCAATACCGACGTACCAGCCTTGCTGACCGGTCTTTCCATCTTCTTTTACTTCTGCTTTCGCGAAAGAAAATGGAAGAATAAAAGCAAGTGCTGCGACCAGCAACCGATTTTTTGTTGTCAAATAATTTTCCATATCATTCATTTATTTTTTATCGTAAAAGTAAGGATCTGTCTCCAATTACAAGACAGGTATCCACCATAAAGCTAATTCATCCATTCTATCCGAAAATCACTCCAGGAAATACAAGAGGTTTGTCAGCAAGATAAATATGGATGCCAACAGTAAAAAGATATAAAAGCGTTCTCTCTTGATGAAGTCACGAAAGCTATAGCGAGCCTTCCAATGATTCTCAAGATACATCCTGTACTCATATATCATGGCATATCCGAAGATAATACATAATATGAGTACAAACACCCCGATGATGATTAGGGCTAACTCTATCCTTGGCATAGTTTCTATTATTCCCTTCATGTTGCAAAAATAGTTTTTTTCATTTGAAAGGAGTTTCCACTTGCCATGTTCATGTGTCGCATTCATACCAAAAAGGTGTCGCATTCCTACGAATGCGACACCTTTTTAGCCGTTTGACGATAAAAATTCTACTTTTTCTTTGGTATTTTATAAAGAAACATTTTGTGCTACATCAGTATGTCGGGAGCCCCTCCATTCTGTAGGAGAACAGCCTTCTTTTGTTTTGAAGATTCGGTAAAGATGAGTGCGACAAGAGAATCCACACTCAGCTGAAATGATGTCGTTGCTATAATCAGGATATTCCAACATCATCTTTTTTGCAGCGTTGAGACGTATTTCGCTGAGCCATATTCGAAAGTTGGAGTGCAAGCATTGGTCGAAAAACTGGCTCAATTCGTTCTTTGATATACAAAGTGTACGAGAAAGCGTCAACATGTTTACATTACAATCTTTATAGCCCAAATCCATACACCATTGGTCAAGACTGTTTTGGATAAAGTTTCTGCGCTCCTCAGATAATTGCTGTAAAGTTTTTTTTCTATCCCCCCCGCTTCGTTGATTTTCCTCTTCTTTATCCAATAGCTCTTCTGTTGGAATATAACTGCTGCCGAGAGCGATAAACGTAAGATTGAAGAACAACAAGGCAAGCAATACAGCTGGACCTACTATATATAATAAGGTAGTAGAAAATATGGCAACTGGCATGGCGAGAACTGCGAGCCATAGAATGATTACACTTGCACGCGAATATCTTACGTAAGGCAACAAATCCGTTGCCGCCATTGTCTCCAACATATTTTTACGCCTGATCATCTCCTGAATAATCATGTATATGCAATAGAAAACACTTACGCAAAACAGAGTCAGCATCAGATAAAGCCCCTCTCTGATATACAGGCTATGATGAAGACTGATACCCACGCAAAAGACCACAATGATGGCAGCATAAATGCCACTACACATCAGTATCATCTTTCTGAGGTTGGAACGTGTGGCCTCTATGTTGTAGATTCCCATGGAGATAAGTGAAAAACATGGGGTATAAACGAGGATATTGATGACCGCGCCTAAATTATCGTTCATGGCACGGAATCCGAAAAGCATCTGCACGGCATATTGTATCGCCAATCCTATCAAGGCGACAACAATCATCCATCGTGAACGCTCATACCGCTTGTTTTCCCATCTAACATGCAGATGAGAGAGTGCCACGATGAAGGCATTGACGAGCATGAATATAAAACATGCAAACTGAAGTAGAAATAATGAATCCATTCTTATCTTATGTTTACTTTCTTGTATTTTTGATTACTTGCTGTAGGATTATCCGGATTAGTCATCTGCAAATATCCTGCTGCAACAAGGGAGGTGATGTAATGTTCACGATTCTCCATTCTCCGATCGTTCGTTTAAGGCTGTCGTAGTTTACACCAACCTTTATCAGTCGCTTGCCTTCTGCCGAATACGGAATAAGATAACCCTTGTCGTTGATTTGTTTCAGGGCAGCGTCGGCAGAACCGTCATACTTTAGCTCTATCACGTATATGGCGTCTGGCAAGTACAGCACGGCATCTGCTCAGCCTATTGCGCTACATTCCTCCACCTTGATATAGGCTCCCATAAGATTGAAGATGAGATAGAACACGGTTTGGAAGTTGCGCTCGTTCTTTTTCTTATCTCTTGCATCTCCATAGCCTTGTGGTTTTGTTATTTCGATGTGAAGTTACAAATAAATAGCCGAACTTACAACTTAATCTTCCGAATTTATTAGTTTTGTGTAGTGAAATAATAACTCATGCGCTGTTTAAATAAGTATCCGGTAGGGTTCTGCGCCTTGAAATGATCGTATCATGCCTTGAAATGACCGTTTCATGGCTTGATACGACCGTTTCATAGCATGATACGAAGTCTTTTTACTCTTTATTGTCTTCTTTTTAATTATTCAGCTGTTCAATATCATGTATCTCCAGCCCGGTAACTTTGGCAATGTCTTCTAATGTCATTCCTATGCTTAATAGATTTCTTGCCACATCAGCACGACCCCCTTTTACTCCTTCTTTGCGTCCTTCTTCTCTTCCCTCTTTGCGTCCTTCCTCTCTGCCTTCCTCCATACTTCTCCTATTGGAATCAACAAACAGCAGGCGTTCTGCGCCAAGTTTATCCCAAAAGTCCTCGTAGGCAAGCAGCTCGTTTTTCGACATAGCAGATTCCTCTACAGTTTTCAATGCCTTTGAGGTTTCAGGATTGTCCAAGAGTTCTTGCGGCACTTCCTTTGTCTGTTCGTCAATCTCTGTAAGGAACCTAAGCCACAGCACAGCCATTTTCTTTTCTTTGATGGAATGAGCCTGAAACTTGGGAAGCTCTACGAATGTGAAATGCAGTCCGTCGATAATCTCGTTGCTATGCAACTCGTGCACAACGTTATAGTTGTGGATAAACTCATCGGGGTATTCCTTTATGAAGATTTCGTTTACAAGATTGAGCGAGTAGACAGGTTGAAGCAATTCATACTTGCGCTTTTTGTCAAGTTGGCGCACAAAGGCCTTGGAAGCGTTAAACAGCACGCGCTGCTTGAAAGCTTCTGTCCACAGCATCTGCATCTCGACAATAAACTGACGGTTCTTCACGTCGCGGCATCTCACATCTACTATACTGTTCTTGCCTACATAAGTGTCGGGCACAAGTTCGGGCGAGAGATACTCCACACTCTCGATCTGCTCGTCGTCAGCCAATGGCAACAGAGCATTAAGAAGACTGATGAGCAAATCCTTATGCTCGCCGAATATCTTTTTGAAAGTAAGGTCGGCTTTGGGGTCAAGATATCTCATAATGGAAAAGTATTTACGGGTTGACGACTGTGACTATATATTATATGTGGCAAATTTACTAATAATAATCGAGATTTATGATAAAAAATATTAGTTTTGCGTAGCGAAATAATAACTCTTGTGTTATTATTAATGTAAAAACAAATAGAAAGAAATGACGTGGAAATACAAGAGTTTGTGAATGGTGCTGAGAGTCTGCGCTATGGTTTGCTCAAGCAGGCTATGCACTATCTTAAGGATGGCTCTGACGCTGAGGATGCTGTTCAGGAAACTCTCTTGAAACTGTGGACTGTACGTGAGCGTATAGCGGATGCTACAAAGATGCAGCACATGGCTTCGGTTGTGTGTAGGAATGTATCGCTTAACATGCTTCGTGATGCAAGATGTAATGTGCAGATAGAGAAGGTTGGGTATATGGCTAATGCTGACAATCCGCATAACCAACTGGAAATTAAAGAGAGTGACCGTATGCTGAAACAGAGTATCAGAGCACTTAGCGACAGGCATCGTGCCATTATACGGATGCGCAACGTCGAGAATATGCCGTATGCAGATATTGCACGTATACTCGGCACTACGGAAAGCTCGGTGCGTGGAATGATAAGCAAGGCACGAATGGAACTTATTAAGAATCTTAAAAAGGCAAAACAATGAAATACTCAAGAGAATATATAGAACGACTGTTGGGCAAGTTTGTTGATGGTCTGACTACAGAACTTGAGGAACAGCAGCTTGCAGAATACTTCGATACAGCTGATGATATTCCTGCGGAATGGCAGGTATATAAGGAGATGTTTCGTAGCTTCAAGACCGATGATTACAACTTCAGCAATGCGGAACTTGATGCAATGCTCACATCTGATGTGGCTGTTGAACCCTCTGCAGCGCATATACTGCCAAAGCATACATCACATGTATGGCGTTGGGTGGCTGTTGCGGCATGTGCAGCAGTAGTAGTGGCATTTGTTGCTATCCGACCATGGACAGCTTTTACAGACAATACTTCTGCTGTAGACAAAATTGTTGCTGTAGAAAAGCCTAAAAAGGCAGACGAGGTAAAATATGATGTGGGCATTGTCAAGACACATGATACTGACACAATAGAAAAATCTACAGAGGAAAGGCTTTATAATAACACTCAAAGGAAGACTCAATCCAAGCGATTGACCGAAAAGCGATTGCCTACAGTCGAACCAAGTGTAGTCAATAGTGTTGATAATATCATCGCTACAGTAACATTACCAAACGAACAGGTGGAAAGTTATGAAATAAGAAAAGTGGGTGAGGCAAACATTGTGACCAAATGTTATGATGATGGAACGTCTGCCTCATTCATTGTCTCATGTTCTGACGATGAGTTGAGCAGTCAGCTTATTGCACTCAATTAAAACCTATAGCTCTCGATAGAAATAATAAACAACTTAAAATATTATACTTATGAAAAAGTTTTTTGTCATTACATTTATTGCGCTCTTTGTGGCAGCAGCATCGTATGCGCAAGAAAACGTCTTTATCATTAATGGCGAGAAGATAGAGAATTTCGACGGTTCGCAACTAACTGGAAAGAAGATTCTCTCGTTTAATGTTATCAAGAATGAAAAAGGTGATATTTATAATGTACATACTGACGACATATTGCCTGATAGTTTGAAAAACCGACCATTGAAAGTGACGTCTAAAGTGCAGCACATCACATCAAAGGCTTTGTTTGTTGTGGATGGTAAGGAATACAGTGGCTCTATCAACTATATCAAACCTGGCGACATTAGTTCGATAAATGTGTACAAGCCTGGGTCAGACGTAGCCAACGCCTACGGAGAGAAAGGGAAGAACGGTGTGCTGAAAATCTTCACCAAGGCAAGCAAGGATAATGTCCAGTATGTAGTAGATGGCAAGTCGGCAACGTCTCAGGAAGTGAAAGACATTGCACCATCGAAAATCTCAAATATCGTTGTGCTGAAGCGTGGCTCAAAGGCTGCTATGGACTATGGGGAAGTGGGCAAGACGCATGATATCTGTATTATCAAGACAAAGTGATGCTTGTGTAATGAATTACTATGATAAGAAATAATCAATATATGAAAAAACTATTGTTACTATTCGGCTTTTTATGTGTCGCATCTCAGATGATAGCACAGGACAAGATTGTTCCAATGTATAGAATTGGAGGACATTATTTTTCTAAGGAATTGCCGATGGATGAGGCTTTTAAGATTAGCAGTTCGATAATGGCTCTTGCTGATAAGGACGGAAATAGGGTTGTAAATCTCTTGGTAGGCGACGACTTCAAGGTGCCGCAGTCAATAAAGAAGTATGAGATTCCTTTTGAGAAGGTGCTTAATGGTGAGCAACTTGAGGAAGGAGCTCTGAACTTTGCCAAGATGAAAAAGCTTATCAGTTCAACTGGTGTCGAAAAGTTTATAGTTGGCAAAGCTCTGCCGGATGATTTCGTAGAGAAAGATATTGATGGCAAGACATGGACCAAGGATGCACTTAAAGGTCGTGTAACGGTTGTAAATGTGTGGTATTCTGGTTGCGGACCGTGCCGTAGGGAGATGCCAATCCTATCGACGTGGAAAGACAAATATCCTGATGTACAGTTCGTTTCAGCCAATTTCGAGAATGTCGACAAGGTGAAGCAAATCACGGAGAAGGAAGGCTTTAATTGGACGCATATTGCCAATGACACGTATTTCACCAAAAGAGTGGGCAATGAGGGCTATCCATTGACCATTGTTGTAGATAAGGATGGCATTGTAAGATATTGCAAGCATGGCGTTAATAATAATGCCAGCAGTGATATATTACAACAGATAGAAATATTAGCTGGTTGCTGTTAATGCATGTTAATGCTGTTCAAAAATAATGCTTTAATACGTTATATAATCAAAACGTCAGAATTGGCACCATATTTAAAATAATCAGCGTATGGAAAACGTATTAAAGAAACTTTTTGTTGTGTTATTGCTCTGCCTTGTGCACTCGGCTGTGTGTCATGCCGACACGTTCAAGGGTAAGATAGTTAATGCCGAGACGGGCGAGATACTTATTGGAGCGACAATACGAAGCGAGATTAATCCACAGCCAGGATGGTCGATGCAGAATCAGGCTGAGACCGACAGTACTGGCTGCTTCTTTCTCAATGCAAGTTGGGAGGGCCGCATCATGTTCACGTTCAGTATGATTGGATATAAGAATGCGCGCAAGGTGGACTATGCTTACGGTAAAGAAGTGAATGACACTACCGATCTTGGCATCATAAAGCTTCAGCCTACTGCCCTTATGCTGAAGGATGTGGAGGTGACGGCAAAGATGCCTCGCATCACTATGTCGGGCGACACCATTGTTTTCAATCCCGAAGCATTCAAGCTGAAGGAGGGGGCACGTCTCGACGAACTCATCAAAAAGTTGCCAGGAGTGGAGAACCGTGACGGCAAACTCTACTGGAACAACAAACCCATACGCTTGATGATGAATGGCAAGAACTTGTTTGGTGGCGACCAGATTATAGGTCAGTTGCCAGCCGAGGTGGCAGGCAAGCTGAAGCTGTACGACCGCAAGTCGGAATTGGCTCGACATACAGGCAAGGATGAAGGCGATGAAGACCATGTGCTCGATATTCAGGTGAAGCCAGGTTTTCTTGACAAGTGGTATGGCAATGTTGAGGCGCAATATCAGACCAAAAAGCGCTACATGTTTAATGTCACCGCCAGCAAGCTGAGCGACCACGACCCGCAGATGGTTTATGCACAGGCAAACAATGCCAATCGCTATATTGACAGAACCATGAATTCTTCAATGAACGCTAATATCGACGGCGACGGCAAGAGCCAATACGGGTCGTACAATTATCAGCACAACTGGCAGACTAAGGGTGCTGACAAATTCGACAACAATAGCTTTGACATTAGTGCAAATATGGGACATAGCGACGGTTGGAACACAACAGGTCAGTCTACCGAGACCTTCTTCCCCAACCAGGAACGCACGTTTGCCGTATCGGAAAACTATCGTTACAAACATAAGATAGCCCCACAGATGCAGGCACGTCTCTTCGCCTACACCGACTCGCTGAACACTATCAGTGTGAACGTGAAGGCTGAATATGGGAAAATCCGAAACACTGATGAGAACAAGGGTGCCTCGTATGGCTATGAGCCAAACCAGTTTGAATATCATTCGCTCAGTGCTGCTCTTGCCGCCAAGCCCGGCGACGCACTCTACGAACGACTCATCACACGCAACCGCAACTATCAGTCTTCCGAACAGCAGACACGTGGCATCAACATCGATTATACGTGGAAGCACTTCCTCGGCAAGAAAGGCTCGTTCTCTCTGCAAGGCTACACCAACATTAATGGAGCCAATGAGGACACACACATCAACCGCAATCTGGAGTATCTGCGCGAAAAGCGAAGCGAGACAGTATGGCAGTATTACGACCGCAGCAACAATGATCTTAGCACACGTCTTGGTGCTTCGTTCGACTATTGGTTTGGCAAGAAGGTGTATGTCAACATTCTCGACAACGTGACCTATTCACGCACACGCACTACACGCGATTTCTTCACCGACAACAACGAGCAGAACGTAGTAGACGGCACACCTACAACGCTTGATCCTACAAATGCTCTGAGCAATCTTATGCACAAGTGGACCAACCAGTTGACGCTGAAGTCGACCATCACACCGGTGAAGGCCCTGATGATTATGCCTAAGTTCAGCTGGAATGTCTATCGTGAGAATACCGACTACCGCTACGGACCGCTCGACACTACAGCCGTGCGTATAAGTCAAACCTACGAGCCGTCGATATTCCTGAAGTGGAAGATGAGCCGTATGCGCAATATGGACTTCTCGTTTGCATACACCACCACAGTGCCCGACCTCGTCAGTACTCTCGGCTACCGCAATACCATCGACCCGCTCGCTATATCTACGGGCAACCCTTTGTTGCGCAATTCGCACAGCCACACCACTACGTACAACTATCACCGCATGTGGCTGCGCAAGCAGATAGTGATGGGACTGAGTGCATCGTACATCAAGAACATCAACCCCGTTGCCACACTCTATCGCTACAACTCATCTACGGGTGTGTATGAGTCGAAGCCGATGAACGTGAAGGGTGGCGACATGTGGAAGTTCGGATTCAACTACGACCAGGGTTTGGGCGTATACTTCCGACTGATGAACAAGTTTGCGTTGCTCACGTCGAAGTCGTACGGATTCCTCACGATTGTTGACAATGTCGACCCTAATGCCATTCCCGACCTCAACATGCAGAAGCGCCTTGGCATTGACGAGAACATGGAGTTTTCGTATGAGGCAGAGAAGGTTCAGCTCACGCTGTTCAATCGTTTGCAGTGGAACCGCTATCGTTACGAAGACACTTCGTACAACACCAATCCGCTATATAACAGCGCTGGAATAGAAGCTACGCTCCATCTCTCGCCGTTCGAACTGTATATACGATTGTCTGACGATTATCGTTCGGGCTATGCCACTTCAGCAATGAACGGACACAAACTTATGTCGCAAGCAAGCGTCAGTTATGGTTTCTGCAAGAACAAGTGCAGGCTGTCGCTATATGTTGATGATATTTTCAACAAGGACATTTGGTACGAAAGTGACTACTCGGCATATCAGCGCAGTGAATCTTCGGCAAACTACATACACCACTATGCAAACCTTAGGTTTACATACACATTTGATGCCAAGGCTAAGAAGAAAAAATAAATGACTGTATACGAAATACGGGAACAGCAGACATTTGATTGTCTGTTGTTCCCGTTGTTTTTTAGAGTTCAGAAAGGTTTCTTTTACTTCTTAGTCAGCACATACAACTTAGCCATTTCGCCTTCTGCCTCATTGCCAAGCGAGTCGGTCATAACGACGCTCTTGCTGTCCTTAACCTTATAGAAGGTATGTTCGCCGCTTGACGGACGTACAAGCATCAGGACTTTTCCGTCAAGTACTTGCAGCACGCCGCTTGCTTCGTCGTGTCCGTCTTTACGGTCGATGTAGTCCTGCTTCAGCTCGTATGTGCTGTCGGCATTGATAGTGAGTACGGTCTTAATGCCCGGGCAGTCGGCAGCGGGCAGTGTGCCTTCGTAAGTGCCGGCAACAGTAGCCAAGTCAACATTCTCATCGGCAACGGTTGTGTCAGCTATGCTTGTTGAATCGTTGTTTGCTTCGTTCTGTGCGGTCTTCTTGCCATTGCAAGAAACCATGATAGCTGCAGCCATTACTGCAACGTAAATTAGTTTTCTTTTCATACTCTTTAGTGTGTTTGTTGTTATTATCCTTTTATTAGTTGTTCTCTACTGTTTATATCTTGTTCTCAACATCTTATTTCTTGTTTTCTACAGCAGCAGGAGTCCAGTTGTTGAAGAATCGTAGCACCTTCTTTTCGCTGTAGCTCTTTTCTTCTTCAAGAAAACTTGAGTCTTGTGTGTGCAGCACCTTGCCATTGGCATCAAGCACAACGAATACGGGGAATCCGAAACGTGCCGGATTGTAAAGACGCTGCATCAGACGGGCGTCTCTCTTTGCAGCCTCTTCGCCACCTGCCTTGCGCGGATTGTAGTTGACGTGCAGGTAAACGAAGTTATCGTTAATCACCTTGTTGACAGCCTGGTCTTTCTCGGCAAAGTCGGCAAATCGCAGACACCATGGACACCAGTTGCCACCTACCTGGCATACTACATACTTGCCTTCGGCTTGGGCCTTGACAAGAGCTTTGTCAATCTGTTCCATCGGGTCGATGTTTTCGTCGTACACCTTCTTCAATGCTGTTTGGGCATTGATGGTAAGCACCGCCATTAGCATGAGTGCTGCTGTTAATATTCTTTTCATCAGTCTTTCTTTTTTGTTTATATTTCTTCTACTATCTCTTCCATAGCCTTGCGCTTCTTCTCAGCACGTGGGCAGTCGTCGGCTATATGTCCAATGGGTATGATAGCCACTGCTTCGAAATCGGTCGATGGCAACAGCTCGCTCATAACGTTGGTGTCGTAGTTGCACACCCAGCAAGTACCCAGTCCGCGTTCAGCAGCAGCGAGACACAGGTGCTCAGTAGCTATAGCTACATCAACGTCTCCATGTTTCTTGTCGTCATAGCGTCGTGTCCAGCATTCGTCATTGTTCTTCATACATACAATGTAGAGTGGGGCGGTGCGAAACCATTCGCGGTCGTATGCACGCCAAAGACTTTCTCTTGCCTCCTGGTTGCGTACAATTACAAACTTCCACGGCTGGCGGTTGACTGCCGAAGGAGCCATACGTACACACTCCATGATATAGTTAAGGTCGTCATCGCTTACCGGCTCGTCAGTATACTTGCGTGCCGAGAAGCGTGTCTGTGATAGTTCAAGTATGTTCATATATGTTATGCTTAATCTGTTAATTATAGTAACGCAAAATTACGTATTTAAAATCAAAATATATTTATTGCCATATATAAAAGTTCTAAATTTGTGCATTTATTATTTTTTTTATACTTTTGTACAGTTAACAATATACAATGTATGCGAAAGATTTGCATCAATAATCGTGACGAGCTTGTCATGCTGTTTGTAGACAACATTGCCTACATTATGGCAGACGGCAATTGTACCAAGATAAAGTACATTGGAGGACTTCAGACTACGCTCTCGCTTGGTATCTCAAAAGTAGAGGCTATGCTCTCCGACTCATGGCGTCAGGGTGGTGTTTGCCCATTTGTACGATTGGGCAGAAGTCTGATAGTCAATCAGATGTTTCTATATGGAATTAACCTTTTGACACAGCGGCTTACGCTTTCCGACGGAATGGGTGCTACAATTAGTTTGCAAGTGCCCAAGCAACTGTTGAAGACATACAAGGGAATGATTGCCGGTGCGGTTGTAAAGAAAGATACAAAACAGAAAACTTAACAAAATCTATATGAAAGAATTTATAATAGGTAAGGAGGGAACACAGAAATTCCTTATACCGTTGACAAAGACGAGAGTCAGCAGACAACATGCGCGCATCACCATTGATGACAATGGTGTGTGGACACTCGAAGACTTGAACTCTACAAACGGCACGTTCATCATTGACGATGAAGGCGAACTGCGTCAGATACGACGTATGGTGATAGGCGAGTTTACACGCATTGTGCTTGCCGACCAGACCCAGATGGGTTTCTCGTTCATTGCCCACCATGTCATAGAGGATGACCCTAACGATTATCGTGCTGAGTTTCGTCATGTGCTGGAGATACATCAGAAAGCTCTGTCGGATAAGGCTGCTATGGATTTGCGCTTAAAGCGCAGGGGATACATTAAGTATGTGCCGTCTATGCTTGCTGCATGTATCGGACTTATACTTACGCTTTTCCTTCCATCCGAAATCAAGGTGTATGGCGTTTCGGTGACGGCTGTGTTTACTACCATTCTTACTGCAGTCATCAATATATTCCAGGGCAATGACAAGAGCAAGCAACGCTTCTCTGATTATTACGGTAAGTTTCTTGTATGTCCGCATTGCGGGAAGATATTGACAGAAAAAGAGTTTCAAATGCAGATGTGTGCCGTATGCAAGGCACATTCATAAAAACAAACAAAAACAACATAATTATGAAAAAGCTTTTATCTTTACTGTTTTGTGTAGCGCTTGCCTTGTCGGCCAATGCGCAGAAAACATATGCTATCATAACCGGAGTGTCAAACTATGAGGGCAACGACCACGACCTCGCCCAATCGTCTAAGGATGCCAAGAGTATTGCGGCTCTTTATAAGGAGAAGAACGCTTCGGTTACATTGTTTACGTCGAAGTATGCAACGCGCGACAATATCATAGCCCAGATACGCAAGGTGGCTAAGGTGGCTACTGCTTCCGACCGTGTAGTGTTCTCGTATAGCGGACACGGCGCTCCCAATATTCTCTGCACATACACTACTGGCAATATGAAGATGCTGTCGTATGCCGAACTCTTCAAGGAACTCAACAAGTGTCTTACTAAGGATATTGTAGTGTATATTGATGCTTGTTTCTCAGGATCGGCAGCCTCGTCTGCAGTTGGTACAAAGGCATTGCCTGTTGAGATGAACTGGAGAAACATGGTGAAGTCAAACCCTCGTTACATACTTTTCCTTTCATCGCGCGAGTCGGAGACTTCGGCTGAGTCGGGACTTGTAGGTGCCGGCTTCTTTACACGTGCCTTGATAAAGGGCTTGCGTGGCAAGAGTGATGTCAATGCCGACCGCAATGTCACGGTTATGGAGCTGTTCAGATATATCTATAAGGATGTGTTGCTGCATTCAGACAAGAAGCAGCATCCGCAGCTCGTTGCTCCTAAGACTTTGCACGACACTGTACTTATGAAGTGGTAATGACAGAATAGCGTCAAAACTGGTTAATAATATATATTTAAATCAGAAAAAATGGATTCTACCGAGCAAAAACCAAAGCGACCTATTGTAAATGCTGCATGTCCGTATTGTGGCAATTCCGTTAAATTCTATATGCCTCTCAAGCCGGGAGTGTTGTCATTCACGTGTCCTGCAGCAGGTTGTGGCAAGCAGTTTAGAGTGCAAGTGACTGAGGCTATGCTGCTTCAGGCTAATCCAGCAGCTACTAAACCGCAACAGCCGAACCCTCAGCCACAACAGCCGAAGCCTCAACCTCAAGCTCAACAGCCTCAAGCTCATCCCAAGCAGCAAGTTCATACTCAAGCCCAGCAAGCCCAAGCTCAACCACAGCAGCAAGTTCAAGCCCAGCAGGCTCAAGCCCAGCAGCAGAAGCGAAGCATTAAACCGACTGATAGTATAGAGAACTGGACGGCAGAAGGAAAGGCTGGCGGACGTATAGCAAAGGTTGTTGTCACTCGCACCAAGATGATATTCATGAAGGAGCACAAGGAATACGACCTTAAGATAGGAGTCAATGTAATAGGTCGTGCCGATGCTATGTCGCCATCAGACATAATGATTGAGGACGATATGACGGTAAGTCGCCGTTCAGTATCTATTACGGTTGAGGCAAGTGGTGGAAGCTATCGCTATTGGTTTGAGGTGCTCAAATCTACCAATCCCGTCCTTGTCAATGGCAAGCGTCATGCAGTAGGCGAGTCGTTTGTTGTAGAACCGGGAACAAAGTTTGTTCTTGGAAGAACCAAGTTGAGCATAGAATTATAGTGTTGAGCATTGAATTATAGTATAGTTCGGCTTAATACAATCAGAATAGTAACAAAACAGAAAAACATACAGAGTTAATATGAGCAATTTTCTGCCTGTTGGCACCGTTCTTAACGGTAAACGTAAATATACAATAGAGAGTACACTCCATAGTGGCGGTTTCGGTAATACCTATCTTGTCAAAGGCATTGTCATGGACGAGAACATCGCCCAGGAGGCAACATATACCATCAAGGAATTCTACTTTGCCAAGTACTGTACGCGTGCTGCAGACGGTAGCGTTACTGTAGCCGACGCTTCCAATGCTTCACGTTTCAATGCTGCCAAGGCTGATTTCTATACTGAGGCTAATATATTGCACGGATTGAAGCACGAGGGTATAGTGCCGGTCAATGAAGTGTTCGAGCAGAACAACACGGTTTATTATGTCATGAAGCATCTTGGCAACACTTCGCTCGACCAGTATGTGATGGAGCGTGGCGGTATGCTTGCTGAGCAGGAAGCTCTCCGCATAATACGCCTTGTGGCAGGAGCGCTTGCCTATCTGCACAATCAGCAGATACTTCATCTCGATGTAAAGCCCAACAACATAATGATGTGTCCAGGACATGACGGCAAGATGGTGCCCGTGCTGATAGATTTCGGTCAGGCCATGTTCTACAACAATGGCAAGGCTAAGACAAATCATGTGGTTGGCGGATATACCGAAGGTTATTCGGCTCTTGAACTCAAGCAGCATGGTGCCGACAGGACATTCGTTCCGTCGTACGATGTCTACTCGCTTAGTGCCACATTGTTCTTTATGCTTACGGGCAAGGACCCCGACGATGCTTCGCAGATAAGCAAACGTTCGGTATATCTCGCAATGCCCTCTAACGTAACCGAGCGCACTATAGACACTATTGTGTCGGGAATGGCGCAGAATGCACAACAGCGTACTCCGTCAATCAATGCTTTCCTTGCTCAGTTGAGCGGTTCTGCCAATGCTGGCAATGCTGCTGGAATACAGGGAATGAATGGAGGTCGTGTTACCGACCCTACAATTGACGATGACAATACCGACCATAGCAAGATGATTCGTTTTGCCGGAATAGCCGTGGCAGTGGTTGTTGTCATCGTTCTTGTAGTGATGGCTGTAGGTAAATTGGGAAATGGCGGTCAGCAGCCGTCCCCTTCAAATCCTACTGTAGCGCAAAACGACTCTACTCTTGCTGATACTGCACATATATATAATAAGGTATCGGCTGATGCCAATGCCGATAACGTGAAGACTGATGAGCAGAAGGCAGGTGCAAAGCCAACTGTTGAGCCTGCAACAGCAGACAAGCAACCGAAGAAGGAGTCTGCTAAGAAACCATCAACATCTTCTGCTGATGCTTCAACGGCTTCTATGCCAACCAACGGTACTGTAAATCTTGGTTACGCTACATGGACCGGTGGCTTGCGTGCAGGCAAACCTCATGGCAATGGTACAATGCGTTTTCGCAGCAGTCATTCTATTTCCGGATGTTCTACTACAGCTCAGTCGGGCGACTATGTAGTAGGTTTTTGTGAGAACGGTGTGCTTCAGAGTGGTGCATTGTATCACGATGGCGAGAAAGTAGAGACATTTGTGAGATAACGAAAACCTGATATGAGACACCTTTTATTTATAATAGTATTCTTATCAAGCATATTGACGGCTGGCGCGCAGGAATTGCGCGTCAAGTCGTTCACACCCCTACCTATGGATCTTACAGCACGCAAGCAGCAACGTCTTGACTTGAACGGCAAGCCTTGCGCAATGCTTAAGATAATGGTAATGGACGACATTACCGATTGCAATAAGTCTAACATCGGAGACATTGCGACAAGTGGCGTTATGAAACTCGTGTATTTGCCGAGTGTTGTAAGAAGCGTAACGCTCAATTTCAAGTATCATTATCCGCTCACCATAACCTTTGCTGATTATGGCGTGACTAAGCTTGAGGGCTGCGCAACCTACGAGTTGCGCCTTGTTGATGCCCTGCAGATGATGATGGAGAATGGAAATGCAGCGCAGCCAGTAGGTGTACGTCAACCTTCACAGCATCAGACTGTTAATACACAATCTGCTTCCACGACAACCACAACAACACAGACCTCAGGTAACCAGAACGATAAGAAAGATGATGCTTCTAATCCTTTTTTGTTAAAATATTGGGAAAAGAGGGTGGCAGATAACAATAAGAAAAAAGAAGATGAACGAAACCAGGCTGATGTGCTATATGAAAAAAAACAATATGGCGATGCCTTCAAACATTATATGTCTGCGGCTGAACTGAATGACATTTATTCTCAAAACAAAGTTGGGTTCATGTATTATAATGGAGAAGGCGTTGCTAAGGATTTAGGCAAGGCTTCTGAATGGTTTCTTAAAGCTGCGAAACAAGGAAATTTAGATGCTCAGTATTCTGTAGGTGTTATGTACCATGAAGGAAAAGGACTGGTACAAGATTATCAGGAAGCATTAAAATGGTTAAACAAGGCTGCGGATAGTGGTTCTGCTGATGCACAATATAACCTTGGCTTTATGTATTCGCAAGGCCAAGGTGTAACGGCAGATTATGACATTGCATTTAAATGGTTTAGTAGGGCTGCTGAACAAGGCCAAACAGAAGCGCAATTTAGTGTCGGTCTATCTTATTATGTAGGACTTGGTGTGGAGCAGGATTTCTCTAAGGCTCTCCAATGGTTTACCAAGGCTGCAAACAGTGGACATTCTGCTGCACAGAATAATGTAGGCTTTATGTATTATAAAGGCCAAGGTGTAAAATCTGACTATGTCGAGGCTTTAAAATGGTATCAAAAGGCTGTAGCCCAGAATAATCCGAACGGAATGGTAGGTATTGGCGATTGCTATATGTATGGCCATGGAGTGAAGATGAACAAGGAAGAAGCTGTTAAATGGTATAGTAAGGCTGCCGACTTGGGTAGTTATGAAGCAATATATAATCTGGGACAATGTTACGAGAATGGTTATGGTGTGGAAAAGAATGTTACCGCTGCTATATTTATGTATAAAAGGGGCATAGGTAATGATGAGTATTCCGACAAGTGCCGTGAAGCCTTAAAACGTCTTGGTTATTAATCATTACATCTGAAACTCAATAATAATAAGAATATGAACAAGCTAAAGCTAACAATACTGTTCCTCTTTATGTCGTTGGCAGCATCAGCCCAGCGTCTTGCCGTTGAGTCGTTGAAGCTTCGGCCTAACGACTTGAGTGCCCGTAACGTTAAGAACCAGCGCCATGACCTTAACGGCAAGCCGTGTGCATTGCTGAAGGTGATGGTGCTTGATGATATTACGAAGTGTAGTAGCGGCAACATAGGTGATATTGTGACCGAAGGACCGGTAAAGCTGATATACATAACGTCAGCAACTCCATCAATCGAACTGTCCTTCCAGTATCATTATCCCCTCACTATCAACTTTGCCGATTATGGATACAAGCACCTCGAAGGCAACTCCACCTACGAGCTTAACCTCGTTGATGCCATGCAGATGATGATGGGCAATGGCAATAGTCAGAATGCCAATACTGCACAACAAACTTCAACAGCCACTACAACACAAAATGTAGACAGAGGTAATGGTCGCAGTTTGAGAAGGGATGCAACTGGAACCAACTGGTCTGATTATGAGAATAATAAGCTGTCGCTATTCAAATATGGAGGATATAAAGACGGCAAGGAACTGAATACGTTTTTCGGTTCAGGGGAATACATGCTCTTGCATAACGGTGTCTTGGAATGGAACGGCAGGCAGGACGGCGACACTAAGTATAACGCCAGAGTGTCGGGAAATGTGATTTACATTACACCGAAAGGTAAAGCACCGTCGTATGTGAAATGGATAAGGATAGAAAGAAGGGATGACAATGCGATTTTCACTTATGACAATCTTGGAACATACAGATATTTAAGATTTTAGACTATGAAGATATTGGTGATTGCGCTTTTTGCAATATTAGGATTGATTAATGCCTCAGCCCAAGAACTGCGCATAAGGTCGTTTGAGTCTTTGCCCACCGACCTTACAGCTCGCCGCCAACCACGTCAAGACTTGAACGGCAGGCAATGTGCGTTGTTGAAGGTACGTGTAACGGATGATATTGTAAGTTGTGAGGGAAGCATTGGCGATGCGGTAAATGAAGGTATGGAGAAGCTGGTTTATGTCACGCCAGCGGCTCCGCATATTGTCATGAAGTTCAAAAAACACTATCCGCTTAGGGTCGTCTTTGCCGATTATGGAGAGCGCACGCTGTCGGGCGGCACCACTTATGTGCTTACTATTGCAGACGAATCCGCATCAACTAAGGCTGCTTCAAATACAGGTAGACGTGAATTGTCTGCTGACGGCATAAGCGACCCAGTGTTGGCTAATATCGTTCGTAATATGGTGCGTGTAGATGGTGGAACATTCATTATGGGCAGCGACAACCGCAAGGCAACTGATGACGTGAAAAACCAGCACAGCGTCACTCTCTCCGATTTCTATATCTGCAAATATGAGGTTACGCAGGAGGAGTGGCAAGCTGTAATGGGGCGTAATCCGTCGGCTCACAACTTTGTTGATGTTACCTCTTATCCGGTTGACAATGTTAGTTGGGACGACTGTCAGGAGTTCATCTCTAAGCTGAATGCTCTTACAGGCATGACATTCCGTTTGCCTACTGAGGCGGAATGGGAATATGCTGCGCGTGGTGGCAACAAGAGTAAGGGCTACGACTATGCAGGAAGTGCCAAGATAGATGATGTTGCGTGGTACTGGAGCAAGTCGGCTGCAATAAAGAGTGCAGTATCGGGCAATGCCTATTCGCATCCCGTTGGTGGTAAACAACCCAATGAACTTGGTCTGTACGATATGTCGGGCAATGCTTATGAGTGGTGTGCCGACTGGTGGGAGCCGTATGGCTTGCGCGCGCAAACCAATCCTAAAGGTCCTTCCGAAGGCACATTGCGTTGCAAGCGTGGAGGCAGTTGGGATAGCGTGAAGGGCGATTGCTATGTTTGGACGCGTGGATATGAATATCCGCACGGACGTATGAACTATCTCGGATTAAGGCTTGCAATGAGTGTCGGTCAGTAATCTATTATTATATTTTATGAGTTTTATGAATAGAATCAAGTTGATATTTTTATTCCTCTTTATGTCGTTGGCAGCATCAGCCCAGCGTCTTGCCGTTGAGTCGTTGAAGCTTCGACCCAACGATTTGAGTGCCCGTAACGTTAAGAACCAACGCCATGACCTTAACGGCAAGCCGTGTGCATTGCTGAAGGTGATGGTGCTTGACGACATTACGAAGTGCAGTAGTGGCAATATTGGTGATATTGTGACCGAAGGACCGGTGAAACTGATATTCATAACATCAGCAACTCCCTCTATCGAACTGTCCTTCCAGTATCATTATCCCCTCACTATCAACTTCGCCGACTACGGATACAAGCATCTCGAAGGCAACTCCACCTACGAGCTTAACCTCGTTGATGCCATGCAGATGATGATGGGGAATGGCGTACAAAAGATAGAATATACAACTGAAACTAAAGTAGAGGCAAAGACAGAACCTAAGCCGGAAGTCAAGACAGAACCTGATACAGAAGTAAAAACGGAGCCCAGTTCGACTCCAAATGTTTCACATCGTAATAGTATCTATACGCCAGTGGAAGATATATTTGAGCATTCTGTTGAGGCAGAAAAAGCTAAAGACTATGACAAGGCTTTTAAGTTATGCAAGAAGGCAGCAGTTGCTGGTAATCCTCGTGCACAATATAATCTTGCCTATTATTATGAAAAAGGCAGAGGTTGTAAGGCTGATGTTAAGAAAGCATTTGAATGGTATGAAAAAGCTATTGTTAGCGGTTATGGACCAGCTGCTTTTACTTTGGGGTACTATTATGAAGAAGGCAATGGTATAACAGTAAAGGATGCAGCGTCTGCTTATAAGTATTACAAGATAGGTGCTGATTTAGGAGACAGAAATGCAATGTCGGCTTTGGCGGATTGCTACCTAAACGGAAGAGGAACAGCATATGATATAGACAAGGGTTTGGCCATACGTAAGGCATTGGCTGAGGATGAAACGGATGGATTTCAAGCATATCTTATTGGTGCTCATTATTGTTATTCTGGTGATCTTATTTATTATCGTATAAATCATAAACTTCCAGATAAGAGCCTGGATGATCCCGTTGAGGGAATGAAATGGTTTCGTAAATCAGCTCAACAAAACAATCCTGATGCAATGGAGGCGCTTGGTGAATTATACAAGGATGGTAAAGGTGTAGCAATGAATAAGCAGGAAGCTGTGAAATGGTTTCGCAAAGCTGCCGACTTAGGTAATGGTGTTGCTATGTGGAATTTAGGACGCTGCTACGAAGAAGGTGAAGGCGTAGAAAAGAGCATTGATCAAGCCGTTTACTGGTATAAAAAAGGTGCAGCGAAAAATAACTATTCTTGCAAGGAAGCCTTAAAGCGCCTTGGTTATTAATCATTACATCTGAAACTTTAAAATAATAAGAATATGAACAAGCTAAAGCTAATAATACTGTTCCTCTTTATGTCGTTGGCCGCATCAGCCCAGCGCCTTGCCGTCGAGTCGTTGAAGCTTCGCCCCAACGACTTGAGTGCCCGTAAGAGTCCGCGTGTGGATCTTAACGGCAAACAGTGTGCATTGATTAAGGTGATGGTAATGGACGACATAACTGAATGCAGTTGGAAGATAGGTAATGTAGAAAACAAAGGTATCGTAAAGTTTATTTATGTTACAACAACAACGTCTTCTATAGAATTGTCTTTCAGTAAACACAATTCTATAGTTGTTGATTTTGCCAAATATGGAATACCAAAACTTGACGAAGCGAGCACATACGACCTGATGTTGGTTGAGGATGTGTTGTCTGCCAAGCAAAGCGATAAGCAGAGTGTAAAGGAAGAGGAAGTGCTTATAGATGGTAAAGACAGACATTATACCCAGTCTGAACTTGCCAGTATGAAGTTGAAATTTGAAATAGCCAAAAAAAGGAGCTATAATAATCAAAGAGCCTTAGCAGATGCTTCATTCAAGAATCTTGCTGCCAAGGGATATGTGCCGGCATATAGTTATGCTGCAAATGCTTGTGCAGATAATGATTCGTTGTACGAGTATTATGGAATGAAGGCTTTGTCTAATTCTGAAGGAAAATGGCTTGGTATAGCACTGGGTGATCGTTATAAGAAGAAAGGTGATTATAAGAAAGCGTTCGTCTGTTATGATGCTGCTAAAGAATCAAGGACTGAAGAATCGTATTACAATATGGGTGTTCTCTACGAGAATGGTTTGGGTGTAGATAAAGACATTGAGAAAGCGAAGGAGTGTTATAGAAAATCCTTTATGGCAGCATCACTGGGCATGGAATATACTGACGGCTATCGAGCCTACAAGCGCCTTGCTGGTGGTAATGCTTTTGATGTCTCGCTTTTTAAGGATGCTGACGAGGCTGATTTGGCAGGTCTTTCACCAAAGGAAATTTATAGAAAGGGAAGCGATTATGAAGATGGCTTTATGGGGAAGAGAGATCCATATAAGGCATTTGCCTTTTATAAGGCAGCAGCCGATAGGGGTGTGCCAGATGCCATGGAAAGCATAGCAAAGATGTATAAGAACCCGCTTTATGGATTAAATGATACTGTCAAGGCAAACTATTATTTGACTAAGCGATTTGAGTATTACGAGGCTAAGGTCGCTCAAAATGAAGTTGGGGCTTTTAGTACTTTGGCTGGTATCTATGAATATGGGAATGGTGTAGCCAAAGATATAGCAAAGGCAAAGGACATTTATCTGCGTGGTGCAAATCTCGGTAGCAGTCATTGTCACTATTGTTTGGCTGGGATATTAAAGCGTGAAGATAAACCGAAGGAAGCCTTCCAACACTATAAGACAGCAGCCGAGATGGGGCATGGAAATGCTATGTACAGTCTTGCGCATTGTTATAAGGATGCATACGGTACAGAGGCAGATGATAATATGTATGTTTATTGGCTGAAGGAAACATGCAAAACCTCATATTATCTGAAAGACAAAGCAAAGAGTGAACTCCAGAAGTTAAGTGTTTCCATTGATGGAAAATAATAGAAATGACAAAAAGTAATATTTGAAATTTATGTCAAAACATACGTTATTTATAATATTGTTTCTGTTTGAGACGTTGATGCTCAATGCACAGAAACTCACAGTGGAGTCGTTGAGAAAGTCGCCGGCTGGAAATAGTGCTCATACCGAAATGAGAACCGACCTGAACGGCAAGGCGTGTGCTTTGCTGAGAGTTTCCGTGTCAGACGATATCGTATCTTGCAGCAATGGCAATATAGGTGATGTCGTTGTTGAAGGTCAAACCAAACTGTTGTATATCACATCGGTGACCCCCTTTATTGAACTGTCGTTCAAGAATCATTATCCATTGTCAATCAACTTCATCGATTATGGATTCAAGCATCTTGAAAGTGGTGCCACCTTTGATTTGGTGCTTGTTGAGCCAAAACGGGCTGCCGGTCTAAATAGTAACGGTGGACTTAACATACAGGACGAAAAGACAATAGCTCTGAAGAAAAAGGTGGACAATATTCTTGCTGGTGCAATCAGGTATTCGGCAGTAGAACTGAATAAGATGAAGGCACGGTATGAAAATGTCTGTCAAAATAGTTTTAGCTATTGGACTGAGGAGGATAAAGTGACAATCAAGAACCTGGCTTCAAAGGGTTATGCCCCGTCCTTTGCTTATGCTGCATTGATATATAGTATTGAAGGAAATCAGGATTTGTTTGAATATTTCGGTCTTAAGGCGTTGTCTGAAGCTGGAGGAAGCTGGATAGGCTATCATCTTGGCAACCATTACAAGAAAAAGAATGATTTTGAAAAGGCCCGTATCTGCTATGAGGCATCAGCCAATTCCAATTGGAGAGAGCATTCCTGCTATGAACTCGCCCTTTTGTACGAAAATGGCAATGGCGTAACAAAGGATTTGGAAAAGGCAAAAGAGTATTTAAAGAAATCGTTTCTCTCAGCCTCCTTTTCCATCGAGTATTCCGAAGCCTACCGTGAGTATAAGCGGTTGGGTGGCAGGAGCATATATGACCCTACACTCTTTAAGGATGCCGAGGCAAAAGACCTTGTAGGTTTGACTCCACAGAAAATGTATGAAGAGGGGAATAAGTATTTTGAGAATGCTGCATACAAGAAATCTCCATACAAAGGCTTCGGACTGTTGAAGGCTGCAGCGCAGCGTGGCGTGCCTGAAGCTATGTTTCGTCTTAGTTCTATTTACAAGAATGAAATTTATGGGTTGAATGATACGGCGATGGCTAACAAATATCTTGCAGAACGTGTTCGTTGTTATGAAGACAGAGTGGCTAAGGGAGATGTCGGGGCATATAGCGACCTTGCCTATATCTATAGCTATGGAGTAGGTGTTAGTGCAAATAAAGAAAAATCCAATGATTTGTATCGTCAGGGTGCTGAGCATGGCAACAGTTATTGCTGCTTTAGATATGCTGAAATCTTAAGCTCTGAAAAAAAGGACACTGAAGCCTTCGCTTATTATAAGATAGCTGCAGAGAAAGGAAATGTAGATGCTATGTATGAACTGTCTCATTGCTATCTATATGGAAAAGGTACCGATGCCGACGACGAACAATATCTGTATTGGCTGAAGAAAGTGGTAAAGGGAAACTATCACTTTACAGATAAAGACCCTAAAAGAGAACTTGAGGATTTGGGCATTTCTGTCAACGATTTGTAGAGCCAAGTCCTTCGCTTTCCAAAAGGACTCCTTTTGCCCTCCAAAAGTACCCCTTTTGCCTCGTAAAAGGACTCCTTTTGCACTCCAAAACGAATCCTTTTGCAAGCCAAAAGGACTACATTTAGAAATTAACCGTTATTTTTATGAAGATAAGTATAAATCAACCATACGGCTACACGCAGATTGGACAGCGTAAAGGCCAGCAGGATTCGATAGCTCCGCAGGCTGCCGATACAGCTACACGGTGCTTCGTTGTGTGTGATGGAGTAGGCGGACTGGAGCGTGGTGAGGTAGCGAGTGCTCTTGTAGCCGAGACCGTTGAGCGGATGGTTGAGGAGACTCTTGCCGATGGCGGCACATTCGGTGTAGCCGAACTGCAGCGAGTATTGTGCCGGGCCTACGACTGTCTGTACGACAACCGCAGCGTGAGCCACCACATGGCTACCACGCTTGCCATGATGGTAATGACCGGTAGGGGAGTGCTTGTGGCTCATATAGGCGACAGCCCGATACTGCAATTGCGACCTCACGAGGGAACAATTTTCCGCACGTCCGACCACTCGCTTGTGGCTGAAATGGTGGCACGAGGCGACATAACTGCCGAGGATGCTCTGCAACATCCGCAACGCAACATCATAACACGCTGCATGTTTGTGCCCGACCGCCAACGTCGCATATCTCAGGCTACTGTCGATATGATTGCCGACGTGCGTCCTGGCGATGTGTTCCTATTGTGCAGCGACGGCGTTAACGGTGCCGTGAGCGAGGAATACTTGGCCCGACTGCTTATTGCCGACGACCTTACGCTGCAGCAGAAGGGCGAACTCTTGCAGCAGCAGACTGCCGACAGCCACGACAACAATACGGCATGGATAGTGGAGGTGGCTGATGTGGAGCACGAGGAGGGCGACCCTACGGTCAATTCTACGTGCGAGACGGCTATAGAGAGCGTCTTCGACGACAACGATTCCATTTCCGACAGAATCAGACGCTGGTGGAAAGACGTCACGTCGAAGTGGTAGAGTGTGGATAAAGGGCAGTTCGTCAGCTAAACTTATGGTTTCGTCAGCAAACCTGCCCACTTCGTTTATCCGACCCGAAAACGTTTGGCGACATCAAAAAATAAAACTAACTTTGCAATCGTAAACATAATATTAACCATCAAAAAACATAACGATTATGAGTACACAACCTATCGAGGATAATAAGAAAGGTAAGAAGGAAGGCTTGAAGACTGCTGCTACTATGGCAGGTGCAGCCGTTGCAGGTGCCGGAACCGCATTTGCTGCAGGCGTAGTAATCAATGGCGATGCTGATGACGACGCTCCTGTTGTTGAACCTACTGTAGTGAAGCCCGACGAAGTAAAGCCCGAAGACGAACAGAAGGAACCCGAAAAGACAGCAGAGCCTGCTGCCGAAACTCAGAATGAGGACAATACAACCCAGCAGAACGAGCAGCACGGACCTCAGGCTGGTGGACATGAGGAGCCTATAGAGCCTACTCCGGTAGAGCCGGAACCTGTTAATCCAGAGCCAGCACCCGTCAATCCGGAACCTACACCAAATCCCGACCCTAACCCAATAGAACCCGATCCGATAGAGCCGGACCCAATTGCTCCGGGCGAGATTGATATCGACGGACTACCTGATGTTGCCCCTGACGTCGTAGCCAACAATATTCTGACGGGCGAATATGTTGATCCAAGCGACATCGAAGCCCAGAATCTTGCCATTACAAATGTCGGAACGATTGAGACCGTAGACGGTCAGGTGCTCAATGCAGCCCAGTTTACCGGTGAGAACGGCGAACAGCTGTATATGATTGACGTGGACGGCAACAACCAGTATAACCTCGTTGCCGACGCTTCAGGCAATATCGTAGGCGAGATACCGGGTACTCTCACCGTCAGCGACAGCGAGAGTCTGCTGGCAGAGAACTCTGGCGAGGGTGGATATATGGCACATGGCGATACCGACAATACGCCCGACGATGGCGACATGAACGATATCGACCAGGACATCCTGACCACCTAAACCGTCAACATTCATCACAACCAACTAAACAGTATGAAAAAGTTAATGACACTGGCGCTGCTCATGGCATGCTCGACAGCCATGATGGCGCAAAAGACTAAGCCGACAAAGCCGACCAAACCAGCCACTCAGGTGGCTGCGGCTGTTGGCGACACGCTCGATATAAAGAAGCTTGCGGCGGCTGCTTCGGCTGGCAAGGCCGATGCGCAGAACCTGCTTGGCGTGTGCTACTACACGGGTCGCAAGGTGAAGAAGGACTATACTGCCGCCCTTAAGTGGTGGAGTCTGGCTGCCAAGCAGAACCATTCGGAGGCTGTAGCCAATATGGCGCTGTGCTATCAGTATGGCAATGGCATAAAGCAGGACTCGCTCATGTCGGTGAAACTGTACAAGCAGTCGGTCAAGATGGGCAATGTGGCTCTTGTTAAGAATCGTGAGAAGGCTTTCATCAAGAAGCCAAATGTATACGACGCTTGTCTGCTTGCCGACATCTATTCATATGGTGTGGGTAGCATCAAGAAGGATGCAGCCAAGTCGATAGCCTACTATGTGAAGGCTTCGGATGCCGGTTCGCTCGACGCTACGCTTGGAGCGGCACGCATGTATGAGTCGGCTGAGAAATATCCCGAGGCAATGAAGCGTTGGACTATGGCTTCACCGAAGAGCGACTTCGCCTCGTACAAGTGTGGCGAGTATCTGTGCAAGGGACTTGGCACGGCTGTAGACAAGACCAAGGCTGCCGCCCTGCTCAAGAAGGCAGCCAATGCCAATATTCCCAATGCCCAGCTTCTGCTCGGCGACCTATATTATAAAGGTGACGGCGTAGACCGCAATGTGGCTGAGGCTGTAAAGTTGTACAAGGCAGTAGCATTTAATGGCAATCCCGCAGCGATGTGGAATCTCGGCGTGATATACTGCAACGGCACCGAGGTCAAGGCCGACTATAATGTCGGACTGACATGGATTGCTCTGGCAGCACGCAAGGGTATGATGAACAATGTACAGGACAAGCTCGACGCTACTTCTGACAACGGTCAGAACGGATGGCACGGTATGCCACTGTATCACTACATGAACGGCATCAATATGCTTAACGGCAATAACAAGGACGTTGATGCTGCGCTGAAATGCTTCACCGCTCTGGAGAAACGCGTCAACAAGCATGTGGCTGTGGCTATTGCTGCCTGCTACAACGACGCTGCGTGGAAGAAGGCAAACGGAAAAAAGAAGATTAAGTATCTGGAAGAGGCGGCTGCCGAAGGCGATGCTGCCGGACTTTACGGACTGGCTCTGTGCTGTGAAAAGGGAACTGATGTGGCTGCCGACAAGGAGCGTGCGCTGAAGCTGTTCAAGCAGTCGGCCGACTGCGGATATGTGCCTGCATTGTGTCATCTGGGCAACCTTTATAATGAAGGCAAGGCTGTAAACCGAAATCTTACTACCGCCATCGACTATTATCAGCGTGCCATGTGCGGTGGCTATCTCACACGTGAGGCTGCCGTAGTGCTTGCCGATGCTTACGAGAAGGGACTCGGCGGACTGCAACGCAATGCCGATATGGCAAAGAAGGTGAAGGCTATGGTGTGGACGTCCGACCCCGTTACTTATCTGTGTACGTCAGTAATATATCGATAAAATGAGAAAATTGTTTTTGTCGCTGGCTTTTCTTGCCGTCGTAGCGGTGCCCATGAGTGCTGCTACCGATGGCGGATACAGCTCCGACCATATTCGTGCAGCAGCCCAGCGGCTGAATGTGTCGGCAGATTCGCTTGCTGTAGGCGACACCCGTATGAAGGTGAAGGGCAGCACCATATTGGTGCGCAAGATTGACAATGGGGATATTGACTTCATCGGTATTCCGCTGTTCAATCCTGCCATGCGTCGCGATCAGCCTCTGCCCATATACGACTTCCTGGAGTATGCTTGTCTCGACCGCAAGTTCGGCATATCTTCCAATCGTCTGCTTTATAAGGATGTGACGTTTGTCAAGGGCGACTGGAACGTGCTGTTGCAGCTTGGCGACTCTGCCGACTGTTCGGTGCGGAGTGTCAACGACCGTATATACGAGGTGCAATGGAGCCGTGGCGGTAAGGTGATGGCTGATGTCAAGGTGCCTATAAGGTACGATGTGCTGTCGCTTTCGTCGCGTGGCGAGATGGAACGCCGATTTCTCAGCGGACTGAAGAGCTTTGCTGACAAGCGTGTTGCTGCCGATGTTCTGCCTAAAGATACTGCGGGACTGGAGGAAGTTGCCGACAATGGCAAGCGGTTGTATATGCGCAAGGGTGGCACTTATGCCGACAGCCGCATCTCCAATTCCACCTATTATATATATACAGGCTCGAATGCATTGCAACCGGTGTTCAGTCGGCAGTTTCCCGTACAGAGTATCGGCAACCTGATAGTGCTGCCTGCTTGGAGTGGTGTAGCCGATGTGCCTATGAAGATACGCTTCGTATGCGCCAATCGTAAGGTGGAGGAGCTGACCACTACGGTGCGCCAGCTTGTAGGCTACGCCGTTAGCAAGGGTTGCAAACCTTATTATGGTGTTGAGTCATACAAGGACGGCCGTCTTGTAGTGTCGCTCTTTCTGTATGATGCAAAGTCGGGCTACGACCATGTATTGAATGTTGAGTGCAAAACGGCAGACATCGCTACCGACAAGCTGGTGCTTACTGGTCGTGGCTATCTGTATTCGCCAACCACAAATGTCAAGAGAAGATGAAGTGTAAGTGTCGATTTTTGATGACTTTGGTGCTCTGCCTGGCTGGTATTGTGGGGCTAAGGGCACAGTCGGGAGCCGATCGTATGAACGAGATAAAGCTCTCGGGCAAGTACTATACGGCTGAGGCTACCGATCACGACCAGGACAAGGCGTTTGTGTCGGCTTTCAGTATGCTGCTCGGCAGCATAAATATGGCGTTGATGGAGGAGGAACAGCCTACTATAACATCGCTTCAACTCGAAAGTCATGTCAAGAGTATTGACATTCAGCGTGGTGCCGACGTTATGGTGTTTGTGTATGTGGAGAAGTCGCGACTGGCTCTGATGCAGACCAATGGTGGTGGCAATGCTGCTCAGCCGTCGGCTCCTAAGGTGCAGAATCATAGTGAGTCGCAGCCTACCAAGGTGCAGACAGAGGTGCGACCTGCTGCTCCGAGTGCTACGCCCGAAGTGATTAGCAGACTCGTTGGTGTGGAAACATTCATGTCGGCACGCTGGATTCTGGACAATGCGCGCAACATAGGCGAGGTGAGCGACTATGGTTCGCCACGCACAATGGGCAATGTCGAAGGCTGCTACATACTCGCTGTCAATGAGGACAAGGACGTTGTGGGTGTGCTTTCGCCAAAGACCGACGGCAAGCGTACCGACTTGCGCACCGGCGCTGTGGCTGATATGTCGCGCTTCAAGGGGTGTGCAGCCGTGTGTGTCAGACTGAATAGTAAATAGTGAACATATCGAACTAATATTAATGAAACGATTATCTACAATAGTATTAATGTCGCTTGTGGGTGTGGCGTTGCTGCATGCACAGGTGACTTTCCGCTTTAGCGGTGGCATTTCCAACGAACAGCTGAAGCAAAACGTAGAGCGCAATGTGTCGGCTCTGCTTTCTGAAATCAATAATGCTGAGTCGGCTGGACGCAGTCTTGACTTCTCGGGCATTAGAATTACTGAGACTGCACGTGGCGGACTGAGCAGTTTGTGGGCCAATCTGCGCTTCCGCTGCGAGTGGAAGACCAATGTGCAGAACTGTCTGCGTGATGTGCAGGAGTTTGAGATACGCCAGATTCCGGTAGAGATGAAGCCGCTTGACAATACGTATAAGGGCGAAATACACAAGGAACTGACCATCAGCTTCAATCGCAATGGTATGATTACGGGCGTGCGCACGGCTATGGACAACAACTCTTATATGAGTCTGATGGCTGGCGGAATGTCGGTCAAGGATGTGCGTATGCGTCGCGAGATACTCAAGTTTGTTGAAGATTTCCGCAGCTATTACGATGAGAAGAATCTTAATGCTATCGACGAGATCTTCAGCGACAACGCTCTCATCATCACCGGACGCGTGTTGCGGAAAGACCTTACGTCGCAATCTAATGCCGACATTCGCATTCCGGGCAAGAACATAATATTCAACAAGCAGACCAAGACGCAGTATATAAACAATCTGCGCAATGTGTTCAGGGTGAACAGATATATCAAGGTAGACTTCTCCGACATCGAACTGGTTCGTCATTCGTCGCGCGAGAATATCTATGGAGTACGTCTGCGCCAGCGCTGGAACAGTCAACGCTACAACGGCGGCACATATATGGACGACGGATATGTGTTCCTGCTGTGGGATTTCAATGACGAGGAGCATCCGAAGATTTACGTGCGTAGCTGGTCGCCGGTTTCTGGCGAGGTGTCGTCAGACAACTTGTTGTCTCCAGATGATTTCTCGGGATTGTAATAATGTGTGTGCTCTGATTTACAGATTGATATAGCTTTTAATCTCCATGAAGCATAATAGAAACGTCGCTTTTCTCGTTGCCTTGCTCTGTACTGTTGCCGTATGGGCTGTACCGGCAAAGCGCTGTAAGACACAGGTGCGCCAACCCGATGGCAGTATGGTTACTGTCATGGTGCGTGGCGACGAGAACTTCCACTTTATGTCTACCGAAGACGGTATGCCGATAGCCATGAACGCAGACAAGGCTTATTGTTATGCGTACATGGCTGATGACGGTGTGCTGCGTGCTTCGGCACAGGTGGCGCATGACGCAGAGCGACGTTCGGCGAAGGAGAAGGCTTTTCTTGCAGGGCATAAGACTGAGGTGGAGCGCATTGCCGGCTTTGCTTCCAAGCTTGCGGCAAAGCGCAACAAGGCTCGTCTGCAACGCTTTGCCAAGCGACAGAATGTAATGGCTGCTGCCGAACCTGCACATACACGTATGGCAGGTGCAACGGGAGGCGACGGCATTGGCATCATAGGTAAGCGAAAGGGTCTGGTCATTCTTGTTGATTTTCAAGACGTGAAGATGCAGTCGGCTCATGACAATGCCGAATGGAACGACTTCTTCAATAAGTCGGGCTATAACACGCTCGGCAACTCTGGTTCGGTGCATGACTATTTTTATAGTCAGAGCTATGGACAGTTCGACTTGTCGTTTGACGTTGTCGGACCGGTGACTGTATCGAAGAATATGGCTGATTATGGTGGCAATGACGATAGTGGCAATGATAAGGATCCTGGTGGTATGGTGTACGAGGCTTGTCGGCTTGTAGCCGATAAGGTCAACTTTGCCGATTATGATTGGGATGGCGACGGCGAGGTCGATCAGGTGTTCGTTATATACGCTGGTTATGGCGAAGCTTCACGTCCGGCATTGCTCCCTAATACCATTTGGCCGCATGAGTGGACTCTGAAGGCTGCCGGCTATAGCCTCACTCTCAATAAGGTGAAGATAAATACCTATGGATGTACTGCCGAACTGAACGACTATGGCAGTAATAATATGGCTGGTATAGGTACGGCTTGCCATGAGTTCAGCCATTGTCTGGGTTTGCCCGATATATACGACACGTCTGGTGGCGATTGTTTTGGCATGGACTTGTGGGATGTCATGGACTATGGTTCGTATGCTGGCAATGGCTATTGTCCCGTTGGCTATAACACATACCAGCGTTGGGTGAGCGGATGGATGCAACCAGAGGTGCTGGACAAGCCTACTGATGTGTACGACTTGCCTGCTTTTAGCGAGTCGCCTAAATCGTATGTGGTGTATAACGACAATAAGCCACGTGAATATTACATTTTTGAGAATCGCCAACAGACCGGATTTGACAAGCAGTTGCCTTCGCATGGCTTGCTTGTCATTCATGTTGACTATTATAGTTCGATTTGGGAATACAATGAGGTGAATACGGATGTGTCGCATCCGCGCTTCGGCATAGTGGCAGCCGACAACGATAGAAGCCGCAAATCGCTTAAAGGCGACACCTATCCGGGTACGTCGGGCAATACTAAGTTGACCGACAACTCGTCGCCTGCGGCTACTTTGTTCAATAATAACAGTTCGGGAACAAAGTTGCTTGGCAAGCCTGTGACTGAAATCAAGGAGAGTTCAGATGGATTGATTTCGTTCTTGTTTATGGGTGGCGCTCCTTCGGTGGCTACAAAGTTGCATTCTGAACAGACTGGTTCTGATTCATTCCGTGCTACGTGGAATGAAGTGGAGTTTGCCGATTACTATAATGTTCAATTAGAGAAGGTTGGCAAGGTTTCACCCGAAGATAAATTGCTCTTGGCTGAAGACTTCACTGATTGGGGAAGTGGAAATAAGAGTGACGGAACTACGGATTTGTCGTCACGACTTGATGCCCATACGAGTAATGAAGGGTGGACTGGCGATAATGTATTTAAGGGTGTGGGATGTCTTAAACTTGGAACTTCCACTCCTCAAAACAGTTTCCTCATATCACCACATATCAAGAACAACAAGTCTGGAAAGGTCACGATAAGTTTTGTTTCAGCCGCTTATAAGGATGATAAGCCGAATATCATGTTGTCGCTTATTGATTATGAAGGAAATGTTATTGATAGAACAAATATTGTTGCTGACGGAAAACGGCAGCTGATAGTATTTGACAATCAGTATTGCAAGCCTTTCAACCTTTATGTTGCGCCTACTGCACGATGCTATATATATTCAATTGGTATATATGATGGCGCTTTCTCGGAGAGCGACTTTGCAGCAACGCGTGCCGCGGGCGATGTGATATATATATATAATGTGTATGACACAGAATATGAATTCACTTCGCTACAGCCCAATGTGGTGTATCGATGGCGTGTTCAGGCTGTAAAGCGAGGAGTGGAAAAGCCCTGGAGCGATTGGCGCAATGTGGAACTGAATGACGCAACTAATGGAATAAGCGATGTTTATGGCAGTCCTGAGGTTATTGAACCGTCGGCTATGGTGTCTGTCTATTCCATTAGCGGAGTTATGCTCGGTAGTATGCCTTATGCCTCGTTTGTGAATAACAAGGCATATGTGGGCGTGTATATAGTGAAGTACGGGGCAAAGACATTCAAGATAGCTAAGGGTGGGGTTAGGTAAGAATATATAGACAGCTGTCATTTCTCGAAGTGCTGGTAGTCTTTCAGCGAACGCCAGCCGCCTCCCCATGTAAATCCGTGCTGCGTAAACAGGCGGTAGGCAAGGTCGTTGCGGTCAATCTTGTATTCGAATTGTTTGCTTCGGTTGGCATATTGGCGTCCTTTCTCGGGGTTGACAATTGTCTTTCCGTTGGGGCGGTGCTTTACGTAGGGGTTGTAAAGTGGATTTATGTCTACTGCTTTGCCCATACTGTGCTTTGACAGTTTCTTTGAGCCGGCTACAGCTCTGTAGTTGAAGCACGATGTGTTGTTGTTGTTCATTGATGTCACGTCGTCGGCGCCGAAGTCGTCAATAAGCTGCATACGCTCAATAGGGTAGTGAGCGTCATACAATTTGCGGAATATCTCAATCAGATCGTTGGCTATGTCCTTATGGCAAATCATCTCGCCAGTCATTATCCGTCCGTCAACTGTGTAGTGCAACAGCTGCAGATAGCGCAGCTCGGTGCGAGGCAGTGTGCAGTTGGTTTTGTACGACTTTCCGTATATGCGTGCAAATATTGGGTTGTCTATATTTCTCTTGCAGAAATAATGTTCAAGTCCGTTTTTCTTGATTTCTGCCATGCTGACAATTCTTCCGGCTTGCCATTGTTTTGTTGTTGCAGTGACTAATGTAATGTCAGCACCCTTATTCTCACTATTTGTACCGATAGCGTATGTTGTGGTACTTGTTATATTGGCTAATGTTATGCCGATGATTGATAGAATTGTCTTGGTGTTCATACTGATTCAGATGGTTGTAGCGGTAAGGACATAAAAAAACCGCCGACCCTGAGGGTCAGCGGTTAATCTCTCATTTCTTCTGTTCGAGCTAACTATTACTCAGCTACAGTTGTATCAGCAGCAACAGCAGTTGTGTCAACAGTTGTGTCAGCTACCTGAACGGTATCGCTGTCAGCGTTAGCAGCAGGAGCTGCAGTCTTGTTACCACATGATGCGAAAGAGATAGCTGCGATAGCTACGAACATTAAAACCAATTTCTTCATTTTCTTTGCTTTTTTAAATCTGTAAAACAATCATTTGTTTATTAAAACATTGCAAAGGTATATATTTTTTTGATACAACGTTCAACTTTTTAGGTTTTTTTTTTGAGAATTTTGTAACCCATTTGGAATGTATTGAAAATCAACAAGATACAGACTGTAAACGAATGTTAATCTTTTTGACAGGTCTCTCTGATACCACTTTTGACGTCATTTTGTTGTTTTGTGTGCGTACAAAACATCATTCATAAAATCTTTTTACTATCTTTGCACCTGTTAAGCCACAGTTGGCTTTTATATATTATATATAATGTGAAATGATAAATACTTCAGTTTTTCAGAATAAGAGGGCAGCTTACTATACGCTTGGCTGCAAACTCAACTTCTCCGAGACATCTACATTCGGCCAGATGTTGCAGGAGTTGGGCGTGGTTGCGGCAAAAGAGGGCGAGAAGGCCGACTTGTGTCTTATCAATACATGTTCGGTGACAGAAGTTGCCGACCATAAGTGCCGACAGGCAATTAATCGTATGGTGCGTAATAATCCCGGTGCTTTTGTGGCTGTAACGGGATGTTACGCTCAGTTGGAGTCGGAGAGAGTGAGCAAGATTGATGGTGTTGACCTGGTGCTTGGCTCCAATGAGAAAGCCGACCTTATACAGTTTTTGAGCGATGCTTGGACTGCTAAGGAGTCGGATGCCGAACATATGCAGCAGACAGGACAGGATTCGCTTCACCGTTATTACTCGGTTAAGACCAAGAACATCAAGTCGTTTGCTCCGTCATGCTCGCGTGGCAACCGTACACGTTATTTCTTGAAGGTACAGGATGGTTGCGACTACTATTGTACATATTGTACTATACCATATGCCCGAGGCAATTCGCGCAACCCGACTATCAGTTCGCTGGTGGCACAGGCTGAGCAGGCTGCTGCTGAAGGAGGCAAGGAGATAGTGCTTACAGGTGTGAATATCGGTGACTTCGGCAAGACTACAGGCGAGAGCTTTGTTGATCTTGTTAAGGCTCTTGACCGTGTTGAAGGCATCGAGCGCTATCGCATCAGCAGTATGGAGCCCGATCTTTTGACTGATGAGCTTATCGACTACTGTGCTCAGAGTCGTGCCTTTATGCCACATTTCCATGTTCCGTTGCAGAGTGGTAGCGATGAGGTTCTGCGTCTGATGCACCGCCGTTATGACAAAGCATTGTTTGCGCGCAAGATAGCGCTGATAAAGGAGCGTATGCCCGACGCATTTATTGGTGTAGACGTGATGGTGGGATGTCGTGGCGAGACACCGGAGTGTTTTGAAGAGTGCTACGATTTCCTTGATGGTGTTGACGTAACACAGCTCCATGTGTTCCCGTACAGCGAGCGTCCTGGCACAGCAGCATTGCGTATTCCTTATATTGTTAGCGATGCCGACAAGAAGTTGCGCAGCAAGCGATTGCTCGAAATGAGCGAGCAGAAGCGTATAGACTTTTATGCACGCTATAAAGGTACGGAACAGGAAGTGCTCTTTGAAAAGGCTTCGCGTGGACGTGCTATGCATGGCTTCACCAAGAACTATGTGCGTGTAGAACTTTCGCCACGCGATGCTAAGGAGGAATATGACAACCAGCTAATTCGTGTTCGTCTTGGCGACTTCAATCACGATAAGTCGGCATTGAAGGCGGAAATCGTTTAAGTGAAAATGTGAAGAGTGAAAAGTGATCATGAAGAAAGTTGCAATCGTAATACTTAACTGGAATGGAGCGGCAATGATGCGCCGCTTCCTTCCTTCGGTAATTGAGCACTCGTCTGATGTTGCCGATATAATCGTAGCCGACAATGATTCAAAGGACGACTCGCTTGCCTTTCTCAAGACTGAGTTTCCTACTGTTCGTACAATTATACTTGACAAGAACTATGGCTTTGCCGGTGGCTACAATCGTGCATTGGAGCAGGTGGACTATGAATACTATATGCTCCTCAACAGTGACGTTGAGGTGACTGAAGGCTGGATGGAGCGTCTCATTGATTTTATGGATGCTAATCCGGAGGTTGCAGCATGCCAGCCAAAGCTTCGTGCCGAGCATTCGCGCGACATGTTTGAATATGCAGGTGCAAGCGGTGGATACATCGACCGCTATGGCTATCCGTTCTGCCGTGGACGTGTGTTCGATACCGTAGAGAAGGATCAAGGGCAATACGATGACCCGTGCGAGGTGATGTGGGCAACTGGTGCAGCGCTGATGATACGCCGTGAGGACTACTGGCGTGTTGGCGGACTTGACGCTCGGTTCTTTGCGCACTGTGAAGAGATTGACCTTTGTTGGCGATTGTGCAATCTCGGCAGAAAGATATATTGCGTTCCGCAGAGTGTTGTGTATCATGTTGGAGGTGGAACTTTGCCCAAGGGTAATCCGATGAAGACATTTCTCAACTTCCGCAACAATCTGACGATGCTCTACAAGAACTTGCCTGAAGCCGAACTGGTACATGTTATGCGCATTAGAAGAGTGCTCGACTATGTGGCAGCATTCAAGTCGTTGCTGCTCGACCGTAATCTTGGCGAGTTCAAGGCGGTGGTCAATGGTCGCAAGGCTTTTAAGGCGTGGCGAAAGGATTTTGATGCCGACCGTAGGCAGATACAGGCTTCGCGCACATCGGCTACAGACGCTATGCGCAAACCGTATTCTATATTGTGGCAGTATTATGTACATGGATGTTGCACGTATAGAAATATTAAAGAATAGGCTAAAATTCGACAAATTTTGTGTTCTTTAATGGTTAAACGGCAGAAATGTATCTGCTGTTTAATCTTTTTTAGCTGAAAAGTTGCTTAGAAAGAACTTTTTTAGTATTTTTGCATTGTGTTAATGAACACTTTTATAGAATAACAAGAAGCCTATTGTGAGAAAGATTTATATTATTATAGTAACAGCCATCATTTTAGTTTCAACTGCTTGCGAGTTTAAGTTGAAACAGTTTGGTGAAGAAGGTCATCCGACGCTTGTACAGGTGCAGCGTTATGATCGTCTTGAAAGCCGTTATCTCACTACGGGCGATTTCTCGGCTCTTCAGCAGATGAACATCGACTATCCCAAACAGACGCGTATGCTTATTGAGGATATACTGCAGTTGGGCGAGGTGAATGATGCTGGCATTAACACAAAGCTTCTGAATTTCTATCAGGATACAATCCTTCAGACTATCATAGCCGAGACAGATATGCAGTATGCCAATATGAGCGACATCAATACTCAATTGAGCGATGCGTTTAAGAAACTCCAGAAGATATGTCCTGAGATAAAAATACCCACAATATATACCCAGATAAGTGCTCTCAATCAAAGCATTGTGATAGGCGACAACACCATTGGCATATCACTTGACAAATATTTAGGCAAGGACTTTGAGCCATACCGTCGCTTCTATACCAAAGAGCAGCGTCAGCAGATGACTCGCGAGCAGATAGTGCCCGACTGTATGAGTTTCTACTTGTTGAGCCTTTACCCGATGCGCAACTTCGAGAATAGTACGCAGCAGGAGCGCGACATGCACATGGGCAAAATAATGTGGACGGTAAATAGATTGTTGGGACGCAAGGTTTTCAACACCAAGTACACTGCAATTGTAGACCGACAGGCTAAGCAAAACCCTAAATTGTCGGTAAGAAACATCCTTGAACAGGACTGTAAGTAATGATGTGTAGATTTGACTGATGATTTTCTTTAAATTATGCTTTAAAGCATATATTTTAATTTGCACATTCAATTCGAAAGCCCTACCTTTGTGGAGTTATCCTGAATACAATCTTTTTACCTTAAGAAAAAAGACTAATGCCTATTGATAAAAATGCCGGCCGCTGTGAAGCAACCGGCATTTGATGTTTTATAATGTTTCCTTATTTTTTTCCTTTACTTGTTATTTTTCTTTTCCTCTTATTTAATTCCTCTCTGATTCAGAGCTTGGCTGTAACGTTTGGCGTTTTGCAGGTGTTCCTGATAAGTACGTGCAAAGTTGTGAGTGCCGCTGAAGTCTTCTTTGGCGCACATGTATATATAGTCGTGGTGTACGTGGTTCAGTACAGCGTCAATACCTGCGATAGACGGAATACGGATTGGTCCAGGAGGCAGTCCGGGATTTTTGTAGGTGTTGTAAGGGCTCTTGATGTAGAGTAGATTGTTGTATATGCGCTTTATATCGAATCGTTTCCATGCAAATTTAATCGTTGGGTCAGCCTGCAGTGGCATTCCGTTGGGATACTCAGCGTTGCGCAGCATCAGTCGGTTGTAGTACATTCCGGCTACCATTGGCTTCTCACCATCATTGGCGGTTTCTTCATCAATGATACTTGCCAGTGTACTTACTTCGATAGGCGACAACTTCATAGCGTTGGCTTTCTCTTTGCGCTCAGCATTCCAGAACCTGTTGCATTCCTTGTGCATACGGTCGAGCAATTTCTCTGTACTTACGTTCCAGTAAATATCGTAAGTGTTAGGTATGAACATGGCTGCTATTGTAGTGGTGTCGTATCCATATTTCTGACATGTCGCTTCATCAGCAAGTGCGTGATATATGGTAGCGCTATCAAGCATAAGTTTCTTTGAGAACTCGGCAGCCAAGCGGTCCACAGTGCGTACCGACGGTACAACAAGATTCACCGGAGTCTGCAATCCGTTCTTCAGATGGCGGAACACAACAAACGAGCCTTCACCGGGACGAAGAGCATAACGTCCTGTGCGAATGTTATCTGCATACTTGCTGTTGTTGACAAGCATCTTGAAGCCTGTCATCTGTGTACCCTTTTTAGAGAACTCAGACATCTTTGTGTAAACCGAGTCGATAGTGTCGTCGTTGTCAATGTATACGTATTTAGTGTCATTGCCAACAAGCAAGGCAGAGAAGAAGAACATGTAGGCAGCACCTAATATGATGCCCATACATACGCACGCCAATATAATGACGTTTCGCTTCGTGTTGTTTTTTCTTTTCATGATGTGTTTGGTATTTAATCGTTGGCGCAAAGGTACAACAAAAAAATGTCAGGACAAAACAATGACTTATTAACTTTGCGGGCTTAAAATTATTTGTATTTTCCTTACGTTTTTAGATAAAATATATGTAATTTCGCTGTATTAAATACATTAATATATATGTACAATACTTATATTTTTGATCTTGACGGTACGTTGCTGTCTACTCTTGGCGATTTGGCTGCGAGTTGCAACTACGCCTTGCGCACCAACGGCTTGCCTGAGCGTACTGTTGATGAGGTAAGACAATTTGTAGGCAATGGCGTGAAGAAACTTATGGAACGCGCCATTCCCGGCGGACTTGATAACGATAAGTTTGACAAGACTTATGCCGATTTCCGTCAGCATTACATGCAGCACAATCTTGATACAACCAAGCCATACGATGGTGTGATGGAAATGCTTGAGGAGTTGCGTAAGCAAGGAAAAAAGGTGGCAGTAGTAAGCAATAAGTTCTATGCAGCTACTCAGGAATTGTGCCGCCACTTCTTTGGCGACCTCGTGCCGGTAGCGATTGGCGAACGTGAAGACATTCGCAAGAAACCTGCCCCGGATACAGTATTGGAAGCAATGCGCCAACTTGGAGTTACTGCCGAAGGTGCTGTGTATATAGGCGACAGCGATGTGGATATTGACACGGCACGCAATTCTGGTATGCCTTGTATCAGTGTGCTGTGGGGATTCCGTGACAAGAAATTCCTATTGGAACATGGAGCAACAACGTTGGTGAGCAAGCCGGAAGAAATCTTAGAAAAGTAAAAAAAGTAAAAGAGTAAAAAAGTAAAAAGTCTTACCCTATACTTTTTACTTTTTTATTCTTTTACCCTTATACTTTTTTTTACTCTTTTTACTTTTTTACCCTTTTACTCTTTTACTTTTTTCCCTTTTTACTCTTTCACTTTTAAACTATTCGTATCTAATCGCTTCAATCGGGTCGAGCTGTGCAGCCTTCTTTGCAGGATACCATCCGAAGAATACGCCAGTGAATGTACATACGGCGAAGCTCATGATGATGCTCCAGGGCTGTATGTAGATAGGCCAATGAGCTATGAGTTTAACGGCGTATGACGCGCCAACTCCTATTCCTACACCTATAAGTCCGCCTGTGACACTGAGTAGTATAGCCTCGATGAGGAATTGGTTGAGGATGTCGATGCCACGTGCGCCGACCGACATACGCAGACCAATCTCGCGTGTACGCTCAGTGACACTCACATACATGATGTTCATAATACCAATACCACCCACGATGAGCGATATGCCAGCCACACAACCCAAGAGTATGGTCATCATGTCGGTTGTAGAGTTCATCATGCTGGCAAGTTCCTCTTGCGAACGGATGTTGAAATCGTCGTCATCGGCAGCTTGTGTGTCTGTGGCATCCTTCAGTTTGTGGTTGCGACGCAACACTTTTGTTATTTCATCAATAGCCTTGCTTGTAAGGTCTTCGGTTATGGCCGAGCAGGTGATACCGCCGAGAAAGGTTTGTGCCTTGATGCGTTTCATCACCGTTGTGTATGGGGCCAGCACCAAGTCGTCCTGGTCCATACCCATAGAGTTGTAACCCTTCTTCTTCAATACGCCGATAACACGAAACGGAATAGAATTGAATCGAACAACCATGCCTACAGGGTCGGAGCCGTCGGGGAAGAGATTGTCTACAACCGTTTGTCCGAGTATGCACACTTTGGCACTCGACTTGATGTCGGCATCGGTGAACATCTCGCCTTCGTCAACCGACAACTGTCTAATCTCCAGATAATCCTGATTGACACCATAGATGCTCGACGGCGTGTTGTTGTTGCCGTAAATCCATTGTCCGCTACTGTTCACGGTAGGGCTTATGCCCTTGATGAAGTTGCACTCGTCCTTAATCGACTGGTAGTCGGTGAGCTTTAGTGTTTCCATCGATGAAGCATCTTGCCTTACACCACCCGGACCGCGGTCGGCACCCGGGCTGATCATTATCATGTTTGAGCCCATTTCGGCAATATTTGCCTGAATGCTCTTCTTCGAACCCTGACCTATGGCAAGCATCGTGATGACCGAAGCCACACCGATGATGATGCCAAGGGCGGTGAGGAAGGAGCGCAACTTGTTGGCAGCGATTGCGCGGAGGGCTATCTTTAAAAGATTGCTATAATTCATTTTTTGTTAATTATTAGTTGTTAATTATTAAGTAACAGTTCAAAATTATCTTTACATATGAGGGTGTATTAAAAGTCAAACAAATTGCCACTCATATATAAAGATAAATATGACCACATACTTATTATATACCTCTTATATATTATACTCCTTTTTGTCTATTATATATCCTTCAAATGTAATCATAACTCTCAATTCTAAACTCTCAATTATCAAATTGAACGAAGCCGTTATTCGTCCGAGTTGGCTGGCAAGGCAGCCAACCCTTCGGCTGCCGACTGTATGTTGTGGTTGTACTCGTCGCTTATCACATGTCCGTCGCGCAGCATGATGTTGCGTGAGGAGTAGTTGGCAATGTCGGGATTATGAGTCACGAAGATAATCGTTCTGCCTGCGGCGTGTAGCTTTTGGAAGAGTACAAGAATCTCGAACGATGTACGTGTATCGAGATTGCCCGTTGCCTCATCCGCCAGAATCACCGCAGGATCGTTTACCAAGGCGCGGGCTATGGCAACGCGCTGCATCTGTCCACCCGACATCTGGTTTGACTTATGGTAGAGACGTTCGCCCAGTCCCACAGCCTGCAATGCCTTGATGGCACGCTCTTCGCGCTCTTTTGCACCTACTTCTGCGTTGTACATTAGTGGCAGTTCGACATTTTCCACGCTTGTAGTCTTCGGCAGAAGGTTGTAGTTTTGGAATATGAATCCAATTTTGCGGTTGCGCAGCACGGCACGTTGCGACTTCGACATCTTTCTGACCGACACCCCGTCGAGATAGTATTCGCCCGAACTTGGCGTGTCGAGGCATCCGAGCTGATTGAGCAGTGTCGACTTGCCCGAGCCCGACTTACCCATGATTGTGACGAATTCGCCCTCGTATATCTTGAACGACACTCCGCGCAGCGCATGCACCGTCTCGTCGCCCACGAGGAAGTCGCGCTTCACGTTGTCGAGTTGTATTACTACTTTCTTTTCGTCCATATAAAAATGTATTTATTTCTTCTTACCTCGTGGTCCGGGAGCAAACGGACTCCTTTCGCTGCTGGCATTAGGCTGGGCATCATCCTGCTCTCCGCCCGTGACATTAAGGCCTGTAACCACCTTAACGCCAGCAGAAATGCCATTAAGAATCTGAGTGTTAGTGCCGTCGGTCATGCCGATGTTCACCTTATGTGCTACGATAGAGTTGCCCTCTATGGTCCAAACCTTGTTCTTGGCATTGCCAGTCTGGTCAACAATCTTCATCTTGCCTACAGTCTCCTTCTGTGGAGTGAAGCGCAGAGCCTTTGACTGAACAGAGAGTACGCCTTTGCGTTCGGCTGTGTATATGGTGACATTGGCGGTCAGACCTGGTTTGAGTTTGAGGTCGGCATTGGGAGCCGAGATAACCACCTCGTATGTCACTACATTATTGGTAGTGGTTGCTTCCTGGCGCACCTGCTTCACGGTACCCTCGAATGTATCGTCGGGATAAGCGTCGACGGTGAACGAAACGCGTTCACCTTCCTTAACGTCGCCTATGTCAGCCTCGTCGACATCTGCCACAACCTGCATGTTGGTAAGATTCTGGGCGATAGTGAACAGCTCAGGAGTAGAGAAGCTGGCTGCTACAGTCTGTCCTTCCTCAACCGACTTAGACAGCACAATACCGTCGATAGGCGATGTGATGGTAGCATAGCCGAGGTTGGTCTGGGCGCGCTGCACCTCTTCCTTAGCCGCTGCCACCTGCTCCTTAGCCTGAGTGTATGAGAGCTTGGCGCTGTCGAAATCGTCGGCAGCAACAAGTCCTTTTTGGTAGAGAGTCTTATAGCGGTTGAAGTTTGTGGTCTGATAGTTGAGCTGGCTCTGTGCCGTAGCGAGTTGTGTCTTTGCCGAATTTAGTTGGCTCATAAGGTTTGTCTTGTCGAGTTCGGCAATCACCTGTCCCTTCTTCACTACGGAATTGTAGTCGACATAGAGCTTGCTCACAATACCGCTCACCTGAGTACCCACCGTAACCGAAGTCACCGGCTCGATAGTACCCGTAGCGGTGATACTGTTCATGATGTTAGCCGGTGCCACAGCAGCCGTTTCAAACGAAATCTGTTCTTCCTTCTTGCTGCCCGACAATACCCAAGCGACAATGGCTACAATAATGACAACCGCCACTACCAGCCATACTTTACTTAATTTTTTCATAAATCTCTATTCTTGTCTCTATTTAATATTACATACCATTCCCCTCCCTACGGGGAGGGGTTAGGGGAGGGGCTTTCCACTTTTTACTTTATCTCTCCAGTCTTGTAGAACTCCAGCATATTAAGATTTAGAATAGCAAGATATTTGCTCTGCAATTCGTTCTGCTGTGCTTGCAGCAGGTTGTTCTTGCCAGTCATCAGTTCTACGATGTTCTTCAGTCCCTGCTTAAACTGTTCCGACAGCAGTTCGTAGCTTGCCTGGGCACTCTCGGTCGAAATGCGAGCTGCCCTGAACTTGTTCTGATTTGTCACAGCCTGCAACCAGTAGTTCTCAACCGTAGAGTATAGAGTAGTCTGCTTGTCCTGCAAGTCGAGCATATAGTTCTGCTTCTGAATCATAGCCTTATTGACGGCAGTCTTGGTCTGACGGTTGTCAAACAGCGGAATGCTAACAGTCACGCCGCCACCCACGGTGAAGTTGTTCTTGAGCTGCGAGCCCCAAGCGTTGTTGCTCATTGACGAGGTGTTGGTAGAGAGTCCGGCACTCAGTCCGATAGTAGGCAGCTTGCCAGCCTTGGCTATCTTCACGCTGAGGTCGCTGCTCTCAATGCCCAACATGGCATTCTTTATCTCCGGACGCTGCTCTACCGATGCTGTGTACACGTCGTTGAGAGCCGGCACCGTGGCAAGAGCCATCTCGTCGGTAGTAGAAGGAATGGCAATATCAAACTCCTCGTCGTTGGTAATCTGCAGCAACTGTTTGAGCTGTCGCTTATAGTTGCGCAGGTTGCTCTCAGCCTCAACTATGCTGTACTCGTCTTGTGCTCGCTGGGCTGTTAGCTGTGCGAGGTCGGCCTTGCTCATCTTGCCTACATTCACCATAGTCTTGCCACGCTCCTCGTTGGTCTGACTCGTTTTCAGGCTCTCCTTGCTAACGTTTATCGCCTCGTTAGAGTAGAGAATCTGGACATACAGTTGCGCTATCTGCTCCAGCACGCTGTTGGCAGTCACGGCAGAGTCGAGCTTGGCCTGCTCGGCAGCAAGCTTGTTTAGCTTGACGGTGTTCTGGTTCTTGTTGCCGTTCCATACGGTCCAGTTGCCCATAAGCGAGTACGAACCGTTATAGTATACCTTGTCTACCTTCGCCTGCACCTTGTTGCCGGCAATCATAGCCGACCCCTTCTCGGGCCACGGATTGTACGACACGTTCTGCGATGTCGACAGACTGAGCGACGGCAGCAGTGCCGACTGGCTCTGCTTCACATCCTCAAGGGCGGAATATTGCTGGAGTTTGGCTTTCTGTAGCTGAATGTTGTTGGCAATGGCATAGTCGATACAATCCTTAAGCGACCATTGTCGTGCCGCACATTCTGTAGACATTGACAGCAGGAAAAGTCCTGCCAGGCAAGTCATCCCGATCTTTCTCATAATAAATGTCGTTTTGTTAATGTTTTCTGAAACTTGATTTCTATATTAAGAAGTTATAGAATTTAAAGCCGTATGTCTTATAGCTGAATATTCAGCAAAAAGAGTAATAGCTATAAATTCTAGCGACCGTAGGGATCGCTAACTTCTTTAACTTCTGAATTCTATGAACTTGCTAAAGTTCAGTAATCTGATTATAGGATGTGAAAAGTTGGTTAATAGTTTATTTGGAGTGCGGATTATTAACATTTATTGGGGATAAAAGCCTCTCCCCCTGCCCCTCCCCCCGTAGGGAGGGGAGTGATATGAACTGAACACTTGTACATTTAACAAATAACCTAACAGGCAATTATCCTCTAATTTCCCCTCAAAATCACATAACTCCCCTCCCTACGGGGGAGGGGTCGGGGGTAGGGCCTCTCCCTCTATTTCAACTGCTGCAATCGTGCAATGTACTTGCCCAGAATATCGAATTCGATATTTACCGTAGTGCCTACGCCGATGTTGCAGAAGTTGGTGTTGTCGTGAGTGTAGGGGATGATAGCCACGGTGAAAGAGTTGGCTGTAGGATTGCAAACGGTCAGCGAGACGCCGTTTACCGTAACCGAGCCTTTGTCAACGGTGAAGTATCCGCGCTCAGCCATAGCCTTGTCAAACTCATACTCGAATGTGTAACAGGTCGAACCGTCGGCATCGCGCATGTCGATACACTTGGCTGTGCCGTCTACATGTCCCTGCACGATGTGTCCGTCCAGTCGGCCGTTCATTATCATCGAGCGCTCCACGTTCACCTTGTCGCCCACCTTAAGCAGTCCGAGATTGGAGCGGTCGAGCGTCTCCTTCATAGCCGTCACCGTGTAGTTGTCGCCTTCGATAGACACAACGGTCAGGCAAACGCCGTTATGAGCTACGCTTTGGTCGATTTTCAGTTCGTTAGTGAACGAGCATGTCAGCGTGAAGTCCACATTCTCCTTGTCGTTTTTGATGGCAACGACAGTAGCCATTTCTTCTACTATACCGGAAAACATTTGTCAGAATATTTTAATTTGTTAATATTTATGTATACGGGGCGGATTGTTCAGCAAAGTAACTAAATATTTTCTTTCCCTCCAAATTTTTTGTAGTGCTATTAAACCCTTCAATTGCTATAGCTTCGCAAAAGGACTCCTTTTCCACGCTAAAAGGATTCGTTTTGATATGTAAAAGGACTCCTTTTGACTTGCAAAAGGACTCGTTTTGAAGAGCAAAAGGACTACATTTTCGAAACGATGGCTTAAAAACGAAAGCAGGGTGTGTCAAAATAGAAGTCCTATTTTGACACACCCTCCTCCTGTATTATTTTAAAAACAGGTCGCCCAGTGATGTGATGAAACTCCGAGTATACAAGATTTGAGAGCTCTCCGCCTTTGTAATCCACCGGCTTTGCAGCTTAGTCCACTGAGGGTTTTATATGGCCCGCCATTGGCAAAAGAAGTCTTCTCGGTTTCGATTTTTTTATTGATGAGTATCCCGATCAAACTGGCACGACCCGTATGTCTTTCTGTTTCTTTGTGCAAAGTTAATATTTTCATGCGATACGACAAAATGTTTAAGACATAAGTTTGTTGTAGGTGCATTTTTTCGTCGAATAGATGAACGTTCAATTGAATTATTTTATATCTTTGCAATTGATTACTAATCTGTAAATATTTCAACCTTTAACTCTGATTGTTATGACAGATACCAGCATATTATATAAGGTGTACCATATATTATATAAGGTGTACCGCTTCTATATAGACGGATTTCGCAGTATGACCGTAGGGCGTGTGCTTTGGACGGTCATACTCATCAAGCTCGTTGTCATATTCCTTGTGCTCAAGCTGTTCTTCTTTCCTGACGTGCTCAAGCTGAAGGCGGCAGACGGCGACCGTGCCGGATATGTGGCACGCGAACTCATAGAGCGTTGACACAAACCGTACGTATTGAAATGTTCAATTTAATAATACCAATAACCATTAACTGTTTAAGCTTATGAATCATCTGCTTGCTATCGACCCTACGCTTATCGACTGGTCGCGTGCGCAATTTGCGCTCACAGCCATCTATCATTGGCTGTTTGTGCCGCTCACGCTGGGACTTGCCGTAATAATGGGCATTATCGAGACTATCTATTATCGCACCGGCAAACCTTTCTGGCTGGAGGCTTCCAAGTTCTGGCAACGTCTGTTCGGTGTAAACTTTGCCATGGGTGTGGCTACGGGCATCATCCTGGAGTTTGAGTTTGGCACCAACTGGAGCAACTATTCATGGTTTGTAGGTGATATATTCGGTGCTCCGCTTGCTGTTGAAGGCATAGTCGCATTCTTCATGGAGAGCACGTTTGTGGCTGTGATGTTCTTCGGATGGCAGAAGGTGTCGCGCGGATTCCATCTTGCCTCAACATGGCTCACGGGCATAGGAGCCACTATTTCGGCTTGGTGGATACTCGTTGCCAATTCATGGATGCAGTATCCTGTAGGTTGCGAGTTCAATCCCGACACCGTGCGCAATGAGATGACGAGCTTTGCCGAAGTGGCGTTGTCGCCCATGGCTATCGACAAGTTTTTCCATACGGTCATATCGTCGTGGATAGTAGGTGCAGTGTTTGTGTGTGCAGTCAGCTGCTGGTATCTGTTGCGAGGTCGTGAGCAGCAGCTGGCACGTCAGAGCATCAAGATAGCAAGCATCGTCGGCATCGTAGCCTCGCTGTTGGCAATACATACGGGCCATTCGTCGGCTGTGAAGGTGGCAGAGGTGCAACCCATGAAACTTGCTGCTATGGAGGGTCTGTACGATGGAGGCAATGGTGTAGGGCTGACCATGGTGGCAGCCATCAATCCTTTCTCACAGCCCGATTATGTCAAGGGCGGTGAGGCTCCGCTGCGCATAGCTATGCCTGGCGGGCTGTCGCTGCTTGCTACAGGTACGCTCGACGGTTATGTACCTGGCATAAACGATATACTCAATGGCTACACACGCCCCGACGGAAAGCGCGAACTTTCGGCTGAGGAGAAGATGCAGCGTGGACGCAAGGCCATAACGGCTCTTGCCGAGTATCGCAAGCTGAAGGCTGCCGATGCCGACGACAAGCGTCTGCCCCAACTTGCCCGTCAGTTGCAGAAGGACATGCCTTACTTCGGATATGGCTACATAAAGGACCGTGCCGAACTGGTGCCTTACATCCCCGTCAACTTCTATGCTTTCCGCGTCATGGTTGGTGTGGGCATGTTGCTGCTGCTGTTCTTCCTCGTCATTGGTCATGTGGCATGGCGTCAGGACATCACCAGGCGTGGACGCAGCCTATGGACGGCTGCCTTGCTGATGCTTCCGCTTGCATATATAGCAAGTGAGGCAGGATGGATAGTTGCCGAACTCGGCCGTCAGCCATGGGCCATTCAGGACATGTTGCCAACAGTAGCAGCCGTATCCGACCTTAAGTCGGGCAGCGTGGCGCTCACGTTCTTCATCTTCCTCATTCTGTTCACACTACTGCTCATAGCCGAGATAAGGATTATGTGCCGTGTGATAAAGAACTATAAGTCGCAAACAGTTAACATTTAACATTTAACATTCACCATTCTTATGAGTTATACATTTCTTCAACAATACTGGTGGTTTGTAGTGTCGCTGCTCGGCGCATTGCTCGTATTTCTGCTCTTCGTTCAGGGTGCCAACTCGCTTGTGTACAGTCTTGGTCGCACAGAGGAGGGACAATTGAAGGTGATAGAATCCACCGGTCGCAAGTGGGAGATAACCTTCACCACACTCGTAACCTTCGGCGGAGCCTTCTTCGCCTCGTTCCCATTGTTCTACAGCACCAGCTTTGGCGGAGCCTACTGGCTGTGGATGATAATACTCTTCTCGTTTGTGCTTCAGGCGGTGAGCTATGAGTTCCAGCATCGCAAGGGCAATCTGCTCGGCACGCGCACCTATCGTTGGTTTCTTCTACTGAACGGCATTGTAGGCCCGTTGCTGTTGGGTGGGGCAGTAGCCACATTCTTCGACGGTTCCAACTTCATTGTCGAGAAGGCATCGCTCACCGACATTGGCGCTCCCGTCATAAGCCGTTGGGCCAATGCCTCGGCAGGACTCGATGCTTTGCTCGACCCGTGGAATCTTGTATTCGGATTTGCCGTGATGTTCTTGGCACGTATGCTTGGCATACTGTATATAATGAATAACGTGGACGATGAGGACATTCGCTCGCGTGGCTCTGTAAGACTCATTGGTTGCACGGTGCCGTTCCTCGTGTTGTTTCTGGCGTTCTTTGTGCGTACATTGCTCAAGGACGGCTATGCAGTCGACCCGGCTACGGGACTGGTGTTTATGCAATCGATGAAGTATCTGCACAACTATCTCGACATTTGGCCCTTGGCTGTGCTCACCGTGACAGGCGTTGTGCTGTTGCTTTATGGTGTAGTGCGCACCATTATCAGCTCTACATATATACGTGGTATATGGCCTGCAGGAATAGGAGTGGTGTTGGTAGTACTGTCGCTGTTGCTTGTGGCAGGGTGGGGCGATACTGCCTACTATCCTTCAAATGCCGATCTGCAATGCTCGTTGACAATAGCCAACAGTTGCAGTAGCGAGTTCACGCTGCGCACTATGTTCTACGTCTCGCTGCTCGTACCATTCGTGTTCGGTTATATAGCCTATGTGTGGCGTGTGATGGACAGAAAATAAACAGATAAGGGACGAAGCTGCAATATCAATGCCTATAATTGTAGGCAATGTAGATATTGCGGCTTCGCCCCTTTTATTGATATCGTTTCTACTCTTGCTTAATTGTTTAGAGTTCCGGTGTTGACAACGGGCTGAGCCGAATCGTCGCCACAAAGCACTACGAGCAGGTTGCTCACCATGGCAGCCTTCTTGTCGTCGTCGAGTTCGACAATATCCTCGCTACTCAGTTTGTTGAGAGCCATCTTAACCATAGATACAGCACCCTCTACAATCTTCTCGCGAGCTGAGATGATAGCGTCTGCCTGCTGGCGACGTAGCATAACGGCAGCTATCTCTGGGGCATAAGCCAGATAGTTGATGCGAGCCTCTACCACCTCTATGCCAGCCATGCTAAGACGCTCGTCGAGCTTTTCCTCAAGCTGCTTGTTTATTTCGTCGGCACCATCGCGAAGTGTAAGTTCCTTATTGCCCGACTCATTATTGTCGTAAGCATACAGACCTGCCACCTGACGAAGTGCGGCGTCGCTCTGCGTCTTGACAAAATTCTCGAAGGCAAGCATTACATTAGACACGCTTGTGCCAATCTGAACTCCATTCTGTTGTGCCGCTCCGCTCTGTGCCATAGTCTGCGAGTCGATTTCAAACATTGCTTTATAGGTGTCCTTAAGTTTCCACACAAGCACCAAGCCTATCATAACGGGGTTGCCCGTCTTGTCGTTCACCTTTATAGGTTCGGCATCGAGGTTGCGCGCACGAAGCGACAACTTCTTGGTATTGATAAATGGATTGACCCATGAGTAGCCCACCTTGGTGAACGTGCCTTTATATTTTCCGAAGAACATCATTACACGTGCCTCGCCTGGCTCGAGCATAACAAAGCCGCCCCAAACAAAGAATGTAGACACAAGTACTACTGCACCCATACCTATAAGCAGCCCCATCAACACCTCATTAGGCTCATGAAGTATGCCCATTACTATCAATGCTATACTTAACAACGTCAACAGAATGTTTGCAAAAAGCATTGGGAAGCCACCAAGTGTAGCACCTTTAAACTGAAATTCCTTGTTCTCCATAATTGTAGTTTTTTATTATTAGATATTGTACAAATGATTAATTACATCGTTTAGACATGACAAATGTAAAGAAAAGAAATGATATAACTATATAAAATCATAGTTTTTCTTATATGTTTAACACATTCTACAACAACATACCTTCTTAAACATTCTGTAATCTTATTGCAACAAGCGTTGCCTACCTTTGCACCGCGTAAGACATTAAAACAGGTATAACATATTATAAAAGTATTACAGAATGAATTTTATCAAAACTCTCGGTAAGCGCACAGCTACCGTTCTGGCAGCGACCTTCATGTTGCTTGGCTGCTTGCAGTTGCAAGCACAAACCCCTAAGGAATGGAAACGACTTAAAGGTGACGTTACGCTCTACATGGCAAACGACCTTGGACGCAACGGCTACTACGATCAGAAGCCCATAGCCGAGCTGATGGGACACATGGCTGAGACAACGGGTATGGAGTGTGTGCTTGCCGTTGGCGACATTCACCACTTCAACGGTGTAGCTTCGGTCAACGACCCTCTGTGGACTACCAACTACGAGCTGGTCTATTCGCATCCCGAACTCATGCTCGACTGGTTTCCGGTGCTTGGCAATCATGAGTATCGTGGCAACACACAGGCTGTGCTCGACTACGGCAAGGTGAGCCACCGCTGGGTGATGCCAGCCCGCTATTATACTAAGGTGTTTGAGAGCAAGGGCACAACCATTCGCATAGTCTTCCTCGACACAACTCCACTGATAGACCGCTATCGTGAGAACAGCACTAAATATCCCGATGCTTGCAAGCAAGACCCGCAGGCGCAGCTCGACTGGCTTGACCGCACATTGAAGTCGGCTAAGGAGGATTGGGTTGTCGTAGTGGGCCATCATCCTATCTATGCCTACACCACAAAGGCTGAATATGAGCGCACCGACATGCAGAAGAACGTGATGCCTATCTTGCGCAAATATAATAATGTAGATATATACGCTTGCGGACACATCCACAACTTCCAGCACATACGCATGCCCAACGACAACATCGACTACGTTGTCAACTCATCAGCCTCGTTGGCTCGCCCCGTTAAGCAGACCACTGGAACCGTGTTCTGCTCGTCGGCCGACGGATTCTCTATCATCTCTGCTACAAAGGATAAGTTGAGAATGTCGATGATCGACAAGGACGGAAAGGTGATACATACTATCGAAAAGCTAAAGAAGTAAAAGTCTCAACGACTCCATAATTCAATAACATATATGAAACAGTTTATACTAAGTGCTGTTCTCATTGCTGCCTCAGCCACTGTTGTCTCAGCCCATACCCTCGACGGCATTGTCAAGGACAACCGTACGGGCGAGCCTCTCATTGGTTCGGTGGTAGAGGTGAAGGAGTTGCCAAGCGTCAAGACTACTACGGGTCTTGACGGATCGTTCATCTTGCATGAGTTGCCCGACAAGGGTCGTTACACACTCGTTGTGAGATACATATCGTATAAGACACGTGAGATTCCGGTGGAGGTTTCGGACAAGGGCGTTGTCACCATTACTCTCGATGAAGACCTGCACCAACTTGGCGAGGTGGTGATCAAAGGACATAAGGAATATCATTCCGACCGCAGTGCCATAGACATGGAGAAGACTGCCGGCAACGTGCTTAATGTAATGAGCCAGCAGAGCATACAGCTCTCGCCCGACGTGAATGTGGCAAGTGTGCTGCAACGTGTGTCGGGCGTTACAATGGAGCGTGACGCTTCGGGTGAGGCTTCGTACGCTATACTGCGTGGCATGGACAAGCGCTACAACTATACGCTTGTAAATGGTGTGAAGATACCAAGCCCTGATGACAAGAACCGCTATATCCCCTTAACATTTTCCCGTCAGACCTTATGGACCGTCTCGTTGTGTCCAAATCGTTGACTGCTGATATGGAGGGCGATGCGGCTGGTGGCGTTGTGGATATGGTGATGAAGGACGCACCGTCACACTTCCAGATTCAGGCAAATGCAGCTGTAGGCACAAGCGACTATTTCTGGAAAGACGGCCGCGACTATCTGTCGTCCAATCGTAGCGATTATACTCACAAAGCTCCATACGAAGCCAATGGTGCCAACTATAGGGCTACGACTGCCGACTTCAGTAACGGACCTACACAGATAAGCCGCCACTCTATGCCGGCACCCAACTTCATCGGTGGTCTTTCAATAGGCAACTGCTTCTGGAAGGACCGCATTGGTGTGATGCTTGCGGGCAGCATACAGAACACATTCCGTGGAACAGAACGCACATACAATTCCGTGAAGATGGCATCGGGCGAACAGTCCATGTACATCTCATCGCTCCAGCACCGCTATTATTCTATACACGACCTTACGGCAGGCGTTCACGCCAAGGTAGATTTGCAGTTGGAGAACAACAAACTTGAGTGCTACAACATGTATGTGTGCACCAACTCGAAGAGCGTGCGCTACAACAACTCTGTCAATACAGAGTATATTTCAAGCGACAGTTACACCCAGGACGATGAGACTCGTTCGCTCTCGCAGACGCAGAGCATCTTTGCCACACACCTTAAGGGTACCCATCATCTTACGAAAGACTTCACTGCTGACTGGGCTGGAATCTTCTCGCAAGCTAAGGCCGAAGACCCCGACCGTGTGTATCTGAGCCTCACCAACACCGTTCAGTCGGCAGATGGAGTGGACGGATCGCTTTGGAGCGGCAACAAGAACATACTGAAGACGCTGCCTAAGAATATGGAACGACGTTTTCAGCACAACACCGATAAGGATTGGGCTGGATACATCAACCTCGCTTACAACTCACAGCTCGGCAACGACATAAATGCTCTGTGGAAAGCCGGTGCACAGTATCGTCGCAAGGAGCGTGGCAACAGATATTACTCGTACATCTTCAATCCTAGCGATATATCGCAGAAACTCGACGGCAACGGCTTCGACCAGTTTGCAGCTATCGACTGGACTTGCAAGACACCATACTCGCAGGCATCACAGCTCAACTACGACTCGAAGGAACACATAGGCGCTGCCTACATCATGACAACTCTTAAGAGTAGATGGGGCGAACTGAACGCTGGCGTACGTGCCGAGCATACCAACCAGATATACACCATGCTTCAGAAGTTCCGCAACATGGGACAGGTGGGCGAGCAAAGCTATTGGGACTGGTTGCCGTCGGCATCCATAAAATGGACTCCAACAAAGAAGATGAACGTGCGCCTTTCTTACTACCGCTCAATCAACCGTCCGGGCTTCTACGAGATTGTGCCTTACCAGATTATGGGCGAGGAATATCAGGAGAAGGGTAATCCTAACCTGAAGCGTGCACGCATCGACAATGTCGACTTGCGTTGGGAGTGGTTCCCATCTGCTACCGAGCAGGTGTTGGCTGGCGTGTTCTACAAGTATCTGCAAGACCCAATCGAGCAGGTGTTTGTGGCTGCCGACGGCAAGTTGGGCAGTGGAGCCGATGCTTACTATATGCCCGACAACCTTGGCAACGCCAAGAACTATGGTTTTGAGATTGACGTGGTGAAGTACATACGCCACTTCGGCATCAAGGCCAACTACACCTATACCCACTCAACGATTACCACCACCAAGCGTGAGTATAAGGAAGGCAGCGCCGAGTATAAAACTGGCGTAACGCAGACACGTCCGCTCGTAAATCAGGCTCCACACACAGCCAATCTCTCCCTGCTGTACAAGGACACCAACTACGGATGGAACGCACAGCTTGCTGCATCCTACACAGGTACCAAGCTTGCACTTGTGTCGCCGTTTAAGGATGCCGACCAGTGGGATAAGGCTATGTTCGGACTCGACTTCAGTATGGAGAAGAAGTTCCCTTGCGGCGTATCAGTATTCCTCAAGGCAAATAACCTGCTCGACGCAAAGCGCGAGCGTTATCTCAAGACTGTGAACCAGAGCAACCTTGAATATGAAGGACAGCGCTCTGACAAGACTATTGTAGGAACATATAAATATGGTAGAACATTCCTTATTGGAGTGAGAGTGAAAATGTAAGAAATATGAAATTAATAAACAAAATCGCCTGTTTGCTTGCCGTTGCAGCAACAGCCCTCGTTTCAGCATCGTGCGAGAACGACAACATCAATCCTTATGAGTATAACAACAATGGCGGCAACCAGAACCAAGGTTCTACCGAGGTATTGACGACCAAGATTGCCGAATATCCCGTTGGCTCACTTGTATGGACCAAGGACACAACGCTAACAGAAAGCGTGGAGATACCCGTAGGCACATCGCTATATATTGAGCCTGGCGTGACCGTAACTTGCAAGTCGGATGTGCAGGTACCTATAGAGATTGTGGTGCTTGGCAATCTCTACTGCATGGGAACTGCCGAGCATCCCGTGACATTCACTTCCGACACAAAGAAGCCTGAGGATTGGGGCGGCATTATCTGCGGATACAACAGCGAGGAGGTTGTGCTCAACCACGTTGATTTGGCTTATGCCGGAGCGACACCTACAGAATCGTCGGCGTCATTCCAAAACCACCTCTTCAAGAGCACCATCGACGGCGGCGTGCCTGCCTTCCACTTCTGCAACGTCAACGGCAAGTTTGTAATGGCAAACTGCTTCATACATGACAACTACAACGACCAGACTTATTTCACAGGAGGTCAGGGCGTGATATACAACTGCATATTTGCCGACAGTGGCAATGCCACAGACGGTGGCGAGGCTATCAACGTTAAGGCGGGTTGCAAACTCGACATTGCCAACAACATAATATACAATGCTTGCACCAATGCCTTCAAATTGTCCAATGCCGGCAACAGCGAGATTATTCCGCTTACACAGCTCGCTGCCTACAACAACACTATCGTAAACTGCGGTTGGCGTCGCGCCAAGAACAAGAAGGGTGGAAGTATCTGGCTTGAGAAGGCTATTGCTCCGACATTTGTCAACAACCTTGTATACGACTGCCGTTGCGGCTTGAAGCAACCTAAAAAGGACGGTGCCGACCTCGAACACTCTACTATAGCTCCCAACTACTATTTCGCTTCTACCGAAACTGGCGTGAAGCAGATGTCGAAGGATGCCGACATGATTATCTGGAACGACAACGACATCAAGAGCAACGTAGCCGGACAGTTTAATCCGCTGTTCAGAAACTTCAAGCAGAGCGATGTGATGAACATCAACTGCGAGATAGACAACGTGCAGAAGGGTGCTCCTCTTCCATTCGACCGCTCGTGGAACTTCAACTTTCAGCAGGGCAGTCAGGCTCTGTCGAATGGCATCACCAACTTCCAGCGCATCTTCCCCAACGGTCTTGCATTCTTCGGGATGAAGAAAGTGATGTTCCTCGACAACAGCAACGATCAGAACTACTATTTTGCAGCACCAGCACCGACAACACGGTTCGGTGCGGCGCTGTAATCAGGCGACGAGCATACGCAATCATTCGCCCATCAGCAACCTCTTGAAGTCGCCGAACTCCCTTGACATTGCTATGCTCCGCTTCTCGCCCTTCATGAAGGCAGCAAGACGTTCGGGCATTGCAACCTCGGCATTGACAGCCGACTCTACGGTTTCCTTGAACTTGGCAGGATGGGCAGTCTCGCCAAACACGCCCACTTCGCCGTCGAGCAGGAGGTCTTTCAGGGCCTGATAGCCGCATGCGCCGTGCGGGTCGAGGATGTAGTGATTCTGGTCGTAGCACCGGCGCATGGCCTGGCGTATCTGCCCGTCGCTGTACGTGGCACCGCTCATCAGACTCGAAATCTTCCGCCAGTCGCCATTGAAGAGGTCGTTGATACGGGCGAAGTTGCTCGGGTCGCCCACGTCCATGGCGTTGGCAATGGTCTGGATGCTTGGGCGCGGACAGTATTCGCCGGTCAGCAGATACCTGTAAACGATGTCGTTGGCATTGTTGGCAGCGATGAAGCGCTTCACGGGCAATCCCATTTCTCTGCCGAATATGGCTGCTGTGATGTTGCCGAAGTTGCCGCTCGGTACGCATATTACGTATCCGTGCTCCTTGCCGATGCGCTTCAGCTGTGCGTAGACGTAGAAATAGTAGAACGCCTGCGGAAGGAAGCGTGCCACGTTGATGGAGTTGGCTGAAGTAAGCTTCATGTGTCTGTTAAGCTCGTCGTCCATGAATGCCTGCTTGACGAGAGCCTGGCAGTCGTCAAACACGCCGTCCACTTCGATGGCGGTGATGTTCTGTCCGAGAGTGGTGAACTGGCTCTCCTGAATCTTGCTGACCTTGCCCTTAGGATAGAGCACGTATACATGTATGCCGTCAACGCCAAGGAAACCGTTGGCTACAGCCGAACCCGTGTCGCCACTTGTGGCAACCAGCACATTGACGTTGCGGGTTCCCTCTTCGCGTATGAAGTATTGCAGCATACGCGCCATGAAGCGTGCGCCTACGTCCTTGAAGGCGAGAGTAGGTCCGTGGAAGAGTTCGAGCGAATAGATGTTCTGTTCGACTTCCTTTATGGGGCAGTCGAACGCCAGGGTGTCGTATACGATGCGCTTGAGGTCGTCTGCCTTGATGTCTTCGCCGAAGAAGGCGTCTGCCACCCTGTATGCTATCTCCTGAAACGTGAGCCTGTCGATGTTCTCAAAAAACTCCTTAGGCAACTTCTTGATGCGTTGGGGCATGTATAGACCGCGGTCGGGTGCAAGTCCTTTTACTACTGCTTCGTGCAGTGATGCGAGTGGGGCTGTATGGTTGGTGCTGTAATATTTCATAGAATTTAAATGTTAAGTGTTGATTGTTAGGTGTTAAATTGCAGGAACGTCTATGCTCATGAACATGTCCATGAATTCGGTGAGGTGAAGCATGCCGTAGCTGCCGCTTACGCAACTCACTTCGCTGTATGTAGCAACGTTGTCGGGCTGGATGCCGGGATGCCATACGGCGAAGGGCACGGGCTCCTTCATGTGCGTGCGTATCTCCACAGGAGTGGGATGGTCGGGCATCAGGGCTATGCATACAGGCTCGTCCCACTTGGACACCTCGTCAAATATAGGGCCGACCATACGGCTGTCGAGGTTTGCGATGGTGCGGAGCTTCAGTTGCAGGTCGCCGTCGTGTCCGGCTTCGTCGCTTGCCTCGACGTGTACGAATACGAAGTCGTCATTGCGCAGGGCGTCTATAGCGGCTTGGGCTTTCCCCTCGTAATTGGTGTCAGCAAGTCCGGTAGCGCCCGGCACGATGATGTTGTGCAGTCCGGCGTAGCGGCCGATGCCACGTATCAGGTCGACAGCCGAAATCACGTCGCCCCGCTTTATCTGCGGATACATCTCCTGAAGCGTCTTCATCTGCGGACGATAGCCACCGCCCCAAGGCCATATGCAGTCAGCCTCGTCTTTGCCTTCGGCACGTCGGGCTATGTTGAGCGGAGCATTGGCAAGCACTTGCTGCGACTTCAGAATCAGGTCGTTCAGAAGGTCGGCGGTCTGTTGTGCCGTCATTCTGCCGGCCGGTGCATCCTCGTTGAATTTGCAGCCATTGTCTTCATATCCAGGTTCGGGAGTGACGAGCAGCTTGCGCCACGGTTCGTTGGGATGGTCGTGGGGTGGGGCGCATGTCACGTGCTTGTTGCCACCTCTTATTATAAGCAAGTGTCGGTATTGTATGCCCTTGATGAACATCACACGGTCGTTGCCCAGCTTCTCGTTCAACAGGTCGATGAGTTGCTGGCTGTCGTCGGTAGTAAGGTGTCCGCCGTGGTGGTTCTTTATCTTGCCGTCGGCAATGCAGATGATGTTGCAGCGCAAGGCGAAGTCGTCGGGTCTCATGTCGTAGCCTATAGAAGCGGCTTCCAATGGTCCGCGACCTTCATATACCTTGTTCATGTCATAGCCAAGTATGGTGGCATTAGCCACCTCGCTGCCAGGTAGAAAACCGTCGGGTACGGTATTGAGTCGTCCGGTTCGTCCTATGCGAGCCAGATGGTCCATGTTAGGTGTGTTGGCATACTCAAGGAGGGTTTTGCCTCCGAGTCGGTCGACAGCATGGTCTGCCATGCCGTCGCCGAGGATTATAATGTGTTTCATGGGATATGCTTTTTAGACGTTAGCGATAGACATGATGTTGGCGAATACGCCTGCAGCCGTCACGCTTGCTCCGGCTCCGTAACCCTGTATGAGCATCGGGTATTCGCGATAGCGCTCAGTGGTGAGCGATACCACGTTGTTGCTGCCCTCAAGGTTGTAGAACGGGTGGCGCATGTCGACCTCTTTGAGTGCCACGTTGGTCTTGCCGTGGTCGAATGTTGCTACGAAACGCCAGCGCTTGCCTTCGGCTTCGAGTCGCTTGCGACGCTCTTCAAAGTCGGCATCAAGCTGTGGCAGATTCTTCCAGAAGTCGTCTATAGTACCCTCGAAGAACGAGTCGGGTATGAACAGATGCTTCTCAACATCAGCTTTCTCTACCTTGTATCCTGCCTCACGGGCGAGAATTACGAGTTTGCGGATTACGTCCTTGCCCGAGAGGTCGATGCGTGGGTCGGGTTCGCTATATCCCTGTTCTTTGGCGCGGCGTACAGCCTCCGACAATGGAACGTCGGCTGAAATCTCGTTGAAAATGAAGTTGAGCGTACCGCTGAGCACCGCCTCAATCTTCAATATCACGTCGCCCGAGTTGCGCAGGTCGTTGATGGTTCCGATGATAGGCAGTCCGGCTCCAACGTTGGTTTCGTAGCGGAACTTAACGCCACGTGCCAGAGCCGTTTCCTTCAGTTGGATGTAGTTGTCGTACGATGACGAGGCTGCAATCTTGTTGGCAGCAATCACCGAGATGTTATGTTCGAGGAACGACTGGTAGAGTTGCGCCACGTCCTTGCTTGCTGTACAGTCGACAAACACGCTGTTGAAGATGTTCATACGGATAATCTCGTCGCGCAAGGCATTGTCGTTGCATAAGGGTGCCTGCTCAAGCAGTTCGCGGTATGTAGTGAGGTCGATGCCGTCGCGGTTGAATATTGCCTTCTTCGACGATGCTATGCCTACCACATTAAGTTTCAGACGCTTGGTGCGTTTCAGTTCTTCATATTGGTCGTGAATTTGCTCCAGGAGCTGTCCGCCCACCGTGCCCACACCGCATACAAAGAGGTTAAGCACCTTGTATTCCGAAAGGAAGAACGAGTCGTGTATTACGTTGAGTGCCTTGCGCAGATATTTGCTGTCTACTACAAACGAGATGTTGGTCTCCGATGCACCCTGCGCACATGCTATCACGCTGATACCGCTTCTGCCAAGAGTGCCGAAGAGTTTGCCGGCAATACCAGGTGTGTGCTTCATGTTCTCGCCTACGATGGCTATTGTGGCAAGTCCGCTCTCGGCGTGCATTGGGAACATGGCACCCGTCTCTATCTCCTTGGCAAACTCGTTGTTGAGCACCTTTACGGCAGCCTGCGAGTCCTGATCGCGCACACCGATAGACGTAGAGTTCTCTGACGAAGCCTGCGACACCATAAATACGCTTATGCCATTGTCGGCAAGAGCGGTAAAGATGCGTCGGTTGACACCGATAACACCCACCATCGACAGGCCTGTTACGGTGATGAGGGTGGTGCCGTTGATGCTCGAAATACCCTTGATGGGTTTGGAATCGTTGGCTATTTTGGCCTTGATGATGGTTCCCTCAGCGTCAGGATTGAATGTGTTCTTGACGCGTATAGGTATATTCTTAACACAAACGGGGTATATTGTAGGCGGATAAATCACCTTTGCACCAAAGTTGCAAAGCTCCATAGCCTCGATATAGCTCAGTTCATTGATGGTGTATGCTGTCTTGATTACTCGTGGATCGGCGGTCATGAAGCCGTCTACATCGGTCCATATTTCGAGTATGTCGGCATCGAGTGCTGCCGCAATGATAGCCGCTGTATAGTCTGAACCACCGCGTCCGAGATTGGTAATCTCGTCGGTGTCGCGGTCCATACTGATAAAACCAGGAACAAGCGAAATGCGTGGCAGGTCGCTGAATGTGCGACGCACCAGACGGTTGGTGAGTTCTGAATCGAGAGTGTTCTTATGGTTCTTCTGTACGGTCTTGATGAAGTCGCGCGAGTCAAACCACTTGGCACCATGCACAAGCGTAGCTACAATGTTAGAGCTAAGGCGTTCGCCGTAGCTTACGATAGCGTCTTGTGTCTTCTTGGAAAGGTCGTGGATAAGGAACACGCCAAAATATATAGAGCGCAACTGTTCAAACAGCGAATCGACAATCTTGAACAGGTTCTCGCGCTTGCGTGTATCGGTGATGATGGTGTCAATCATCTTGTGGTGGCGGTCCACCATAGCCTGAAACTCTTCTTTCCATGCTTCGTCGCCCTTAAGTGCAAGCTGCGAAGTGGCAAGGAGCTTGTCGGTGATGCCACCAAGAGCACTGACTACAATGATGACTGGCTGTTTCTGGGCCTCTTTCTCTACAATAGCCTTCAGGCTGAGAATACTCTCTACGGAACCTACCGAGGTTCCGCCAAATTTCAATACTTTCATTCTTCTTGTTCTTTGGTTAATGCCTCCATACAAAGGAGGCGGATTGTGTTTCGATGCCGTGGCTTGCCGGCGCAGCGAGACTGGCTTCTGCATCATGCCTCAATACGAGAGAGGAATGCGCAAGACTCCTTGGTCTGCTTTTCTATACTGCGCGACAGCGGGGCGTGACAGCACCGTGTCGTGACATAAAGTTTTAATAAAGTGTCGGCAAATTTACGAAAAATAAATGTTATGTCAATAAAAAACAAAAGAAAAAATTACAATTTTATTTTAGTTGGGGTGTTTACCGAACAGATAGTCTACGTCATATGGCGTGTGGAATAGGGTTGTAGTACTGCTATTATAAGATAGTAGAACTGATGGCATTAGTAATGGGTCTTGTTGTAATACTATTATATAATCCGCTTCTTACGTATATATAAGCATTCTGATACCGTATTAACCTGAGTTCGGGATAAGCGACTGTCGTTTTTCTTGCTATGCCAGATTTCCGATA
>CAJJOL010000002.1:0-150724 GCA_905193385.1 uncultured Prevotella sp. | reverse complement strand
GAACTTATTCGTGAATTATTCATATTTGTAAAATTAATTTTGAACAGTTACTTATTTATAAATTTTAGGTAATAGACATGACAAAGTTATAAAAAACGCTATTCACTGATAATTTACATAGTAGTAAATCATTGGCTTTTGCCCAGAAAACAAAAACTGGAATACATACAGCAGCGGATACACGCTGTTGCACCTGCTCTTGCGTCCGAACAGTGTATGCTCGTTCATTTTAACTCCCTTTATCACGTTCATTATGGTAAACATTGCACCTTCGGCATTATCATTTTATGCGATATACGCAAGAAATCCTGTGCTTTTTTTGTGCCTTAATTTATAGTGCCAACTAACTCCCGAAACTTAAATCATAATAGATTTTCCCCTCTTCGGGATGGAACACAAGTGATAACAGATTAGCCTTGCTAAACGAATCAAGAATGCGATAGATGGTTGAGATGGTTATCTCATTATCTTTGGATTGCACACTCTTGATTATTTCATCAATGGCAGCATGACGCAATTCCATCATAACCTCATAAACCACTTTACGTTGCGGAGTGATTTTTAGGCCTGCGTTCTTTATAATCCCCGTACTTTCCATTCTTCTCATATTGTGATGCAGCAAAGTTAATGATAATATTTCGCATTTGCAATTTTTTTTATCAACAAAATTGCTGCTTTTTGAAGAATAAAACCGCGCACATATTTATCTGTTCGAAGATAGTGGCATATTGGTGGGGTTCACATATAATGATGTGGTTCCCGAGTGTTATATTATCACTATGGATGGTCTTGAATCGGAACCTTTCGCCGACGTTGCGCCCTACATTTTTGAGGATCTGGGACGCGCCTATGCTGTCGTAAAGAAGCAATACCGCAATACAGACCTCAAAAAACATGTTATCGGACTCAACCTCGTCGAAATACATTCCTTAGATTCTGTCTATCAGAAATTCACCTGGCCCATGTGGGAATGTATAGAGTCTATGCACAATGGAGCAATTCTAATCAAAAAGGCTCGACTAATTAAACAAAAAGTGTTATCTTTACATCGTGAGCATAAACAATGGCCATTCACCTATGTCCTTGATAAATCATCGTAGGCGTAGTGCTAGATGGCATGGAGCGAGCCAAAAAGTGGGACAATCAGCGGCCCCTCTTTTCTTAGACCGAACAGACATTCAATGCGAGATCACTCCCGTGCCGTTCAAGGACATATCGAAGGCCGAATCGGGCGAACCCAGCTCGGCAATACGCGAACGTGTAATCAAGGCACGCGACATTCAGACTGCACGCTTCAAAGAATACCGTGGCATTCATTGCAATGCTCAGATGACAGAGCGCATGATTCACGAGTTTGCCGAGCCCGATGACGCTTCCATCGCTCTTCTGCGCACAGCCATGGAGAAGTTCTCGCTGTCGGCACGCGCCTACAATCGTATTCTGAAAGTAGCACATAGTATTGCCGATCTTGACGGTTCGGAGCGTGTAGAGGTGCAGCACATCAGCGAAGCCATTGGTTATAGAAATCTCGACAGAGGCGATTGGGCAGAGCGAAGGTTGTATTAGAAAGGTAAAAGAGTTGAAAAGTAAAAAAGTAAAAGGGTTAAAAAGTAAAAAGGACTTTTTGATCTTAATTTGATAAAAGAAAACAAATATGAACAATTCAATAGAAATATACCGTTCGCAAGACGGCAGCGTACAACTTAACGTTAAGTTGGAGAATGAGACAGTGTGGCTTACACAAAGTCAAATGGCAGAGTTGTTTGGACGCGACCGAACAGTTATCACACGTCATATAAACAATTGCTACAAAGAGGGCGAACTCGATAAAAATATCACATGTGCAAAATTTGCACATATGGGTAAAGACCAAGACCAAACGTATGAGACAACAATGTACAATCTTGATGTTATCATCTCCGTAGGTTATCGCGTAAAATCCATACAAGGTACTCGTTTCCGTCAGTGGGCAACCTCCGTTCTCAAGCAATACCTCATCAAAGGCTACGTCATCAACCAGCAGCTCAAGCTCGACCGATACAACGAGCTTAAGGACGTGGTGCGACTGATGGGGCGTGCCATAGGGATGCAGGAGAAGGTCACAACGGATGAATATAGCGGACTGTTCAACGTTATTTCCGACTACGTTTATGCTCTCGACACGCTCGACCATTACGATTATCAGTCGCTTTCAATACAGCAGACAACCAAGAATGAGCCGTTCCGTGCTACTTATGATAATGCAATGGAGGCCATCAACGCCCTAAAGGATAAGTTTGGAGGTTCACAATGGTTTGCCAACGAGAAGGACGACTCGTTCAAAAGCAGCATCGGACAGATATACCAGACCTTCGGTGGCGAAGAACTCTATCCTTCTGTCGAGGAGAAAGCAGCCATGCTGCTATATCTCGTTGTAAAGAACCATTCGTTCAGCGACGGAAACAAGCGCATTGCTGCAATGCTCTTCCTGTGGTTTCTCAATAATAACCGTGTGCTGTATGCCGAAGACGGACACAAACGCATTGCCGACAACACCCTCGTTGCACTTACTCTGATGATTGCAGAGAGCCGCACTGAGGAAAAGGATGTAATGGTGAAGGTTGTGGTGAACTTGATAAATAAGGAGAATCAATAAAGCGATTTTTTTTGTAACTTTGCACCCTATAATTTGCATTATTGCAATTTCTGAGTGATATATCAATTCACTTTACATATAAAAACAATGTCAAATTCCTCTGAGAATCTCTACCGACTTGACGGTAGAGTGCCGTTGGGAAAAGCTCTCCCGTTCGGTCTACAGCACGTGCTGGCCATGTTTGTCAGCAACATCACTCCAATCATGATTCTTGCCGCTGCCGTCGGACTCGACAGCGCAGTCAGTGCCGCGCTCATACAGAACTGTATGGTGATAGCCGGTATCGGTACTCTGGTGCAGCTCTTCCCCGTATGGCGCATAGGTTCGCGTCTGCCTATCGTGATGGGCATCTCGTTCACGTTCCTCTCGCTTGCCATCGGCATTGCCGGAACATACGGTATGGGCACGCTTATAGGTGCCGTCATCGTCGGCGGTCTTGTTGAGGGACTGCTCGGACTCTTCGTCAAGTACTGGATCAAGCTCATCCCGCATGTCGTTTCGGCTACCGTCGTTACGGCTATCGGCTTCTCGCTCCTGCCCATCGGAGCCAACTCGTTTGCAGGAGGTATGGGTGCGCCCGACTTCGGCAGCATGAACAACTGGATTGTGGGCACCGTAACGCTTCTTGCCTGCCTGCTTTGCCAGGTGTTTGCCAAGGGTTTCCTGCGCTCGCTCTCGGTTCTTGTGGGCCTCATCGTGGGCTATGTGCTCGCCTGCTTCATGGGTATGGTCAACTTCGACAGCCTCAGCGGACATCCCATCATTGCCCTGCCGCGCTTACTTCCCTTCACTCCCGAGTTCAACATCGGCGCCATCCTCTCTGTAGTAGCCGTATATCTGGTGTCGGCTACTGAGACTATCGGCGACACTTCAGCACTCTGCAACAGCGCCTTGAAGCGCGACCCTGAGACCAAGGAGATGGGTTCTGCCATCTGCTGCGACGGTTTTGTCAGCTCTGTATCGGGTCTGTTCGGCTGTACTCCAATCACATCGTTCAGCCAGAACGTAGGTCTTGCAGCCATATCGGGTGTCGTAAACCGCTTCACTATCGGCGTAGGTGCTGTGGTGATGATTATCGGCGGCGTGTTCCCCGCTATCGGTGCCGCCCTTACCACAATCCCGCAGGCTGTGCTCGGCGGCTGTACTATCATGATGTTCGGAAGCATTCTGTTTGCCGGATTCGGCATGATGGCACGCGCAGGTTTCTCACAGCGCAACATGGTCATTGTCAGTCTGTCGCTCAGTGTAGGCCTTGGCTTCACCCAAGCCACCGGAATGTTTGCCATATTCCCCGAAATCGTGCGCACCGTATTTGCCGAAAACTGCGTGGCTGTAGTGTTCCTGCTTGCCGTTATACTCAATCTTGTATTGCCTAAGAAGGTGATGGGCGAGTAGAACAAAAAACCTACTATTTTAGTGATATTGCCACAGGCATAAAAAAAAGGAGTCCTTTTGCTTTCCAAAAGGGCTCCTTTTGTGTTGTAAAAGGACTCCTTTTGGAAGGCAAAAGGACTACATTTGAAGGGCAAAAGGACTCCTTTTGAAAACGCCTCAAATAATGGCTGTAATGCAATAGTTTTAGGACGGCTCATCCTAAAACTTCATTAAACCGAGAAGTTTTAGGACAAATCATCCTAAAACTTTCAAATACGGGGCGGTTTTAGGACGATTTATCCTAAAAAAAGTGTAAATTAGCGGCAGATAAAACCAAACCGCCACATGAAACGAATAGAACGTACAGCTTATCTCAACAAACTCATAGCCTTTAAAGACAAGAACATCATAAAGGTGATAACGGGAATACGCCGTTGTGGAAAATCAACTATTATGGAGATTTTCCGCGACTGGCTCTTGGGCAATGGAGTCAAGGACAACCAGATTATATACCTTAACTTTGAGGATTACGACAACTACGAGCTTCGCAATCCTCACAATCTGTATGCCTACATAAAGCCGCTTATCCTGCAAGACCGCATGACGTATATATTCTTTGACGAAATTCAGCACGTCAGCGATTTCCCCGACATTATCAACAGTCTGAATCTGAAACCTACGGTCGACCTCTACGTCACGGGCTCGAACGCCTATATGCTGTCGAGCGAGATTGCCACACTGCTGTCGGGAAGATATATCGAGATTGCCATGTTGCCTCTGTCGTTCAAGGAATATGTCGAAGGCACCGACAGCAGCAACAATCTGCCGCAGGCATATACTGACTACATAACAAGAAGCAGTTTCCCATACACCATTGAGCTTGGTACGTACAGCGAAATCATCGACTACCTTACCGGTGTGTACAACACCATTGTGGTGAAGGATATTATGGCCCGCAAGAGACTGCCCGACGTCATGATGCTTGAAAGCGTTATACGATTTACTGCCGACAATATCGGCAACATACTTTCAACCAAACGTATTGCCGACATAATGACAGCCGATGGAAGGAAAATTGACCAAAAAACAGTAGAGCGTTATCTGTCGGCTCTGTGCGAAACTTTCTTCGTCTACGAAACCAAACGCTACAATATCAAGGGCAAACAACTGCTCAAGACGCTTGGCAAGTACTATCTCGTTGACATCGGTCTGAGACGTATGCTTCTCGGCTCGCGCTCGTTCGATGCCGGCAGAATACTCGAGAACATTGTCTATCTGGAACTGCTGCACCGCCAGAAAAAAGTGTATGTGGGAAAGATGGACAGCCTTGAGGTTGACTTTGTGGCTATCGACGAGAACAATATCAGTTACTATCAAGTGGCAGCAACCGTTAGAGACGAAACAACACTGCAACGAGAACTGGCCTCACTACAGCAGATTAACGACCAATATCCCAAATACATTCTCACGCTCGATGAAGATCCTACCGCCGACTACGACGGCATTAAGCGTGTGAATGCATTGAGATGGATGATGGGCGATGTCAGCCTGTAACCCCTACTCTATTCCGTACATCTTCAGGGGCACTGCATGGTTATGGTCGTTGAGATAGAGGCGCGTGCCCATACGGTAACGTGGATTGGTGAGCGAGAGGCTGTCTACACGTGCCTTGGTGCTTATGCCGCCTATGCTGAGCATCGTCGGGAATACCGAAGCGCTGGTCTGCACACCCTTGTTGAGGTTCGACTTCAATGCGTCTACTGTCGTAGCGTGCTCACGGCCGTAAGCCTCCGAGGTCCACACGAGCAGCGGCACGTCGGTGTCGTACTCCGACGGACGTGGCGCAGCGTGCAGGAACAAGCGGCGCGAGTCGTCGAATATGTTCTCGCCATGGTCGGACGTGTACATCATTGCGGCAACGGCTCCGGTAGAGCGCAGCTTCTCGATGATGCTGTGCAGGATGTAGTCGGTCTGCAGAATGGTGTTGTCGTAGGCGTTGACGAGCTGCGGACGGTTGTCGGGCTTTGCATCGGTGGGCGTGTCGGGCATAAAGCGGGCACGTGATTGTGGATAGCGGTCGCGATAGTTGAAGTGCGAACCGTACATGTGCAACACCACAAACAGCTTCTTGTGTCCCTCAGCCATAGCCTTGTTGAGGAACGGCAGCAGGCGCTCGTCGCTCGTTTGAGCCACTACATCGTTAGCTTTGCCGTCAGCGGCGGCTGCGTCGGCATCGTCATCAGCCTCGCGTATGAAGAGATGTTCGTCCGCCTGACTGCCCAGGAAGTCGATATACGAGTGGTTGGGCTGCTGATTGGAGAGGAACACGGTGTAGAATCCTGCCTCGCGGAAGGCAGCGAGTATTCCCTTTTCGCGATACAGGCGGTCGTGATCGTCGGCTGTTGCGGCGGTCAGCAGCATCGGTACGCTCTTGTGTGTGGTGTTCGACTGCGTGCGCACGTTGCTGAACACGAGCAGTCCTGAGGTATTGCTGAGCAGCGGATTGGTAGGACGGTCGTAGCCATACAGCTGGAAGTTGCGCGAGCGGGCGGTCTCGCCCACCACGAGCACATACACCTCGGCAGAGTCGTTGGCATGCTCCGACACGGCGTTGAAGCGGAAACCGGCTGCATTGTCATTGTAATGTGCCGAGCGCGAACTCTCCTGCACCGCCAGACCAAGATTGTAGAACACATTGACGGGATACATATTGTCCTCGATGTGATACTCAAACTCTCCCTTCTTTTCGTTGCCCTGCGGATAAGCCACATAGCATCCTGCAAGCGCTATTGCCAAGGGCAGCACCATAGACAGCGACATACGCTGCATCTTGCGCTGGAACTGGCGGTCGATGCGCACACCCTTTATCCACTGCCATGCTGCTATTGTGAGCAAGGGCAGATAGAGTATGAACACGCCTGCAACGGCTGGCACCAGATTGTCGAGCAGTTCCATAGCCTCGCCGGGGTTGGTGGTGACGAGATTGAGGAACATGTCAACGGCTATCACGCCGTTGCCGTACAGATAGACGAGCACCATCTGGAACGCAGCGAAGAAAACCAGCAGGAAAAGTATCCACACCATGCGCCCTACATTACGCGAAACGGACATAATCAGGGCGTATAGCGACAGCGGAAGCAGCACGCCTACCACATCGGCCATAAGCGGTGTGTTCTCGGTGAAGCACAATGCCACGTTGGGAACGGCAAGCGACAGCACCATATAGAAGAAGAGGAAGCGTGGAGAGAGTAATAAGCGTAATTTCATTTTAATGAGTTGAGATGTTGAGATGTTGTTGTGGTGAGATTTGAAACTATCAACATCTCACCACAACAACACCTCAACACATTATTAATAACCTTTGTTCTGTTCCCAGTTCTGGTTCTCCTCCATGATGGCCTTGGGCACCGGCAGTATGCGGCACGACTTGTCGAAGCGTGCGCCGGGGAAACCGTTGACGTGGAAACCATATTCGCTCTCGAATGTGCCGAAGCGTATCATGTCGTTGCGACGCCAGTTTTCGTCGACAAATTCACGTCCGCGCTCGTCGAGAAGGTCATGCAATGTGGGCTTGCCGGCAAACTCCTGGGCATGCACATAGGCACGTATCTGATTGAGCAGCGACTGTGGCGTGTCGGCATTGGTGGCACGTGCGCCACGCAGCAGAGCCTCGGCCTTGGTCAGGATGATGTCGGCAAGGCGGAAGATAGGAACGTCGTTGCTCTGGTTGCGGTTGTAACCCGAATACTCGTTGGGGTTGGGATAGAACTTCAACGAGCGATAGCCCTGGCTCCATCCGGTAGGGCTGGAGCCGCAGTTGATGCGCTGGCGTGCAGCCTCGGAATCGTCTACGAGGTGTATCTTCTTCGAAAGCACGAGCTGACTGCCGTTGTATATATACGGATTGGCTGTAGGCTCGCCCGTAACGGCGTCGTGTATGAACACCTTTCCGTCGGTTGTGGCACCGAGGATTATCTCGTTGCGGTCGTCGCCGGGCAGTGTGAAGAGATTGGAATACTCCTCGTTGAGGGCAAATATACCTGCGCACGAGAGGTTCATCTTGCCACCAAGATAGCCTATTGTCTCGCCATTGTCGACCTTGCGGAATGTGCGCCAGCGTCCGTATTTCATTCCCTGGGCGCTGACCTTGTCGTAAGGCATGGCATAGATGAAGTCCTTTATGTGCGCTCCGTTGTCGTACAGGAACTTCTTGCGATAGCTGTCAGAGAGGTCGAAGGGTCCGTTCTGCATGATGTCGTCGCACAGACGCACACATTCGTCAAGCTTCTCGTTGGGCGAAGTGGCTGCATCGTAGTCGGCAACGTCGTCGGCTGTGTACACAGCCCAGTTGATGTATAGCTTCACGAGCAGCGCCTCAGCCATCCAGTAGGTAGGTTTGCCGTAGGTGCCGACGTTCACTTGTTTGGTGAGCAAGGGCAGACAATCCTTCAGTTCGGTCTCGATGAACTCGGCAACCTTGCGTCGTGGCTCGCGGCTTACAGCCTTGTTGTCGTCGGGAAGGCGGTCGAGTATGGGCACATCGCCAAAACTATCCATCAGAATGAAGTGATAGAAGGCGCGCATTACACGTGCCGGGGCTGTCACTTCGGGTTTGGCGTTGTCGCCGCCGAGGTCTTCTATCACCTGATTGCACTTGGTTATGCCCGAAGCAAGGTCTGCCCAGTAGTTCAAGGGTTTGTCTTCGGGGTTGAAGTTGTGGAGCGTCGGGTTGACGTTTTCGCCGTTGTCGTAGTAGTCGCCACCAAAACTGATGCCCGCAACCTCGTCTGACGAGAACGACTGTATGCGATTGTAGTTGTCGCCCAACTGCTTGCGGAAGGCGTAATACACGTCTGCCATCTTGGCCTCAAGAGCCACCTCCGACTCCGTTGGATAGTCGGTATATTTTGATTTCACGTCGACATCGAGGTTGGTGCAGCTTGTTGCAAGCACCAAAAGCGATGATACGAACGCGAAAAGAAGCGATTTCTTCATTCTATATTTAATGATTGATTATTGATGTTATGGGTCCTTACTAGGCCTGACTAAGCCTCTTTGGGCATTGCTGAGCCTTTTGGGGCATTGCTGAGCCAATGCTTGTGAAGGCTTGGCAGGGCTTGCTCTGTCTTAGAAGCTGACCTTCATTCCGAGCATGAACGTACGTGTGTGTGGATAATAATCCTTGCGCCAGTCGATGCCGGGGGTCAGTCCGCCGAGCGAAACTTCCGGGTCGCAACCCTTATACGATGTCAGCGTGAACACGTTGTTGCAAGTAGCGTACACCGAAAGGTTGTTGACCCATCCGTGCAGGCGGCCGAAGTCGTAGCTCAACGACATTGACGAGAGGCGCAGGAACGATCCGTTCTCGATGTAACGGTCGGACGGCGACTGCGAGTTTACGTCGCCATAGTTCTGCTTGGTGAGTGCTTCGCGGAAGACGTTCTTGCCCTGCGTTATCAATGTCACGCTGTTGTACTGTGCCCGAAGAGCGTTGAATATCTTGTTGCCGAATACTCCCTGGAAGAAGAGCGTTAGATCCCAGTTCTTGTAAGAGACTGTGTTGTTCCATCCGAGTGTGAGCTTTGGCTGTGCCGAACCGGTCTTGGTGCGGTCGGTATCGACTGGCTTGATGGTCTTTTCGCCCGTACGCCGGCCCGTAACGGGGTCGTGTACCCAGAACTGCGAAACTCCGTTCTCGTCGTGTCCGGCAAATTCGTAGGTGTAGAACTGTCCGATCGGGCTGCCCTCCATAAGTCGTTGTACAGCCACTCCGGTGTTGCCTGCAATCCAGGGGTAAGCCAAATCCTGATAGCTTACAGAATAAGCGGCGTTGGATAGTTTCTTTACACGGTTGCTGTTGTGCGACAGATTGAGCGACGAAGTCCACTGCCAGTCCTCGTTCCGAACCGGAATGGCGTTGATTGTTATCTCAATGCCTCGGTTGGTGATGTCGCCCACGTTGGCAGTCATTGTACCGAAGGGGAATCGGTTGGTAGAGACGGGATAATAATATATAAGGTCGGACGTGCGCTTGTCGTAATATTCGATTGTACCTGTGAGTCGCGAGTCGAAGAATCCGAAGTCGATGCCGATGTTGAACATGCCGGTGCGCTCCCATTTAAGGTCGGGGTTGGCGTTGTTGGTGGCTGCAAGCGTGTGCTTGTTGGATGCCACTCCGTTGGCGTCGATGTATGTGAACCATCCGTTAGCGCCGTATGTGCGCCGTGCCGAGTATGCGTCGAAGCCGAGCGAGTTGCCCGATACGCCGTAGCCGACGCGCAGCTTGAGGTCGGAGAAGATGCCGAGGTTGCGCACCCATTCCTCTTCGGCAATGCGCCAAGCAGCCGAAAACGAGGGGAATGTAGCCCAACGGTGGTTCTTGCCGAATGCCGACGAACCGTCGCGGCGCAATGTTGCCTGGAAGTTGTAGCGCGAAGCGAACGAGTAGTTGACGCGTCCGTAGAACGAAATCATTCGAAGTGTCGACTCGGCGCCGCTCTCTACGGCGTCGATGCCGTCAATCTGGTTGGCATATGTGAGGTTGTAGTACTTCACGGCGTCGTTGTAGAAGTCCTTGACGGTAAGTCCGAAGCCGTCGTTCTCGTTGTTCTGTTCCCACGAATAGCCCAGCATGACGCCCAGTCGATGATAGCCGGGGAAGCTGTGTGTGAAGTTGCCGAAGGTTTCGAACACCTGCTTGTTGTCCATATATGTAGAGCGTGTGGCCTGACCGTGTGTCTTCACTATCTGCGACTTTATGGAGTGATACTCCGACAGAACGTTCTGGTTGTACAGATACGAGTATTGAGCAGTCCATGTGAGGTCGGGCAGTATGGTGAGTTCGCCCTTTCCGGTGAGCTGCATGCGTCGGTAGATGTTCTGGTTAGTATCCTCGTTAATCATCGAGAGTGGGTTGTAGTACTGGGTTGTGCTGGTTGACTCGCTCCATGAGCCGTTGTTGTTGCGCACGGGTTGACATGGCGAGTAGTAGACCATTGCATCTGTGACGCTGACGCCCTGCTCCTGCGCCTCAATACCTTTCTTTGTGGTCTGGCTACCGTTCACTCCGAGCGACAACTGCAGGTGATCCTTGAGCACCTTGGAGTGTGCCAGGGCACGTGCTCCGAACCGTTCGAGTTCGGACGAGCGTATTATGCCCTGATGGTTGAGGTAGCTCAGCGACACGTTGTAGCCCGAACGGGCGTTGCCACCCGACACGGCGAGGTTGTGACTGTGCGAGAGTCCGGTGCGCTGCACCTCCTTCTGCCAGTCGACATTGCCGCCCATATCGTTTGGCAGTGTAAAGTTGTGCTGCTTGGCGTATGCTCTTAGCTCGTCGGCTGAGGCGAGGTCGAGATACTTAGCCACCGACTCTACAGCCGCATAGCCGTTGTATGTGACGCGAGCCGAGCCTGCCGAGCCGTGCTTTGTGGTGACGATGATAACGCCGTTGGCTGCCTTTGAGCCGTAGATGGCGGTGGCTGTAGCGTCGCGAAGGATATCGATTGACTCGATATCGTCGGTAGATACGAGCGAGAGGTCGACACCTGGCACGCCGTCGACTATATAATAAGGTTCCATAGCTGCACCCGTGCGCAGTGTTGAAGCGCCTCGCAGGGTGATGGAAGGAGCGGCGTTGGGGTCGCCGCTGTTTGAAACGGTGAGTCCGGGCACCTTGCCTTGCAGCAATTGTGCAGGCGATGTGTATACACCCTGGTTGAGATCGGTCGACTGGATGGTAGTGATTGAGCTGGTGACGTCCTTTCGTCGCATCTTGCCATAGCCCACTACTACAATCTCGCTCAGCTTGAGTGTGTCACGACGTTTGTCCACCTGGTCGGGATTGTCTGAGTCTTCGGCTGCAAATGTGTTTGCACTAATGCCCGTCGCGAGCAAAGCCATGATTAGCTTTTTGTTCAAAATCATTATATAAAGTATTGTTAGTTCAAAAGGATTGTTAAGGGGCTGCTTAGAAAGCTTCGTTTATATTGAAGATAAATCCGCTCTGTCCTGATTTGCCGAGTCCGTAGTCAAGACGCACGTTGACGTTCTTCTTGAATTCCCAACGATAGCCTATGCCGTAGTTGGGCAGTATATGGTTCATCTTTATCTGGCTGAACTTGGGGAACACGGTGCCTGCTCCTGCCCACAGCACGATGCCGTTGCGTCGCCATACGTGCTGCCGCAGCTCTATCTGCGCCTCCACTTTGTGCTTGTCGCGATATCTGCCCTGATAGTATCCGCGCATGGAATAGCTGTCGCCAAGGAGTGCAAGCATCGACCATTGGGGGTTGCCGAAGTTGAACTGCGTGCGCAGGTCGCCTGCAAGAGTGGCTCCCTTCCACATGGGCAGATAGGCGTCCATGCGCAAATCGGTAGTTGAGAAGGCGCATTTGTTGCCCATGAACTTGGGGCGGAACAACTGCTGCACCTGAAGGAATACGCCTTCGTGCGGCGCTGTGAGATTGTCGCGCGTGTCGTAGAGCAGAGTCAGTCCGGCACCGGAGTTGAACGATACGCGGCGCTGGCCCTCGATGAGTTCAGGACGGTCCATGTCGTGGCCCCAAACGTAGTCGAACGCTACGGTAGGACCAACGAAGAGATTGTCGGTTGTGCGTATGAGCCAGCTGGCTTTGGCCTGCGCCTGCCACCGTTTCATCTTGCTCTTGTTGTCGTCATTGTCGCCCATGTCGTAGCCCAAGCCCCAGATGTAGCAGGGGAAGGAATAGAAGTAGAGCGTATAGTCAATGCGATGGGTGTCGCGGGGGAACTTGTGCGTGCCGCGAACGCCGAGCATGTAGAAGCCCACGGTCGAGACGTCGCCGAAGAGCGACACGTTGCTGGGTGCCGAGAGCGAGTCGGTGGGGTCGGAACGATAGAGTCCGGCAGCCACGAGTCCCAGTCCGAGCTTGGTGTCGGTGCTGTAGTGCGGTCCGCCGATTATGCTGAAGTCGAAGCGCTTGTTCTTCTTCTCCTTGTTGGCATCGTTGAAGTAGTCGAGAAAGCGGGTCATGAATCCGCGCTTATGCGTTGTCTTCACTGCTGAAGTGTCTACGGCTGCGGTGTCGACCGGCTCTGCCGCCGCCATCGGCATTGCCGGAAGCAGCATGGCGGCTATTGCGATTAGTGAGCGATGGAGCATGGATGAGTTTTGAATTTTGAGTTTTGAGTTTTGAATTGCTTGCTTACATTATTAATATATAAGGCCAGTACAACTGGCTGACAAGCCATGCATTTTAATATACAAGACCAACATTGTCCACCCAGAACGTGTTGCCTACAGTGCCAACGTATGCTCCGCCGTGGCTCGACGAGAACTGCAGCACTATGTGTGTAGGCGTAGCGTCGGCCGGAGCCCATCCGGTTTCCTTCACGAGCACGCTCTTTCCCTTGGAGTTGCGGGCGTAGTCGTGAGAGCGCAGCCCCATAGTGGCAGCGTTGTAGAACGACTTGCCGGTGATGTTGCCGTAATGAATCTCGTAGGTAGCGTCCTCAACCCATCCGCCGGTAGACTTGCCGTACTTCACAACGACGGTGCCTACGCGCTGTGCGGTGATGTTGCCGTTGGCGTCCTCGTGGCGCTTCTGCAGCAGCAGCATTGCTATGCAGTAGTCGGGTCCGGGCACTGTGGTCACCTTGGAGAATCCCGTCTGGCGTATACGGTTGGGGGTTCCGGGCACGTGTACTTTATAGTCGTAGCGCAAAGCCTTAGGACGGTGTGTGAAGGGGATGCCGAAGTTGAGCGCCTTGGGGCCGTCCTTGGTGCCTGTGATAGGCTCCTTCATGTCGCCGAGGAATATGCTTCCGGCTGCAAGCACCTTGATGTTGATGAGTCCCAGAACCTTGCAGGTCTCTATATGGGTTGTCATCTTGGCGCAATGGCCCGATGCGTGGTTGTCGCGATACACCGAATTGTTGGTCTTGGTGATGCCCGACACCTTAGCCATGACGTTGCTGGTGCCCCAGGGCGAACCGCCGAGGTTGACGTATGGGTTGTTGCCAGAGAGCGATCGGTTGGGTCCTATCTCGTAGAGGGTCTTGGTCTGTCCGCCGATAACAGCCGACTCGTGTATCTGACGTGTCACCCAAGTATCGAAATTGCCATACTTGAACGGTACGAACTTGCCCTGTGCCATTGACGTGAGCGACACGGCGAGGTATAAAATGGCTGTCAACACAGTCTTGCATGTAGAATGATTCATTGCTGTTGTATTTTTATTAACTTGTTGTTATTTTCTAAAAGATATAGTTCTTTTTACATCTTAAAACTATCGTTGTATATGTCTTGTTTTCAGCTCAAATTGATATGGCATTGCAAAAGGACTACATTTGCCTTGCAAAAGGGGTCGTTTTGCTGTCCAAAAGGAGTCCTTTTGCCTTCCAAAACGAGTCCTTTTGCAGCCCGAAAGGAGTCCTTTTGAAATGCGGGGGGTGCCCTTAGGCACGACACATGGGTTATGAGCCGTTGCGAGAGAGCCTCTTCTGGCTGCCTGCAGGGCACGTAATATTCGTTACAAAGATGTGTCGCAAATGCTGTATGTAGCTGAATTTAAGCCACAAAGGTAAATAAAAAAGGCTGAATGGAAACTCTTTTATTGTTAAAAGTTTCCATCCAGCCTTGCTTTTTGGCTGTTTTGGGATATTATATAGGTGATTTAAGCTATACGTCCCGATTATTTCGTGGCTATCTCTACAGCCTTCTGTACGATGCGGTTCTGCTCGTTCATTATGCGATAGTACTCGTTCATGTCCCAGATGTCGCGTGCTATGAGTGCCTTGAGCTGCACCTTGAGCATGGGCAGAGTCTTGTCGCACTCTTCCTTAGAGTAGCCTTTGAGTTTCAGGCGTTCTGCCTCGGCAAAGATACTGTCGGTCATCGACTGCGGCACGGTGTAGTTGCTATAGAAGTCGTCGAACGCTGTATAGCGCGACTTGAGCCCCTGGCGGTGCTGGTCTACATAACGCAGGGTAGCGTTGACGATGAGCGAACGGGCTGCAATCTGACGATGCAGGAGGGTGAACTGCGTTGTGTCGAGGGGCACGAAAACGTCGGGCATGATGCCTCCACCGCCGTAAACGGTGCGGTGACGGCGCAATGTCTGATACTTCAGCGAGTCGGCAAAGTGTATCGAATCGGCCGAGTACAGCTCGCCATGCTTGAATCGTTTCTCTATGTCCATAGCGTAATCCTCCTGGTCGCCCTTTGCATACGGCTTCTGTATGCAGCGTCCCGATGGCGTATAGTAGTGGGCTATGGTGAGTCGTATCATCGATCCGTCTTCAAAATCGATAGGGCGCTGCACGAGACCCTTGCCGAACGAGCGTCGGCCTATGATTGTGCCGCGGTCCTGGTCTTGCATTGCACCAGCCAGAATCTCTGCTGCTGAGGCTGAGTATTCGTTGACGAGGACGTAAACCTTGCCCTTTGTGAGTCGGCCGTTGCCCGTTGCGCGGTATTCCATGCGTCGCTGGGCGCGTCCTTCGGTATAAACGATGAGGTCTTTCTTCTGCAGGAACTCCTCGATTATCTTCACTGCTGCCTGCAGATAGCCTCCGCCGTTCTCCTGAAGGTCGATGATGAGGTCGCGCATGCCTTGCGTCTGCAGGGTGTCTACGGCCTTCATGAACTCGGCATAGGTCGTTGCACCGAACGATCCGATACGTATGTATCCCACACGGGGGCGTATCATGTAGTAGGCATCGACCGAATATACGGGTATCTTGGCTCGTGTCACGTCAAAGTAGAGCAGTTCGTCGACGCCACGGCGCTTGATGCCGAGCTTGATTTTCGAACCGCGGGGTCCGCGCAGACGTCGCATTATCTCCGAACGTTCCATCTTTACGCCCGAAATGGCGGTGTCGGCAACGGTGATTATGCGGTCGCCGGCGAGTATTCCTACCTTCTCTGACGGGCCTTTCGACACGGGCTGTATGATGAGCAGGGTGTCCTCAACCATGTTGAACTGCACTCCGATGCCGTCGAACGATCCGTTGAGCGGCTCGTTCAGCGCCTTTGTCTCCTTGGCAGTGGAATAGAGCGAGTGTGGGTCGAGTTCCTTCAGCATTCCGCGTATGGCGTCCTCGACGAGCTTCTGCTGGTTGACCGTGTCGACATAAAGCTGCGATATGGCCATTTCGGCTAACTGAAGTTTGCGCAGAGGGTGCAGTTTCTGGGCGTTGACGCTCGCTGCTGCCACTATGGTAAGGAGCAGTACAAGCAGAGCTTTGATTGTTTTCATTTGTTGATTGTTATTTGGCATAGATGTTATTCTTCGAAGAAGGTGTCCTCGGGCAGGTCTTCTTCCACCACAAGATTGTCGATAATGAAGTTCTGACGTTCCATGGTGTTCTTGCCCATGTAGTATTCGAGGAGCTTCTGCACTTGGTCGGTCTTGTGCAGGGTGACTTGTTCGAGTCGCATCTCGGGACCGATGAAGTGGGCAAACTCTTCGGGTGAGATCTCGCCGAGGCCCTTGAATCGTGTTATCTCGGGGTCGGGTCCGAGGTCGCGTATTGCCTGCTGGCGCTCCTCATCGCTATAGCAGTAGCGTGTGATGAAGTCGCTCTTCTTCTCCTTTCCGGTCAGTCGGGCGTCGGCATCGGCTATGGCTTGCTTGTTCTTTATCTTCGTTCGGCGGTTGCGGACGCGGAACAGCGGTGTCTGCAACACGTATACGTGGCCCTTCTTGATAAGGTCGGGGAAGAACTGCAGGAAGAATGTGATGATGAGCAGGCGTATGTGCATGCCGTCTACATCGGCATCGGTTGCCACGATCACCTTGTTGTAGCGCAGAGAGTCTAATCCGTCCTCTATGTCGAGGGCTGCCTGGAGCAGGTTGAACTCCTCATTCTCGTACACAACCTTCTTGGTCAGTCCGTACGAATTGAGGGGTTTGCCTCGCAGGGAGAATACAGCCTGGGTGTTGACATCGCGGCTCTTGGTGATCGATCCGCTCGCCGAGTCGCCCTCGGTGATGAATATGCTCGACTCTTCCTTGCGCTCGTTCTTGGCATCGGAATAATGTATGCGGCAGTCGCGCAGCTTGCGGTTGTGCAGATTGGCCTTCTTGGCACGCTCACGGGCGAGCTTTGTCACGCCAGCCATTGCCTTTCGCTCGCGCTCACTTTCCGTTATCTTCTGCTGCATCACCTCAGCCACGTCGGCATGTATGTGCAGATAGTTGTCCACTTCGAGCTTCACGAAGTCGCCTACGTACTTGTTTATGCTTTCGCCTTCGGGTGCCATCTGCAGCGAACCGAGCTTAATCTTGGTCTGACTCTCAAACATCGGCTCCTCAACATTGATGGCTATGGCTGCAACCAGACCGTTACGAATGTCGGTGAACTCATAGTTCTTGCCGAAAAAGTCCTTGATGGTGCGGGCGATGTGCTCCTTGAACGCGCTCTGATGAGTTCCGCCCTGAGTGGTATGCTGTCCGTTGACAAACGAGTGATATTCTTCGCCATACTGATTGGTATGTGTGAAGGCTATCTCTATGTCTTCGCCCTTCATGTGAATGATAGGATAAAGGGGGTCGACGGTCATTGTGTCGGTGAGCAAGTCGGCCAGTCCGTTGCGCGAAAGGATGCGATGGCCGTTGTACATGATGGTTAGCCCCGTGTTAAGATAGGTGTAGTTGCGGAGCATTGTCTCCACAATGTCGTCGTGGAAGGAGTAGCCCGTGAACAATGTCGGGTCGGGCTCGAAGAAGATGAAGGTTCCGTTCTCGTCGGTAGTGTCCTCGGTATGGTCGCTCATGAGGTTGCCGCGCTCAAACTTAAGCGCTCTTACCACTCCGTCGCGATACGACTTCACCTCGAAATGAGCGCTCAATGCGTTGACCGCCTTGACACCTACGCCGTTCAGTCCGACGCTCTTCTTGAACGCCTTCGAGTCGTACTTGCCTCCGGTATTGAGCACCGATACAGCCTCGACGAGCTTACCCTGGGGTATGCCGCGGCCGTAGTCGCGCACCGAAACACGCAGACGGTCGTCGACATCGATTTCGATGCGACGACCGGCATTCATCTTGAACTCGTCGATAGAGTTGTCGACAACCTCCTTGAGCAGCACATATATGCCGTCCTCAGGCAGGTTGCCGTCGCCCAAGCGTCCGATGTACATACCGGGACGGGTACGCACATGCTCCATATCGGACAGGTGGCGTATGTTGTCGTCGGTATATTGGACTGTTGGCTGTATGATTTCTTCTTCCATTACTTTATATCTTTCTTATAGCACTTGCGGCGTTTGTGGCAGACACATTCAAAATCGCCCCACTGACCCTGCACGTTCTCGTTGCTCTCAAGCTCCACCTGCGACTCGCCCCACTCGAATCCGTACTTCTGATAGCGCGGAATGAGGTCGGAGAAGAGCAGCGCGTTGGCTCCCTTTGAGCGATATTCGGGCAGCACGCCGACAAGCAGTAGGTCGACGATGTTGGTCTTGTGGCGCTTGATGGCGCGCAAAACGTGTATCCATCCGAACGGGAACAGACGTCCACGCTTGCACTTGCGCAGTGCATAGGCAAGTGAAGGGATGGTGATACCAACTCCCACGAGCTTGTTGTCGGCACCTGCGTCCTCGATGAGTGTGATGAGACTGAGGTCGGCAAGGGGGAAGTACATGTTGATGTACTGGTCGATCTGGCGGTCGGTGAGCTGTGAGAAGCCGTAAAGGTCGGCGTATGTGGTGTTGATGAGTTCGAATATCTTGCGTCCGTATCCGCCCTCAAAAATGTCCTTCTTCGTAACCTTCTTCACGCGGAGGTTGTATCGGCGCTGTATCATCTTTGCCAGCTTGGCGTGGCGGTCGGGCATGGTGTCGGGCACAAGAATCTTGTACTCTACATATTTATTGTCTACAATCCATCCTTCCTGTGCCTCAATGTGCTCGGGATAGTAGGGATAGTTGTAAATGGTAGCCATTGTTCCGAGCTGGTCGAAGCCTTCGGTGAGCATGCCTTCGGGGTCCATATCGGTGAAACCGAGCGGTCCTACCACCTCTGTCATGCCATGTGAACGTCCGTAATCTTCAACGGCTTTCAACAAAGCAGCCGAGACCTCACGGTCGTCGACGAAGTCTATCCATCCGAAACGAACCGACTTGCGGTTCCAACGTTCGTTGGCGCGGTTGTTGATGATGGCTGCCACACGTCCTACGAGGCGTCCGTCCTTGTAAGCCATATAATATTCGGCATCGCAAAACTCAAATGCTGCATTCTTGTCTTTGCGCAGGGTGTTCACCTCATCGGTGTAGAGATTGGGCACATCGAATTCGTTGCCCTCATAAAGGTCATAATGAAAATCAATGAAAGTCTGGAGGTCGCGGCGCGACTCAACCTTACGAATTTCTACTGCTGACATCTATTCTATTCTGTTTTGTTATATAACTCTGAAAAAGCGCGCCCATATTGACCTTCAGGAGGGCGCAACTTGTTAATTCAGCACACTTAGTGTTAAGAATGCAAAAGTACAGAAAAAAGGCTAAACGAAAGAATATCAGCGGAATATTTATAATTATTTACGTTTCGCAAAGCTACGAAACGAGTTTACGAAAATTCCTACCACTTCCATTTTGACACATACTCTTTATAGAAATCCGAAGGCTCGGTCGTAGTCTTCGCTATTGCCCAGTCGGCCGTTGATGAGGCACACCAGTTCGACTGTAGCGCGTAGACAGAGGCGGTTGTCGGCCTTGCGGAAGATGTCCTGATTGAAGATGTAGCGCAAACCTTCCTTGCGTATGCCGAGCTTGGAGACGAAGACATCGTCGCTACGAAGCGGTGTCTTATACTGAAGATTCATTCGTGCCACTACGGGGTCGATGCCCTTCTCGTGCAGACGGGCAAAGCTGATGCCGAGCGACTGCAAATACAGATGGCGTGTATGTTCGGTGTAATGCAGATAGTTGGCATTGTTGACAATGCCCTGGATGTCGCACTCATAGTCGCGCACTTCCATTTCGGTTTCAAAAACGTATTCCATATCTTCCAGATAAAGCCCCACCCCCAGCCCCTCCCCAGCAGGGAGGGGAGTGGTATGTATTGGCTATACATATTATTATAATTATTTAATCAACTTATTAGTTGGTTTGTTCTATTTGTCAGTTGGGGTTGTTCTACAGATAGAATATTCCTTCGGGTCCTTCGTTCATGAGCAGGTCGAGCGCCGACATGTTGGGCTGGAAGCCCTGACGCAGCGTGTGCACCTGATAGTACTGGCGGGGTGTGAAGTCAGCATCGGGCAAAGGACGCTTCGGACGGATGGCGTCGCGGAAGTCGTCGACGCGCACTTCTGCCCCACCCTCTGCGCTTAGCCGGGCTTGCAGAGCCTCAGCGTCGATGTATTCGTCAGACAACTGCACGTTGGACTGCACGTCGAGGAGTTCGCAAAGCTTTTCGGTTATAGCCATATTGAAGTCGACGAGATACTCCCACTTGCGCTCGAAGAACGGACGGATGTCGTCTTCGTAATACACAAAGAACGGACTCTCGCCGTAAGCCGACACTATTGCGTTCCAATGCTGGTGGCGCCACTCGCCATGGTCGCTTATACGGATGTCGCACATGGGACATTTTGCTCCGTCGTAGCGTTCGATTGGCACGGTGAGGGCTTGCACTCCGTTGGCTGTTGCTATGAGGCAACGGTTGCGATAGGTCTGCTTGCAGAAGTTGTCGTGCTGCTCTACAATCACGCGCCCATAACGATGGAGCTTCTGCATCCATTGGATGGGAGGGAAATAGGCGGAGGAAAGAAGGGCACAAAAACCCTCCCCAGCACCGCAAAGCCCCACCCCCGGCCCCTCCCCCGTAGGGAGGGGAGCGGTATGCTGTGCTGCTTGAAAGCTATTTAATGATTGGGAGTTATTAGATGTTTGAGAGTTATTCATTCAGAAAATCTTCAATTGTTTCTATAACATTGTCTATCTCGTTCATAACCTCTTGGTTAGTGAATCGCATGACATAAAAGCCTCGTTTATTGAGAAACTCAGTACGTGCTGCATCCAGCAATTGCTGTTCGTCGGTGGAATGGTATTCGCCATCCACTTCTATAACCAACTGCCTGGAAAGACACGCAAAGTCTGCTATATAATCCCCGATAACGTGCTGTCGACGGAAATGATAATCTGGTATTTCAGCCTTCAGACAATCCCATAATAATGATTCCGCCAACGTCATCTCTCCCCTATTCTTCCTCGCATTGGCTTTCAGTATAGGGTAAATGTCGGGCGAAGCCATCATATAAGGACTATCCTTCTTGCTCATATAACATAGTTTTATAAAACCAAAATTCCCCATTCCACAAAATCACATCACTCCCCTCCCTGCGGGGGAGGGGCTGGGGGTGGGGCTTTCCGGGGGATTGTGCGGGGCTTTTCTGTGGAATTGTGAGGTTTTCTTTTACTTAATATTATCCACCAATCTGAACAATCTGCTCCATCGTATTCCAGAGAATCCGCCGTGATCGGGGTCGTGGCTCCACCAGATGAAAATCGGCTTGCCCACGATATGGTCTTCGGGCACGAAGCCCCAGTAGCGTGAGTCGAGCGAGTTGTGGCGGTTGTCGCCCATCATCCAGTAGTAGTCCATGCGGAAGGTATACGACTTAGCCTCCTTGCCGTTGATGTATATCTTGCCGTTCTTTACCACGAGGTCGTTGCCTTCATATACACGTATCGGGCGCTCATATATGGCTATGTTGTCCATTGTGAGCTTAATGGTAGCACCCTTCTTCGGAATCCACACCGGACCGTAGTTGTCGCGTGTCCAACCGGTGTTGCCGTTGAGCGGATAGATGTCCCACTGTGTGGGGTCATTGACAAACGTGACACTCTTCACAACGTCCTTGCGGGCCTTCAGAGCCTTTACAGAGGCGTTGGTAAGGGGCAGATAGCCTGCCGAGTTAAGGCTGGCAATGTCCTCCATCGAGATGCCGAGCTGGTCGATAAGTTCAAGGGGCATCTGCGCCTTCAGCTTCACGTAGTAAGAGTACTGCACGTTGTCGGGCTCCTTGTTGGCGCGGCCGTCGGTGTAGATGATGTGGTTCTTTATCTGCAAAGTCTGTCCGGGCAGACCCACGCATCGCTTGACGTAGTTCTCGCGGCGGTCGACAGGTCGGCTCGTCACGGTGCCGTAGGTAGACGGATTGGCGTCGATGATGCGGCGCCCGTCGGCATACAGCTGTGCGAAGAAGTCGCGCTGCTGCTGGCGTGGCATCTGCGAGAGGTTGGGCAGATAGCCTCCGTGCTGCTCGGCATAGGCGCCCTCGCCCAGTCCGTAGGCAAGGCGATAGAAGTCCTGGGCCTGATATTGGTCGGCTGTGCAGAGCGAATCGCCTGCAGGATAGTTGAATACTACGATGTCGTTCTGCTGAACTGTGCCCAGTCCCTTGGCACGCTCATAGCCCCACTGTGGCCAGCTGATGTACGACTGGCATTCGAATACGGGCAGCGTGTGCTGTGTCAGAGGCATGGTGAGGGGAGTCTGCGGCTTGCGCGGACCGTAGCTCACCTTCGACACGAACAGATAGTCGCCCGTCAGTAGCGACTTCTCAAGCGACGACGAGGGAATGACGTAGTTCTGGAAGAAGAACAGATTGATGAAATATACGGCTACGAGGGCGAACACCAAGGCGTCTACCCACGACATGATGAAGCGCGTGGCGTCGTTGTCCGACTCGCGCCACCACTGCCAGCGTATCTTCTTTGTGATGTATACGTCGAATATGAACGGCAGGACGAGCAGTCCCCACCAGCTCTTCACCCAATAGAGGAAGAGCAGATACAGTATCGTCACTACTGTGAACTTGGCCCATTGCACACGCGGATTGAGGGCTTTCTTTTCTTTGTTGGTCATTGCTGTATTTTGTTAGAGCATGTAGAGCTATATTGACAGAGCTTCAACAATGTGTTGCTTTTGCCCTTTCAGGGCGCATTGTGGCGAATGCTCCGTACCCAGGGTGCTACCCTGGGCTATGTGCTTGCTGGGCTTTCAGCCCGCTAAAATTGAATTTGTCTTAGACATCAACTTGATTGTCTTCGACTATAACTGTGTCTGTCTTAGAACTTGAACAGATCCTTTGTGGTGAGCAGGCCCTCGTGGTCTTTGGTATATTCGGCTGCGAGAACTGCTCCGAGCGCAAATCCCTTGCGCGAGTGGGCATCGTGGGTGATGGTGATGCAATCGGCGTCGCTGTCGTATATTACACTGTGTATGCCGGGCACTTCGTCGCGGCGTATGCTTTCAATCGGCAGCTCGCTTGGGGCGCAATTGTTGGTGCCCTCTACGGTGCCGTCGGCGAGGTGCTGCTCGCCCTTCACCCATGCGTTCTTGCGGTCGAGGTCGGCTACTATTTCCTCTGCCAGAGTGATGGCTGTGCCGCTCGGCGCGTCGAGCTTATGGATATGGTGAGTCTCCTCCATACGTACGTCATACTGGGGGAACTGGTTCATTATCTTGGCGAGATAGCGGTTGACGGCAGAGAATATGGCTACGCCGATAGAGAAGTTGCTTGCCCAGAACAGCGTCTTGCCCTCTTCGGTGCACATACGGCGCACGTCTGCCTCGTGGTCGTTCATCCATCCGGTAGAACCGCTCACCACCTTGACGCCAGCCTTCCACGCACGCAGATAGTTGCCGTAAGCAGCCGAGGGCGCTGTGAACTCTATTGCCACGTCAGCCGAAGCGAACTCGGGTGAGTCGAAGTCCTGCTGGTTGTCTAAATCGATGATGCTTACGATGTTATGTCCACGCTCCTTGCATATCTGCTCTATCATACGGCCCATCTTGCCGTAACCTATTAGTGCTATGTTCATTGTTTGTGATGTTTATATTGTTACTATATCGTTGTTATATCCTGTTTGATGCCTATAAGGCAATAATTGTTGCAAAGTTAAGCAAAAAGGTTGGTTAACATTAATATGTGGTGAAATTTTAGGTTTTTATAAATGTTGGAGGGATGAAAGGAAGGGCTGTCGTGAGGATGCAAATATTGTCATGGCAGTAAAAAAGTGTTACAAATGAAAATCTGATTCTAGAGATTTCGGGTGGTGTTTTTGTGGGTGGATGGAGCGTTGATTGCCCCGTTTTTATCGCAAAAAGGCTCCTTTCGGCTGCCAAAGTTGCCGTTCACGTACGCAAAACGACTGCAATTGGAGTGTAAAAGGGGTCGTTTTGCAGGGCAAAAGGAGTCCTTTTAGAGGGCAAAAGGGGTCCTTTTGCGTTGCGGTTGTTTTCGTTATGAAACCACAATCGGCGTAATCCGCTGTGTATAAGACATATAACAAAAACCGCTCAAAACTCGAGAATTTCGCACCAAAGATTTCTTTGTGCGTTCAACTCGCAGTTTTGAGCGGTCAGAAATGCAAATATTGTTATGAATAGAGAGACTCCATAACAAAGTTGAGAGTTGAAAATTAAAGAAGTATTCTGCGTAAGCAAAGTTTTTAAATCTATCTTAAATAAAGGATACTTTACTTGTTTTTCTTATCGAAAAGAGCTATATTTGCACAAATAACCGCAGAAAAGTGTAGCGACAATACACTTTTCTGCACTTAAAAGTGTGAAGTATGAAAATACAAAGAGATATTATCCATATTTTCAAGGAATGGAAGGATGCACCACAAAGAAAGCCCATCTTGCTGCAAGGAGCAAGACAGATTGGTAAGACATGGGCTATGGAAACCTTCGGAAAAGAGAATTTCGAGTACTATGCCAAGTTCGACTTCGACCGTCAGGAAGAATTGAAGAGCGTATTTCGAAACTCGAAATCGCCAGAACGTATACTCAAAGAACTTTCACTCTATTGCAATGTGCCACTCATTGCAGGCAAGACGCTGATTATATTTGATGAGATACAAGAATGTGAGGAAGCCCTCAACAGTTTGAAGTATTTCTGCGAGGATGCTCCCGAATATCACATCATAGCCGCTGGCTCGTTGCTGGGCGTTGCCGTGAAGAAACGAAAGATGACTGTGCCTGTAGGCAAAGTGCGTGTAATACGTATGCACCCATTGTCATTCAAGGAGTTTTTGAGAGCCAGCGACTACCCCACCTTCGAGTATATCGAGCAAATATCAACTATAGAGAAGTTGCCCGAAATCATATTAAACAAGCTGAAACTGGAATACCGCAGATACATGGTTTGTGGCGGAATGCCTGATGCCGTGTGCGCAATGCTTGAAAATCGAGGCATGGATGCAGTGGATTCCATATTGCAAGACATCCTTGACCTTTACGAATTAGACTTTGCCAAATATGCCGAACCTCGCGAGATACCTCGCATACATGCCATTTGGCATTCATTGCCTTCACAATTGGCAAAGGAAAACCGTAAGTTTGTATATAAAGTAATAAAACCTGGTGCTCGCTCTAAGGATTATGAGGATGCGCTGCTATGGCTGGAGGATGCCGGCATGGTATATCGCATCAACAATATCACCAAACCTCTTCTTCCACTATCTGCCTACGAAGACTTTAGCGCCTTCAAATTATATGCCTGCGACTGTGGTCTTCTGCGCCGTTTAGCCAAACTTCCGAGCAGCACCGTATTAAGCCCTACAGCCAACTATACTGAGTTTAAAGGTGCTATGGCAGAAAACGCTATATTGCAATCACTTATGCCTATACTTAAGAGCGACAAACCTTTCTATTGGTCGCCCGACAGTAGAGCCGAGATAGAGTTTGTGATACAATGTGGAGAAGATGTTATTCCGATTGAGGTGAAAGCGGAAAACTGCGTGAGTGGTAGAAGTCTGTCTGTTTATAATGAAAAATACCGACCCAAGCAACGCATACGTTTCTCCTTCCTCAATTTGCACTACAATTGCGGACTACTGAGCTGCCCATCACCAATGGCAGATTGGTTGCCCAAGCTATCATGGCTTATTGACGGACAAATTAACGAAGGGCAAAAGTAGTCTACTTGAGTTTCAAGCGAACTACTTTTGCCCTTCTATGACTTTTTGCAAGTCTTTAAACCTGCAAAAAGTCTGTCTGTTATATATTAATACAGCGACTTCGGCGTGATGCGGAAGCGCAATGTATAGTCCTTATAAGCCATGCGATAGGCTGGCAGAGCCTCAGCGCCCCAGCTGTCGATACCGCCTACGCCCTCCTGAGTGAGGTCGATGTTGAGGTTGGTATACTTCGACTTGGGTACAGACTGTGAATGGCTCTGACGCTTTGCTTCGCCATCGTCGAGGTCAGCCTGGTTGTAGTGCAATGCCGATGCAGCGAAGAGGCCGTCTGACTCAACGCGGAATCCTGCGCCGTTGTTGTCGGTCTGCTGCCACCAACGGATGTCGGTCATGTTGCCGTTTTCCTGCGGACGAACATAAGCGAAGAACATCTTGTCGGCAGTCGACTTGTATAGGCCTACATTCTGCGAAATCTTGCGGTCTACATAGCTCTCAACCGGTCCGCGACCGTTCCATGTGCTCTGGTCCATCTGGTAAGGCAGGTTCATCGTCATACCGAAACGGAGCATACGTTCTACCTTTGCCCCCGGCGTGGTCTTCAACGCCTGCGTCACGTTGAGCGTACCGTTGTCCTCAACCTGATAGGTCAGGGTGAGCTGCGACTTAACAGTCGGCATGTCGTAAACGGCTGTCACGGTCTTGGTCTTCTTGTCGGCGGTGAGCGATGCGAGCTTCATCTTTGGCGAACGCCATGCTGCGAGCTTCTTGCCGAGGTTTGCTCCCATGTCGTTATCGGTCGGAGCGCGCCAGAAGTTGGGCTTCAATGAGCCGCCTTCGCCAAGCAATGACTTGCCGCCAACCTCGTATTTGGAGATGAAACCGGTCTTGCGGTCGAACTGCAGAGTGAAGTTCTCGGCGTGGAGCGTTATCTGCGGCTCCTTCTTCTTGTCGACAAGCTTCACAGCCTTAAGCGAAGCGGGGTTGACAGAGAGGTCGTTGCCCGTGAATTCGCGTATCGGCATCTGGCGCTGGGCTACTATATGGCCCGCCTTGAGCAGTCCCTCGTCCTTCTTCAAACGGAACTCTATGTTGAGCATCACGTCCTTCTGGTTCTTGTAGTCGTTGAGTTTGTAGGGCAGCACCAGCTCCATCTTCTTGTGAGGAGGAAGCATCGAGATGTCGGCTATTGTTCCGTTCTGATACTCTATACCGTCGGCTACGATAGCCCACGACAACGATACATTCTCGGGCTTGGCGAAGAAGTTCTCGTTGTATACCGAGATTGTGCCTGCATTCAGGTCGATAGGCTCAGCCCAATAGTTCTGATAGTAGTACTTCATGTCCCATATCTCGGGGTTGGGAATGCGGTCGGGATTGATGAGTCCGTTGCAGTTGAAGTTGTTGTCCGACGGGTCGTACGAGTTATAGTCGCCTCCGTACTTGTAAATCATATTGCCCTTATCGTCCTTACCGCGCAGTCCCTGGTCGACAAAGTCCCAGATGAATCCGCCCTGGAAATGAGGATTCTTGCGTGCAAGATCCCAATACTCCTTCATAACACCGCCCGAATTGCCCATGGCGTGGGCATACTCGCATAGGATGTAAGGCTTCTTGGGGTTGTGGGTCACGTAGTTCTCTATGTATTCGGGCGTCATATACATCTCGGCAAAGATGTCGGTGTTGTCGCCATTGAGTGCGCGCTCAAAGTGGACGGGACGTGTCGGGTCGTATTCGTGAATCCACTTCTTCACGTCGGCGAAGTTCTTGGAGTCGGCAGTCTCGTTGCCCATCGACCAATATATAACCGACGGGTGGTTGTACTGATTGATAACGTTGTGCTCGTTGCGCTCCATTATAGGCAGAGCAAACTGCGGTTCGGTCGACTTGGCGTTCTTTTCGTAGTAGAATCCGTGGCTTTCCTGGTTGGCTTCGGCACAAACGTAAATGCCATATTCATCGCACAGATCATACCAGTAAGGGTCTGACGGATAGTGGCAGGTACGAACGGCGTTGATATTGAACTCTTTCATAATGCGGATGTCCTCAATCATGCGCTCACGCGAAACCACGTAGCCGCCATCGGGGTCCATCTCGTGGCGGTTTGCGCCCTTGATGAGCACCGGTTGACCGTTGACGAGCAGCTGCGAGTTCTTGATTTCCACCTTGCGGAATCCCGTGCGCACAGCAACGGCTTCCACTTCCTTGTTGTTCTGCTGTATGGTGACAGCCACCTTGTATAGGTTTGGAGTCTCGGCGGTCCACTTCAGCGGGTTCTCCACGTCAAACTTGACTGTCGCATTGATTTCGGGCACCTTCTGACCTTTCTTCACCTTCACCTTCGAAGTGTTGAGCACCTTGCGGCTAACGATGTCGCCGTCGGGCGCAATGAGGTCGATTACAAACTTGGCGTTGCCCTTTGCCTTTACGTTTACAGCCAATGAGCCGTTGCGATATTGCGCGTCGAGGTCGGGAGTGACCCGTATGTTGTCAATATGAGCCTGCTGCGAGCGTGAGTACAGATAACAGTCGCGTGCCACACCCGACAAACGCCAGAAGTCCTGGTCTTCATTATACGAGCCGTCGCACCAACGGAAGGTCTGGAAAGCAATGAGATTGTCGCCCTTCTTGAGGTAAGGAGTGATGTCAAACTCCATTGCCGACTTCGAATCTTCGCCGTATCCGACAAACTGACCGTTCACCCAAAGATACATATTTGACGTTACCGAACCGAAATGTGCTATCACCTGACGGCCGTCCCACGACTCAGGAATATTGATAGTGCGGCGATACGAACCTACATGGTTGTCTTTGGTAGGCACCTGAGGGGGATTGTCCTTGAAGTGTCCGCGCCATGCGAATCCGATGTTAACGTACTCGGGGTCGCCATAACCGTTAACTTCCCATATTCCGGGCACCTTCATCGTCTTCCACGATGAGTCGTTGTAGCCTTCCTTGAAGAAATCGGTAGGACGCTGGTCGGCATTAGCCACCCAGTTGAAACGCCAGTCGCCCTCAATAGAGAGATAATTGGCAGAACTGTTGCGGTCGCCTTTCAGAGCCGCGCTGCGGTTCTCATAGGCAAAGAACGAGGCATGCGTAGGAAATCGGTTAACGTTGTTGACCGACATGTCGTGCCACTCCTTGAACGTAGGCTGAACGACTTTGTCCGTCGTTTCGGCTGCGTATATCATGCAAGGAGCCATTCCCGCCACAGCCAGTGTCAATAACAGATGTTTCATATTAAGTTTGTTGTTAAAATGTTTCCTTTGTTCGGGTTTCGCGTTCAAAGTTACATAAAATAAGCGACAAAAAGTGTAACTTTGCATATATTAAACATTTGAATATGAACTACAATACACATACACTCAGCAACGGCCTGCGCATAATACAATTGCCCAGCGCTTCGCCCGTTGTTTACTGCGGTTATGCCGTGGCAGCGGGCACACGCGACGAGCAACCGGGCCGCGAGGGAATGGCACACTTCTGCGAACACATCACGTTTAAGGGTACTGAGCGTCGCAGTTCGATGAAGATTCTGGGCTATCTGGAAAGTGTTGGCGGCGACTTGAACGCTTTCACCAACAAGGAGGAGACGGTTTATCATGCTGCCGTACTGCGCGACAACATCGACCGTGCTGTCGATCTGCTCACAGACATAGTGTTTCACAGCACATATCCTCAAGCGGAGATTGACAAGGAGGTTGAGGTGATAGTAGACGAGATTGAAAGTTACAACGACTCGCCTGCCGAACTGATATACGATCTGTTCGAAAACGCAATATACAAGGGACATCCGCTGGGACACAACATTCTGGGTTCGGCAGACGTTCTGCGCACTTACACTACTGAAGATGCCCTGGATTTCACACGCCGGTTGTACCGTCCGGACAACGCCGTATTCTTTGCCTACGGCGACATAAGCTTCGACAAGCTGGTACGGTTGCTTGAGAAGGCGCACGACACGAGTTGCTCCGCCAGCAATGCTACCGCTTCTACCATTCAGACCGAACCGCTCTCTCTGCGCGACACTACACCTTCGACTATGCCACCTTATACTCCACAGACCATAGAGCACCACATGGACACTCATCTGGCGCACGTTATGCTGGGCACACGTGCCTACGATGTTCACGATCCGCGCCGCATCGCGCTCTATCTTCTCAACAATATACTGGGCGGACCGGGCATGAATGCTCGCCTCAACATTTCGCTCAGAGAGCGCAACGCACTTGTCTATACTGTAGAAAGTATGATGCAGAGCTACTCGGACACGGGTCTGTGGGCGGTATATTTCGGTTGCGATCCGCGCAATACCAACAAGTGTCTGCGTCTGATACGCCGCGAACTCGACCGCGTGATGCAGCATCCGCTGAGCGAGTCGGCTCTGAACGCCGCCAAGAAGCAGATACGCGGACAGATAGGCATTGCCTGCGACGCCCGCGAATCGTTCGCTCTCGACTTCGCCAAAACCTATCTGCACTACGGATGGAAGAAGGATGTCACCGCCCTATGCAATCGTATTGACGCCCTGACAGCTGCCGACCTGCAGCAAGTGGCGCAAGAAACGTTTGCCGAAGAGGGAATGACGAGGTTGGTGATAAAGTAGAAATAGAAGACCAAACGACACAAAGTCCCAGCCACAACCACACAAAGCCCTACCCCCAACCCCTCCCCCGCAGGGAGGGGAGTAGTATGCTTTGACTGCAATAGTAGGAGGTTATGGCGTTCTCGCCGTAACCTGAGCAAGCAATAACGACAATGGTCAACAATCAGCCTGTAGCTAATTGTTGACCATTGTCGTTATTGTCGTTTAAATAAAGTTTTTATAGTCCGACGTCCCGATATTCACGCAAGCTTGTTGATGTATCTGAGAATGCAGTATATTGCGATGAGCGTGCTTGCTGAGCTGACAACATAATTGCCAAGATAGAGCCACTGGAAGGGCACACTTATCATTAAAAGGACGATTCCAATCATTGCTATTCTTCTCATAATAAAACGATTCTTGGCAACAAAGCATATCACTCCCCTCCCTAATGGGGAGGGGTCGGGGGTGGGGCTTAGCAGGAGTTGGTTTTTCGGGCTTTTTATTTTTTACGCCAAAGCACGTCCCAAAGCTTCGCAAGCTGCCTCGGTCTCGGCGTTGAGACTCTGCTTTATCTCGACGGGAGTGCCTACAAGCTCAAACTTCAGGCGCGTTTCGTTGGCTTCGAGAATCTTCTTTACGGTCTGACCAGCCCATGTGAACGAGCCGAATACAGCCAGACGATGATTCTTGATACCACGGTCGGCTATCTCGTCGATGAGCGCCTGCATCTGCGGATAGATACCGTTGTTGTAGGTAGGAGCTCCGAGCACGAGAGTGTCGTACTTGAAGATGTCGCTCAGGATGTAGGAATGGTCGGAGCGCGACACGTCGTGCATGACGATGTTGCGTACTCCTGCCTGGGCAGCTGCACGTGCAATGACCTCGGCTGCACGCTCGGTGTTGCCGTACATCGAACCGTAGCAGATTACAACACCACGGTCGGTGTCGTATCGGCTCATCCGGTCGTAAGCCTCGATGACGCGTGTTATGTGCTCATGCCAAACGGGGCCGTGAGTAGAACAGATGTAGTCGATCTTCACACCGGCGAGCTTCTTGAGCGCCTGCTGAACCGGAACGCCATACTTGCCCACAATGTTTGAATAGTAGCGGCGCATCTCGTCCCAGTAGATGTCGCAATTCATGTCGGCATCAACGAACGCTCCTGCGAGCGCACCGAAGCATCCGAAGGCGTCGCCCGAGAAGAGTACGTTGGCAGTCTGGTCGAGTGTAGCCATCGTTTCGGGCCAATGCACCATTGGAATCATGATGAACGAGAGCGTGTGCTTGCCGAGCTGGAGAGTGTCTCCGTTAGAAACCTCCACGATATCGTCGCCCGTACCGACGTTATAGTATCCGCGCACCATGTCGAAGGTCTTCTTGTTGCCTACGATACGTGCCTCGGGATAGTACTTCTTGATGAGTGGCAGGGAGCCGCTATGGTCGGGTTCGACGTGGTTGACGATGATGTAGTCGATAGGGCGGTCGCCGATTACCGAGCGTATGTTGGCGAGAAACTGCGGGAAGAAGTCTACCTCAACGGTATCGATGAGCGCAACCTTCTCGTCGTCGATGATGTACGAGTTGTACGAAACGCCGTAGGGCAAGGGCCAAAGTCCCTCGAAGATGTGCTTATGACGGTCGTTCACGCCGACATAATGTATTGATGATGTAATTTCAGTATTCATAATTGTATGTATAGTTTGATTGTTGAAACGCTGTAGTGCGGCAACTTTCGGGCAGCCTACTGCTGCAGACTCTTGCCGAATTCTACCGAGATGTAGTTATATATGTCCTTGCAGCAGTCGGCAGAGAAGGCCGAGGCGCAGGCTATGAGTTTGTCCCAGGTAGCCTCATCGAGTCCGCGCTCCAGACTGTCGCGTGTCACTCCGTACTTGATTAGTCCGTAGATGAATCCGGCGTTGAAGTTGTCGCCGGCTCCGATGGTGCTCACGGTCTGGGTCTGTGGCATCGGGTATTGCTTGTTGAATCCGCCGTCTGCCATTACGGTTACGGGTCGTGGGCCGTCGGTATATACCAGTCGCGGACAGTAGAACGACGTTTCGGCACGATATACACGTTCGGCTGTGTCCTTCTTATATAATATGGTGAAGTCCTCGCGCGAGCCTCTGACGATGTCTGCATATTCGAGATTGTCTATAAGGTTGGGCGTAATCTTCATCACGTCGTTTTGGTGTGCGGGTCGGTAGTTGACATCGTAGTAGATGATGGCGCCACGCTGTCGGGCGATTTCGAGCAGTCCTGACACCTGCGGACGCAGATTCGGGTTGACGGCATAGTACGATCCGAACACAACTACGTCGTCGCGGTTGATGTCGGGATAAGTAAAGTCCATGTGATCGTGCCGTTGTTCGCGATAGAAGATGTAGTCGGCGTTGTTAGAATCGTCGAGAAAGGCGAGCGAAACGGGCGACTTGGAGTCGGGATAGACATTGACGCTTGCCGTGTCCACGTTGTTCTGCTTGAGAAACTGGCGCACGTACTCGCCCACTCTGTCGCTTCCGGTTTCGGATATGAACGTTGCGTTTACTCCGGCACGTCCGAGTGATATTATTCCGTTGAACGTTGAGCCTCCCGGCACAGCCTCAATGGGTTTGCCGTTCTTGAAGATGATGTCGAGCATCGTCTCGCCAATACCTATTACTTTTCGCATTTTTCAATTGTATTTTATTGAGGATTATCCTTGTATTGTTACGGATGCATGGCGAGGGCACGGTTTTCTGCCTCCTCCATTATTTCGCGTTCGCCGGGTCCTTTGTCGTTGATGCCGCACAGATGGAGTATGCCATGTATGATGACGCGGCGCAGTTCGTCGTCATACTGCTTGCCGAACTGCTCGGCATTGGTGCGTACGGTGTCGAGCGAGATTACTATGTCGCCGCTCACGATGCCCGGTTCGTCGTAGTCGAATGTTATGACGTCGGTGTAATAGTCGTGTCCGAGATACTCGTTGTTCACTTCGAGTATCTTCTCGTCGTCTACGAACATGTAGCCCACTTCGCCTACCTTGTAGCCGTATGTTGCTGCCACGGCACGTATCCACGCCGTAGTCTCACGCTTCTTTATCTTCGGCATCTTCACGCCGTCTACGTTGTATGTTATCATTTGTTGAATGTTGAATTTTGAGTTTTGAGTTTTGAATTGTTGCCGTTGGCAATTTTGAATTGTGAGTTTTGAATTTTGAATTATTCTCGGCGGCTCCTGCGATTTGGAATTATTCAATTTTGAGTTTTGAGTTTTGGATTTTCGAGTTTTGGATTTTTCAATTTTGAGTATTGGAATTATTCAAAACTCAAAATTCAAAAACTCAAAATTGCCGCAGGCAACAATTCAAAACTCAAAATTCAAAACTCAAAATTCTGCCCCGCAGGGCAGAAACTCGCGGCAGTCATGGCCGAAATGCGTGAGCTCGCGCACCACGGTCGACGAGATGCTGTCCAATCCCGGCTCGGCAAACAGAACGATGGTCTCTATGCCGGTGAGCCGTCGGTTGATGTCGGCCTGCTCGCGCTCGAACTCAAAGTCGCGCACCGAGCGCACTCCTTTGACGATGAACTGGGCGTCGAGGCGCTTGGCGAAGTCGACCGTCAGGTCGCTGTATTGCTCCACGCTGATACGTGGCTCGTCGCGATAGAGCGAGCGTATGGCGTCAACGCGCTCGTCGGCGGTGAGCATATAGCGTTTGCCCTGGTTGACGCCTACGCCTATCACAAGATGGTCGAACAAGGCGAGGGCGCGGCGCACGACTGAGTCATGGCCTATGGTGAACGGGTCGAACGACCCGACGAATATTCCTGTACGTTTCATCGTAGTTGTTTTGTTTGCAAAAGTAATGTTTTTTTGAGAAAACACGTAGCTTTTTCACTTTTTTGTCTTATGCGTCAGCATAAGTATATGGTCGCCGTCGGATGTGGTGGTGGCGAAGATGTAGGTGTCGCCGCCGTCGTTCAGCTTCAGTCGCTTGCGCAGTTCGGCCACGGACAGGGGGAAGTTGCGCACGGCGATGTTGGCTTGCTTCATGCCGGAGAGGGTCTGGCGGAGCTGCCGCTTGTTCATCGTGGTGACGGCATCGATGGCGAATGTGCGGCCGGGGAAGCCGTCTATCTCACGGTCGGAGAGAAACAGATGGCTGTTGCGGCTTATTGCGCAGATGCCGTAGGCCCGGGCTATCTCGTCAAAACAGCCTGCCTTCATCACGGAAGCGTTGGGCTCGAAGAGGAATGTTGAGTTTTGAATTTTGAGTTTTGAATTGTTGCCTGCGGCAATTTTGAGTTGTTGAATTGTGAATTGTGAATTGGTTGGCTGCGGCTCGGCTTCGCCACCTATGCTATATACAAATTCGCTGCGCGGATACTGACCCTCTGAGTCGGGGCGTGACAGAATGTCAACGCAGAACACCTGCACTTCCGGCGTGCCGTCAGAAGCCAATACGAGCAGCAGCTCCTTGCACTCGCCGTCTGCCGACACAATGTGCACCTCGCGAACCTTACCGTCGAGGTCGACGATAGCCTTGTGCCAGTCGAGCATGGGCGACAGCTTGAGCATCACAAACTGCGACTTCTGCATCAGACGGGGCAGGAGCTGGCACACGTCGGGGGTGCAGTCGGCTATCAGCACGGTCTTGGCTCCGTGCTCGTCGCGGCGTGCCGGGTCGAGGAATATCATGGTCTGAGGCTCCAGCTGCTCCAGCACAGCCTCAGCTTCGGCACACTTCACCTGAGCATTCCGGATGCCCAGACGGGGCAGATTGGCACCCACAACTTCGCAAAGCGAGGCGTTGCGCTCTACGTATGTGGCACAGTTGAAACAGCGCGAGGTGAACGAGAAGTCCACTCCGAATCCTCCCGTCAGGTCGGTCATGCTTGTTCGGGATGCGTTCGGGATGCGTTCGGCCCACCGACGTGCCACTTGCTGCTTGTAACGCGCCGTAGCTTCCGACGAACATTGCTCCATGTTGAGATGAGGAGGATACACCACCCCATCGCACGCAGCCCATGAGGGCAACTTGCGCTGCGCCGTCTGCCAACCCTGAATCTGATTCAAGGCGTAGGGCATGTCTACATCGGGATAGCGCGAGGCCTGAAGGGCAAGCTTGCGGGGGTCGGCCTGGCGAAACTGTTGTACAAACTCGGATGTTGTCATATATCTATGTGCTACGTTGTCGTTATTGATGTTTTACGTTGTCGTCATGCGTATTTTGCGCCATCATTATCGACTGAAAATCAGTGCTTTACACTATGGCTTTGCAAAAGGGGTCCTTTTGCCTCTCAAAAGGAGTCCTTTTGGAGTGTAAAAGGAGTCCTTTTGGCTTGCAAAACGAGTCCTTTTGGAGTGCAAAAGGACTACATTTTTCAGAGTGGCAAAATCCAGCTGGTTTTCAGCCATAATTATATTACAAAGATACAAAAAAATGTTCGATTTCGGTCTTTTAACGAACATTTTGCAAGAGCGGAATAAAAATGTGAATAAAACTCTTTGCCAATCAACTAAAATCAGATAACTTTGCCAATATCAAACTAAAAAACATCTTATGAATCCTATTGTTAACTTAAAAACCCTACCTGAAAGATTGCGCTCATTGGGCCAGCGCGTCATAGTGGCCGTTGCATCACCTGCCGACGCACACACCGAAGAGGTGATTGAACGAAGCGTCAGCGAAGGTTTTGCAGACTTCATCCTTACCGCTGTCGAGGGCAAACAAGCCATAGCCGAACAACTCGCAGCACGCCATCCACAACAAATCAAGATCATCAAAGCCTCTGACGACGACGACGCAGCACGCAAAGCCGTGTTCGAAGTACGCGAAGGACGCGCCGACGTGCTCATGAAGGGCTCGCTGAATACCGACAACCTGCTGCGCGCCGTGCTCAACAAGGAGCAGGGAATACTCGTCAAGGGCAGCGTGCTGACGCATATCGCCGTGGCGGAAATCCCCGGCATAAACCGACTCATGCTCTTCTCTGACGCAGCCGTCATCCCCTTCCCCACCACCGAACAGCTCGACGCCGTCTTGACGTACATCACCAAGACATGGCGAAGCCTCACCGGAGGCTCATGTCCACGTGTTGCGCTGACGCATTGCACCGAGAAGACAAGCGACAAGTTCCCCATCACCATCGCCTACCAAGCCATAAAGCAATATGCCGAGGAAGGAAGATATGGCGAAGTGTGCGTTGACGGACCTATGGACGTGAAGACTGCATGCGACGCCGAGAGCGGTGCCATCAAGGGAATAAGCTCGCCCGTGGTGGGAAATGCCGACATCTTGATTTTCCCCGACATCGAAGCCGGCAACACTTTCTACAAGACTATCACCTTCTTTGCCAACGCTACCGTGGCTGGCATGCTCGACGGAACCACAGCTCCGGTTGTGGTGACATCACGTGCCGACTCCGCCGACTCCAAGTTCTACTCGCTTGCCGTGGCTTGCATGAGAAGTATCAGCCCTAAATAACAAAAGCCCTACCCCCTGCCCCTCCCCCGCAGGGAGGGGAGTGAAATGATTATTAACAATAAAAAATTCCCCAACTTACCTACGCCTTTGCAATAAATATATAAGAGTATGCTATAAAACTCTGAGCAAGTTCAGCACTTCACTCCCCTCCCTGCGGGGAAGGGGCAAGGGGGTGGGGCTGTATGGGGAGCACTTCCATATGAAAAGAATATTCGTAATAAACCCTGGCTGCACCTCAACCAAGGTGGCAGTATACGAGGACGACAAAGCCGTGTGGACCGACGACGGACTCCATCCGCAAGAAGAGATAGACAAGTTCATGACCGTCGACGAACAGTATGAATACCGCAAGGATTTCGTATTGGAGCTGTTGCGCAAGGCCGGAATACCATTGAAGTTCGATGCCGTGATAGGACGCGGCGGATTGTTGAAGCCATTGCACGGCGGCGTGTATGCTGTCAACGAACTTATGAAGCACGACCTGCATCATGCCAAACATCAGCACGTGTGCAATCTCGGTTGTCTTATAGCCGACGACATAGCTCGCGAATGCGGTTGTCCGGCATTCATGGCCGACCCCGTGGTGGTAGACGAGATGATGACACGCGCCCGCTACACCGGATTGCCGTTCATGAAGCGCGAGTCTATCTTCCACGCCCTTAACGCTAAGGCTGCCGCACGTCGCTATGCCAAGACCTGCGGAAAGGTATACGAGAACATGGACATCATCGTGGCTCACCTCGGAGGCGGCATCTGCGTGTCGGCACATCACCTCGGCAAGGTAATCGACGTGAACAATGCGCTCACCGGCGAAGGCCCTATCGCTCCCGAACGTTCGGGCACTCTGCCTGCCGACCAGCTCGTGCGCCTATGCTTCTCGGGCAAGTACACCCAGCAGCAAATCATGAAAATGCTCGCAGGCTACGGCGGTTGCCAGGCTCTGCTGGGCATGAAGGACATGAAGGAGATTTCGCGTCGCGCCGAAGCCGGAGAACAACCATACCACGAAGTGCTTGAAGCAATGCTCTACACCATATCCAAACAGATTGGTGCCATGGCTGTTGCACTATGGGGCAAGGCCGAAGCCATCATCCTGACCGGCGGTATTGCCTACAGCAAGTACTGCGTTGAGGAGATACGGAAGCAAGTGGAGTTCCTCGCACCGGTCGTTGTAATGCCCGGCGAGGGCGAAATGGAGTCGCTCGCATTCAACGCCCTCGGCGCTCTCAACGGAGAGTTGCCCATACACGAATACAAATAACTGGGAGAGGGGACGCCCTCGTCCCCGATAAGTAAATACAAATAACTGGGAGAGGGGACGCCCTCGTCCCCGACAAGTAATACAAATAACTGGGAGAGAGGACGCCCTCGTCCCCGACAAGTAATACAAATAACTGGGAGAGAGGACGCCCTCGTCCCCGACAAGTAATACAAATAACTGGGAGAGAGGACGCCCTCGTCCCCGACAAGTATTAGAGTATTCTCTTTGCTTTGTCGGGGACGAGGGCGTCCCCGCTCCTTATTAAACACTCATACATGAATTATTTTCTCAACAAACACGAACCTATATACGAAACAAAAGGCAACCTACCCCATTGGACACAATACGGAAAGATTACTTTCGTTACATTCCGTCTTGCCGACTCACTACCCCAACACGTCATTGACGTCATCAAAACGGAATATGAATCAATCAAGCAGCAATTATTAAAAGAAGGTAATCAAAAAGAACTCGAATTTTTACAAACTAAAAGACACAACCAACTGGAGAAATATCTTGATAAGGGCTATGGTTCATGCATATTAAAGAATAAGCAATATCGAGATATAATAATACAGACTCTTGAACACGACAACATTGTTATGTATGAATTGCATAGCTATGTCATTATGCCAAACCATATTCACTTACTCATAGAACCTAAAGGACAGGCTACTATTCAACAGATAATAAAAACTATAAAATCTGTTTCTGCACATAAAATCAACAAATATATTAACCAAACCGGTTCTATTTGGCAAAAGGAATATTATGACCGTATTATTAGAAACGAAGACCATTACAATCGAGTCATCAATTATATAAGACAAAACCCTTCCCATTGCTTACCTTCTGAATACACCCTATATTAATAACTGGGAGCGGGGACGCCATCGTCCCCGACAAGTAATACAAATAACTGGGAGAGAGGACGCCCTCGTCCCCGACAAGTAATACAAATAACTGGGAGAGAGGACGCCATCGTCCTCGACAAGTATTAGATTATTCTTTTGCTTTGTCGGGGACGAGGGCGTCCCCGCTCCCAGTTATCGTTATATTCTATGTACCTATTGTTCATCCACATAGTACGAAATGTTCTCTTCCTTGAACTTGTCCTTTGGCTGCGGATGTTCTGCCGGATAGCCTATTACAACCATATTGAGGGGAATGAGATTGTCAGACAACGACAATGCTTTACTGATTGCTTTGCAGCGTTCTTCTGAGGGATAGGCACCCGTCCAGACTGCTCCGAGACCCAACGCGTGGGCTGCGAGCAAGAGGTTTTCGGTTGCAGCGGATGCGTCCTGTATCCAAAAGTCGCGACCGCCACCTTCTATCATCTTCTCAGTATCGCCACAAACGACTATTGCGAGGGGCGCTTTCTTGATCATCTTGGCGTAGGGATTGGCCTCTGATAGGGCATCGAGTACAGCGCGCTGGTCTACTACCACGAAGTGCCAGGGCTGCTTGTTCATTGCCGTGGGGGCTGCCATGGCAGCACGGAGCATCTTCTCAATCTTCTCTTTCTCTACCGGTCGCGCCTCATAGTCGCGTATGCTGGTGCGTGTGGCGATGTTGTCGAGCACCGCCTGCTCTGCGTTAGACGATTGTTCAGCATCGGCTGACTTCGCGGCAGGGGTTTCGCCCGATGCCAGGCGCACTCCAAGCACTACTGCAACTATGGCAAGTACAACGTTGAGTACAACGGATTTGTTCTGTAAATTCATAACTCAAAAATTGAACTATCGCAAGTTCAGAGAATTCAGTAGTTAAAGGAGTTAAGAAGTTAAGCCAAATGCTTTTAATGCTATAAATCAAGCAAAAACTAATGGCTTAACTCCTTAGCGACCGTAGGGCGCGAAAGTTTCCTTGAGCTTCACGAAAAACTCCTTAACTTCTTAACTACTATCGCTTGCGAAACTTAAATCAAAAATATAAAATCAATAACTCAAAACTCAAAATTCGACAATTCAAAATCGGCTTCAGCCGACAATTCAAAACTCAAAATTCAAAATTCCTAACTCCTCAACAGGCTTCCCGTCGGGCAAACGAACCTGCAATAGGGTCGTGGCACCCATACCGAGAGGACGAGGAAGAGCACGGCAAGCACAATCACCCACACCGAAGCCGAGGTGTAGAGGAACGCCGTGAACAGCTCGTAGTCCATCCATACGGTCCACGTAGAGGTGAGCATGAGCGCCATAAGCACTCCCCACAGAACGTTGCGGAACATGTTGAGCGCCCTGTTCAAGCGTGGCGAGAGTCGGGGTTTGCGACGGGTGAGTTTGCCGGCAAGCTCCTGAGCCGAACCGAACGGGCACACGTGGGCGCAGTAGTGTCCTGGTCGACCTGCGAGAGGATAGAACATAGCCACCAGAACCATAAGCAACGGAGCGGCGAGCGTGCCGAGCGTGGCAAGGCTTACGCCCCCCGAGAAGAGTCGCATAAGCAGAGTGTACGACACGAACGTACCGGTCCACAGTCCGAGCACAATGACGTTGAGCGCCAACTGCACATAATGCCAACGGCGGTTCTTGACGAATAGCGGAACCACAGCGCCCAACATCACCACCAGCAATGCCGCAATACTGCCCAAAGTCCAATCCTCAGCCCAGGCTGAAGCACCCGACGCATCGGCAGTACCGGCTGCATCTGACGCATTGCCAAGTGCTGCATGCCGCTTGGCATAAGCCAGTCCGCGCTGCACGTTTGCAATGATGGCACGCGAGGAGAACGTAGCTCCCGTCACGGCATCCACCTCTTCAGCCATAGCCTCATCAACTGTCTTGCCCTGCCATTTACCAAAGAGGGAAGAAGCATGATTGAAGAAGTCGGGCGATTCGGCATTAGGCTCAGCCTCAATGCTGTCCACCACCCCACCCTTGTCAATATGGATGCGTAGCGGAACCTGCCCGCCATAGCCCTGCACATCCTTCGCCAGCAGTCGGGTATTGACCACAATAGCGCCATCGGGCATCACAGTCAGCGTGTCGTTTTTGGCAGTCAGGGCAGCCGTAGAAGCCTGCACGTCGTGCCGACCGTGCTCCGTGGCTCTGCCATCACGCAGATCGAAGCCAAACAACTTGCCGTCGCGCACAATAGCAGCAGCCGAAAGAAGCAGCAGCACAACCACAAGCGACATCAGAGAGACTATAAAGTTCTTGTTAGTACGGTTTCTCATTTTATATATATCAAATTGAATTATTCTGTATATCAAATTGTATTATTTGGACATGCAAAAATAACAAAAAAGGAAGAATGAAGCAAACGCAGCTTTCACTCTTCCTTAAAATTATAGGTTTGTGACAAAAATTCACAACAACCCATAAAAAAGTCCTGCCCCACTCTATCTGAAGAGCGAGACAGGACATAAACTTATTGCTTATGAATTACTTCACCTCAATGTGACGTGTAGTCTTTTCTTCCTTCTTCTCAACCTTAGGCAAATCAACAGTCAACACTCCGTCGTTGACGTTGGCTGCAATCTTCTCCTTGTTGACATCGTCAGGCAGGATAAGCGTCTGCTCGAACTTTGAATAAGAGAACTCGCGACGCAGATAGTGCTCTTTCTTGTTCTCGTCCTTCTTCTCGTTCTTCTGCTCCATCTTGATGTGCAAGTTGCCATCGTTGTCGATATTGATGTTGAAGTCGTCCTTCTTCATGCCAGGAGCAGCAAGCTCCACTGTATACTCGTGTTCGGTCTCCTTAACGTTGATTGCCGGTGCTGTAGCATTTGTACGCGGCATAAAGTCAGTGTCGAAAAAGTCGTTGAAAACTTCAGGCATCCAAGAATTTCTCATTACTGGTAACATATCAAAAACCTCCAATTATATTTTAATTTGTTTATATTTAATGTTTAATTGTGCTTGCCTTCGAGCTTCTTGCTCTCGGCTTGCACTATCCTTATCGCAACTTACATGCCAAGGACTGAATGGAGGTTAAAGTGTTAAATAGTAAGCAATTCTGGCAGATTTCAGACAAATAGACACAACCTGTTGACAATTTGTCAATTCGCTCGGCTTTGCCGCTTGCTTTAGCAAGAACTTCACGGCAAACATCTTGACAAGCGTTGTCTTGCCCACCTGGCGGGCACCACGCAAAACCAAGGGCTTACGTTCGTCCTTACGTGCCCAGTCGCGAAGATAATTGAGTGCTATTCGTTTGAACCAATTAAAAAACGTTTTTTGAGCAAAAAAGCGTCTGAAAAATTTTGCAAATTCCCCGTAAATACGTACTTTTGCACCCGTTAAACCAAAACAACGGGGTGTAGCTCAGCCCAGTTAGAGTACGCCTCTGGGGGGGGGGCGTGAGGTCGCTAGTTCGAGTCTACTCACCCCGACTAATTTAAGTAATGGGGTTAGCTCTTTTGAGTTAGACCTTTTTTATTGTATCATAAGTTTCCGGCACGTCCGGAGATCAACGGACCGGGAGGCTGGTGACCCTCGCTGACCCCTAAGAACCATTATATGGACGCATTCAAGAAAAAAGATTTTGAGTTTCTGTTCCGCACCCATGCCGAACAGCTACAGCACTATGCGTCCTACATCCTGCGTGACCACAACGCTGCCAAAGATATCGTGATGGATGTGTTCTGCACCCTCTGGGACCGATTCGATACCATGGACGTGAAAGATGCCAAGGCCTACCTCTTCACTTCTGTCCGTAACCACTGTCTGAACTCAATTGAGCATCTCCGTGTAGTTGACGAACACCGGGAATACGCCCTCCGCGACATTCCACCACTCGACAGCGAGACAGCGGCTAAATATGATGAACGCCTTGAAAAAATATCCGAGCTGATACATGATATGCCGCAGCGCACCCAGTTTGTACTCAAGCAGTGCTACTATGAAGAGAAAACATACAAGGAAGTGGCGCAGATGCTTGATATCTCGACCAATGGCGTAAAGATGCACATCATGAAGGGACTTGAGACAATCAGGAAGTATTTCGGTGTAAAATATAAAAAGGGAACTTACCAAAATCCCGATTGAAATGTCTTTATAATATAGCACATACTTAAATGAAAACAGAAAAACGCCATAAAGATATCGACCGGGAGCAGCCAATTGACATTAATCCCGACCTGATCAGGGATGACGCGCGCGATGTGGGAGCCGCATTCATGCGCGAGTCGGCGCCTCGCTTCGACGCTGACCGTGAATGGCAGCGCTTTCTCTCATTGCGCCCCGAGGCAGCCTGTGATGTTCAGGAAAAACCGTCACCTCGCGCCACTTTCCGCTGGCTCTATGCCTTCGGAGGAGCGGTGGCAGGCATAGCCGCTTGTCTCATAATCCTCTTCTCTCTCGGATTTTTCACCAAGCCTGAAATCCCACAGGAGGAAGACCTCGTGCTCTTTGCCGCCGTCAAGCAGGATGGCCGCATAACTATGACATCTTCTACCCCGACGGCTGAAACATCAAAACCGAAAACTCACACCGCTCCTCAGAAAAACGTGGAGACTGCCAATAAACCGGTATACCTTGACACTGAAGTACTGGATATGCGAAAAGTTTCAGTGACATCGGTATTTGAGGAACGCACGGTCACCACGCCCCGAGGGAAACGCATCCGCATAATCCTCGCCGATGGAACAGAGGTGACTCTCAATGGCGAAAGCTCACTCCGCTTTCCCGCCCGCTTTGTTTCAGACCGACGTACAGTCAATCTTGAAGGAGAAGCATACTTCGCAGTAGCTCATGACGAGAACCACCCGTTTATAGTAATATCAGACAAAATCTCAACTACAGCTCTCGGAACCGAGTTCGATGTGCGCGCCTATAACCGCGCCGACGTGCGTGTCTCGCTGCTCTCAGGGAAAGTGCTTGTCCTGGATATGACCGACAAATCATCTGTGACCCTCGACCCCGGACAGGATGTGACCCTGAAAGGTGGGAAACTTGTGGTTTCAAATATCAACAACCGTGAGCTTGACGCATGGCGTGATGGATTTTTCTACTTTGACAATGTTCCGCTTATAGATGTCATGATTGAACTTGGACGCTGGTATAATGTCAACGTCGGACTCTCAGACCGCACTCTCATGTCATATCGACTCCACTTCGTAGCCGACCGCAATGAACCGGTAGAGTCAATCGTAGAAAGTCTCAACACGTTCGGGACTCTCAACGTCACCTTCGACGGCACGAATATCCGCATCTCGCCCACAAAATAATCGCCGCAGGAAACTTTTTTTTTCGAAAAAAAATCGTTTCACAGCTACCCATAACTCCCGATGGCTTGTCATTTGAAGTATAAACCATCATTAAATATTGTTATGGATTATCATGAAAACCCAAATCACCGCGTAGCCCTGACGTCCATCAGTCGTCAGCTCATTTGCTACCTCCTCTGCCTGTTCATCGCCATTCCGGCACTCGCGGCAGATCAAAAATCCACAGTAACGCTCCGGGCCACTAACACACCTATGGTAAAGGTCCTTGAGCAAGTTGAAGCCCAGTCAGGCTACAAATTCTCCTACATCTACGATGAGGTGCAGCGATATCGCGTCACATGCGATATCAAAAAAGCATCCGTTGCCGATGCGCTCAAAACCATTCTTCACGGCACCGCGATGACTTACACCATCAAAGGCCGCGTAATCACAGTCTCCATAGACAAACGTACTGCGGCAAAAGTCAACCGTGCCAACCGCAACATCCGTGGTACAGTCCTTGACACCGAAGGCGAGCCGCTCATCGGAGCTTACGTGATACTCGAAGGAACCGAAGCAGGCGTGGTCACTGACATTAATGGAAACTTCACCATCCATGTCAGCGGCTCCGACCCTGTCCTCGCGGTCTCTTATGTAGGTATGATTTCGCAGAAAATAAAAGTCGGCAACCGCAACAACCTCTCCATCACTCTCCAGCCAAACACCAACGTCATGGACGAAGTCGTCGTAACAGGCTATCAGGAAGTCAAAAAAGAGAAAATGACCGGTTCAGTAACCACAATCTCATCCGCCAAACTCAACGAACGCTACACCACCAACGTCCTTGACAACCTCGAAGGCCGCGTAGCCGGACTCTCCACCTATGGCGGCAAACCCATCATCCGTGGTGTCGGAACCCTCCACGGCAACACTGCCCCTCTCCTCGTCGTTGATGGAGTCCCCATCGAAGGCGCCATCGAAGACCTCAACCCCTACGACATCCAGTCAGTTAATGTCCTCAAAGACGCAGCTGCAGCCGCAATTTACGGTGCCCGCGCCGCCAACGGCATCATTGTCGTCACCACCAAAAACGCCACAAAAAAAGGCAAAGTTGACATTGACTTCTCCGCAAACCTTACCGTTTACGAGAATAAAAACATGGACTATGCCGACAACTTCTATATGACTCCGGCCCAACAGGTCGATACAGAGGCAAAATATATGGAGTATTACCTCACTCGCGACAATGCGTTGGACAACATGAAAAAGTCCATCACCGAAGGTAGTCAGGTGACACCTATTTACTATGACTATTATCAGTTCGCCAGTGGCAAAATTTCCCGTCAGGAGCTTGACAGCCGCCTTGCCAAATACCGTACCAATAATTATGCCCGCGATTTTGCTGACAATGTTTACCACACACGTCTCCTTCAGCAATATAACCTCGCTCTCCGCAACAGCTCCGATGTTTCGAGCAATAATCTAGTTGTCAATTACAAACATGATAATGCCGAGTTGATCAACAATGACCTTGACTGGCTCACCGCGTACTACAAAGGTTCTTTTGAACTTGCCAAATGGCTAAAAGCTACCGTCAGTGTAAACGGCCTTTATTCTGATCAGAAATCTCTTGGATACAATGCTAATTACCGTGGTAGCTTTGACCCATGGACTCTCCCTGCCTACATGCCTTTCTATAATGAGGATGGATCCATCCGCAAAACCTATTACTGGTTCACCGGTAACGAATATTGGGATGTCCCCAATGGATTCCACGACCTCGGCACCGACCCGGTGAGCGAGTTAAAGAACAATGTCAAGACCAACACTCGCCAGAACATGCGCTATATGGCCGACCTCGAGTTCCGTATCATCAAAGGACTTACCGCCAACGCAATGTTCAGCTATGAGATTGATAACGTTGAGGAACAGACTCATGCCAACGAAAAGAGTCTTACCTCTCGTGTCATTCGCAATGCTTATACCACAGTTGATGCTGCTGGCCGTGTGAAATACAACACCCCAGAAAACGGCGGTATGCTTCAGACCACAAACACCAAGGGCAAATATTACACCCTCCGCGGTCAGTTGAATTACTCCAACACTTTCTTTAAGAAACACGACGTTGTTGCAATCGCTGGTCTTGAATTCCGTGAAACCAAGTTGAATGGCACCAAGTCTCTAGTCCTCGGTTACGACGAGCAGCTTCAGAACAGCTCTACCCACACCGTTGACTTCGGTACTCTCGGTGGAAGAGAATGGCGTTACAATAGCAGTTATATGATGGAAGGTCGCGGCTATAGCGCTTACCAATTCGTTTACCAGCCTTATTTTGAAAATGGCATGGGCATTGTCGTCGAACAACGTCACCGCTACGCATCAGGATATGCCAACCTTACTTATACCTACGATGAACGTTACAACATCTTCGGTTCTTATCGTAAGGACTATGCCGACGTTTACGGTCTTAACACCAAGTTCCGTGGCAAACCCCTCTGGTCTGTAGGTGGTGGTTGGAACCTCCACAAGGAATCATTTATGCACGATTTCACTTGGCTCAGCTTCCTTAAGCTCCGCGCAAGCTACGGTGTCACCGGTAACATCTATCAGGGTGCGTCAAGCTATATGGTGGCTACAACACAGGGTAATAATCCATTCACTCAGCTTCCACTTGGTACTATAAGCAGTCCAGCCAACCCTAACCTACGTTGGGAACAGGCACGTACCACCAATATCGGTGTTGATTTCAGCCTTTTCAATTATCGTCTGCGTGGTAATATTGATTACTATAATAAGGTCAGCAAAGACGTTTTCAACAATCAGATGCTTGACCCCTCTACCGGTTTCGCTTCCATGTTTGCAAACGTTGCCTCTATGCGCAACCGAGGTGTTGAAATCGCGCTTTCATATGACTGGTTCAAGCCATCCGACCGCAAGGATTTCTCATGGTCTACCTCTTTGACTTTCACTCATAATAAGAATGAGGTCACCAAGGTACAGAATGCAGCCAAGACTGCCACTGAATTGATTCGTACTCCTTTTGTCAGCGGATATCCCGCAAGTGCTTTGTGGAGCTATCGTTTTGCAGGCATTAGCTCCGACACTGGCCGTGAAGGTATGACCACTTGGTTTGACGAAGATGGAAATCCTCAGCGCTCTGTTTCCCGTAACACCGTGGATGTCCTTGAATACTCCGGTCAGACCGATCCTAAGGTGATTGTCAGCATGGACAACTCTCTCCGTTGGCGTGGTTTCAGCTTCAGTCTCTTGATGGCTTATTATGGTGGTCATAAGATGCGTGCCCTTTGTGAGAATGAGACTTTTGATGTCCCCAACACCGCAATTGCCTCATATTTCCTCAACGCCTGGACTCCTGAAAATCCTACCAACACTCCTGGTATCGGTCAGTATGGCTCCAATATGCTAAGCGATGAGACCGAATATAGCAACACCTCTGTTCACGACGCCGACTTCCTGAAAATACGCAATATCGTCTTTGGTTACGACATTCCCGAAAACTGGCTCCGCCGCTTCGGTATCAACCACTGCACTTTCCGTTTCCAGATCAATAATCCAAAAGCCATTTGGACTAAGAATAATCTTGGCGTAGATCCCGAGACATTAGGCATCCGCACCCCGTCTTCTTACGTTTTTGGTCTTAACATTAACATATAATTGACTATTATGAACATATATAAATTACTTTCGTCGGCTGCTATCGGAGTCTCTATGTTGATTACATCATGTTCCGAGTACACCGACATCCAGCCTAAGGGTATGAACCTCCTTGAGACAAGTGCCCAGCTTGAGATGCTGCTCAATGATTATTACCAGTATTTCATGATGATGAACGATGTCCGTGCAATCGGTAGTGATATCGTATTCACAAGCTCATCTGTACCTTATCAGCTCTCATTACCCTACAAATCAGCAAATACCATTTATTGGACTTATGATGAGGTAGGTCATGATAAAGAGCTGCCAAACCTCGTCAATATAGACTACACCTACACCGGTGCATACATGATTATCGGTAAGGTTGCCAATCCTATCCTCCAGCTTGTTGACAAGGCTCAGGGCGAGGAAGACCATAAGCGCAAGATTAAATGCGAGGCCCTCACTCTCCGGGCCTTCGCTCATTTCCTTGCTGTCCAGAAGTTCGCTAAGGCTTATAATTCATCTTATGCTGCTGAAACCCCATCTATCATATATTTCAAGGAAACCGACGACATTATCAAGAACCAGCCTCAGCGCTCCCTGCAGGAGGTTTACGACGATATCCTTGCTGACTGCAACAAAGCCATTGAGATTGATGGACTTCCTGCCGAACCGGTCAACACCATGCGTATGGGTAAACCTATGCTATATGCTGTTAAGGCATGGACTCTCGCTGCTATGCACCGTCTCTCGGAGGCTGCAGATGCTGCACGTGAGGCCTTGAAATACAATAGCACCATCGAGGATTACAACACGCTCATTGGCCCTGCCGTTTATGGTATGGGAAAAGGTATCATTCGCCCGATGCTTGGCATGAAGGAGGATTATTTCTGCTCCTACGATTTCTTTGACATGAACGTTCTGCTCCCCGAATGTATGGCTGCATTTGAACCGGGCTACCTTTCTCTGACTGCGATACCTGATTATGATATGACTCACCAGTGGGATGAGGTAGGTGGTTATTGCAAAGGAAATCTCGGTATCGAAGGCAAGGCTGTCTGTGTTGGTACCGACTGTTGGAACCCCGTTGGACCCAAGTCTACCCACATGTATCTGATCCTTGCTGAGGATGCCATTGAGCGCGGTCAGTTCGACGAGGCGATGGGCTATCTTGACACTATCCGTGAGAAGCGTTTCCGCCCTGCTGATTATCATCCCCTCAAAGGCACTGGCATCAACGACAAGGCTACTGCTATCGCCAAGCTGAAGCAGATTTCTCACGGTGAATGTGCCTACACGTTCTATAACTTCGTGCAGCGCAAACGCTGGAATCAGCTCCCCGACTACAAACAGAACTATTCTCACACCATTGATGGCAAGACCTACACCATCACTCCAGAATCCACCCTCTGGATTTTCCCCTTCCCCACTTCTGTGACTTCTATCAACAGTTTGGTTAAACAGAATTTCTAATTATCAAAAGTTATGAAAATTATTAAATTAATCGGATTCCTCTCTCTCGGTTTGCTTTATGCTTTTTCAAGCAAGCCTTCCAACCAATTCACCCTTTCCGGAACGACAGACGCTGCCGACGGTGAAAAGTTCTATCTCTCTTATTCGGTCAACGACTCAATGATTAGGGATACCGCCACAGTGGCTAATGGCTCATTCTCATTCTCCGGAACTTTGAACCATCCTACCGACGCTTACCTCTATGCCGGCGAACTGAATGCTCGTGACAACAACCGCATCCGCCGCTTTATGCTTGATCTCGCCGATATGACAGTCTCTCTCAGCGGCGATGATTACAGTAAAGCACCCGTCTCGGGTTCACCTTCCACGGTAGAGTCTGACTCTCTTGACGCTGTGATTGCAGGCATCTACAGTATGGCTGACCCTTACAAAGACATTATCCGCAACCACGAAACAACAACTCCCGCACTCATCGACAGTTTGCAGCGTTTTGTACTCACACCGATGCGCGATAGCGTATTCCACACCCGGTTGAATTTCGTCAAGACTCATCCAGCCTCATTCAACAACCTTGGTGTGATGTACGTTCTGGCTCAGGACCTCACATATCCTCAGATCAAGGAAATCTACGAAAGCTGGAACCCCGAAGTCCAGGCTGCCGCAACCCTTGTGAAACATCAGCTCAATCGCCTCGCCGCCATCCAGCCCGGGCAACCCGCTCCCGAGCTTCAAGGCACCACACCTGCCGGCAAGACAATCACCCTCAGCTCACTCAAGGGTAAACCCGTCCTCGTCGACTTCTGGGCAACCTGGTGCGTCCCCTGCCGCAAGTCATTTCCACACATCAAAGAGATTTACAACAAGTATCATGACCGCGGACTTGAAGTCTTCTGCATCGCCTCCGACAACAAGAACGTGGAAGGCTGGCGTAAAGCCATCATCAAGGACGGTATAGAACCCTTCCATCACATCCTCCGTGAATTCAAAGGCGAAGACGGTAAGATGATTGACCAGAACGACATCTACAACGTCTCATACATCCCCTCTAAATTCCTCGTCGCAGCCGATGGCACAATGATTGGTCGCTTCGACAATCCCGCCGAGCTTGACGCCAAGCTCTCCGAACTTTTTGGAGAATAATAAAGCAAATATAAGAGTTGATCTTTTTTGGATTGAAAGGCTTGCCGGGTTACCCCATTCTGGCAAGCCTTTTTTTTAGCCACCCCTCCATGCGATGCAACCTGTGAGTTACCGACAGCTACGCAGAATTTGTCAATTCGCTCGGCTTTGCCGCTTGCTTTAGCAAGAACTTCACGAGCGAGAGAAGTTAAGGAGTTAGGGAATTAAGCCAATTGTCCAAATGGCCTGCATAATACAGCGGAATGTTGTAGAGAGTGAATGCTCTACCGTCGGTTCGGGTGATGACATCGGAGGACAGCGGACCGTTCCACAATCGTAGGGCGATATTCTCACGCGACTCTTCCATAAACTGATGCAGGGAGCGGAGCTTTGAATTGTTGCCAGTCTTTACCTCAATGGGCAGCAGATGCGACTTATAGCGTATCACGAAATCTACTTCTGCCTGAGAGTTGCGGGCATCGCGCACCCAGAACATACGCTTCTCGCCAAACATAGTTGTAGCGCCGAGAAGTTCCTGGGCTACGATATGTTCAGCAATGTCGCCGTTCCAGAGTTCGTCGCTGTCGGTAGTGAAGAGCAGTTCTTCTTGCATTCCGGCTACGTAATTGACCAGACCGGTGTCAAGCCATAACAGTTTTGGACTCTTCTTCAGGTCGGGCAGTACGGGGAACGATGTTGACGTAAGAGGATAGACAAGTTCGAGGAGCAGAGTCTTCTCAAGCGTACGGAATGCGTTGCTCACATCAGCCGACTTGAACGAGGAGTTGGTGAATTTGGCAAACTGTATGCGATGGGCAGCCGATGTCCAGCCATAATTAAGAATATAGCGTATGGAGTCTTGCTCCTTAGGCTTGGCGGCATACTTCTCCACATCGTCGCGATAGCCCGAGAGCAGCGAATTGAATATGCCTCCAAGCCGCACCATGTCGCGATACTGTGCATAGTTGGCAACAACTTCTGGCAGTCCGCCTATTATCATGTATTTCTTGAAGAGGTCGAGCGTATAGCTGTGCAGCGACTGAGGTACCGATACAGCCTCAACCTGCTCGGCAAGAAGCTGCTCGCCTATAGCCGAAAGGAACTCTACAAACGTGCAGGGATGGAGAGCCATATACTCTACTCTACCCACTGGAAACGATATGTGACGGTCCATCAGACTCTCCAATAGTGAGCCAGCAGCTATGACATATATGTCGGGACGCTTCTCATAGAAGTAGCGCAACGACTGCACAGCCTTAGGTTCGTTCTGTATCTCGTCGATGAATATAAGTGTGCGGCAGTTGTCCTGACGTACATTTGCCTTGAAGAAGATGCCCGACAGCAAATCGTCGAAAGAATAGTCGGCTGCAAACAATGCAGCGTTCTCGTTCTCCTCAAGATTAAGATAGATGTAATTGTCGAATTCCTCGGCAAACATCTTGACAAGCGTTGTCTTGCCCACCTGGCGGGCACCACGCAAAACCAAGGGCTTACGTTCGTCCTTACGTGCCCAGTCGCGAAGATAATTGAGTGCTATTCGTTTGAACATATCTAAATGGTTATAAATCAATCACAAAGATACACAATATTTTCAAATCCAAACCAAAATCAGACGAAAAACCGAGCAAATCCAAACCAACTTTCGATGATTTTCGTGTCAAATCCAAACCAACTAATAGCAAAACCAGTATCAAATCCAAAGCAACTGGCAAAGAGAAGGACTTGCACAGTACACATGTTAAGTATGTGGTCATATTTATTTTTATATATGAGCTGCTTTCTATGTTAAAATCCAAATTCAGTAATGAGAGGATGTGTACACGCAAGAAGGACGTTGAAAGGCTTAGTTGCGGATTTGAGGTTAATAAGAAAAAATAGTCTAATCCCAAAATTCATATGTATTTTTGGGATTATGGGTTTCTACTTTATCAATTACTATAGTTTTTGAAAGCAGAAAAACTATAGGTGGTTACAAAATATGAACATAAATATCGCTACAAACATAAAAATCAATAAACATTTATCCACTACACTTTTTGCAATGCAAATATCGTACTGGCAGTAAAAAAGTGTTACAAATAAAAAATTGATTCTGGAGATTGCGGAAGGGGATTTTATGCGTTTTTGAGGTGACAATGACCTGCTGATTCTCCATTCAAGGCTTCTTTGCACTCCAAAAGGACTACTATTGCTATGCAACTGTAGCCCTTTTGAGAGGTAAATGAACTACAGTTGCATTGCAATAGTGGTCCTTTTTGAACAAAAAGGAGCCTTTTTTCAGCGTGAAAATTTACGCCACAGCGCCGCAATCCATATAACTCATTGTATATGAACAATATAACAAAAACCGCTCAAAACTGCCAATTAAACGCCCAAGGAAATCTTTGACACGTTCAACTCGCAGTTTTGAGCGGTTACAAATGCAAATATTGTATCGGAGCAAAGCTCCGAGTTGTCGTGTTGAGGTATTGAGATGGTGTGGTTTGACGTTTCTAAAAATACACCGAAGCAGCATATAGCGGAATGTTAGTCAACCAATCTTGCTCCCTATAATCAGACATCGAAAAGCGCACACCATGTAGCTGTGGGTGATTGGCAACGAACGTTGACAGAGACTTAGAGCGCAGGTTCTCTTCAGCCTTCGCCTCAATTGGTACTAAGTCGCATCCATGCTGAATTAAGAAGTCAATCTCCAGCTTAGCATCATTACTATAGTAGAAAACCGATGTATCATTAGTTGCTACCAATTGACTCATAAGATAATTCTCTGTAAATGCACCTTTCGCTTCTTCCATACCATTATCTGCAACCAATAGTTTTTCGGCTGGAATTTCGCTCATGGCTCCAAGCAAACCACAATCAAGCAGAAAGAGTTTGAAGCTACTGATGTCTACATAAAACTTCAACGGCATTTTCGGTTCTGTCACTCTTTCCGCCTTATAAACCAATCCGGCATCCATAAGCCATTGAATAGCTGTCTCAAAGTCTTTGGCTCTACCTCCCGGCTTAGCTACACCGTAAATAAACTTCTTATTCTCTTTTACCAACTGAGAGGGCATTGACTGCCAAACCATATTGATACGATTGGCCTCAGAGGTAGGAACATGCTTTGATATATCCTTCTGGTAGGTGAAGAGAATGTTATTCTGCACCTCCCTTACCTTCAAAGAATCGTTTGTATCTACAAACGTTTTTACTGCTTCGGGCATACCACCAACAAAATAATATTCTCGGAGAAGCTTTATATATTCAGAACGAAGTAGTTTGATGGTATTCCAATCCTTACTTTTCAATATTTCAACCATTTGCTCCCTACCCTTTGCCAGGGTAAATTCGTCAAATGTCATTGGGTATATATTGAGTATGTCGACTTTACCTACTGGGAACGACTCTCCCTGATGCATGGTTATACCCAATAAAGAGCCTGCCACTGCAACATGATACTGTGGCGCTTTCTCATAGAAATACTTAAGAGCTGTCAAACCTCTTCGTAATTCTTGTATCTCATCAAGAACAATAAGGGTTTTGCCTGGCACGATGTTTTGGCGTGTAATAGCACCTATGGCAAGGATGATGCGCTGCATATCATAGTCTTGCAGGAACAGGTCTTTTGCCATATCATTGTCGTCACAATTTATGTAAGCTACATTCTCAAATTCTTGTTTGCCAAATTCAGTTAGCATAAACGTTTTGCCTACTTGACGAGCACCGGCCAAAACAAGAGGCTTACGATTCTCCTTGTTTTTCCATTGTTTTAATTGAGTAATGACATTCCTATACATAATCCATTGATATTAAGTAATTTCCATTACAAAGATACACTTTTCCGACCGAACTTTCAAGAAAAACAACATTTTTCCGACCGAACTTTTAGGATAAAACAACACTTTTCCGACCGAACTTTGATTTTTAGCGACACAATATCAGCTATAATGCTATATAATAGAACAAAAAAACGCTCAAAACTGCGAGTTGAACACGTCAAAGATTTCCTTGTGCGTTTAACTCGAAGTTTTGAGCGGTTAGAACTCTCAACTGGAACCAATTACAGCTCTGCCTTGTGCAGTTCGGCAAGTAGCTTCACGCTCTGACAGTGCAGATCGATGTGACGCTGGAGCTTCTCGTAGATGCTGTTTATCTCGACGTAATAGACGAGGGCGGTGATTTCGCCTTGCTGCAGAGCCTTGTTGAAGAGCGTGAGCGATTCTTGCAGGAGCTTGACGTCGCTGTGGTCGATGACCTGCTGAAGCCCCTGCAACTGCTCGTAGTTGGTGCGCATTGAGGCTTCTGCCTCGTGCTTGGCTTGCGACACTTGCAGCTCGGCACTCTCGCGGCGCTGGCGTGCTGCCTTGACATTATTACTGTTGGTGTAGAGGGGGAAGCTTACGCCTACGAGGAAGCCGTTGATGCCTTCGCCACGTTCGGTGTTGCGACGATAGCCGAAGGAGATGTTGGGCAACCACTCTTTCTTCTGCACCTTCAGATTCAGGTCGGCTGCGCGGAGCGATATCTGCGCCACTGCCACGTCGGCATCCGACGCGAGCGCCAAGGCACGATACGACTCGAAGTCGGTTATGGGCTGATATTCGGGCAGAACGGTATCGGTGACGTCAACGGGCTTGCCTCCGTTGAGCTGCTGGAGCTGCTGCAGCAGGGCTGTACGCTCGCCCTGCGCCTCGCTGACGAGGGTGCGCACCTCCATACAGTCGAGCTTCACCTTGTTCAGCTCAAGGGCGTTGGCGTCGCCTGCCTCCATACGCTTGTTGTACATACTGAGCAGCGTCTCGCTGTTGGCAAGACGCTCGCGTAGCATGGCGAGGGTCTGGTTGGCACGGATAATGTCGATGCAGAGAAGCTGCGCTTGCAGGAGTATGTCGCGACGCTGCTTGGCGAGGAGCTGTTCGCCTACGCTTTGCTGCATCTTGGCTTGCTTGCTGCGTGCGGCATACTTGGTAGGGAAGTCGATTTCCTGGCTCACTACAAGCTCGCTCTCGGCTACGCCGGAGTAGCCCTTGGTGAAGAACGGGCTGTACTCTACAGACGGTCCGCCAAGCGTGTTGGACGCTTTGATGTCGAGAACGTCGGCCTGATTGTCGTGTGCAAGAGCCTGCAGGGTGAGGTTGTTGGCTGCTACTTGCTTGAGCACATCGCCGATGTTGTCGGCAAGGGCTGCGCTACACGTGCTGAATGCCACGATTGTGGCGATTAGATATCTTTTCATATATAATAGGTACGATGAATGCGTTGAGTAATGTAGAACTGATTAGTCCGCCGAGTATCACCTTTGCCATAGGCGACTGTATCTCGTTGCCGGGCAAATCGCCGCCAAGTGCCAACGGTACGAGGGCAAGGGCGGAGGTGAGAGCGGTCATGAGAATCGGGTTGAGACGCGAGAGCGAGCCTTCAACAATGGCTTCGCGTATGCTCTTGTGTTCCTCGGTGCGCAGACGCTTGTACTCGGTGATGAGCAGCATTCCGTTGCGCGTGGCGATGCCGAAGAGCGAAATGAATCCGATTACGGCTGGTATGCTCACCTCGCCCGTGGTCATCACTATGGCGAAGATGCCTCCGATGAGCGCCAAGGGAAGATTGAGGAGTATGACGCCTGCCTCCATGGCGTTGCGGAACTGCATGAAGAGGAGGCAGAAGATGACGACGATGGCGAGGATGCAGGTGAGATAGAGCACGCGGCTGGCGCTCTCCTGACTCTCAAACTGTCCGCCGTACTCGATATGATACCCCTCGGGCAACTGCACTTTTTCGCCTACGGCTTGCTTGATGTCTGCCACTACGTCGCTCAATGCTCTGCCGCTGGTGTTGGCAGAGATAACTATCTTGCGCTGCACGTTCTCACGATTGATGGTGTTTGGACCGGCGCTTGATATGATATCGGCAACGTCGCTCAAGGGCACCTTGCTTCCGTCTTGCGTGTCGATGATTAGGTCGCTTATCTCGTCATACTTATCGGCTTTCACAACGAGATTGAAGGCGCGTCCGGCTTCGTACACCTGCGACACGGTCTCGCCAGCGAGGTTGACGGCAAGGAACTCGTTGAACTCGGGCAGGGTGATGCCGTTGCGCACGAGCAACTCACGTCGGGGCACTATCTTAAGCTCGGGGCGCTCTATCTGCTGCTCAACGTTGAGGTCGGCAATGCCGTCGATGTCCTGGCAGGCGCTCTTTATCTGATTGCCTATGGTGAACATACGGTTGAGGTCGGTGCCGAACAACTTGATGGCTATGCTCGCCTGTGTACCAGAGAGCATGGCGTCGATACGGTGAGAGATAGGTTGACCTATCTCGATATTGGCTCCTGCAAGCACTGAGAGACGCTTGCGCACGTCGTTGAGCACTTCTTCATGACTGCGGTCTTTTAGTGTGAATGGGGCTTCTATCTCGCTCACGTTTACGCCGAGGGCGTGTTCGTCGAGCTCTGCTCGTCCGGTCTTGCGCGCTACGGTCTTGATCTCGGGCACTTGCAGCAACAATCGCTCGGCACGTGCACCTATCGAGTCGCTCTCTTCGAGCGAGATGCCGGGCAATGAGGATATGTTTATAGTGAAAGAACCTTCGTTGAACTTGGGCAGGAAGCTGCTTCCCAGACAGAAGAAGAAGCCTATGGCTACGGCAAACAGCGCTGCCATGCCTACAATAACCTTGCGTGTGTTGGCGAGAACCCACAGCAATGCGCGCTCGTAATACTTCTTAAGCCATACGGCAATGAAGGCTTCCTTGGGAATCTCGCCTTTGCTCTTGCCGAGCAGGTAGCTGCACAGCACGGGGGTTAGCGTGAGGGCTACGAGGGTTGAGGCAAAAAGGGCTGTGACGAAGGCTATGCCGAGGGGGATGAGCATACGTCCTTCCATGCCGCTGAGAAAGAAGAGAGGGGCGAAGCTGACCACAATTATAAGCGTAGAATTGAGTATAGGCATACGCACTTCGCGCGAAGCGTTGAACACGAGTTCGAGTATCGGCACGCGGTCGGCCTCGGGCAGTTCACGGTTCTGGCGTATATGCTTGTACACGTTCTCCACATCTACTATAGCATCGTCGACGAGTGAGCCGATGGCAATGGCAAGTCCGCCGAGTGTCATGGTGTTGATGCTGATGCCAAGGGCGTTGAGCACTATCATGGCAACGAGAAACGAGAGGGGGATTGTGACGAGCGAGATGACCGTTGTACGAACGTTGGCGAGGAAGAGCATAAGGATTATCACAACAAAGATGGCGCCCTCGACGAGCGACTTCTGCACGTTGTCGATGCTGCTTTCGATGAAGTCGGACTGACGGAAGATGTCGGTGGAGATGTGGACGTCTGCGGGCAGCGACTTCTGAAGGTCGTCAAGGGCTAGATCGAGGTGCTTGGTGAGGTCGATGGTGCTGGTATTGGGCTGCTTGGTGACTGTGAGGAGCACGGCAGAGTGTGCCCGCTCGCTGCCAACGCCAAGCTTTGGCGACTGGTTGCCTATCTTTATGTCGGCAACATCGGCAAGGGTTATGACGCTCTCGCCATTCTTCTTGACGATACATGTGCCCAACTTCTCTACATCATTGGTTGAGGTGATGCCACGGATGATGTATTCGTTGCCGTACTTATAACGTACTCCGCCGTTGGTATTGACATTCATGCCACGCGTAGAAGCCATGATGTCAGAGAGCGAAACGCCGAAATGCTTCATACGACCGGGACTTAGGAGTATCTGATACTCCTTGATGTCGCCGCCATGCACGCTGACCTGAGCCACGCCTCCGGTAGAAAGCAGGCGCGGACGTATCACCCAGTCGGCATAGGTGCGTAGGTCTTGCTGCGAGGTATGGTTGCTGGTGAGGCTCACAATGAGCACTTCGCCGAGTATGGACGACTGCGGACCGAGTACGGGAGCACTTACACCGGCTGGCATCTGTTCGCCTACAGCGGCGAGTTTCTCGCTGACTATCTGTCGGGCAAGATAGATGTCGGTGCCCCAATCAAACTCTACCCATACAACAGAGAAACCATTGGTGGACTGAGAGCGGACACGACGCACACCGGTACTGCCGTTGACGGCGGTCTCAATAGGGAATGTGACGAGCTGCTCAACTTCCTCTGTTGCCATGCCACCGGCTTCGGTCATGATGACTACGGTAGGTGCGTTGAGGTCGGGAAACACGTCGACATCGGTCTTGCCGGTAGAGTATAAGCCGGCTATGACAAGCAGTACGGACGCCACCAACACGAGGATTCTGTTCTCAAGCGAGAAACGTATTATCTTATTCAGCATAGCTATTAATGATTATGATTATGTGCTGGGATAGCGTTTGAAGCCGAAGCCAATCTTACTTGCATAGCGCCCTTTGTGACAACGCGGTCGCCCTGCTTCACTCCTGTGAGTATCTCGACACGCTCACCGTCGCTCTCGCCAAGCGTAACTTCCTGCTTGCGGTAGCCTTCGGCATCTACCTGGATGTAGACAAAGTGGATGCCCTGCTCCTCGGTGAGGGCGGTTAGGGGCAGCGTTATGACGTTGTGACGATCCTGAGTGATGAGATAAATCTCGGCGTATGAACCCTGAACGACATCACCGGTGTTGTTGAACTCGAAGATAACGGGAATGTATGAGTTGTTGACTTCGGCTGAACGACCGTACGACTGTATATGTCCTCCCATGTCAGTAATGTCGTAGAGGCGGTTGCTATAGCTGGTGCGGAACTTGGCACAACGTATCTTGTTGACATCGCCAAAGTGGCGTTCGGACACTTCGGCACGCAGATAAAGATGCTTGTTTTGCGTGATTATGGCAAGAGGCTGACCTGCCTCGACGTAATCACCGCCGTTAACGAGACATTGCTTGACATATCCGCCACGCGGAGCAGACACTGCTACCCCACCCTCGCTGCGCGTACGCTTCATACTTGTATATGTAAGCTTGGCTGCTTCGTATTCGGCTTTGGCTACAGCGAGGTCTTTCTCGCTTATTATCTTGTCCTTGATGAGAATCTTTGCACGTGTATAGTCGCGCTCAGCACGTTCGTAGTCGATGCGCGAACGTTGTACGGGGTCGCCGTCGGCAAGCTGCATTCCGGCTGAAGTAATGGAGAAAAGCGTTGTTCCGGCAGCTACTTTCAATCCCTCGCTGACGTGGTTCTTGTACTGCACACGGCCGCTAATGGTAGCTACAACGGTGGTTTCATCGCACGATGCCGACATCACCTTGCCACTGGTATGAATGACACCATGGAACACTCCGGGCTTCACCTCCTCCACCTTGACGCCTGCTGCACGCGCTTTCTCGGGCGAGAGGATTATCTCATCGGTATGAGCACCCTTAGCATCATGGTCGTGCTCTTCGGAATCGTGGTCGTGGTGCTCTGTTTCCTCGGCATGCTCATGGTCATGGTCGTGATCGAAATGGTCATGGGACTTGCCTCCGCAAGCGACCATTCCCGCCACGAAGACTACTGATAATAGGTAATAAGAAAATCTTTTAAGCATATTTCATTAAGTGTTTATTACAAAGATAAATAGTCAGTTGCAAAGATAAGAAATAAGATATGCAACTATGTTGCAAACGAATAGAAAAATGCTTGGATATATGATAAAAAAAAAGCGGATGCGCCGCACTTCTGAGAGTGCTTCGCATCCGCTTAGTTTATTTGTTGTTGACTGAATTAGTCAGCGAGCTTTGCCTTGATGAACTCGCGGTTGAGGCGAGCGATGTTGCTGAAATCGGGTATGCCATCACATCCGTCTTCAATGCACAATAATATCCTTTACATACGAGGCGACATGTCCGTCTGGCGAGATTACATCAATAACCATACGATAGTTGCCACTCTTCTCCGGCATTCTGCATTCGTATGGAATGGAGGGAACAGACAGGCCGAGAGGCTGTATGATGACACCATTTGACCGCAAAAATTTTGCCGGTGTCAAAGAGCGCAGCTTGATGTCAAAAAATCCGTGACTGGCTCCATGCCATAGCGAGCGGCCGTCTATTGGATAAACAAGTTCAATAGACTCTACATCCGACAACTGTATGTCTAAAATGTCCGACACAATACGGTTTATGTAAAAGCCGTTGACTGCAAATCCTATTTGTGACACCCCATCGCTCGACATTTCATATTTCGAGGAGAGTCTGCTATACCTGCCACTTTTCCAATACACATAACTGTTGTCATTGGTTACACCTATCTTGTTTGTAGACACAATAGCATCACGTATGGTCTGCCAACCTGAGTGAGAATTGAGATAGTCTCTGTCAAAGAAATCCGCACTCTTGACTTTTGCCCAGTTGTATATTTTCTTATTGACAGCCTTGGCTTTCACTACAACCTCGTCAATGTTATGAGTTGTCTCATCTGCAAATGTGTCTGTTACAACTGCATGTTCAAGCGGATAGGATGTATTACTCCGAGAGATATCCGAATTTAAATTAGGTATGTCTGGCCAATCGTATTCATCTATGCTGTAATAATATTGCCCTGCCTTTCCAGCTTGGTTATATGCCTGTAAAAAAAAACGGGTACCGTCATCATAGTCGGCAACTGGTACGGCAAAGCAACCGCACGAGTCTGTTGATGTCGTTGCTGCAAATCCGGTTGATGTATTCAGGACCTGCACGCTGGCATTCTTAATTGGTCCGTTATCGGCAGTTACATTGCCTGAAATACAAAATCCTCTTTCTATAGGATATGGATATGATAATTTGCCTTTTGAAATTAAATTCTTGACACGCATTGTCATTGTCTGCCTTGCTGACATTAGCCATGAATTCAGATCGGAGTTCAGTAGAGTCATTTGTCCATTATGACCTGCAAATGACGGGAATGGAACTGGAGAAAAAAGTTCATTTCCAAAACCAAGTATAAATTGCGCCGAAGTGTTTTCCTTGTATGTCACCGGAGTAAAGTGGACAAATACATTGCTTTTTTTATATTTCTCGGGAAAAGTCACGGTTAAAGAGTCGCCTGCCATATAAGTTGAATTGACAAGAATGTTCTCATCAATATGCTCCACATTATCGTTACCTATACACACTACACGTTGCGCAACTTCTTCCCCATTCTTATCAACAAGCCATATTGTAATAAGACCTGGAGGACACTCTGCAAGGTCTGCAACAGCATAATTGTCATCTATGGAGAATTCTTTTAAACCGATAGTATGATGAAACGCAAACAGCCTAAACTTTCCTTCACTTTCCAAGCCGTCTGGATATAGAATATTGCATACCAGTCTTTTCTTGTTGACAGAGACATTTAATGTAGGCTTCTGCCCTGCCGACGGTAAAGAGAATGTCAAGCCTCCCTTCAAACAAAGATTATATTGTGAGCCACTTTCAGGAATGAAGGAAAAAGAAGAGAGTCCAAAATTATTGGTTGAGCCATAGACTATAGTGTCATTCTCGTTTTTTACCACGCAATAATCTGTTTGTAACGGACTCATCGTGGCATTAAACATGTAAATGCACAGATTTTGCAATTTGCCACGCACAAGATGTCCTCCCTCCGGAAAAAACATAGCACATACTGCCGTGTCTTTACGTTCTGCTTCATGCTCACGGCCTATGTATATCTGAATATTTGGATAAGAGTTTTTATTAAGGTTACGCATAAACTGTGTGTAACCGCGTATATAATATGTCCCGTCTATTATGTCATCTGCTATAGGCAATGTCGCATATATCTTTCCCTCCGCACTGCAACGTACCTTCTGCCGCTTGACTATACGGTTTTTAGTATCGAACATTTCTACATAAACATATTGGCTATATGGACGAAAAGCGTTTTTTTCAGAAGAGAGCACTTGTCCGATAACCTGCACGACATCTCCTTTATTAAAACAAATGTTTGTGGGTGCTATGAATACACGCTCCTGAAAAAAAACGCTATCCGTCTGAGCTGTCATCCTTAAGAATAAGGATAAAAGACAGAAACATACAAGAAATATTCTTTTTATCATTTATTGAATTCCACTCTTATTATATATTTATTAGTAATAACTGGTAAAGAAGTATTCCTGTCTGGAAAACTGTCATTAGGAATGGTCCAACCTAAAGAAGCACCATCATAAATATTAGCCTCAAAATCAATATAATTGTTTGTCGCCTTTCTGACAATGAACCATTTAAAATCCTCGTTTGTTATTGAAAACTCAAGGTGAGAACCTTTTTGTACAATATTATATGCAAAAGGACAGTTAAATTGTACATGTCCAGAACAAGGAAGAGTCTTGTTGTACACAAAAGGCGCACCTGAATTTATATCATAAAACAGGTATTCATTAGGATAATACCCTTGTGCCCTTGCTGTACAATAGAAGTACAATGAAGTGAGAATAGATAGAAGTAATATTATTTTTTTCATTAGCTTTAACGGTAAATGTTTTATAAAAAGCGGATGTGAAACACTTTGCGTGCCGTCACATCTGCCTATCATTTTTTATTCTTTAGTTGATGAGTTATTAGTTGACAAGTTTACAAGCTATTTACATAGTTCCTTATCTTATAAACGTAGAAAGCCAACAGCTTGTCTACTTGTCAACTAATATACTCGTCTCCTCCTTAGTCAGCGAGCTTTGCCTTGATGAACTCGCGGTTGAGGCGAGCGATGTTGGCGATAGACTCGTTCTTCGGGCACTCAGCCTCGCAAGCGCGAGTGTTGGTGCAGTTACCGAAGCCGAGCTCCTCCATCTTGGCGATCATTGCCTTAGCACGCTTAGCTGCCTCAGGACGACCCTGGGGAAGGAGAGCGAGCTGGCTGACCTTAGAGCTTACGAAGAGCATTGCAGAACCGTTCTTACATGCAGCTACGCAGCAACCGCAACCGATACATGTAGCGCAGTCCATTGCCTCGTCGGCGTCTTCCTTCGGGATGAGGATGGCGTTAGCGTCCTGGGGCTGACCAGTGCGAACGCTTACGTAACCACCTGCCTGCATGATCTTGTCGAATGCAGAACGGTCTACCATGCAGTCCTTGATAACTGGGAATGCAGCCGAACGCCAAGGCTCAACGGTGATAACGTCGCCGTCGTTGAACTTACGCATGTAGAGCTGGCAGGTTGTGGCACCCTGGTTAGGTCCGTGGGGATGACCATTGATGTAGAGTGAGCACATACCGCAGATACCCTCGCGGCAGTCGTGATCGAATACGAAAGGCTCGTTGCCTTCCTCGATGAGCTGCTCGTTAAGGATGTCGAGCATCTCAAGGAAAGAGGTATCCGTAGGGATATCCTTCATCTCGCGTGTGTCAAAGTGACCCTTGTCCTGCGGGCCGTTCTGACGCCAATATTTCAGTGTGAATGATATATTTGCCATAATCTTTATTAGTTCTTATAGTTACGTGTCTGTACCTTGATTGCCTCGTACTCGAGCGGCTCCTTGATGAGCTCAGGAGCTGTCTCGTCGTTGTTCTTGTACTCCCAGCAACCTACATAGAAGAAGTTCTCGTCGTCGCGCTGTGCCTCGCCCTCTGGAGTCTGGTGCTCCTCGCGGAAGTGACCACCGCAAGACTCCTCACGTGAGAGGGCGTCGTGTGCGATAAGCTCACCCATGAGGATGAAGTCGCGGAGGTGGATAGCCTTGTCGAGCTCTACGTTCAAGCCTTCCTTCGATCCAGGGATGAAGAGGTTGGTGTTGAATTCCTTGCGGAGCTTCTTGATAAGCTCGATGCCTTCCTTCAAGCCATCTGCCGTACGACCCATACCTACGTGCTCCCACATGATGTGGCCAAGCTCCTTGTGGATAGAGTCAACAGAACGCTTACCCTTGATGTTCATGAGGCGGTCGATCTCAGCCTGAACACCCTTCTCTGCCTCAGCAAACTCTGGCAGATCGGTAGAGAGGTGCGGCCAGATAGCCTGGTCGGCAAGGTAGTTCTGGATGGTGTAAGGCAATACGAAGTAACCATCGGCCAAGCCCTGCATAAGAGCAGAAGCACCAAGACGGTTGGCACCGTGGTCAGAGAAGTTGCACTCACCGATAGCGAACAGACCAGTGATTGAAGTCTGGAGTTCGTAGTCTACCCAGATACCACCCATTGTGTAGTGGATAGCAGGATAGATCATCATCGGGTTGTAGTACTTAACGCCATTGATTTCGTTGGCAAGCTCACCAGGGTTAACGTCAGTAATCTCCTCGTACATGTCGAAGAGGTTGCCATAACGCTGACGGATAACGTCGATACCGAGGCGGTTGATTGACTCAGAGAAGTCGAGGAATACGGCAAGACCGGTATTGTTTACGCCGAAGCCCTTGTCGCAACGCTCCTTGGCAGCACGTGAAGCAACGTCACGCGGAACGAGGTTGCCGAATGCCGGATAACGACGCTCCAAGTAGTAGTCGCGGTCTTCCTCAGGAATATCGCTGCCCTTCTTGGTGCCAGCCTGCAGAGCCTTGGCATCCTCGATGTTCTTCGGTACCCAGATACGACCGTCGTTACGCAGTGACTCTGACATAAGAGTAAGCTTAGACTGCTTGTCGCCGTGTACGGGGATACATGTCGGGTGGATCTGTACGTAGCAAGGATTTGCGAAGTAAGCACCCTTACGATAGCACTGGACAGCTGCTGTACAGTTGCAACCCATAGCGTTTGTAGAGAGGAAGTATGTGTTGCCATAACCACCAGTAGCGATAACAACTGCGTTTGCTGAGAAACGCTCGAGCTTACCGGTAACGAGGTTCTTGGCGATGATACCACGAGCACGACCGTCAACGATAACTACGTCTTCCATCTCGTAACGAGTGTAGAGGAGCACACGGCCTGTGTTAACCTGCTTTGAAAGTGCTGAGTAAGCACCGAGGAGCAGCTGCTGACCGGTCTGACCCTTAGCGTAGAATGTACGTGACACCTGAGCACCACCGAATGAACGGTTGGCGAGCATGCCGCCGTACTCACGAGCAAAAGGAACGCCCTGAGCAACGCACTGGTCGATGATGTCATTTGACACCTCGGCAAGACGGTATACGTTAGCCTCACGAGCACGGTAGTCACCACCCTTTACTGTATCATAGAACAAACGATATACTGAGTCGCCGTCATTCTGATAGTTCTTGGCAGCGTTGATACCACCCTGAGCTGCGATAGAGTGAGCGCGACGCGGAGAGTCCTGAATGCAGAAGTTAAGCACACGGAAACCCATTTCGCCGAGGCTGGCTGCTGCAGAAGCACCTGCAAGACCTGTACCTACAACGATAATGTCGAGCTTGAGTTTGTTCTTGGGGTTCACCAGACGCTGGTGAGCTTTATAGTTGGTCCACTTCTCGGCCACTGGGCCTTCAGGGATTCTTGAATTAATATTCTTAGCCATAATATAAATTACGATTTACGATTTAAGAATTACGAATTAGCAGCAGAGGCTCGGTGCGCAACCAAGTGCGAAAGCAATTACTACTACGAGGAAACCGAGGATGAGGAGGGTTGAGTAAACCTGACCGATAACCTTCCAACGGTTGAACCATACCTTACCATTCCAGCCGAATGTCTGCATTGCACTCCAGAAACCGTGTGTGAGGTGGAACCAGAGAGCTACGAGCCATACGATGTAGAGAACTACGTAAACCGGGTTCTTGAATGTCTCCTGAATCCAGCCGAAGCCGTCAGCAGGATCACATACGCCCTGGAAGCCTACAAGCTCAGCAAACATCATGTTGTACCAGAAGTTGAAGAAGTGGAGCAACAGACCGAGCAGAACGATGATACCGAGTACGAGCATGTTCTGTGATGCCCACTCTACGTTCTGAGGCTTAGCTACAACCTCATAGCGAGAGGTACCGCGAGCGGTACGGTTCTGCATCGTAAGCCAGAAGGCGTAAACGATGTGGATTACTGCGAGGGCAGCCAAGCCCATTGTCGCAACTACGGCATACCAGTTGGCACCGAGTAACTCACAGATAGTGTTGTAAGCGTCTCCAGAGAAGAGAGCTGCAACATTCATTGACATGTGGAATGTCAGGAATAGAACAAGGGCGACACCAGTCAAGGCCATCACCACCTTTCTACCAATAGATGAATTGATTAACCACATAAATGATTTGAAATTTAAATTATTAACTGTTAGAATTATTGATGTTTCATTCCTTAAGGTTACACAATTTCATATAAGGTTCTGACTGATACTTATACTGTAACTATACGGTTGAATGCGAACTGCAGAGATGCTGTATTGCGTAGTTTGCTGCAATATGGCACCGTCCTCGTCACACTATACTATATAATAGGTATAAGCCATATCCTTACAGTCTGCAAAAATACTGAAATTTGATGATAAATCAAACTATTTCTCTTCAAAAATCATTTTTTATTCTTAATTTTGCGAGCATGAAACATGCGCTGTATGGCTCTGGGCCATGCCGCACAATTTAACACCGACAAGCAATACATATGATTTTCAACTACGACGTTATAGTCATCGGAGGCGGACATGCCGGTTGTGAGGCTGCAGCAGCGGCGGCACGTATGGGCGCAAAGACTTGTCTGATAACGATGGATATGAACAAAATCGGACAGATGAGCTGCAACCCTGCCATTGGAGGAATCGCCAAAGGACAGATTGTACGCGAGATTGATGCGCTGGGAGGCGAGATGGGGCTCGTGACGGATGCTACATCTATACAGTTCCGTATGCTCAACCGCGGCAAAGGACCTGCCGTATGGAGTCCGCGAGCACAATGCGACCGCGGCAAATTCATCTGGGAGTGGCGCACACGTCTCGACCGTGTCGACGGACTCGACATCTGGCAGGACGAGGCTTGCGAACTTCTGGTGGAGAACGACGAGGCGGTTGGAGTGGAAACGGTGTGGGGCGTGACGTTCCGCGCTAAGGCTGTAATCATCACAGCGGGCACTTTCCTCAACGGACTGATGCACGTGGGACGCAAGCAAGTGCCGGGCGGACGCTGCGCCGAACCTGCCGTGCTGCACTTCACCGAGAGCATCACCCGACACGGCATTACTTCACAACGAATGAAGACGGGCACACCGGTACGTATCGACCGCCGCTCTGTACACTTCGAGGATATGGAATGCCAACCCGGCGAAACCGATTATCACGGTTTCTCGTACATGACAGCCCCGCGACATCTGCAACAACTGCCGTGCTGGACCACATATACTAATAAGGAGGTGCACGACACGCTGCGCGCTGCCATTGCCGAATCGCCTCTCTACAACGGTCAGATTAAGTCCACCGGACCGCGCTACTGCCCTTCGATAGAAACCAAACTCGTGACGTTCCCCGACAAGGATCAGCATCCGCTCTTCCTCGAACCGGAAGGTGAAGATACCAACGAGATGTATCTTAACGGTTTTTCTTCTTCTATGCCGATGGAAGTACAGCTCGCTGCCATCAGAAAAATAAAGGCTTTCCGAGATATAAAAGTTTACCGACCGGGCTACGCCATCGAGTACGACTACTTCGACCCAACCCAGCTGAAGCCTTCGTTGGAGTCGAAGATAGTAAAGGGTCTGTTCTTCGCAGGTCAGGTCAACGGCACAACGGGATATGAGGAAGCGGGCGGACAAGGCACTATGGCAGGCATCAACGCTGCCCTACTCTGCGGCGGTGGCGAACCTTACATAATGAAGCGCGACGAAGGCTATATAGGAGTGCTCATCGACGACCTCACGACGAAGGGTGTTGACGAACCGTATCGCATGTTCACCTCACGAGCCGAATACCGCATACTGCTCCGTCAGGACAATGCTGACGCCCGACTCACCGAAACGGCTTACAACCTCGGACTCGCCAGTCGCGAACGTTACGACCATTGGCTTAAGAAGAAGGCGGAGATTGAACGCATAGTCAACTTCTGCAACTCTACCAACGTGAAGCCTCGCGACGTAAACGCAGCTCTCGAATCGTTCGGAACGACTCCAATGCAGTTCGGCGCTACAATATCGAGCCTGATAGCCCGACCGCAACTCTCCATCAAACAACTCGCTTCTGCCATCACCCCACTCCGTGCTGCACTCGATAACGACGACGCACGACGCGACGAAATCATTGAAGCTGCCGAAATACTCATCAAGTACGACGGCTACATCAAGCGCGAACGACAGATAGCCGACAAGATGCACCGCCTCGAAGACATCCGTATCAAAGGACACTTCAACTACGAAGAGCTCCACGAGATTTCTACCGAGGGCCGACAGAAACTTATGCGCATCAATCCCGAGACACTCGGACAAGCATCACGCATTCCTGGCGTGTCGCCCAGCGACATCAACGTACTGCTGGTTCTGATGCATCGATAATGCGAGTTTTGAATTTTGAATTTTGAGTTTTGAATTGTTCGCAGCTACGCCTGCGATTTTGAATTGCAAACTTCTGAATTAGGAGTTACGGACTTCAAAATTATGAGCAATGAATTTAAGAACCACAAATTCTAAGTTGGGCTGTACAAGCAATGCAAAACAAACCATAGGAGGCTATGGCGGGGACGCCATAGCCTGAGCAGCAAACCAATTCAATAAATCGTAGCGCAAAAAAAACATGCGATACAAAACCCCATCGAAATACAATTGCACAACTCTTCAATTCATAATCGAACAATCCAAAAGCGAAGCCACAGCCAAGAGCAATTCATAATTGAACAACCCAAAAGCGCAGGCGTAGCCGAGCACAATTCAAAATTCAAAATTCCTAATTCCCAATTCCAGCAGCGTTGCCGCTGGCTTCTCGTTCCACGTGAAACAAAAAGAACAACGAATTTAATCAAATCAACTGATAATGAACAACAAACTATTGCTTGACAATCTGCGTTGTATTCCAGATTGGCCGAAGAAGGGAGTAAACTTCCGAGACGTTACAACATTGTTTAAGAGCAGCGAATGCCTTAAAGAGATTTGCGACGAGATGTACGACCTCTACAAAGACAAGGGCATTACAAAGATAGTAGGAATCGAGTCGCGCGGCTTCGTCATGTCGTCTGCCCTCGCCCTCCGCCTGAATGCCGGCGTGGTATTATGCCGCAAGCCTGGCAAACTGCCCTGCGATACTGTGCAGGAAAGCTACGCCAAGGAGTATGGCAAGGACACCATCGAAATCCACAAGGACGCCATCAACGAGAACGACGTGATTCTGCTGCACGACGACTTGCTCGCTACTGGAGGTACAATGCAGGCTGCTTGCAATCTCGTAAAGAAGTTTAAGCCCAAGAAAGTCTACTGCAACTTCATCATCGAACTCGTAAACGAGGGACTGAACGGACGCGCAGACTTCGACAAGGACATAGAGATTACGTCGCTCATTCAGATATAATGAAGAGCCGTACGAATATCAAAGAAACAACAAACGAAAGAGGAGGCGTCTCGTCTCTGATACAGGCGAAGCCATGGGCGGATGTATCGGAGACACGATGCCTCCTCTTTCCATTTACTCACCAGTCCTAAGCTTACACCCAAAGCAGTCTGAGCAGCGACACACAGGACGAACATATTATAGTTACACGTGAAACAACAGGAGGCAAAACTCTTAGTTTCAAGCAAGTTACTGGCAACTACATTCTAACAAAACAACGAGCAACATGACAAGAGAAGAGAACGAGAAGCGCATTGAACGGCTCAAGAACATCGTGCTTAACATGCCCGACAAGCCCGGCAGCTATCAGTTTTACGATGCCGACCATACCATTATATACGTAGGTAAGGCAAAGCGTCTGAAGCAGCGCGTGTCGTCCTACTTCCACAAGGAGGTGGATAGGTTCAAGACCAAGGTGCTTGTCTCGAAGATAGAGGACATAAGCTACACGGTGGTCAACACCGAAGAGGATGCGCTATTGCTCGAAAACAGTCTCATAAAGAAATACAATCCACGCTACAATGTATTGCTCAAGGACGGCAAGACCTACCCCAGTATCTGCATTACGAACGAATATCTGCCGCGAGTGTTCAAGACGCGACAGATAAACAAGCGATTCGGAACGTTCTTCGGACCCTACTCACATACGGGTAGCATGTTTGCCGTGCTCGAACTCATACACAAGCTCTACAAGCCGCGCACTTGCCGAATGCCGATAACAAAGGAAGGTATAGAGCAGGGCAAGTACAAGCCGTGTCTGGAATATCACATACACAACTGCAAGGCACCTTGTTGCGGCAAGCAATCGCTGGAGGATTATCAGGCATCAATAGCCCAGGCGCGTGAGATATTGAAGGGCAACACGCGCGAATTGTCGCAGCACGTTTTCGAGGAAATGCAGCAAAAGGCGGCTGAACTGAAGTTTGAGGAAGCCGAGGAATTGAAGCAGAAATACATGATTATTGAGAGTTTCTGCGCCAAAAGCGAGGTCGTCAGTCACACGATAACCGACGTTGACGTGTTCACTATTGTCGACGACGAGCACAACCGCACCGCCTTCATCAATTACATCCACGTCAAGAACGGCAGCGTAAACCAGAGTTTCACGTTCGAATACAAGCGAAAACTGGACGAAACCGACCGCGAACTGCTACTGACGGCTATCCCCGAAATACGCGAACGTTTCCAGAGCAAGGCCAAGGAGATAATCGTTCCGTTCGACATGGAGTGGCAACTGAACGAGGCGCAGTTCTTCGTTCCGCAACGAGGCGACAAGAAACACCTGCTCGAACTCGGCGAAATGAACTGTCGGCAGTATAAGTTCGACCGACTGAAGCAGGCCGAAAAGCTCAATCCCGAACAGAAACAGACACGTCTTATGAAGGAATTGCAGCAGAAACTACAGCTCGCCAAGCTGCCGTATCAGATAGAATGTTTCGACAACTCCAACATTTCAGGCACCGACGCCGTGGCTGGTTGCATAGTGTTCAAGGGTATGAAACCCTCGAAAAAGGACTATCGCAAATACAACATCAAGACCGTTGAGGGTCCCGACGACTACGCCTCTATGCAGGAAGTGGTGCGTCGGCGCTACACACGCATGATGGAGGAAGGCACTACCCTGCCCGACCTCATCATAACCGACGGCGGACAGGGTCAGATGAGCGTGGTGCGACAGGTTGTAGAGGGCGAACTCGGACTCCGGATTCCCATAGCCGGACTTGCCAAGGACGACCGCCACCGCACCAACGAACTGCTCTATGGCAATCCGCCCAAAACGATAGCTCTGAAGACGGACTCCGAACTCTTCCACGTGCTCACACGCATCCAGGACGAAGTACACCGCTACGCCATACAGTTCCACCGCGACAAGCGCTCAAAACACGCCCTGCACAGCGCTCTCGACGACATTCCGGGCATCGGTCCGGCTACACGCGAGAAGCTGCTCAGCGAGTTCAAGAGCGTGAAACGAATACGTGAGGCTTCGTTCGAGATGCTTTCGGGAGTCATCGGGACGAGCAAAGCGACGAAACTGATGGAAAGCCTGGGCAAGAAGTAATGGTCACAATTGGCATAAAGAAGACTTTTGCAGCCCAGAGATATTAAGGCATTTGGGCGAAGAAAATCAAGGCGTATCGCGAAGAAAATCGGGGTGTATCGCAAAAGGACTCCTTTTGGGTTGCAAAAGGATTCGTTTTGAAGTGCAAAAGGACTCCTTTTAGGATGCAAAAGGACTCGTTTTGGAAGGCAAAAGGACTCCTTTTGAAAGGGACTAATTGTCATACGATATTTAGAGTATAATCAAACAGTAGGAGGCTATGGCGTCCGCGCCATAGCCTGAGCAAGCAACTTGACAAATAACTTCTTTAGAATCAAGACGGCTAACTGCTCAGGCTATGGCGCGGACGCCATAGCCTCCTAAGTATAAACAAAAAAAATGCGCCCAAACCTCACGGTTCCAGCGCACACACAGAGAAGATCTTAAATCTTCAAAAAATTCTTGCCTTCGACTCTCACGAGCTTGTACAAGTCAATCCTTATATCAAATTATACTAAAAACTAAAAGTCTTTTAAACATTGCTTAAAAACCAGTCTGCCGTCGTACCATTAGGCAGACCTCCATTCTGTTTGCAAAATTATTAATTAAAAATGATATAACAAAGAAAATGGAATAATTTTACACTCATTTTACATTTAATATGATTAACTTTGTAAACAGCATAATAATTAACGTATCAATTACATACATAAATGAGAACAGTAATACAGCGTGTGCAGCACGCATCGGTAACTATAGACGGCGAGATAAAGTCGAAAATAGGCAACGGATTCCTCTTGCTGCTCGGCATTGAAGAGTCGGACACGACTGAAGATGTCGACTGGCTCGTAAAGAAAGTGGCAGCTCTGAGAGTGTTTGACGACGAGAACGGAGTAATGAACCGTTCGATTATCGATGTGGGCGGCGAGGCTCTCGTGGTGAGCCAGTTTACGCTCTACGCTTCGTACAAGAAGGGCAACCGCCCGTCGTGGTTTCGCGCCGCACGTCACGAGATTTCGGTGCCGCTCTACGAGGAGTTCTGTCGCAAACTGTCGGATGCGCTCGACCGTGAGGTCGGAACGGGCGAATTCGGTGCCGATATGAAGGTGGAACTCTTGAACGACGGACCCGTAACCATCTGCATGGACACCAAGAACAAGGAATAAATGGTAAATAATGAGATATAATAACCGTAAACAACTGACATTAAGAACCACTTAATAATTTAGCTTATGAAGAAGTATCTTTCAAATACTGCCCTACTGCTCGAAGCTGTAGGACTGGTGCTGATGTTCACCCGCGATTCGTGGGGAGCCAACAAGCCGTTGTATGCATTTACGGGTTGCGCATTGCTGTTTATAGGTTTCAGCATCATGACGTATCTGGAGTTTCCCCGACCGTTCCACAGCGTGTCGCGAAGCAAGAAGATAGGAGTGATATTCCGCATCTGCCTGGTTGCGATACTCGCTATATGGCTTGTCTACGACATCTATCTGATGGTGCTGGGACTGCCTGTTGACATCTAAAATCAAGCAATATGACTATCAAGGAAGCACAAGAGACGGTAGACCGTTGGATAAAGGAGTATGGCGTGCGCTACTTCTCCGAACTCACCAATATGGCTTGCCTTACCGAGGAGGTGGGCGAACTGGCGCGCATCATGGCGCGACGCTATGGCGACCAGAGCTTCAAGGAGGGCGAATCGCACGACCCTTCTGAGGAGATGGCCGACATTCTCTGGGTCCTCATCTGCCTTGCCAATCAGACGGGCGTAGACCTTACGGAGGCGCTGCAGAAGAGTATCGAGAAGAAGACCAACCGCGACAAATTGCGCCATAAGAACAACCCCAAACTCAGATAAACGACTATAGATAACAATAAAAACAAAAGCATAAGACTATGGGAATAATTAAAGATGTAATACTCCACGACGAGGAGACTATGGGACAAGAGAAGACGAGCAAGTACGAACTTGCTCTTACCAAATACAACACCGCTATCGACGACAACGCCGTGCGCGATGCCGTGCGCAATATCATTGCCGAGAAGGTGTCGGCTAACGACACTATCGACGTTAAGAAATTCCTCTTCGGAAGCATCGAGCTTACTACGCTCAAGACAACCGATTCTGACACGAGCGTACTGGCGTTCACCGAGCGCGTCAACGACTTCGACAATCAGTATCCCGACATGCCCCACGTGGCTACCGTCTGCGTCTATCCGTGCTTCGCCAACACCGTGGCTGAATCGCTGGAGGTGGACGGTGTAGAGATAACTTGCGTCAGTGGATCGTTCCCTTCTTCGCAAGCTCGCATCGAGGTGAAGATTGCCGAGACATCGCTGGCTGTTGCCGACGGCGCCACCGAGATTGACATCGTTATACCGGTAGGCAAGTTCCTTTCGGGCGACTACGAAGGAATGTGCGACGACATAGCCGAACTGAAGGCTGCATGTGGCGAAACGGTACCCATGAAGGTTATACTCGAGACAGGTGCTCTAAAGACTGCCACCAACATCAAGAAGGCTGCTCTGCTGGCTATGTACTCTGGCGCCGACTACATCAAGACGTCGACGGGCAAGTTTCAGCCTGCCGCCACACCCGAAGCAGCCTACGTTATGTGCCAGGCCATCAAGGAATACTACGACGAGACGGGCATTCAGATAGGTTTCAAGCCCGCTGGCGGCATCAACAGCGTTATGGATGCCATCATCTACTACACAATAGTCAAGGAAGTATTGGGCGAAAAATGGCTCACCAACAAGTGGTTCCGCCTCGGTACATCACGCCTTGCCAACATGCTGTTGAGCGAGATTAAAGGCGAGCAGATCAAGTTCTTCTAAAGGATTAGGGGCTTGCTGAGCAGTTACCTGAGCCTTACTGGGCCTTTCTATGCCTTTTTATGCCAAGGCTTAGAAAGGCTTATTGAGGCCCAGTAAGGCCTAATAACAGCCTCAATAAGGCCCAGACAACTGCTCAGCAAGGCCCAGACAACAGCCCTACCCACCTCTATTAATCCCAATTCACTAACTATAAAAATCAAACTTATGCCTACACCAAAACCCTTTCTTCCCCATGGAGGCTCGTACAAGAATCTTTTGGTTTACCAGAAAGCAGAATGCATTTACGATGTCACATACTATTTTGCTCATAAATATCTTGAAAAAGGTGACCGTACAATCGACCAAATGGTACAAGCAGCACGTTCAGGGAAACAGAACATAGCAGAGGGAGCGGCGGCTGGCAACACTTCTAAGGAAACAGAAATAAAACTTACAAACGTAGCAAAAGCCAGTTTGCAGGAACTGTTAGTAGACTATGAAGATTATATACGAGTAAGAGGATTGGAACAATGGCAACCTGACGACCCGCGACTTGCACAAGCCAAACGTGCTTGTGCCACCCATAATGACAGCGCCTACTATAGAAAAGCAATAACACAACGCTCTGATGAAACTATAGCAAATATCGCCATAACCCTAATTCATCAAACCGACTGGATGCTAAACAAGCTTATAGAGAAGCTGGAAATAAAGTTTGTGGAAAGTGGCGGAATGAGAGAGCAAATGACAAAGGCAAGAAAAGATTATAGAGGATATTGAAATTATAATCCTCACTGAGCCTTCTTAGGCCTCTCTAAGCCTTTTCAATCACGGCTTAAAGAGGCCTAAGAATGCCCAATAAGGCTTAGTTCTTAGCAAGCAAGCTTACGCCCCTCACTTCCTATTTGTTTCTCTTTATAACATAGTCGAGATAAGTCTGGAGCGCAGCCTTCACGTCCGGCTGCCCCACTCTATCATCAATAAACTGCTGGGCATGTGCGTGGAACTCCCACATACGGCGTTCGGCGTATTCTATACCACCCATTTGTTTGGTATAATCTACGAGCTGCGCTATCTCATCGGCACTCACCGAGTGTTCCTTCACCTTCAATGCCAGACGACGCATATCCTCGTTTCCACCATTGTTCACGGCGTATATTACAGGCAGCGTAAGCTTACCCTCAACCATATCATTGCCTGTAGGCTTGCCTATCTCCGTCGAATCGTAATAGTCGAATATGTCATCACGTATCTGGAAGATAATGCCAAGGTTTTGGCCGAACTGCTTTGCAGCCTCAACATCCTCCTCCGACGCGCCCGACGACAATGCACCGATGCCGGCACACGCTTCAAACAGAGCCGCGGTCTTCTGCTTTATCACGTCATAATATACATCCTCCGAGATGTCCTTGCGTCCGATGTTCGACAACTGCAGTATCTCGCCGTCGGAAAGCGTGCGTCCCAGTTCGGCAAGATAAGTAACGATCTGCTCCGAATGAGTACGCGCCACACACAGAAGGGCTGTCGAAAGGATGTAATCGCCCACGAGTACAGCCACCTTATTGTCATAAGTGGCGTTGACCGAAGCCTGACCACGACGCTCCTCACTCTCATCCACCACATCATCATGAACGAGCGAAGCCGTGTGGAGCAGCTCCAATCCAACGGCAGCATTCTGCGTAGCCTCGTTGATAGTGCCGAAGTTCTTCGCCATAAGCAGTATCAGCATAGGGCGCATACGCTTGCCTGCACGCTTGCGGATGTGCTCCAGCGCCGAGCCGAGCAGTCCGTCCTCGTGCGAGAGCGACTGGTTGAAAAGACTTATAAAGTCGGCGAGTTCCGCCTCTATAGGGTTCTTAATGATTGACAGATAATCCATTGTATTATAATATTTCGTACAAAGTTACGGATTTTGCCGTTATTAGTGACATTTTTTTTGTAATTTTACACCATATAATAGTAAATATACAAAATGGACAAGCTATTTCTTCTCGACGCTTACGCGCTCATCTACCGTGCATATTATGCGTTCATCAAAAATCCGCGCATCAATTCCAAGGGCATGAACACCTCGGCCGTGATGGGATTTGTCAATACTCTCAACGAGATTCTCACCAAAGAGCAGCCCACACATATCGGTGTGGCGTTCGACCATGGCAAGACGTTTCGCGACGAGGCATTCCCTGCGTACAAGGCACAACGCGAGGAGACACCCGAAGACATACGCGCTTCGGTGCCTGTCATAAAGAGCATCATTGAGGCTATGCACATCCCGGTGCTGCAGGTGGACGGTTTCGAGGCTGACGATGTCATCGGTACGCTCGCAACAAAGGCTGGAGCTGCCGGCATCAAGACCTATATGCTCACGCCCGACAAGGACTATGGCCAGCTGGTGAGCGACAACGTGTTCATATTCCGGCCACGTCACGGCGGCGGATACGAAACTATGGGCCCCAGCGAGGTGCGCGCCAAGTACGAACTCGACTCCCCTACCCAGGTGATCGACCTCCTTGCGCTCATGGGCGATTCTGCCGACAACTTCCCGGGATGCCCCGGCGTGGGTCCGAAGACCGCCGCCAAGCTCATAGGCGAATTCGGCAGCATCGACAACATGCTCGCCTCGACTGCCAAGATTAAAGGCAAGCTGCGCGAAAAGGTCGAGTCGGCTGTCGACGACATACGCATGTCGAAGTTCCTGGCTACCATACGCACCGACGTTCCTATAGAACTCAATCTCGACGCGCTGAAGATTGAGGAACCCGACACAGCCCGACTCGCCGAAATCTTCACCGAACTGGAATTTAAGAGTCTTCTCGATAAATTTGTAAAGAAGCCACAACAACAGCAAAAAGTTGTTAATCCACAACTCGATTTATTTGCCGAAAATCCGACCAATGATTCAGTTGGCGCAGAATTTTCGAGTTTTGAGAGCCTAAAAACGACCTCTCATGACTACCAACTCATTGAAACTGAGGAAGAAGCACGCAAATTATTTGATTTTTTTGTTACAAAACAAATTCTCAGTATAGACACGGAGACCACTTCAATCAACCCTGTCGACGCAGAATTGGTTGGTTTGAGCTTCGCCGTTGAGGAAGGAAAGGCATTTTACGTGGCAATTCCTGCCGAACGTGAAAAGGCGCAAACGATTGTTAACATATTCAAACCGCTGTACGAAAGCACCGAAATCCTCAAAGTCGGACAGAACATCAAGTACGACATGGAGGTGTTGATGAATTACGGAGTGCGGCTCGCCGCACCGATGTTCGACACTATGATTGCCCACTACGTGCTCCAACCCGAGCAGAAACACAACATGGACATTCTCGCCGAGACGTTGCTCGGCTACCAGACCGTACACATCGACGAACTCATCGGACCCAAAGGCAAGGGTCAGAAAAACATGCGCGACCTCTCGCCTGCCGACATCTGCGACTATGCCGCTGAGGATGCCGACGTCACTCTGCGACTATACAACGTGCTGAAGCCGCGCCTCAATGAAACGGGCGTTGAGGATCTGTTCTACAAGATTGAGATGCCGCTCGTTCCGGTGTTGGCAGAAATGGAGATGAACGGAGTGCTGCTTGACACCAAGGCACTCGCCGAGACATCGCGCACACTCACCGACCGCATGAAGCAGATTGAGCAAAACATATACAAACTCGCCGGACATGAGTTCAACATAGCATCGCCCAAGCAGGTGGGCGAGGTGCTGTTTGGCGAAATGAAGATTGTGGACAAGCCCAAGAAGACCAAGACCGGACAGTTCGTCACATCCGAAGAGGTGCTGCAACAGCTCCGTTCGAAGGCACCGATCGTTGACGACATACTCGCCCATAGAGGTCTGAAGAAGCTGCTCGGCACCTATGTCGACGCCCTGCCGAAGCTTATCAATCCACATACGGGACACATCCACACGTCGTTCAATCAGGCAGTTACAGCCACGGGACGCCTCTCTTCGTCCGACCCCAACCTCCAGAACATCCCCGTTCGTGGCGAGGACGGCAAGGAGATACGCAAGTGCTTCATTCCCGAACCAGGTTGTCTGTTCTTCTCGGCAGACTACTCACAGATTGAACTGCGCGTCATGGCGCATCTGTCGGGCGACAAGAATATGATTGAGGCATTCCGCGAGGGCTACGACATCCACGCCGCCACAGCCGCACGTATATATAAGGAGAAGATAGAAGACGTGAGTCGCGACCAGCGAACCAAAGCCAAGCGCGCCAACTTCGGCATCATCTACGGCATCACCGTGTTCGGACTGGCAGAGCGTCTGGACATAAGCCGCGACGAAGCCAAGCAGCTCATCGACGGATATTTTGAGACATTCCCCGAGGTACAGGCCTATATGGAGAAGGCGAAGGAACTGGCACGCGAGCACGGCTACGCCGAAACGTTCTTCCATCGTCGCCGCTATCTGCCCGACATCACGTCGCACAACGCCACCGTTCGCAACTTTGCCGAGCGCAACGCCATCAATGCTCCGATACAAGGATCGGCTGCCGACATCATCAAGATTGCCATGGTGCACATCTACGAGCGCTTCCGCCGCGAGGGCATCAAGTCGAAAATGATTCTGCAGGTACACGACGAACTCAACTTCTCGGTTCTGCCCGAGGAGAAGGAACGCGTTGAAAAGATTGTGCTCGAAGAAATGCAGAACGCCTATCCGCTTCAGGTTCCGCTCGTTGCCGACTCCGGTTGGGGCGAAAACTGGCTGGAAGCACACTAAAAGCAGAATATAAAACCCCAAGACTATGGATAATATCAAAAACAAAACGGAATATCTTATCGCCTCTATCAATGAATTTGCCAAACGGCATAAACTGACAGACACTCAAGCATATCGTTACCTTAAGAGATTTAGAGGTATGGAAATGCTTGAGCGTTTCTACGACGTTATGCACACATTAAGTTTCAAAGACACGACGGAAGACCTCACGGCATTCTGTCATCGCAATGGAGGAAAATTAGTATGAAGCTGTATCATGGTTCTACAGTAGATATCACCAATATTGATTTTAGCAGATCAAAACCAAACAAAGATTTCGGTCGTGGTTTCTACCTTAGTTCAGACAGAGAGCAAGCGTTGCAACTTGCTCAATATAAGGCTTTTCAATATGGAGGAAAGCCTATACTGAACACGTATGAATTTGATGAAAAAAAACTGTCAGACAATTCTCTTGAAATACTCAAATTTGACGATTATTCAAAAGAATGGGCTGATTTCGTATTAATAAACCGTAATTCTCCGAACGGCGAAAGTGTACACAATTACGACATTGTCATTGGTCCTATAGCCAACGACCGTGTAGGTGTTCAGGTACGTAGATATATTGAACATGAGATTTCATTGGAAACGTTTCTTGAAAACTTGAAATATATGAAAGGAGTGACTTTCCAATATTTCTTTGGTACAGAAAAAGCAATCAGTTTATTAAGAAAGATATGAAAGACTTCGAATATTTGGTAGAATGCATGGAACGCGATATTATTGTTATGCTAATTGAAAAACGAGGCATGACAATGAGCGAAGCATTTGATGCTTTTTATAATTCCGAGACACATGAGAAATTGAATGACGCTCGGTCTGGATTATATTTCCAAAGTCCAGGATATGTATATAGTTTTATTGATAATGAGATAAACTATGGTAAGTTTATATGATAACTAAAAAAATGTAGTCCTTTTGCATTGTAAAAGGACTACATTTGGTCATCAAAAGGACTACTTTTGCAATGCAAAAGGACTACATTTGAAACGCAAAAGGACTCCTTTTGCAAAACGTCCGCAATTTTCTACAGCCACCTCATCAAAATATCCCACACCGCAATGATGTGACATACCGAACCGGCGAGCACAAAGAAGTGGAATACGGTGTGCATATACCGCTGCTTGCGCAGGCAGTAGAAGGCGGCACCTGTGATGTAAGCCACGCCCTCGGCTATAATCCATACTATAGCCGACGGACCCACACAGTGCATAAGCGGACCGAACGCCACAAGCACACTCAGTCCCATCACCACATAGCAGACCGTTTCCATGTAGCTATGCCCCTTCAGTCCCATAAAACTCTTTATGGTTCCGGCAATTGCTGCCAACCATATGAAGACGAACAGTGCCCATCCCCAGTAGCCGTACTCGCGCAACGCCACAAGCGTGATAGGCGAATACGAACCCGCTATGTGCCAGTATATTGCGGCATGATCCCACTTGCGCAGCCTCTCCTTCCACGGCGACCATGCCGACAGGGCGTGATAGACGGTGGAAGCTATGTAGCTCGACAGCATTCCGAACAGATATAGTATGATACCAGCCGTTGCCCAACCGTTACGCGCCCAACCACACCATACCAGGAACGCCGTGCCTACCACCACACCGAGAATTATACCCGCAGCATGCGACCACGAGTTCCATACCTCTTCTTTATGCGAGAAAAATATCTTCATACACTTTTGATATTCTAATTTGCTTATTTTATACTCTACTTTGCACAAAGTTAGTCATTATTTTTTTGTAAAGGGTTTTTTACCTCGACTTTCGCCATAATCGTCTTGTAATTCGGGATTTTTATCTAATTTTGCACATAAAAAGAATAATATGCGCAAACTCCGTACTATAGAAATGCAACGGCTCTCGGTTGACGAGTTTCACGTGGCTCCCAAAATGCCCCTTATCGTAGTGCTCGACGACGTTCGTTCGCTGCACAATGTGGGTTCGGTGTTCCGCTCTGCCGACGCATTCCGGGTCGAGGCGGTATACCTTTGCGGCATCACTGCCACCCCACCCCACCCCGAAATTCACAAGACGGCGCTCGGAGGCGAGGACTCTGTGGCGTGGCGCTACTTCGCAACAGCCACCGAGGCGATTGACTCGCTGCACAACGACGGCTTCTTCGTGTACAGCATAGAGCAGGTGGAGGGGTCGACCAAGCTTCAGAACCTGCAGCTCGACACCGACAGACGCTACGCAGTAGTGATGGGCAACGAGGTGAAGGGAGTGCATCAGGAGGTGGTGGACATGTCGGACGGATGCCTCGAAATACCACAATTCGGCACCAAACACTCGCTCAATGTCAGCGTAACGGCTGGCATGGTAATATGGGAAGTGGCTAAAAAGTTTTTGTCGAAAACTTTTTAGGGTGAGATGGTGTGGTGTTGAGATGGTGTGATTTGCTTTTTCACATTATATATAATAGCAACATTACAAACCAACAACATCACAACACCACAACATCACAACATCTTAATACAACAAAACAACATAGAAAATGGAATCTCACAACATTAGCAAAGTAGAACTGCGCAACCTTCAGATGGAGGACTACGATCAGCTCGCACGCTCGTTCAAGCGCATCTATGGCGACGAAGACGTGTTCTGGACAAAAGCTCAAATCAAGAAACTCATCACAATATTCCCCGAAGGACAGGTGGTGATAATCGTCGACGACAAGATAGTGGGATGCGCGCTGTCTATTATTGTTGATTATAATATGGTGAAGGGCGACCACACCTACGCGCAGGTGACCGGCAACGAGACCTTCAACACCCACAACGCCAAGGGCAACATACTCTATGGCATCGAGGTTTTCATACATCCCGACTACCGCGGACTGCGTCTGGCACGACGCATGTACGAGTATCGCAAGGAACTCTGCGAAAAACTCAACCTCAAGGCCATCATGTTCGGCGGACGCATACCCAACTATCACAAGTATGCCGACAAGATGCGACCCAAGGAATATATCGAACGCGTACGCTCGCGCGAGATATACGACCCGGTGCTGACATTCCAGTTGAGCAACGACTTTCACGTTCGACGCGTCATGCGCAACTATCTGCCCAACGACGAGGAGTCGAAGCATTGCGCCACACTGCTGCAGTGGGACAACATCTACTATCAGCCGCCTACGGATTCGTATGTAGACAAGCGCCCGACGGTTCGTATCGGACTGGTACAGTGGCAGATGCGACCCTACAATTCGCTCGACGACCTGTTCGAACAGGTAGAGTTCTTCGTCGATTCGGTGAGCGACTACAAGAGCGATTTCATCCTCTTCCCCGAATACTTCAACGCGCCGCTCATGGCAAAGTTCAACGATATGGGCGAGGCTCAGTCCATACGCGCCATGGCACAGTATACCGAGCAGATACGCGACCGCTTCCGCGAGCTCGCCATATCATACAACATCAACATCATAACCGGCTCAATGCCTTACCTCAAGGAGGACAACTCGCTCTACAACGTAGGCTTCCTGTGCCGCCGCGACGGTACGGTAGACATGTACGAGAAGATACACGTGACGCCAGACGAACAGAAATGCTGGGGACTCTCGGGCGGATCGCACATACAGACATTCGATACCGACTGCGGACGCATCGGAATCGTAATCTGCTACGACGTGGAATTCCCCGAACTCTCGCGTCTGATGGCCGACGACGGAATGAAAATACTCTTCGTTCCGTTCATGACCGACACGCAGAACGCCTACTCACGCGTTCGTGTCTGCGCCCAGGCACGCGCAATAGAAAACGAATGCTACGTGGCAATAGCCGGAAGTGTGGGCAACCTGCCGCGCGTTCACAACATGGACATACAGTATGCGCAGTCGGCAGTGTTCACTCCTTGCGACTTCGCATTCCCCAACGACGGCAAGCGCGCAGAAGCAACGCCCAACACCGAGATGATACTCGTGTCGGATGTCGACCTCTCGCTGCTCAACGAACTGCACACCTACGGCGCCGTACGCAACCTGCGCGACCGCCGTGGCGACCTCTACAAGCTCGAAATGAAGCGCGCCGCCAAGGAATAAACTCACCTACAGATTATACACACCTGTAACATACATATATTATATAGATGAAGAAACTATTCATAGAGACATACGGCTGCCAGATGAACGTGGCCGACTCTGAAGTGGTAGCATCCATTATGCAGATGGCAGGCTACGAACTCTGCGACGACGAGGACTGCGCCGACGCCATATTCCTCAACACTTGCTCAATACGAGAGAATGCCGAGAACAAGATATATGGACGCCTCGAGACGCTGCACGCCGAACAGAAGAAGGGCCGGAACCTCATCATTGGAGTGCTGGGATGTATGGCAGAGCGCGTGCGCCAGGACCTCATCGACAACCACCACGCCAACCTTGTGTGCGGACCCGACTCTTATCTCAACCTGCCCGACATGATAGCGCAGTGCGAGAACGGACAGAACGCCTGCAACATCGAACTCTCTACCACCGAAACCTACCGCGACGTAGTTCCGCAGCGAATCGGTGCAGGACGCGTGAGCGGCTTCGTGAGCATCATGCGAGGCTGCAACAACTTCTGCCACTACTGCATTGTGCCCTACACAAGAGGCCGTGAGCGCTCGCGCGACGTTGAAAGCATACTGCGAGAGGTGAAGGATCTGCACGACAAGGGATTCAAGGAGGTGACCCTGCTGGGCCAGAACGTCAACAGCTACGGTCTGACTCCAGCCGGAAAGCGCATCGAAGGCGGATGCTCGTTTGCCGAACTGCTGCGCAAGGTGGCACAGAGCGTGCCCGACATGCGTGTGCGCTTCACCACATCCAACCCCGAAGACATGACCGACGACATACTGCACGCCATAGCCGACGAGCCCAACCTCTGCAAGCACATACACTTCCCGGCACAAAGCGGTTCTACAAAGATACTCAAACTGATGAACCGCAAGTACACACGCGAGCAGTATCTGGAACGCGTGGCAGCAATACGCCGCATCATACCCGACTGCGGACTGACCACCGACCTGTTCGTGGGCTATCACGACGAGACACCCGAGGACCACGCCGAGACCCTCTCGCTGGTGCGCGAATGTATGTTCGACTCGGCATTCATGTTCAAGTACAGCGAGCGGCCGGGCACCTACGCAGCCAAGCATCTGCCCGACAACGTACCCGAAGAAGTGAAGATAGAGCGCCTCAACGAACTCATACGCCTCCAGACAGAAGTCTCGGCCGAGCAATACCGAAAGGACGTGGGCAAGACATTCGAAGTATTGGTTGAGGGTTATTCAAAGCGCTCACGCCAACAGCTTATGGGTCGCACCGAACAGAACAAAGCCGTGGTGTTCGACAAGAACAACCATCACATCGGCGATCGCGTAATGGTGAAGATAACCGGCTCTACATCAGCGACTCTCCTGGGCGAGCCCATCGACTAAGCAACAAATCACAACATCACAACGACACAACAATCCAACAACAGTATGAAAGAATTCCTACAAGTACTCAAGCGCTTTCTGCCGCCGTACAAGAAGTATCTGGCGCTGACGATAGTATTCAACATACTCTCGGCAGTGCTAAACATCTTCTCGTTTGCAGCTCTCATACCGATACTTCAGATACTCTTCCGCACCGAAGGAACCGGAACGGCAACGCAACTGATGCCCTGGTCGTTCGACAATCTGAAGGATGTGATATCCAACAACGCCGACTACTATGTCACGCAACTCATTCACTCCGTAGGATCGACTACCACGCTGCTGCTCATCGGACTGTTTCTGGCATTCACCACAATGCTCAAGACCGGCGCCTACTTCCTTTCGTCGGCCACAATCATCCCCATGCGCACCGGTATAGTACGCGACATACGCAACCAGCTCTACCGTAAGATAACGTCATTGCCCCTCGGATTCTTCTCCGACGAGCGCAAAGGCGACATCATCGCACGTATGACGGGCGACGTAGGAGAAGTGGAAAGCTCGATAATGTCGTCGCTCGACATGCTGTTCAAGAACCCGATACTCATCATCTTCTACTTCTCGGCACTGCTGTTCATATCGTGGCAGCTCACACTCTTCACGCTTATATTCGTGCCCATATTCGGTTGGTTTATGGGAGTGGTAGGACGCAAGCTCAAGCAGAACTCCATCAAGGCACAAAGTCTGTGGAGCGACACCATGTCGCAGGTTGAAGAGACACTCGGCGGACTGCGCATCATCAAGGCATTCTGTGCCGAAGACAAGATGAACGACCGCTTCGACCGCATCAACTCGAGCTATCGTACAGCCATACAACGCGTCAATATACGCCAGCAGCTGGCACATCCTATGAGCGAATTCCTCGGCACCGTGCTCATAATCATCGTGCTTTGGGTGGGCGGAGTGCTCGTGCTCGACAAGCAGATGCTGTCGGGTCCTACATTCATCTACTATCTCGTGATGCTCTACTCTATCATCAATCCGCTTAAGGACTTCTCCAAGGCAGGCTACAACGTACCCAAGGGACTCGCCTCAGTGGAGCGTATCGACAAGATACTCAAGGCAGAAGACACCATCAAGGAACCCGAAAACCCCGTCCATATCAAGTCGTTCGAGCACCAGATTGAGTTCCGCCACGTATCATTCAAGTATGGCGAGCAGTGGGTATTGAAGGATATCAACCTCGTGATAGAGAAGGGCAAGACCGTAGCACTTGTAGGACAGAGCGGCAGCGGCAAGTCGACACTCGTCGACCTCATACCGCGTTACTACGACGTTCAGGAAGGTGAGGTGCTCATCGACGGCATCGATGTGCGCAAGCTCGGCATCCACGACCTCCGACAGCTCATCGGCAACGTCAACCAGGAGGCCATTCTCTTCAACGATTCGTTCATAGGCAACATCACGTTCGGCGTCGAAAACGCCACACAGGAACAAGTGGAGCAGGCGGCACGCATCGCCAACGCACACGACTTCATAATGCAGACCGAGCAAGGATACAACACCAACATCGGCGACCGAGGCGGACGGCTCTCAGGCGGACAACGTCAGCGCGTCAGCATAGCACGAGCCATACTCAAGAACCCGCCAATCCTCATTCTCGATGAGGCAACATCGGCACTCGACACAGAGAGCGAGCGACTCGTTCAGGACGCTCTTGAGCGACTCATGACATCGCGCACCACCGTAGCCATTGCCCACCGACTGTCTACAATCAAGAATGCCAACGAGATATGTGTGCTGCACGAGGGACGCATCGTAGAACGTGGCACACACGACGAGCTAATCGCTCTCGGCGGATACTATCGCCGTCTGCACGAGATGCAGTCGTAAATAACGTCCAAAATGGGCTTTCGTTGTTCAAAAAACATAAATTTGCTATACATTTTGCACAAAAAGCAAAAAATAGTATGCACAATGTTGCTTATCTCAGATATAATGTCTAATTTTGCTTACAATATGTAACAGTTGTAAATAGCATTATTGATAATTATACGAAAAACCATTAACACCATGGACAAAATAGACAATCTCGACAAGAAAATACTTAGTATACTGTCCAAGAACGCTCGCATACCATTCAAGGATGTTGCAGCTGAATGCGGAGTGTCACGCGCAGCCATCCACCAACGTGTACAGCACCTCATCAATGGTGGCGTCATAACCGGCAGCGGATTCGATGTCAACCCCAAAAGCATAGGATACAGCACATGCACCTATGTAGGATTGAACCTCGAACGCGGCAGCATGTACAAGGACGTAGTGAAGCAGCTGAAGGAGATACCCGAAATCGTGGAATGTCACTTCACCACCGGTTCGTACACAATGCTGCTCAAAGTGTACGCCCGCGACAACGAACAGCTCATGGATCTGCTCAACAACAAGATGCAGATGATACCCGGAGTTGTTTCTACCGAGACCCTCATCTCGCTCGACCAGAGCATCAAGCGCGAGATACCGGTACACCTCGAAGACGACGAACAGTAAACTATACAAACATAACGAAGACAACAAAGACAACTGAACGACGGTTGCCTTTGTTGTCTTTTTCTTTTTTTATACATACACGATGAACAAGTTCAACCTGCAACAACATCTCGACGAGACATACACCTCTGCCCCATCACACGCCTACCGGCCACTCATAGGCATCACAACCAACCACGAAGGCATCGACGCAACGCTGCGCGAAGTGTACTACAAGCAGATAGTCAGCGCCGGAGGTACGCCCGTACTCATTCCGCCTGTGGCAGACAACGACGTGCTGCTCAGCACACTCGACACGCTCGACGCCATCGTATTGAGCGGCGGAGGCGACTTCAACCCGCTCTGGGCGGGCGAACAACCCGTGCCACAACTGCACAATATCAACAACGAGCGCGACCTACCCGAACTGCTGCTGACGCGCTACGCCTTCGACCGCCAGCTGCCTATGCTGGGCATCTGCCGCGGAATTCAGACGCTAGCCATGTCGCTCGGCGGACACGTAGAGCAGGACATCAAGCCCACCCCTACCCTAATCAAGCACTCGCAGACCTCGCATCAGTCCACACAGACACACAGCGTGAACATCAAACCGGGCACCATGCTGAGCGACATATTCGACGGCGAGGACACCATCTACGTCAACTCATTCCACCATCAGGCTGTAGACAATCCCGGCAAACACATGCACACCGCAGCCACGGCACCCGACGGCACCATCGAAGCCATAGAAAGCAGCGAGCAGAAGCCCGTAATCGGCGTACAATGGCATCCCGAATGGCTTGCCGACGACGGCCTGCCACTGTTCCGCTGGCTCGTCAGCGAGGCGGCAATCCACCACCAGATGCGGCTCTTCCACAGCCGTAACATCACGCTCGACTCCCACTGCGACACACCGATGTTCTTCCCCCAAGGCATACACTTCGACCAGCGCGACCCGCGAATACTATACGACCTGCACAAGATGCAGGAAGGCGGACCCGACGCCGTGACCATGGTGGCTTATCTGCCGCAGCCAAAACCTGGCGAAACTTTCGCACAGATAGCACCGCTCGGAGCCAAGACGCCACGCGAATATGCCGACCTGATATTCGACAAGATTGAAGACACCATACTCAGCGACTCCCGATACATAGCCCACGCACGCTCGGAGGCAGACATACTGCGCAACAAGCGCAATGGACTGCGCTCGCTACTGACCGGAATAGAGAACGGACTCGCCATCGAAGACGACATAAACAACGTGCAGCACTTTGCCAACCGCGGCATAACATACATCACACTGTGCCACAACGGCGACAACCAGATATGCGATTCGGCACGCCACTCGCTCAATACGCACGGCGGCGTGAGCCCTTTCGGAGCGCAGGTGATAACAGAGATGAACCGCCTTGGACTGATGGTCGACCTCAGCCACGCCGGCGAAAAATCATTCTACGACGCCCTGCAGATATCGCGCACACCGATAGTATGCTCCCACAGCAACTCACGCGCCCTATGCGACGTGCCGCGCAACATCACCGATGAGCAGATGCGTGCCCTCGCCGCAGCCGGAGGCGTATGCCAGATAACACTCTACAACGGATTCCTGCGCACCGACGGCAACGCAACCATAACCGACGCAATACGCCATCTGGAGCACGCCATCGACATAATGGGCATAGAACACGTAGGACTGGGCACCGACTTCGACGGCGACGGAGGCATACCGGGACTCGCCGACGCCTCCGAACTGGTCAACTTCACCAAGGCATTGCTGCGCCGACGCTACTCCGAAACAGACATGTCGCTCATCTGGGGAGGCAACTGGCTGCGCGTGATGAACCTCTGCCAGCAAAGCGCACAACGATAAAGTAGCACCCAAGACACACGCTTATATCGCATTATATACACATATTTCGATTTAAAAGCGTAACTTTGCAGTGGAAACAAATAATAAAACAATAAATACATGGCATTAAAATGTGGTATAGTAGGACTCCCCAACGTGGGCAAGTCCACTCTTTTCAACTGCCTCTCCAACGCCAAAGCGCAGGCAGCCAACTTCCCATTCTGTACAATCGAGCCTAACGTAGGCGTGATAACAGTACCCGACGAGCGACTCACCAAGCTCGCCGAGATAGTGCATCCGGGCCGTATCGTGCCCGCAACGTGCGAGATAGTAGACATAGCCGGACTCGTCAAGGGCGCAAGCAAGGGCGAAGGTCTGGGCAACAAGTTCCTCGGCAACATCCGCGAGACCGACGCCATCATCCACGTACTGCGCTGCTTCGACGACGACAACATCGTGCGTGAGGGCGGTGCCAGCGTCAATCCAGTTGAAGACAAGGAAGTAATCGACACCGAACTGCAACTCAAGGACCTCGAAACCGTAGAGAGCCAGCTGCAGAAGCAGTCGAAGATAGCAGCCATAGGCAACAACAAGGACGCCAAGGTGGCCGTAGCCGTACTCGAAGCCTACAAGCAGGTGCTGGAGCAGGGCAAGAACGCACGCACCGTAGAGTTCGAGTCGAAGGAGGAGCAGCACTACGCTCACGACCTCTTCCTGCTCACCGCCAAGCCCGTACTGTACGTCTGCAACGTCGACGAGGCATCTGCCAAGAACGGCAACGAATACTCTGCCCAGATAGCCGAAATCGCCAAGAGCGAAGGAGCGGAAATGCTTGTCATCGCAGCCAAGACCGAAGAGGACATAGCATCGCTCGAAACATACGAGGACAAGCAGATGTTTCTCGAGGAACTCGGACTTGAGGAGAGCGGCGTAAACCGACTTATCAAGAAGGCATACAGCCTGCTCAATCTCGAAACATTCATCACCGCCGGCGAAATGGAGGTGAAGGCATGGACCTATCACAAGGGATGGAAGGCTCCGCAGTGTGCCGGCGTTATCCACACCGACTTCGAAAAAGGCTTCATCCGCGCCGAAGTAATCAAGTACAACGACTATATCCAGTATGGCTCGGAAGCTGCCGTGCGCGAAGCAGGCAAGCTCTCGATCGAGGGTAAGGAGTATGTCGTGCAGGATGGAGATATCATGCACTTCCGTTTTAATGTGTAAGCGTTAAATAAAAAATGGAACATTTTTTATACATAACATGGAATCCGAGTGACACAGCAGTGTCGTTCGGCCCGCTGGCAATACACTGGTACTCGATGTGCTGGCTCGTCGGACTTGCCCTCGCCTATCTCTTAGTGCAGCGACTGTACAAAGAACAGAAGGTGAAGGAAGGACTTTTCGACCCGCTCTTCCTCTATTGCTTCATCGGAATACTCGCCGGAGCACGCCTGGGTCACTGTCTGTTCTACCAGCCCGACGTGTTTCTCACCAGCTGGCGACACTTCATCGAGATATTCCTGCCCATCGACATCAGCGACAGCGGCTCATGGCGATTCACGGGCTACCGCGGACTGGCATCGCACGGAGGCACACTGGGACTCATGCTTGCCCTCTGGATGTACGTCAGACGCACCAAGATGAACGTGTGGCAGGTGCTCGACAACATAGCCATTGCCACTCCAGTCACAGCCTGCTTCATCCGACTGGGCAACCTGATGAATTCGGAGATAATAGGACGCATCACCGACGTGCCCTGGGCATTCATCTTCGAGCGCGTCGACTCAATGCCACGCCACCCAGGACAGCTCTACGAAGCTATAGCCTATGCCCTACTCTTCTTCATCGGATGGCGAATCTACCGCAAACAACCGCAGCGTGTTGGCACAGGATTCTTCTTCGGACTCTGCCTCACCTACATCTTCACGGCACGATTCTTCATCGAATACACCAAGGAAGTGCAGGAAGCATTCGAGCAGACGCTTCCGCTCAACATGGGACAGATGCTCAGCATACCGTTCGTCATCATCGGCATAGCATGTATGAAGGGCGGAAACTGGATGAAACGATTCGCTGACATCGCAGCAGGCAACAAAAAGAAGTAACTCTACACTATCACTTACAAACGCCATATAAGACGGTCGCACACAGGAAGCGGCAATCTTATATGGCTTTTTTTTGTGTCTATTAGGAATTGACACATTCATATCCTACAGGTTATCCACACTTGTTGATAACCTGTGGATAACTAATCTAACTCACTGAAACACAAGATATAGATATTAACAGAATCCGTTTATAACCCTGTTAATGTCCCTACAGTCCTGTATATAATGCACAGCAGTTATCAACAGGTGTGTGGATAACTACGTAAAATACTGATACTCAGCCTATGGATATTAACAAATGGTGTTGATGAAAAATTACAACAGGCAAGCAAAAGCTACTTATCCACATATCAACACAACCTGTTGATAAATCATATAACGTATTGAACATCAACTGGAAGTTATAAACAGGATATGCTGATAACACTGTTTATAACGCTAATTATAGGAGGTTATGGCGTCCTCGCCGTAACCTGAGCAAGCAGAAAGACAAACTATAACCAACCAACAACAATACCACAACCAACTCAAAGCCAACTGCTCAGGCTATGGCGAGGACGCCATAGCCTCCTACATTACACCTACGCCACAACAGGATATGCCCCATGCAAGCCATGCAAATATAGCACCTGTAGTAAAAAAGTGTTACAAATAAAAATCGCAAAATAGAAATCCGCAAAGCCGAAATCACCTGGTTATCCACCGTTTTTATGGGGTTTTCCACACTATTCACCCCCTTTTATCCACAAAACAGGCACTTATCCACTGCAAATGTACCCCTTTTGCACAGCAAAACGAACTCCGTTGCATCGCAAAAGGACAACTTCTCAACACCAAAAGGACTACATTAGCAACAAAAAGGAGCCCTTTTGCACCCTGTATTATTGCACACGCCAGGCTCCAACTAACGTAATCCGCTGTGTATAAGCACTATGAACGCTGCACGCCCAAAACTCAAGAAATTCGCACTAAGAATTTCCTGGTGCGCTCAACTGGCAGTATTGAGCCGAAAAAATGCAAATATAGTGTCGGAGCTGAGCTCCAGTTGTGGGGTTGAGAGGGTGAAATGGTGGTAGTTTGCAGGTTTATTATTGAAACCAGGAAGACCCTTCAAAATCACTATTTATCCACAACTGCAATATAATTGTGGATAACTAACATAACAGACTGATACACAATACATAGTTTTCAACATATACTGTGCATAAACTCGTGTATAAACAGGTTATCAACAGATTACAGGCATAGTGTTTATCAACATCCTGTAGAAAACTGTGGATAACCCTGTAACGCAGTGAAACACAAACAGGTATAATCCACAGGAGCCGTGTATAACATCTGTATGCACATAAAGTAGAGGAGAAATACATATCAAGTGGCAATCGACTCCTGTCTCAGCAGCACACCACACAGACATCAACAGGAGGGCATGAGGTTGTAATCCTAATAGTAGGAGGTTATGGCGTCCTCGCCATAACCTGCGCAGTTGACAATTAAAGGAAGCCGGTTTTATCAACCAGAACAACTCTTACTATTTGTGTTAGTTGGTTGCTCAGGTTATGGCGAGGACGCCATAACCTCCTACATTTACAGCTTTCAGCTACTACAGTTGCAATAATCGGCTACGACATCTGCAATCCTGTTTGTATTCTTCCTACTCTTATCCCTACAGTTATCCACATTTATCAACACCCAATGCGACATAACCACACTTCAGACCAGTTATACACACAGGACACGCCTGTACCTGTTGATAACCCCACAAACCCTGTGGATAAAGTGTTGATAAAATTGTGGATAAGTTGGGAGTTATCAACATCCCGACAGGCACAATATGTGGAGTGTGGATAAATACCCAAGTTATTAAGTCGATATTTCAAAGTTTTCCACGTATATTTACCGAAAAAAGATATAAACTTATTAACTTTGCAAGTGTGAACCACAATCTGTGGATAATACACATACAACGCTCATTATCAGCAAGAAGTTATTAATGACACCTGTTGGTAATCCTGTGTCAAACGTTGATAACGAAATAACCAAAGAAAACGTCAGAAACTTACCAACAAGTTAACAACACATCATACTCATAATATTTTTTCTTTTCAAAAAAAATAAAAAGAGTAAATATATAAATGGTGTTGACAAATGGGGTGGGAGACAGGCTTACAGGAAATAGAAACAATAAAATAACTGAACTTTAGCAAGTTCAGAGAATTCAGTAGTTAAAGGAGTTAAGAAGTTAAGCCAAATGATTTAATGCTATAAATAAAGCAAAAAAGACTAATGGCTTAACTCCTTAGCGACCGTAGGGAGCGAAAACTCCTTAACTTCTTAACTACTTTCGCTTGCGAAACTTAAATAACATAAAACAATACGACAATGAACAAAGAGTGGATAGAGAAGGGATACATCGACGAACCCGTCGAAGCGTCTGTTGACTTGAAGAAAGAGATACGCCGCCTGTGCCGCGAGAAGGACGCCGTGCTGCTGGCTCACTACTACACGGTGGGCGACATACAGGAAGTGGCCGACTTCGTTGGCGACTCATTGGCCCTTGCCCGCAAGGCAGCACAGACCGATGCCAAGATGATTGTGATGTGTGGAGTTCACTTTATGGCCGAAACGTGCAAGCTGCTTTCGCCTGACAAGAAGGTGCTGTGCCCCGATCTCACAGCAGGATGCTCGCTTGCCGATTCGTGTCGTGCCGAAGATCTGAAGAAGTTCAAGGACGAACATCCCGGATACAAGGTGGTGAGCTATGTCAACACTACCGCCGCTGTCAAGGCTCTGACCGATGTTGTGGTAACGTCGGGCAATGCCGAGAAGGTGATGGCGTCGTTCCCGAAGGACGAGAAGATAATCTTCGGTCCCGACTACAACCTTGGCAACTACATCAACAGTGTGTCGGGCCGCTCTATGTTGTTGTGGAACGGAGGCTGCCATGTACACGAGACGTTCTCGGTAGAGGCCATCGTGAAGTTGAAGGCTGAGCATCCTGACGCCGTGGTGATGGCACACCTGGAGTGCAAGGCGCCCGTTCTGGCTGTCGCCGACATAAAGGGCTCAACAGCCACCATGCTCAATTACGCCATAGCACATCCCGAAATCAAGGAATACATCATAGCCACCGAGGCAGGCATATTGCACGAGCTGGAGCGCAACTGCCCCGACGTGCATTTCTATCCGGTTCCGCCGGAAGTGTCGGAGGGTGGAGTAGGGTGCTCATGCAACGAGTGTGAGTATATGAAGAAGAACACCCTCGAGAAGATCTACAACACTCTGCGCCACGAATGGCCCGAAGTGACCGTAGACCCGGCAATCGCCCGCGACGCCGTGAAGCCCATCGAGAGAATGCTCTCTTTGAGTTGACAAGTTGACGAGCAGACAAGTTGACGAGGATTTTTGAGTTATAAAACTATCAACTCGTCTACTTGTCAACTCGTCTACTCGTCAACTTTTCTATTAATAAAATGCAATTTTTCGACATTATATATATTATATCATAGAAAAATAGTACTTTTGCACACGTATAATTACATAAAAAATAAAACACGTAAAGACAATTTATGGACAAACTTAGTTACGCTCTTGGCCTTGGCATCGGCCGACAGCTCTCGCAGATGGGTGCCGACAGCCTCAACATCGACGACTTCGCTCAGGCTATCAAGGACATCATAGCAGGCAAGCAGCCGCAGATTGCCGATCAGGAAGCGCAGACAATCGTTACAGAATTTTTCCAGCAGCAGGAGGCAAAGCAGCGCGCTGCCGCCGCCGAGAAGTATAAGGATAACAAGGAAAAGGGCGAAGCATGGCTCGCCGAGAAGGCTATGGAAGAGGGCGTAGTATCCCTGCCTTCTGGTCTTATGTATCAGGTGCTCAACGAAGGCAGCGGCAAGAAGCCGACAGCCGAGGACACTGTAGAGTGCCACTACGAAGGCCGACTCATCGACGGAACCGTATTCGACAGCAGCTACAAGCGCGGCGAAAGCGCCACATTCCCCCTCAACGGCGTAATCGCAGGTTGGACAGAGGGCGTACAGCTTATGTCTGAGGGTGCCAAGTATCGCTTCTTCATCCCCTACCAGCTGGCTTACGGCGAGCGCGGTGCCGGAGCATCCATCCCGCCGTTTGCAGCTCTCGTGTTCGATGTAGAGCTTATCAAGGTGATGTAATGCGTCAGCGTAATACAGAAAAACAATAAAAACACATAAGAAAATGAAGAAATTCTCAATCGTAGCCGCATTGGCTATCGCTGTAGCAAGCTTCGTGGCTTCTTGCGGCAACTCAGGCTCTAACAAGCCTAACCTTAAGAACGACGTAGACACACTGTCGTACGCCATCGGTCTGGCACAGACACAGGGTCTGAAGCAGTATCTCGTTCAGATGGATGTAGACACTACATACATGGATGCTTTCATTAAGGGTCTGCGTGAGGGCGCAAATGCCGGCGACGACAAGAAGAAGGCTGCCTACTATATGGGTATCCAGATCGGTCAGCAGATTAGCAACCGCATGGTTAAGGGCATCAACCACGAGCTCTTCGGCGAAGATTCTACCAAGACTATCTCAATGAAGAACTTCCTTGCCGGATTCATCCAGGGCGTAAAGGAGAAGAAGGGCCTCATGACAGTAGAACAGGCAAGCCAGGTTGCTCAGATGAAGATGATGGCTATCAAGTCAAAGCACATGGAAGAAGAATATGGTCCGCTCAAGAAGAAGGGCGAGGCGTGGATGGCAGCCAATGCAAAGAAGGCTGGCGTGAAGACTCTTCCTTCAGGCGTTCAGTACAAGGTTATCAAGGAAGGCAACGGCGCTATGCCTAAGGATACATCACTCGTAACCGTAAACTACGAGGGCCGACTCATCGACGGTACTGTATTCGACAGCAGCTACAAGCGTGGCCAGGCTGTAGACCTACGTGCCAACCAGGTTATCAAGGGCTGGACTGAGGCTCTCGTACACATGCCTGCAGGCTCGGTATGGGAAGTTTACATCCCGCAGGAGCTGGCTTACGGCGAGCGTGAGCAGGGTCAGATCAAGCCTTATTCACCGCTGGTGTTCAAGATTGAGCTCATCAAGGTGAACGGCAAGTAATTCCGCACACACAGAACAATAAAAAAACAATCAGGGCGACCCACAAGGCCGCCCTATTTTAAATGTATAAACCAATGAAGAAGTTGCTTATCATCGCTCTCGCCGTATTCGCGACGACAGCGTTTGCCGTCAATCCCGGCGTAAAGAAAGACAAGAAAAAGAAGAAAGCCGTAGCCGCTGCTGTCATCCAGCCTGCCTATCCGCAGCTGTTGAGTGCCAGCGATTCGCTGAGCTATGCAGCCGGAATGTTCACCACACGCGGACTCATGGACTACGTGAAGACGCAGTTTGGTATCGATTCTACCAATGTACAGACATTCATCGAGACTCTGCGCGAGGCTGTGTCGGCACAGCACGACAAGCAGTTTGCGGCACGTTGCGCTGCCATGCAGATTGCCCAGATGATCGACACACGCATCTATCCCAACGTAAGCAGCGACGTCAAGGGCACCGAGTACACCCTCGACAGCATCAAGTTCAACAGCGGATTCCTTGCAGCCGTGGCAAGTGACACCACACTCATGCATCAGGACTTTGCCGAACGCTACTTCCAGACCACCATGAAGGATGCAAAGGAGCGTGCCGAACGACAGTACAAGCTCGACAACGAGGCGTGGATAAAGCAGAACGCTACAAAAGAAGGCGTGAAGACCACCACTTCCGGACTTCAGTATAAGGTATTAACAGCCGGCAAGGGCAGCATTGCCACCAAGGATGACAACGTTACGGTGAAGTACGAGGGACGCACCATCGACGGCAAAGTGTTCGACAGCAGCTACAAGCGCAACCCTGATACCACAACGTTCCGCCCCGACCAGGTCATCAAGGGTTGGACCGAGGCACTCTGCATGATGCCCGAGGGCAGCAAGTGGGAACTCTATATCCCGCAGAACCTTGGCTACGGAGCACGCTCGGCTGGCGAAATCAAGCCCTACTCAACACTCATCTTCACCGTTGAAGTGGTGAAGGTAGAGAAGAAAAAGTAAAAAGGCCCCACCCCCGGCCCCTCCCCCGTAGGGAGGGGAGCGGTATGCATTGATTGGTATGCATTGATTGCTAACATTGGGAGGCTATGGCGTTCCCACAATGGCCTGCGCTATTTGACATTACTCAGTTTACTTGCGCAGGCTACGGTGGGGACTCCATAGCCTCCTGCTATTTAATTTTCGAGTCAATTTTTGAGTAGCCTTTACATATTACTCCCCTCCCTACTGGGGAGGGGTTGGGGGGTAGGGCTTATTATTATTATTATGCGAATGGACAAATACGGTCGCGAGCTCGACCTCATACTCCTCCTTGCCGACAACGGCAGCTACACGGCGCAGGAGATAGCCGACCGTCTGGGCATCACCCGACGCCATCTGTACAACTACTTCGACTATCTGCGCGACTGCGGATTCCTCCTTGTCAAGACCGGCACACGCTATCATCTCGACCGTTCGTCGCCATTCTTCCGCCGGTTGCACGAGAACATAGCGCTCAGCGAGGACGAGGCAGCCTACATATGTCGCCGTCTGGCCACGAGCGACCAGAGCGACTACACCGCACAGCGGGTGTGCCAGAAACTCTCACGCACATTCAACATCCCCGACGTCGTAAACCCCGAGGTGCAGCGGCGGGTCGACCAGTGCATGTCACGACTGAAGGAAGCCATGGCAGCACGCCGCATGGTGTCGCTCCACAACTACTCGTCGCCCCACAGCCACACCGTGTCCGACCGTATAGTAGAGCCTTATATGATGATGAACGACGGCCGCGACGTGCGTTGTCACGAAATAAGCTCGCATATAAACAAGACATTCAAGCTGTCGCGAATGGAAAGTGTCGAGATACTCGACGTGCCATGGGTGTTCGAAAACAAGCACAAGGATGTCTACACCGACATGTTTATGTTCTCGGGCGAGCAGCGCCATACCGTCACTCTGCATCTCGGACAGCTGTCGCACAATCTTATGATAGAGGAATATCCGCAGTCGGAGAAGTGCATCACAGCCAACGACGACGGCAGCTGGACATTCCACACCGACGTGGTGTCGTTTCTCGGCATAGGCCGCTTTGTGCTCGGACTCTACGACGACATAAAGATCGTCGGCTGCCCGCAGTTCATTGACTATATAAATGAAAAAATAAAGTCGATGGGCAATTTTTATAAAGTATAACTAACAAACCTCCGTCAGATTGCAGTTTTGTTAGTTATACTTAACAGAATGATTACATACTATTTTGAAAAGGAGTCCTTTTGGCTTCCAAAAGGATTCGTTTTGCTCTCCAAAAGGAGTCCTTTTACAATGCAAAAGGATTCGTTTTACAATGCAAAAGGAGTCCTTTTGTTTTTGGCAAATAATAGGAGGGGTGTGTCAAAAGTCAAAATGGCAAGAAGAAGGCTATCTGTAGGAGGGTATAGCTTCCCTGCTATACCCACTCAATCTACTGTAAATGAAGGCTGAGTGAGGGTGTGCAAAACTCTAAGCAGCACGCCCCGAAGGGGCAGAAGCACATAGCCCAGGGCAACGCCCTGAGGTAAAAAGCCACCAAAAACAATGCGCCCTGTAAGGGCAAAAGCGTTAATTATCAATGCTTTTGCCCTTGCAGGGCGTTTTGCTATTTTCAATCCGTACACCCAAGGCGCTGCCTTGGGCTATGTGCTTATTGGGCTTTCAGCCCGTATAATTGAGTTTTGACACACCATCCTCCTACCGCTATCTCCATAACCTCCTACCGCTGTCGCGTAATATTATTCATTCTACAATTTCTCCGCAATCCAATACCCCACAGCCACGGCAATGAATCCCAGCACGACGCTGCCGCTGGTATATAATAATGTAGCCAGAGCGTGTCCGCCGCGCATAAGTGATAGGTTCTCGTTGCAGAAAGTAGAGAACGTAGTGAAGCCTCCGCAAAGTCCGGTAGTGAGCAGCAGCTTGGCCGAATCGCCTCCCAAAGAGCCGCGCGATGACAATCCGTAGAACACTCCGATAAGCAGACAGCCCATGATATTGACTGCCATAGTAGGGTAGGGGAAAGCCCCTGACATGTTTTCCTGAATGAATTTGGAAGCCAGGAAGCGCAGGGCCGAACCCATGCCGCCGCCCAACGCCACGATAACAAGCGAGCGTATCATCATAACCTGAAGTGTAGTTGTATATAAAAATGCGCTTGCAAAGGTACACAGAAAATTATACAAAAAAAACAAAAATATTAAGCCAATGTTCGTTTATCCCATTGAAAATAACTAACTTTGCTACCATATTATATATTTTTTGATGTTATTTTAATTTTTAGATGAACGTAATTACAAAGACAGTATCATTGCCTGATGGCAGAACCATCAGCATTGAGACCGGGAAAGTGGCAAAGCAGACCGACGGAAGTGTTGTACTGCGTATGGGCAACACCGTACTTCTCGCCACTGTTTGTGCCGCAAAAGATGCAGTTCCCGGAACAGATTTCATGCCTTTGCAGGTAGACTACAAAGAGCAGTATTCAGCAGCAGGACGTTTCCCGGGCGGTTTCACAAAGCGTGAGGGCAAGTCTGGTGACAACGAAATCCTCACATCGCGTCTCGTTGACCGTGTGCTGCGTCCGCTCTTTCCGTCTAACTATCACGCCGAGGTATATGTGCAGATCATGCTTCTCAGCGCCGATGGCGTTGATCAGCCTGATGCTCTCGCAGGATTCGCAGCTTCAGCCGCTATGGCTTGTTCAGATATTCCCTTCGAATGCCCAATCTCTGAGGTGCGCGTAGCACGCATCAACGGTGAGTATGTCATCAACCCGACCTTCGGGCAGATGAAAGAAGCCGACATGGACATCATGGTTGGCGCTTCTGCCGAGAACATTATGATGGTAGAGGGTGAGATGAAGGAAGTGTCGGAGCAGGACATGATCGGTGCTTTGAAGGCTGCTATGGCTGCCATCAAGCCTATGTGCGAACTCCAGACAGAGCTCTCTAAGGAACTTGGCACAGACGTTAAGCGCGAGTATTGCCACGAGGTTAACGACGAGGAGTTGCGCGAGCAGATCCGCAAGGAGACCTACGACAAGTGCTACGCTATCGCTGAGGCTGGCGACCACGACAAGAAGTCGCGCGAAGAGGCCTTCGACAAGATCCTCGCCGACTTCCAGGAGGCTTACGATGCAGCCCACACAGAGCTGACACCTGAGGAACTTGACGAGAAGCATGCAGAAATGGTGCGCTACTATGCCGACGTTATGCGCGACTCAATGCGCCGTTGCATCCTCGACGAGGGCAAGCGTCTCGACGGTCGTAAGACCACCGACATCCGTCCTATCTGGTGCGAGGTGTCTCCGTTGCCTATGCCTCACGGAAGCGCAATCTTCACACGTGGCGAGACACAGAGCCTCTCTACATGTACACTCGGTACAAAGATGGACGAGAAACTCGTTGACGACGTACTGGAGAAGGGCTACCAGCGCTTCCTCCTTCACTATAACTTCCCTCCGTTCTGTACCGGTGAGGCTAAGGCTCAGCGCGGTGTTGGCCGTCGCGAGATTGGTCATGGACACCTGGCATGGCGCGGTTTGAAGGGTCAGATTCCCGAAGACTTCCCCTACACAGTTCGTCTCGTTAGCCAGATCCTTGAGTCTAACGGTTCTTCTTCAATGGCTACAGTATGTGCCGGCACCCTCGCCCTCATGGACGCAGGCGTTCCTATGAAGGCTCCCGTATCAGGTATCGCTATGGGTCTGATCAAGAACCCGGGCGAGGAGAAGTACGCTGTGCTAAGCGATATCCTCGGCGACGAGGACCACTTGGGCGATATGGACTTCAAGACAACCGGTACTCCCAACGGTCTTACAGCCACACAGATGGACATCAAGTGCGACGGCTTGAGCTTCGAGATACTCGAGAAGGCTCTTATGCAGGCCAAGGCAGGCCGTGAGCACATCCTCAACTGCATGATGGAGACCATCTCTGAGCCACGCAAGGAGATGAAGCCGCAGGTTCCGCGCATCATCCAGATCGAGATACCTAAGGAGTTTATCGGTGCAGTTATCGGCCCTGGCGGCAAGATTATCCAGCAGATGCAGGAGGATACCGGTGCTACTATCACCATCGACGAGGCTGACGGCGTAGGCAAGGTACAGATTTCAGCTCCTAACAAGGACGCTATCGACGCTGCACTCGGCAAGATCAAGGCCATCGTAGCCATCCCTGAGGTAGGCGAGGTTTACGAGGGAACAGTACGTTCTATCATGCCTTACGGCTGCTTCGTAGAGATTATGCCGGGCAAGGACGGACTCCTCCACATCTCAGAGATTGACTGGAAGCGTCTTGAGACAGTTGAAGAGGCTGGCATCAAGGAAGGCGACAAGATCAAGGTGAAGCTCATGGAGATCGACCCGAAGACCGGTAAGTACAAGCTTTCTCACCGCATCCTGCTCCCGAAACCCGAGGGTTACGTAGAGCGTGAGCGTCGTCCGCGTGGCGAACGTGGCGAACGTCGTCCGCGTCGTGAGGGTGGTGAGCGCCGTGACGGTCGTCGCGAACACCGCGAGCCGAAGGATTTCAACGACTCACTCGACCACAACAACGATATCTAATCATATCGCAATAGAATATAAAAACCCTGCATTGCCGTCCACATCGGGCTGTGGTGCAGGGCTTTTTGTTAGTAACCTATATAAGAAACATAAACGAATATGGAACAAGTACTCTGGATTTACAATACGCTGTCGCGTAGAAAGGAAGTATTCAAGCCCCTGCACGCCCCCAATGTCGGCATGTATGTGTGCGGACCTACCGTCTATGGCGACCCGCATCTGGGACATGCACGCCCCGCTATCACCTTCGACATACTCTTCCGCTACCTCAAGCACCTCGGATATAAGGTGCGCTACGTGCGCAATATCACCGATGTTGGCCACTTGGAGCACGATGCTGACGAGGGAGACGACAAGATTGAGAAGAAGGCACGACTCGAACAGCTCGAGCCGATGGAGATAGCACAGTACTACACCAACCGCTATCACGCTGCCATGGAGGCGCTCAACGTGCTCCCGCCGAGCATAGAGCCGCACGCCACGGGCCACATCATCGAGCAGGAACAGCTCGTACAGCAGATTCTCGACAACGGTTTTGCCTACGAGAGCAACGGTTCTATCTACTTCGACGTGAAGAAGTATAACGAGAAATACCACTACGGCATACTCTCAGGACGCAATCTCGACGACGTGAAGGACGCATCGCGCGCACTCGACGGAGTGGGCGAGAAGCGCAATCAGGCCGACTTCGCACTCTGGAAGAAGGCATCGCCCGAGCATATCATGCGCTGGCCAAGCCCCTGGAGCGACGGATTCCCCGGCTGGCATTGCGAGTGTACAGCCATGGGACGCAAGTATCTCGGCTCACACTTCGACATTCACGGAGGCGGAATGGACCTCGTATTCCCTCACCACGAATGCGAGATAGCCCAGGCTGTGGCTTCGCAGGGCGACCAGATGGTTCATTACTGGATGCACAACAACATGATTACCATCAACGGTCAGAAGATGGGCAAGTCGCTCGGCAACTTCATCACCCTCGAAGAGTTCTTTACGGGCAACAACAAGAATCTCGACCAGCCCTATTCGCCCATGACTATACGCTTCTTCATACTCTCTGCACACTACCGCGGAACCGTTGATTTCTCCAATGAGGCGCTCCAGGCATCGCAGAAGGGACTTGAGAAGCTCATGAACGGCATCGCTGACCTCGACCGTATAGTAGCTTCAGCCGAGAGCGACGAGGCCACTCACAAGCTCGTAAGCCAACTTCGCGAGAAGTGTTACGACGCAATGAACGACGACTTTGCCACTCCGCTCGTCATAGCCCATCTCTTCGAGGCTTGCTCGGTAGTGAACAAGCTCGTCGACCATAAGGCTACTATCTCTGAGGCTGACCTCAAGGAGCTGGCTGATACAATGCGCCTGTTCGCATTCGAACTGCTCGGACTGCGTCCCGACAACGCCGGCTCGTCGTCACATCGCGAAGAAGCCTTCGGCAAGGTGGTGGATATGGTGCTCGACCTGCGCTCTAAGGCTAAGGCATCGAAGGACTGGTCCACCAGCGACCGAATCCGCGACGAACTCGCCGAACTCGGTTTTGAGGTGAAGGACACCAAGGACGGTGCCACATGGAAGCTCAAGTAGAGTTTTGAATTTTGAATTTTGAGGTTTGAATTGGTTGCGGCTTCGGCCGCAATTATGAATTTCTCAATTTAGAATTATTATTTATGAAGCTGAAATATAACATTCTGGCAATCGTTGTCGCCATTGCCTTTAGCGGCTGTTCGTCGTCGAAGAAAGTAGGTGAGGCAGTCGACCTTAACGGCGAATGGAACATCGTAGAAGTCGGCGGCACTGCCATTGACACTACCAAGACCGAGTTCTGTCCCACACTGGGATTCGAAACAGCCAAGCAGAGCGTGTTCGGATGCGCCGGATGCAACTCCATCAACGGCACCGCACGCGTCGACGCTGCCAAGCAGACCATCTCGTTCAAGCAGATAGGCACGACGCTTATGCTCTGCGCCAATATGGAGTATGAGCAGCAGATACTCAAGGCTCTTGAGAGCGTAAAGGCGTATAAGTCGGCAGGCGAAGGTCGTGTACAACTGACCAACGGCAGCGGCAAGGCCATGCTGACGTTGCAAAAACAATAATATAGTTATGAAGCACATCGTATTTCTTACCGGCGCCGGCATGTCGGTTGAGTCGGGTTTCAAGACATTCCGTGGCAACGACGGACTGTGGGAGAACTATCCCGTAGAACAAGTAGCCTCGCACGAGGGTTGGCTCAAGGACCCGACGCTCGTCACCAACTTCTATAATATGCTGCGCCACAAGCTCTATGCGGCACAGCCCAACGAAGGACACCGTCTCATACATGATCTGGAGAAGGAGTATAAGGTGACGGTCATCACGCAGAACGTAGACAATCTGCACGAAAAGGCAGGCTCCACCAATGTCATACACCTGCACGGTGAACTTACCAAGGTGTGCTCATCGCGCAATCCAGACGACCCTCGCTATCAGCGCGAGTTGACCGAGGACAACTGCGAGGTACGTCCCGGCACGCTCTCGGGCGACGGATCGCTGGAGCGTCCGTTCATCGTCTTCTTCGGCGAGTCGGTGCCTATGATAAGCGTAGCAGCCGAGGCTGCCGAGCAAGCCGACATATTCGTCATCATAGGCACATCGCTCAACGTCTATCCGGCAGCCGGACTCATCCACTACGTGCGCCCCTCGGTGCCCGTATATCTTATCGATCCCGAGCCGTCGATGGGCGTAGGCCGCCAGCAGTTCATCCACATTCAGTGTGGTGCAAGCGAAGGAATGCGCAAGCTATGCAGCGACTATTTGTAGCTGAAAGTTGAAAACAAAAAAAGCGCCCTGCAAAGGCTTTAAGCATCAACAACGATTGCTTACAGCCTTTGCAGGGCGCTTTTGGCAAAAATAAATAAAAAAACATGAATCACGACCTATCCGACAATGACATATTCCAGACCCTCCGCGAGGGCAGCGAGGAGGCATTCGGCACGCTTTTCAGGCGCTATTATCCGCGTCTGCACCGCTTTGCGTGCAAATACATAGCCGACGAAGCCGCCGCAAGCGATGCTGTGCAGACGTGCTTCATGCGACTGTGGGAGCGTCGCTCGACGCTTGTAGGCGGCTCTTTGCAGTCGATGCTCTACACAATGCTGCGCAACGAGTGCCTCAACAGCCTCAAGCATACCGCCATAGTTGAAGGCTATGCACGTCAGGCGCAGTCAGTAGCCGACACCGAACCGCTCTATAACGCCGACTTTCTGGGTGCTGCCGACCATCAGTTGCTCTACGACGAACTGCAACTCAGCATTGACCGTGCCCTCGACACGCTGCCCCAGCGTACAGCCGACATATTCCGCATGTCGCGCTACGAATCGCTCAAGAACCGCGAGATAGCCCAGCAGCTCGGCATATCCACCACCGCCGTCGAGAAGCACATATCCAAGGCGCTCAAGACCATTGCCGCCCAGCTCGCCCAAAAGTACGGCACAAGTCTTGCGCTCTGTCTTATGCTCTGCCTGGAGCACGCACCGCAGGCTGTCTGACACAATCCCGGCAAATAACAGTCCACGAAGGTTGGGCAGCCGGCGTTTCAGTTGTTACATAGTTATGACAAACCATTTAAACTCCACTTATGCACAATAATATATATATAACCGCCGAAGAGGCACGCCAGCTTGCCTGCCGCTACTTCGACGGCACAATATCCGATGACGACGAGCAGCGCCTCACGGCATACATAACCCACACCCCCGGCGCTACGGCACAGCTGCATGCGTGGGAGCAGGAGTGGCTGTCCGCCTACAAGCCAAGCCCCGCCACCGAAGCCGCCTACCAGCAATTGGCATCACGCATCAGCGCCACCGCCACCCGTCGACGCCGCTTGCACACGTGGCGCATTGCCGCAATCGTGGCTTGCGCAGCCTCGCTCATAGCCTTCGTGTTCGGCATCGGCACCTACATAGGCCGCCTCACCGCCCCCGAACAGTACTTCACGTGCTCGGCACCCTACGGCAGTACAGCCACAATGCTGCTGCCCGACGGCTCGCGCGTTACGCTCAATGCCGGCTCAACGCTTCGCTATTCCAGCCGTTTCAGCACCACCGACCGCCGTGTAGAGCTGCAGGGCGAGGGCTATTTTGACGTTGCACGTCGCGACGGCGCCCGCTTCACGGTACACACCGACGGATATGACGTTGAGGTGAGGGGCACCCGGTTCTACGTTTCGGCATACCCCACCGACAACTACGTCACCACAACGCTCCTAAAGGGCAGCGTAGCCATCGCTTACGGCGACTCCTGCTACATGCTTAAGCCCGGCGAGCGTGCCACACTCAACCGTCTGACCCGCCAGATGCAGTGCTCGCAAGTCAGCAAGACAAGCAGCGGATGGAAGCAAGGCAACATCGACTGCGACGACATTTCGCTCGGCGAGCTGCGCCCTATTATCGAGCGCCGCTACAACGTGAGCATACATATAGCCGACAGCAGCCTCGCCGCCCGCCGACTCTACATCTCGCTCGTCAACAACGAGACCATCGACGAGGTGATGGCAGCCCTCAAGCGCACACTCGACGTTAAGGTGCAGCGCAACGGACACAATATCGTAATAGAGCCGTAAGACTCACGTAAGTGAGAATTTTGAATTTTGAGTTTTGAATTTTGAATTGTTCTCGGCTACGCCTGCGATTTTAGGATTGTTCAGTTTTGAATTGTTCTTGGTTGTGCCTGTGATTTAGAATTGTCGAAAATAAGAATAATGCAGTATGTAGGAGTGTATACCAAAAGTCAAAGCAGCACGCCCCGAAGGGGCAGAAGCACATAGCCCAGGGCACCGCCCTGGGTAAAAGTATCGCAAATACCAATGCGCCCTGTAGGGGCAAAAGCGTTAATTATCAATGCTTTTGCCCCTACAGGGCGTTTCGCTTTTATCAATCCGTACACCCAAGGCGCTGCCTTGGGCTATGTGCTTTTTGGGCTTTCAGCCCGTTTTGTTTGATTTTTGATACACCCTCCACTCTATCAACTGTAAATGAAGGCTGAGTGGGTATGGCAGGGATGCCCTACCCTCCTATCTTTGCTTTGCCAATTAACTCACTGACTTGAATTTATAATATTACCACTCCTAATGTTGGACGAACTTAACATTCAACATTCAACACTTAACATTAAAAAAATTGCATTTAACATTAAAAAAATTTGGTTTTCAGGGTTGGGTAAAACCTTTATGAGTTGTTTATATAATTGAAAGAACCTAAAACCGCCTTGATAATGCCAGTGCATACCCCTCCATTTTCAAAAGGACTCGTTTTGCACTTCAAAAGGGCCCCTTTTACACTCCAAAAGGACTCCTTTTACAATGCAAAAGGACTCGTTTTGCCACCCAAAAGGACTCCTTTTTGAAAGCAACCGAAATCAGTGCTGAAAATCAATGGATTACAGGACCGGAAAAAGCAGAATACAGGACCTTGATAAACAGAATCGTAGCCGAAACGGGTACGACAAAAACGTAAACAATATAAACAACAATCTATAATCAAAACTTTAAACATCTATGGCAAAATTCAGATCACTATGCGTTGCCGGCGTCATCGCCCTCTCCGGAGCAATGGCCACCGCAATGCAGGCACAAACGGTGAGCCGCAACTTCAACAGCCAACCTCTGAAGTCGGTGCTGCACGAAATTGAAAGGCAAACCAAAATGTCGGTCATAGTCAACGACATCAACCTAAACAAACGCGTTACTGCCAAATTCAACAAAACACCGCTGCGTGATGTGCTTAAGCAAGTGCTCGACGAGTCGTGCGAGTATGAAATCAACGACCGCATCATTACTATTCACCCCAGCCGAAAGGCTAAGCAGGAGACACAGCAGCAGGGAAAGAAGAAAATGCAGACCTTTAAGGGATGTATCAAGGACGATGCCGGACAGCCCATTGTAGGTGCAAGCGTTACGGTAGTGGGACAGAAGAACTGTGCCACTGTGACCGATATTGACGGTAACTTCACGCTCAACGCTCCCGAAGACGCACGCCTCCACATTTCTTATATTGGATTCAACGACAAGGAAATCGCAGCCAACGGCAAGTCGTTCATCGATGTTATGATGGACGAGAATTCCGAACTCCTCAACGAGGTGGTCGTAGTAGGTTACGGCACGATGAAAAAGAAGGACCTCACAGGTTCGTTGTCGGCAGTAAAGGGTAGCGAACTTGCCGCACGTCGCACCACACAGCTCTCTACAGCATTGCAAGGCTCAATGCCAGGTGTCACCGTGACACGCGACAACAGCGCTCCTGGCGCTACGGCAAAGATTATGGTGCGCGGTGTCACCACTATCGGCGACTCCAACCCACTCGTAATCGTTGACGGCACACCGGGCGACATCAATCAGGTGAATCCGGAGGACGTAGAGAGCATGACTGTACTTAAGGATGCCGCATCGGCTTCAATCTACGGTTCGCGTGCAGCAGCCGGCGTCATACTTATCACCACAAAGCGCGCCAAGGATGGCGACCTGGCACTCAACTACAACTTCGAGTACGGATGGGAGATGCCAACCAAGCTGCCTAAATATGTAGGTTCGCAGCGTTATATCGAAATGGTCAACGAGACACGATACAACGACAACCCGGCAGGAGGCAAGTATCAGGCATACACCGAACAGCAGGTGAACGACTGGACACGTCTGAACGCTACCGATCCCGACAACTATCCTATGACTGACTGGCAAGACATACTGCTAAAAGGGTCGGCTCCGCGCATGACTCATACCATCGGCATAGCTGGAGGTACAAAGAACGTGAAGACAAAGGCTTCGTTCCGCTACGACAAGAACGACGGTCTGTATGTCAACAAGGACTATCAGCGATATATGTTGCGTGTCAACAACGACTTCCACATCAATAAATACATCGCTGCCAACCTCGATGTGACACTCTCGCGTTCGAAGACGCTCTCGCCGACCATCAACCCTATGGGTGCAGCCGAGCGCAAGTGTCCGCCAATATATGCCGTACGCTGGCAGAACGGTATGTGGGGCGACGTGAAAGACGGTGAAAACCTTATGGCAAAACTTGTAGATGGTGGTAACATTACAAATTGGAACAACCGTATTGGAGCTAAGGCTCAGGTAGACATCACACCGTTCGACGGACTGAAACTGTCGGCTGTAGTGGCGCCAAACTTCCAGAACTATAAGATAAAGACATTCTCGCGCCAGATTCCTTACACTCGTGCCGACGACCCGACAAAGATAGCCGGATACATGGGCGGACACCGCACAACAAGCCTTAAGGAAGACCGCAACGACAACCACGACATTACGACACAGTTCTTTGCCAACTATGCCAAGTCGATAGGCCGTCACGACTTCTCGGTAATGGTGGGATATGAGGATTACTACGCTTTCTGGGAGAACATGAACGCCTCGCGCGACCAGTACAAACTCAACAACTATCCGTATCTCGACCTCGGTTCGAGCGACTTCCGCGACAATGGCGGCAATGCCGAAGAGTATGCTTATCGCTCGGTATTCGGCCGACTCACTTACAGCTATGCCGACCGTTATCTCGTTCAGGCAAACTTCCGTCGCGACGGTTCTTCACGCTTTGCACCCGATTCACGCTGGGCCAACTTCCCGTCGGTATCGGCAGGATGGGTGGTTTCGGAGGAGCCTTTCTTCAAGAAGGCCAAGATGCCATGGTTCTCTTATCTCAAGTTGCGTGCCTCATGGGGTAAGCTTGGCAACGAGCGCATACTCGATGCTAACGGCAACAACGCCTACTATCCATATCAGGCTAACATGGTGTTCGGCTCGGCTTTGATGCAGAATGGTGCCACAGTTAACTCTATGGCTACAGCAGCACAGCTCGTTTATGCCGTAAACAACATCACATGGGAGACAACAGAATCGTGGGATATAGGTCTGGATGCCAACTTCTTCGACAACCGCCTGCACTTCTCGGCTGACGTTTACAAGAAGAATACACGCGACATGCTGCTCGAACTTGAAATACCTAAGTTTGTAGGCTTCTCCAATCCGAGCGTCAATGCCGGACGTATGCACACCACTGGCTACGACATCGAGCTGGGATGGCGCGACAACATCGGCGAGTTCAACTACTCGGTATCTGCCAACCTCTCTGACTTCGTTTCGAAGATGGGCAACCTCAACGGTACACAGTTCCTCGGCGAGAAGGTAAAGATGGAGGGAAGCCAGTTTGATGAGTGGTACGGTTATTTGAGCGATGGACTCTTCCAGACGCAGGAAGACCTCGACAATTCGCCCAAGCTCAACTCTAACACCAAGCTCGGCGACATCAAGTATAAGGACATCAGCGGTCCTGACGGAGTGCCCGACGGTAAGATTTCGCCCGAATACGACCGTGTAAAACTTGGCGGTTCGCTGCCCCGTTACATGTTCGGTATCAGCTTCAACGGCTCATGGCGCGGCTTCGATTTTGGACTTACGTTCCAGGGAGTGGGCAAGCAGAACTCGCGCATATCGCCTGCAATGATTGAGGGTCTGGCCGACAACTGGAGCAACTTCCCGTCATTGCTCGAGGGCAATTACTGGAGTTTGTACAACAGCGACGCACAGAACGCTGCTGCCAAGTATCCGCGACTGACACGTACCAACCGCGACGGCAATATGGCAATGTCGGATTTCTGGTTGTTCAACGGCCGTTACATCCGACTGAAGAACCTCTCGCTCGGCTACACGCTGCCACGCGAGCTTACAAAGAAGGCCAAGATGGACAACGTACGTTTCTATATCTCTGGCAACGACCTCTTCTCGCTCAGTGGATTCCCGAAGGGTTGGGACCCGGAAGTAGGCACCGAGGGTTATCCTATCACTACATCGCTGCTCTTCGGAGTGTCGGTCAACTTCTAATCATTACCACTTAGATAACATTATATATATACATCTTATTTATTATGAGACTAAACAAATTATTATATACCATAGCGGGTGTGGCGTTGCTGGCTTCGTGTCACGACCTCGACCTTAACCCGTTGTCAAAGGGTTCTACCGGCAACTGGTACTCCAACGAGACTGAAGTGGAGATGGCGGTAAACGAACTGTACGACATCAACTACTGGCCCGAGGACGGACAGGCACACAACGACTGGAGTGACGACTATCAGTATCGTGATGTGCTCACTCCTTTCGACGGTGCTACACTTAACGGACAGAACGACTTCGTAGTAAGATTGTGGGACAATCAGTATAAAGCCATTGCCCATGCCAACTCGGTAATACTCAACGAAGGTAAGGCTATAGCCAACGGAGCTAATGCACAGACCATTAAACGACTCGTTGCCGAGGCTCGTTTCCATCGTGCAGCAGCCTATTCGAAGCTTGTCGTTAAGTTCGGCGACGTGCCATTGGTGCTCAACTCTATCGATATAGACGAGGGAAAGGCTATGGGACGCACCGAGAAGTCGAAGGTGCTTCAGGCAATATACGAGGACTTCGATGCTGCAGCAAGCGTTTTGCCCGAAAAGTGTACTGGTGCTGTGCGTGCAACCAAGGGTGCCGCGCTGGCACTCAAGGCTCGTGTGGCACTCATCATGGGCGACTGGCAGACTGCCGCTAACGCCGCTAATGCTGTGATGCAGCTTGGTGTTTACGCTTTGCATCCCGATTATGCCAACCTTTTCCTCTCTACAACAAAGACAAGCGACGAGTTCATATTCAAGATTCCTCGCTCTGTAGAGTACGATGGATGGTATTATGGTGCCAATGCAGTATATAACGACCTCGTGCGCAACGTAGGTGGATGGTGTGCTACATGCCCTTCGTGGGATCTTCTTGCCGCTTACACCTGCACCGACGGTCTGCCTGTCGACAAATCGCCTTTGTTCGACTCGCACGACCCGTTCAAGAACCGCGACCCACGCTGCTGTATGACTATCGTTCCGTTTGGCAGCAACTTCCTCGGATACGAATACAATCCGAGTCCGGAAGCCACTGAGGTGATGAACTTCAAGACAGGAGAGATGGTATATAACAACGATACACGTGCCAACAAGCAATACGCATCGTTCGACGGACTTGCATGGAAGAAGGGCATCGACGAGACTTGGTTGCAGAATGGATTCAAGGTGGGAGCCGACATCATCTATTGCCGTTATGCCGAGATTCTCCTTACCTATGCTGAGGCTAAGATTGAGATGAACGAAATAGACCAAAGTGTAGTTGACGCGATGAACAGTGTGCGTGCTCGTGCATATGGTGTGGACAAGAGTCAGACTGATAGCTATCCTGCTTTCAGCATAAAGTCGCAGAAGGATATGCGCTACGACTTGCGTGTAGAGCGCCGTATGGAAATGGCTAAGGAGCACATGCGCTATACTGACATGATACGTTGGCGTCAGGCCGAGATAAGCAACTCGCGCAAATCATACGGAATGCTCTATCCTGCTCAGTTGTGTATAGAGAACGTAACGAGCAAAGGCGACTGGTTCTGGCCGTGTGCTCCACGCATCGACGAGAACGGATTGCCCGACTTCTCTAACATTGAAGCTACCGGAAAGTGTCAGGTGCTGACACAGCGCGTATGGGACGACCGCCAGTATTTGTGGCCTATACCTACAAGTGAGGTACTTATCAATAAGAATATGCATCAGAACGATGGATATTAATGGTTTATAGGTTAATTATGGGGGTGTGTATGTAGCGCACCCTCATTTTTTTTCATAATTCAAACAATACTGTTAGTTTTGTAATCATTTATTATCCTGATGTATAAATCTACTCCAATGAACATCCAACGAACATCCCGATTGTTTCTGCTCGGCATTCTCCTTACGTTGTTTTCGCTTGTTGAGGCACGGGCAGCGGTGATGCAGTCGGATAGGGCGTATGCTTTCAGCATGCCTGCCGAGTGGCGTTATGCTTCCGAATCGGTGGCTACGCTCATGCATCAGCGCACTGGCGTGAAGCTCACACTGGCGCATGCCGACAGCGCTATGCTTAAGATTGTGCACGACGCAGCGCTCGGCAGCGAGGCGTATACGCTTCAGATAGCCGACAATGATATCGTAGTGAGAGCCGCAAGCGTGAAGGGAGTCAACTGGGCAATGGCACAATTGGCTCAGCTGCTGAGTGCTGCCGGGGGCAGACCGTTAGAGTGTGCTACGCTAAAGAGCAGTCCGCGATTTGAGCATCGTGGCTTGATGATCGACTGTAGCCGCCACTTCCGCACCATACCCGAATTAGAGTCGATGATAGACGCAATGAATCTGCTGCGTCTCAACGTGCTCCATCTGCACCTCACCGACAATCAGGGTTGGCGACTCGCACTCGAACGGTTTCCCGAAGTGGCACGCCGCGGCACGCATTATCCCGACTTTCCCGAACTCTCCGACAAGTATTACACGCCAGCCGAACTGAAGGTGCTCGTGGCTTATGCCTATGCACGTGGCGTAGAGATAATCCCCGAGGTGGACATGCCGGGCCATTGTCTGGCGCTTCTGGCTTCAATGCCCGAGCTGTCGTGTCGTGGTGGCGAGTTTGAACCGTTCCCCGAGGAGCGCCTGCAGAACGACCGCAAGCGTGCATGGGAGAACATGCTGTGCGTGAGCAATCCTCGTGTCTACGACATTGTTGAGGCTGTGGTGGCGCAGCTGGCTGACATCTTCCCCTCGCGCTACATCCATCTGGGTGGCGACGAGGTGAGCACAGTGCGCTGGAAGGAGTGCAAGCGCTGTCAGGCGCTGTATCATAGCGAGCACATGACCGACCTGCATCAGCTGCAAGACTATTTTACACGACGTGCAGGCGAGATTGTGCGACGCTACGGCAGGATACTTATGGGATGGGACGAGATAAACGACCGTTGTGCTGCCGATGCCTCCGACGTGGTGTGTATTTGGCAACGCGATGCCGCCGAGCGCAGCGCCAAGGCTCTGGGCAGGGGCATGCAGGTGGTGTTGTGTCCTAAGGATCCGTGCTACTTCGACTTCGGCTACGCCCGCAACTCCACCAGGAAGGTGTTCGAATGGCAACCCCTGAAGGGCTTTCCTGCCGAACAGCAGAGCCAGGTGAGGGGCTGTCAGGCGTGTCTGTGGACCGAATTTGTGCGCACCAAAGCCGATGTCGACCACATGCTCTATCCTCGTCTGTGCGCTCTGGCTGAGGTGTTGTGGACTGGAGGGGGCGGCTGCTACGACGAGTTTGTGAGCCGTCTCAACACGGTTGTGCTGCCGCTGCTCGCCCGCACGGGCAATGCTGCCTATGCCGAGCGGTTGGATGACACTACAATATTCCGTGCCGAGTCGAGCAGAGCCAAGCTTCTGGCTGGCGCAACGATAGATACCGATATGCCCGGCGTGAAGTTCTACGAAAAGGAGTATGCCTACGACGGCGACGAGAGCACGTTCTTCTGTACGCCATATTCCGACCTTGAGGGCGAGCACTTCACCGTAACGCTCGATAGTCCGGCTCATACACGACGAGTGGCAGTGGTGTTCGACGACTCTAAGGAATATCCGCACGGTGCCGTTCTGGAGGCAAGTGCCGACGGCAAGACATATTATAAGGTGGCTGACGAGGTGAAGGGCGGACGCATGGAGGCACGATTCAAGACGCAGCGCAAGGTGAAGTCGCTGCGCTTAAGGCTCACCCGTGAGCAGCAGAACCGTCTTACCATCAGGGAATTCTATTTTCGTTAAACATTCAGACATCAAACCCAATTATGATAAGAAATAAAAACGTAACTTTGCTACGTGTGCTGCTGGCTGTGGTTATGGCTTTGACAACAATGCCGAAGGCGCACGGCGAGAGCCTGATAGTTGAAGCCGAGAGCTTTAGCAGGCGTGGCGGATGGATGGTCGACCAGCAGTTTATGGACCTTATGGGGTCGCCCTATCTGATAGCCCACGGCATGGGCGTGCCCGTAAGCGATGCCGTCACTACGGTGGACATAGACAGCGGCGGTACGTATCACGTATATGTGCGCACATACAACTGGACTTCGCCATGGACTACAAAGCCCGGTGCAGGAGCCTTTCAACTGAGCGTAGGCGGCAAGCGTCTGCATACTGTAGGGCAGACGGGTAACCGTTGGCAGTGGCAGAAGGCTGGCACGGTGAGGCTTAAGGCCGGCAAGACACAGCTGCAACTGCACGACCTCACGGGATTTGACGGCCGTTGCGACGCCATACTGCTCACTACCGACGGCAGTCTTGTTCCGCCCGACGACGCAAGCAGCCAAGACGCATTCCGCAGCGGCATCAACGGCACAAGCCTTGAGCCTCGCGATGCCGGAGAATACGATATGGTGGTGGTGGGAGCAGGCGTTGCCGGCATGAGTGCGGCAGTGGCTGCAGCCCGGTTGGGACTGCGTGTGGCGCTAATAGGCGACCGTCCGGTGGCTGGCGGCAACAACAGTTCGGAGGTGCGTGTACACATGGGCGGACGCTTGGGCGTTGGTCCTTATCCCAAGCTGGGACAGTTGCAGCAGGAGTTTGCCCCATGTCGTGAGGGCAATGCACAGCCTGCAGCTTACTACGAAGACCAGAAGAAGATGCAATGGCTGCAGCAGGAGCACGGCGTGAGCCTTTTTATGGGCGTGCATGCCGACGGTGTGACCATGGACGGGGCGCGCATAGCAAGCATTACGGCCCGAAACGTACTGAGCGGCGAGCGCCTGAGGTTCAGAGCGCAGCTCTATGCCGACTGCACGGGTGACGCTACCATAGGCTATCTGGCTGGTGCCGACTGGCGCATGGGACGTGAGTCGCGCAGCGAATATGGCGAGAGCCGTGCGCCCGAACGTGCCGACAGCTTGACTATGGGAGCCTCGGTGCAGTGGTATGCAGCCGAGAGCAAGAGCAGGGAGAGGTTTCCGCTGTTTGAGTATGGAGTCGTGCTCAACGACTCTACAGCCGAGCGTGTGCTCAAGGGCGAATGGACTTGGGAGACGGGCATGAACCGCAATCAGATAACCGAGGCCGAACGCATACGCGACTACGGACTGATGGTGGTGTATTCCAACTGGAGCTATCTGAAAAACCGGTTGCCCGAGCGCCGTGATTATGCCAACTACAGACTCGACTGGGTGGCTTACGTAGCTGGCAAACGGGAGTCGCGCCGACTGATGGGCGACTATGTGCTGAAGGAGGACGACCTTGTGCGCCACATGACACACGAAGATGCGTCGTTTGCAGCGACGTGGAGTATCGACCTGCATGAGCCCGATCCTGCCAATATTGTCAGCTTCCCGGGCAACGAATACAAGGCCACTACACGCCACACTGTTATCTATCCTACGGCTGTGCCCTATCGTTGTCTGTACTCGCGCAATGTTGACAACCTCTTCATGGCGGGCAGAAACATCAGCACAACGCACGTTGCGCTCGGCTCAACCCGCGTAATGCGCACTACGGGAGCTATGGGCGAGGTGGTAGGCATGGCTGCATCGCTGTGCAAGGAGTATGGCGTTACGCCACGCCAGGTGTACTTCTATCATCTCGACCAGCTGAAACGCCTCATGCAGAAGGGTGTGGCAAAAGAGGGTGTAAAGCCTACGCAGGACTACAACGAGGGCGGATGGCTCGACAATCCGCCTACAATAAAATAATGAGTATTACCATATAATAATAAGAACTACAAATGAATCATATGGCTATGAAGAAAACAATCGTTATGCTGCTGGCAATAATGCTATTGCAGCTGACGTGTCTTGCTGGTGGAAAGAAGCAGGGCAAGACGTTTACCGTGCTGCAGTGGAACATCTGGCAGGAAGGAACTATGGTGAAGGGTGGATATGAAGCCATTCTCAACGAACTGGAACGGCTACGCCCCGACTACGTGACGTTCAGCGAGGTGCGCAACTATCGCGACGACTTCATTGCACGTGTGTGCAAGGATATGGCTAAGCGTGGTGTGGTGTATTACGGGTTCCGCTCGGATGATACTGGACTGTTGTCGTCTACGCCCATCACCGCCCATAAGACGGTGTTCCCGTTGAAGGACGACCATGGGTCGATATACAAGCTTGAGACGAAGGTGTGCGGACGCAAACTGGCTCTGTACACCAGTCATCTCGACTATCTCAACGACACGTATTATGAGGTGCGTGGTGTTGACGGCAACACTTTTAAGGAGATGGAACCGCTCACCGATGTCGACGAGATATTGCGTCGCAACGCTCTCTCAATGCGCGACAAGGCTATAGCCAACTTCCTGAAGGAGGCGAAGCGCGACCAGGAGCGTGGATTCATCACCATTATAGGCGGCGACTTCAACGAACCGTCGGTGCAGGACTGGACTGAGCAGACGCGCAACCTGTACGACCATCACGGCGTAGTGATAGCATGGCCGCAGACGACTGCGCTCATCAAGGCTGGATTCAACGACTGCTATCGCACGGTTCACCCCAATGTGCTGACTCATCCGGGCTTCACCTTCCCCTCGGACAATCCTGATGTCGACCCACGCAAACTGACGTGGGCTCCGAAGTCGGACGAACGCGACCGCATCGACTATCTCTTCTTCCGTGGCAAGGGCATTAAGGTGACGGAATGCAAGCTCTTCGGGCCCGAAGGCAACATCGCTTACGCCAAGCGTGTACCCCTCGGCACCGACGAACCGATAATAACACCGCTCGCAACGTGGCCCACCGACCATAAGGGTGTGCTTGCTACGTTTGTAGTGGAGTGATTGGAAATGTGGATATTCAAATAAAAAAGTCACGAATTAACATGAATTATCCGTGAATGTTATTCGTAATTTATGGATAATTCGTGTTGATTCGTGACTAAAAGAAAGCTATTTTTTCTTCATGTCTTCCTCAATAAAGCGCAGCAGATGTTCTACTGCCTCGCTCTCGGGAATAGCTTTTTCAACGCACATCTTCTGTTTGTAGAGCGAAATCTTGCCCGGTCCGGCTCCTACATATCCGTAGTCGGCATCCGCCATTTCGCCCGGTCCGTTGACAATACAGCCCATTATGCCAATCTTCAGACCCTTCATGTGGGCTGTAGCGGCCTTAATCTTGGCTATGGTAGAGCGCAGGTCGTAGAGCGTTCGGCCGCATCCGGGGCACGAGATATACTCGGTCTTGGATGTGCGGAGGCGTGCTGCCTGCAGAATGGCAAATGAAGTGTCGGCAACGTCGCGTACGTTGATGTCGCCGTCGTTCATCAGCCAGATGCCGTCGCAGAGTCCGTCAATCATCAGCGCACCCATGTCGGCAGCAGCCTCAAGCTGGAAGTCGGCTTTCTCCTGGGCGCTGTGGCGATACATCTGGGCGAAGACAACGGGATTGAAGAGTCCGTTGATCCACAGTTCGTGAGTCAGTGCACGCTGCTCGCCCAGCTTGTTCTGCTGGTTGCTGACGGCTATTACCACCACTTCGGGATGAGCCTTGAGGCATGCCAGATACTCCTCCGACGGAGCACCGAGCTGCAACACGAGGAACTTCACGTCGGCCTTGACGCTCGAAATGAACGGTGTGGCGTTGTAAGGGAATATCGGATAGGTGTCCTTAGCGCCGGTATAGGCGTTGAAATCGACGATATACTTCTGTCCGTCCTTGCGGTTGGCGGGCAGCGAAGAGCCACAGTATATATAGTCGGGAGTGGTGTCGGCACCAAATTCTACAGCAGTCGGAGTCTGACCGTTTGGCAACGAGGCAATCACTACGGGCACATTAGAGCCGCCAATGCCTCCTGCAGCGCGTGTCTTGCGACGTTCGGGGCGCAGCCAGTTGAAGTCGGGCGACGCTGTAGCGGGCACCATGAGGTGGCCTTCGCGCTTGGTGATATAGTCGACAAGGTGGCGTGCCACCGGTATTTCAGCCTCCGGCTCCTCGCTAAGACTAACGCGTACGGTGTCGCCGATGCCGTCGGCGAGCAGAGCTCCGATACCTACGGCGCTCTTGATGCGTCCGTCCTCGCCCTCGCCAGCCTCAGTCACGCCGAGGTGGAGCGGATAGTGCATGTCATTGCGGTCCATCTCGTCAACAAGTAGACGAACGGTGCGCACCATAATGACCGTATTGGAAGCCTTGATGGAAATCACCACATTGTCAAACTGCTCCTTCTTGCAGATGCGCAGAAACTCCATGCAACTCTCGACGATTCCCTCGGGAGTGTCGCCATAGCGCGACATGATGCGGTCGGACAACGATCCGTGGTTAACACCGATGCGCACGGCTGTGTGATGCTCCTTGCAGATATTGAGGAAGGGAACGAAGCGGTCCTCAAGTTTCTTCAGTTCGTCGGCATACTCGGCATCTGTATATTCTATCTTCTTGAACACACGTGCCGGATCGACATAGTTGCCAGGATTGACGCGCACCTTCTCGGCATAGAGCGCAGCTACGTCGGCAACGTTGGCGTTGAAGTGTACGTCGGCAACAAGCGGAGTGTTGAAGCCGTCAGCACGCAGTCGGGCGTTGATGTTCTTCAGATTCTCGGCCTCGCGTCGGCCCTGTGTGGTGAGTCGCACAAGTTCGCCGCCAGCCTTAATAATTCTTTCCGCCTGTTCTACGCATGCCTCAGTATCGTTGGTATTGGTAGTGGTCATCGACTGGATGCGTATCGGGGCATCGCCGCCAAGCTGCAAGTCGCCCACCTGAACGGGCGATGAAGAGCGACGGCGATAGTTGAAGAGGTCTATCATTTTAGCACTTATAATCATACTTCACTTCAGCCAATTCCTTATTTGCCTTCTCAATTTTGGCACCAAGTCCGGCCTTGTATACTTCCATTTTCTTAGCCATTTCGGTGTCACCGAGGGCTATCATCTCGCAGGCAAGGATAGCGGCGTTCATGGCACCGTTTACTCCTACTGTGGCAACGGGGATTCCTGGAGGCATCTGTATGATTGATAACATGGCGTCCAATCCGTCGAGCATACCCTTGATAGGAACACCGATAACGGGCAACGTTGTGTTGGCTGCGATTACACCGGGCAGTGCTGCTGCCATGCCCGCAGCTGCGATGATGACCTTAATGCCACGGTCCTTGGCACCTTTAGCGAAGTTTTCCACTGCTGTAGGTGTGCGGTGGGCTGAGAGTGCGTTCACTTCAAAAGGTACTTGCATGTCGTTCAAGAACTTGCATGCCTTTTCCATAACGGGCAGGTCGCTTGTGCTGCCCATGATGATGCTTACTAATGGAGACATAATGATTAATTATTAAAAAGCCCTACCCCCTTGCCCCTCCCCCGCAGGGAGGGGAGTAATGTGTAGAGTCGGGCTTTGGTTTATTGAATTTATTATTTATACGATTAATATCTATACTTTTGTTTCTTTTGGTCGAACTTTGCAAGTTCAATCAATGGGAAAAAGACGCGATTGGCAAAGCATATCGCTCCCCTCCCTACGGGGGAGGGGCAGGGGGTGGGGCTTACAATCCTAATATCACCGTATACGCCACAACCAATCCCAAGAGGAATCCGTAGCATACCTGACGCAGCGTGTGCTGGCGCAGAATCATGCGGCTTGAGCCTACCATTCCGCCAAGGATGATGACCACACAGAGCCATCCCAAGGGGTTGAAACCGAATATAATGGCGAACGCCTGCAGCGCTCCTGCCACACCGCCGATTGCTGCTGTATGTGTGGAAATCTTCCACCATACATTGATAAGGGCGCACAGAATCTGTATTACGAGTGCCGACATGAGTATGTTGCTCATGAAGTGGGGTATGTTGAAGCGATGCATTACATAGTAACACACAAAGTAGCTTACAATAGAAAGCAGATATGGCACTACACGACGTTCCTTCTTGCCAAGCTCGATGAGTGTCCATCCGTGATAGCTGCGATAGAAATGGATGAGCAATGTGGGCAAGAGAATGGTGAAAAGGTAGACAAGACCGAGTACCGTAAGCTTGTACGGCCATGGCATCAGACTGAGATAGCTGAACGTGAACAGCGCTATCAGTCCGACAAGCGGCAGATAGAATGGCGTAAATACCATGCTAAGAATGCGGGCAGCGATAATAATATTCTTTTCTTTCATATTTCCTGAGCCTTACTGGGCATCTTTATGCCTTACTAAGCCTTATTGAGCCTTATTGAGTATTAAGGCTTACTAAGCCCTATTAAGCCTTACTAAGCCTTCTATAATTATTTTTCTCAATTAACAAATCATATCACTCCCCTCCCTACGGGGGAGGGGCTGGGGGTGGTTTTTTTTTATCCCTTTCTCAATCTTGCCACTGGCAGTCCCAGCTGTTCGCGATATTTAGCCACGGTGCGTCGTGCTATAGGGTAGCCGAGCTTGGCGAGAGCCTTTGTAAGAGCGTCGTCGCTCATTGGTTTCTTCTTGTCTTCCTTGGCAATGAGGTCCTTGAGTGCGAGCTTTATCTTTCGTGTCGAGAGTTCTTCGCCCTCGTCGGTGGTGTAGCCGTCGGAGAAGAAGAAGCGCAGGGGGAATGTTCCCCAGTTGGTCTGCGCATATTTGATGTTGCTGACGCGCGAAATGGTGGAAATGTCAAGTCCTGTGCGGTCGGCAATATTCTTCAGAATCATCGGCTTGAGGTCGGCTTCGTCGCCATCTTGGAAGAAACGGCGCTGCCAGTCGATAATGGCTTTCATCGTAATGGTGAGTGTACGTCGGCGCACCTTTATCGCTTCGATGTATCCGCGTGCACGTTCCACCTTCTCCTTGGCGTACAATAATGCTTCTTTTTCACGTCTTGACATCGACGTTTTGTTGTTCTTGTAAGCCTCCATCATATCTGCAAACGATGGCGACACCTTCAGTTCGGGAATGTTTCCGCTGTTGAGCGTGAATGTCACATTGCCGTTGTCGTCGGTGTCGACAATGAAGTCGGGTGTTATCTGCTGCACGTTGCGACCCTCAGTCTCACCGAGCGACGAGCCGGGCTTCGGATTGAGTCGGCGCAACTCAGCCATAACGCGTTCGGCGGTGTCGGTATCGACACCCAATGCAGAGCGTATCTTGTCGAAATGCTTCTTGGTAAACTCGTCGAAACAATCGGTTATCACCTTCTGCATCATAAGTTTGAGCGAATCGTTGGGGCGTCGCTTGATTTGCAGCAGCAGACATTCCTGCAATGTGTGGGCACCAATGCCGGCAGGATCGAATGTCTGCAGTATGCGCACCACGCGGTCTACGTCGTCTGTGGTGCAGTCGATGCCGTGATAGATGGCAAGCTCGTCGGATATCGACTCGCTGTCCTTGCGCAGTAGTCCGTCGCTGTCGAGCGACCCGATGACATATTCCATTATCTCCTCGTCCTTCTCCGACAACTCCGTCTCGCCCATCTGCTCCTTCAGTTTGTCGTAGAACGATGTCGTGTCGCCATACACCATCTCCTCATAGTCGGCAGAGTCGGCACCCGAACCGCCCGTATATCCTGCTGTAGGCATGTCGTCGTCGCCTCCGCCGATGCGTTCAAGAGCGTCGTTGAGAGCCGAATCGCGCTCCTCGCGTTCGTTGCGAGCGTCAAAATCGTCATTGTCGGATGAGCCCTCGCCACCCGAAGCAGATTGCGAGTTGTCGCCATACGAGGCGGTAGAGTCGTTGCCTTCAACGTGTACACCTTCGAATACGTCTTCGGGCGAAGTCGTTTCAAGAGCCGGATTGTCGTCAAGTTCAGCATTAACGCTCTGCTCCAGTTCGGTCAAGGGCATCTCTAGCAAGTGCACCTGTAGCATCTGCTGTTGCGACAGACGCTGCACCTGCTGAAGTTTCTGCTCCTGTGTTTGTATGAGTTTCATTTTATGACGTGTTGATGTGGTGTGTATATGTTGTTGACGTTCTTAGTTTTTCAACTGAAGTAGAGCTTCAGTTTGTCGGCTGTGGAGTGTAGCAGTTCGGGCTGTTCGCTGTAGAATCGTTTCCATACGAGCTTCGCCTCGTCGACAATGGGTGACTGGTCGGCAGCCTCTCGCTTCAGAATAGGGTCGAAAGTTTGGTAGATTTCGAGTATTCGTACTATCTCTTCTGGCTTGAGGGACAACATTCGTGCCATGTCGAGCACCTCAGGCGTTTCGCTCACCATAGTGTTTGGCGTGAGTGCGAAGTAGAGTTCGAGGATGATGACGAGCATAACGGGCGTTATGTCGGATGAATTGTCGATAGGGCGGTAGTCGCGTTCGAACGAGGGAGTGGTCTGCACGCCTTCGTAGAACAGTCCGGAGTCACCGAATCCAGCCATCTGCTTGAGTCGTTTGATGTCGCGCGAGAGTCGTTTTGGGGTGTTGGCATACATCTCCCAAAGTCTCTGGAGCGATGGTGTGGCGCGCTTTTCGAGAGCGCACATCTGTTCGTATATGGTACGGGGCGGTATATGTAGCTCAATGCCCAATTCCACAACCTGGTGTGAAAATTCGGATTTCACACCAGCGGGCTTCTTCTGATACAGCTGTATGAGCAGAAGCCAGTAGTCGTCTGACCAAAGAGTATTATTTGCCATAATCGATAAACATTGTTACAGATGCAAAGTTACTGAAAGTCTTGCACAAAATGTAATTCTAACCTTAAAAGTTGAGTTTTTAATAAAATATAAAAAATAGCTATATAATAATGTAAGAGCAAAAATTTTCTTACTTTTGCGCCCAAATTAAAGTACACAAAGCAAAATCATGCAAGAAAACTTAGTGATTGTCGAGAGCCCCGCTAAGGCAAAGACCATAGAGAAGTTTCTGGGTTCCGACTACAAAGTAATGTCCTCATACGGACACATACGCGACCTTAAGAAGAAGGAAATCAGCATAGACAAAGACACGCTGCAGCCAGCATACGTCATACCTAAGGACAAGGAAGAACTTGTAAAGAAACTGCGTGAGAGTGCAAAGAAGGCACACAAGGTGTGGCTCGCATCCGATGAGGACCGCGAGGGAGAGGCTATTTCGTGGCATCTGTGCGAGGTGCTGGGCCTGGATGAGGCTTCGACCAACCGTATCGTATTCCATGAGATTACAAAGCCTGCCATCCTGGCGGCAATAGAGCATCCGCGACACCTTGATATGAACCTTGTCAATGCGCAGCAGGCACGTCGCGTGTTGGACCGTATTGTGGGCTTCAAGCTCTCGCCCGTACTGTGGCGCAAGGTGAAACCGGCACTGTCGGCAGGCCGTGTGCAGTCAGTAGCCGTTCGTCTCATCGTAGAACGTGAGCGTGAGATACAGCAGTTCAAGAGCGAACCATACTATCGTATCAATGCAATATTCGCCATAACCAATGCCGACGGATCGCAGTCGGAGGTAAAAGCCGAGCTTGACAAGCGCTTCGCAACACACGACGAAGCCCTCGCCTTCCTCGACAAGTGCAAGAAGGCAGAACATCAGGTAGAAAGCGTGAGCAAGAAACCGCTCAAACGCATGCCTGCACCGCCTTTCACCACATCGACACTGCAGCAGGAAGCCGCCCGCAAACTCGGATTCTCGGTGTCGCAGACCATGATGGTGGCACAGCGTCTATACGAAAACGGTCTTATCACCTACATGCGTACCGACAGCGTAAACCTCTCAAGCCTGTGCATAAACGCAGCAAAGGAGGAGATAATCAAGCTGTATGGCGAGGAGTATAGTTCGTCACGCAACTTCCACACCCACTCCAAGGGTGCCCAGGAAGCGCACGAAGCCATCCGTCCGACATACATGAGCAACACCACAATCGAGGGTACTGCCCAGGAGCGTCGACTCTACGACCTCATCTGGAAGCGTACGGCTGCCAGCCAGATGTCGGAAGCTCAGATTGAGAAGACTACCGTAACCATCGGCATCAGCACCACCGACGAGCACTTTATTGCTAACGGTGAGGTTGTAAAGTTTGACGGATTCCTGAAGGTTTATCGCGAGTCGACCGACGACGAACAGAACGAGCAGCGTGACGAATTTGCTCACAACCTGCCCGTTATAAAGGAAGGCGACACGCTGAAGCGCCGTGAGATAACATCAACCGAGCGCTACTCGCAGGGTCCCACACGCTATACTGAGGCAAGCCTTGTGCACAAACTCGAAGAACTGGGCATCGGACGCCCGTCAACATACGCACCGACCATCTCCACCATACAGCAGCGTGAGTACGTTGTAAAGGGCGACAAGAAAGGCGAAGAGCGCCCTTACGTCATCGATACATTGCGCGGACTCATCGTCACACCGACACGTAAGGTGGAGCTTACGGGCAATGAGAAGGGCAAGCTGCTGCCCACCGACATAGGTATTGTAGTGAACGACTTCCTTATGGAGAACTTCCCCAACATCATGGACTATAACTTCACAGCCAAGGTAGAGCAGCAGTTCGACCAGATAGCCGACGGCAAGGAGGAGTGGACCGACATGATGCAGCACTTCGACCGCGAATTTGAGCCTACCGTAGAGAAGGTGATGAATGCACGTTCGGAGCACAAGGCGGGCGAACGCAAGCTGGGCGACGACCCCAAGAGCGGTCATCCGGTGTTCGTAAAGATAGGACGCTACGGTCCGGTAGTGCAGATTGGCACAGCCGACGACGACGAGAAGCCGCGCTTTGCACAGCTTCCCACCGACAAGAGTATGGAGACCATCACTCTCGAAGAGGCTCTCGAACTGTTCAAGATGCCCCGCACCGTTGGCGAATACGAAGGCAAGACCGTGACAATCGGCGCCGGACGATTCGGACCATACGTTCTTCACAACAAGATGTACACCTCCATACCGAAGGACGAGGACCCGATGACCATCACGCTCGACCGCGCCATAGAGCTGATTGAAGCCAAGCGCAAGAGCGAGGAGGAACGACATATGAAGAAGTTTGACGAAGATCCCAAGCTCGAAGTGCTCAACGGACGCTACGGTCCTTACATCGCCTACGACGGCAAGAACTACCGCATACCGCGCGAACTGCATGCCACTGCCGCCGAACTCACCTACGAGCAGTGCATGGACATAGTAAACAATCCGCCGGCTCCCAAGAAAAGAGCGGCTAAGAAGTAATAAAAAAAGCCCTACCCCCGGCCCCTCCCCCGCAGGGAGGGGAGTGGTATGTTTAGCATACGATAATCATTAGCATACAAATATATTAATAGTATGCTTAAGCTAACATTACATATAACTCCCCTCCCTGCGGGGGAGGGGCCGGGGGTAGGGCTTTTTTAATATTATATAATATGACTAGAATAATCCTCATAGGCTACATGGGAGCCGGAAAGACTACCATAGGCAAGGCTCTTGCCAAAGCTCTTGGAGTCACATTCTATGATCTCGACTGGTATATCGAGACACGTATGCGACGTACAGTGAAACAGATATTCGACGCAGAAGGCGAAGATGGGTTCCGTCGCATCGAATATAACATGCTGCATGAGGTGGCTGAGTTTGAGAATGTAGTCATTTCGTGCGGAGGAGGCACTCCCTGCTTCTTCGACAACATCGACTACATGAACCGACAGGGCAAGGTGGTGTATCTGAAGGCATCGCCCGAAGTGCTCTACGAGCATCTGAAGATGGGCAAGTCGGTGCGACCACTGCTGCTCAACAAGACCCCTGAGCAGGTACGCGAGTTTATCGTCGAGCAACTCGCACACCGCGAACAATTCTATTCAAAGGCCGATTACACGCTCGACATAAACCTACTCGACAATCACGACAAGATAAATATTACGGTTGATAAGCTACAAAAATTGATTGAAAAATGAAGAAATGGACCATTGACGACTCTCGCGAGTTATACAACATCAACGGTTGGGGCACCTCTTACTTTGGTGTCAACGACAAGGGCGACATGTATGTAACACCCTGCAAGGACAACGTGCAAATCGATTTGCGCGACGTCATGGACGAACTGCAGCTGCGCGACGTTACGCCACCAGTGCTGCTCCGCTTCCCCGACATTCTTGACAACCGTATCGAGAAGACTTCAAGCTGCTTCAAGAAGGCTGCCGAGGAGTATGAATACAAGGGCGAGAACTTCATTGTATACCCTATTAAGGTGAACCAGATGCAACCTGTCGTTGAGGAAATCATCTCGCACGGACGTAAGTTCAACCTCGGACTTGAGTGCGGATCAAAGCCCGAGCTGCATGCCGTTATCGCTGTGCAGTGCCAGAGCGACTCTATCATCGTGTGCAATGGCTACAAGGACCAGAGCTATATCGAACTGGCGCTCCTCGCACAGAAGATGGGCAAGCGCATATTTATCGTTGTCGAGAAGATGAGCGAGATTGGACTGATTGCCTCGGCTGCCAAAAAGCTGTGTGTGAAGCCCAACATCGGCATCCGTATCAAGCTGGCTTCAAGCGGATCGGGCAAATGGCAGGAGAGCGGTGGCGACGCTTCGAAGTTCGGACTGCGTTCGTCGGAACTGCTCCAGGCGCTCGAAACTCTCGACGAGAAGGGTCTGCACGACTGCGTGCGACTCATCCACTTCCATATCGGATCGCAGATAACCAAGATACGACGCATTCAGACTGCACTGCGCGAGGCTGCCAACTTCTACGTACAGCTGCACAAGATGGGCTACAACATCGACTTTGTTGACTGTGGCGGCGGTCTGGGCGTAGACTACGACGGAACACGCTCGTCGTCGAGTGAGAGCTCGGTCAACTACTCTATCCAGGAGTATGTCAACGACTGCGTATACACATTCGTCGATGCTTCGAACAAGAATGGCATCAAGCATCCTAACCTCATCACCGAGAGTGGACGCTCGTTGTCAGCCCACCACTCTGTACTTATCACCGACGTACTAGAAACTACGTCGCTGCCAGAGATGCGCGAGGAGTTTGAACCGTCGGAGAACGACCACCAGCTCGTAAAGGACCTCTACGAGATATGGGACAACCTCAATCCACGCACAATGCTTGAGGACTGGCACGATGCCGAGCAGATACGCGACGAGGCTCTCGACCTCTTCTCGCACGGCATTGTCGACCTGCGCACACGTGCCGAGATAGAGAGCATGTACTGGAGCATTTGCCGCGAAGTGAACAGCATGGCAAAGACACTGAAGCACACTCCCGACGAGCTGCGCGGCTTGGACAAGCTGCTTGCCGACAAATACTTCTGCAACATATCCATATTCCAGTCGCTCCCCGATGCCTGGGCTATCGACCAGCTCTTCCCCATCGTGCCCATTCAGCGACTCAACGAGCGCCCTACACGCAATGCTACGCTGCAGGACATCACCTGCGACAGCGACGGCAAGATAGCCAACTTCGTCACCAACCGTCAGGCTACTCACGTGCTTCCGGTGCATCCTATCAAGAAGAACGAAGACTACTATCTCGGAGTTTTCCTCGTAGGTGCCTATCAGGAGATTCTCGGCGATATGCACAACCTCTTCGGCGACACCAACGCCGTACACATCTCGGTGAAGGACGGCAGCTACAGCATCGACCAGATATTCGACGGCGAGACTGTTGAGGAAGTGCTCGACTACGTACAGTACAACCCCAAGAAACTCGTGCGACAGCTCGAGATATGGGTGACCAAGAGCGTTAAGGCGGGCAAGATTTCGCTCGAAGAGGGCAAGGAGTTCCTCAGCAACTACCGCTCAGGACTATACGGATATACTTATTTGGAGTAAGCCCTTGCTCAAATGGCGTGGCAAAACAAAAACAAAGCGGGCTGAAAGCCCAATGTCTCCATAGCCCAGGGCAACGCCCTGGGTAAAAAGACAGATATAATATAGCACCCTGTAAGGGCAAATCTCTTTTGTTACAGAGAGTTGCCCTTGCAGGGCCTAAGAACTTTTGCCCCTTCGGGGCGTGCTGATAGCAATTATTGGCACACACTAATTGTTTTATCTTATAGCCCGTAAATATTTTACGCTTATGAAAATCACAATAATTAAGGTTGGCGGCGCCGTTGTGGAGGATTCTGCACAGCTTGCCGCTCTTCTTGAGGGTTTCAAGAAGGTTGAGGGATACAAGATTCTGGTACATGGAGGAGGCCGTCGCGCCACGAAGGTGGCTGCACAGCTCGGCATAGAGAGCAAGATGGTGGGCGGACGACGCATCACCGATGCCGAAATGCTTGAGGTGGTGACAATGGTTTACGGTGGACTGGTTAACAAGAACATCGTGGCTCAGCTGCAATCGCTTGGTATCAACGCCATCGGACTGACCGGTGCCGACATGGACGTGATACGCTCGCACAAGCGTCCGCTTAAGGACGGTGTCGACTTCGGATTCGTCGGCGATGTCGACAAGGTGAATGCCGAGCGTCTGAAGACCCTGATAGATGCCGGAATGACCCCCGTGCTTGCCCCTCTGACGCACGACGGTGCCGGAACGATGCTCAACACCAACGCCGACACGATAGCCTCAGAGACGGCCCGTGCGCTTGCTTCGCTCTACGACGTAACGCTGGTGTACTGTTTTGAGAAACCCGGTGTGCTCGCCAATCCCGACGACGACACAAGCGTAATCCCAGTCATCACACGCAACGACTTCAGCCGACTCACTGCCGACGGAACTATTTCGGGCGGAATGCTGCCCAAAATAGAGAATGCACTTGCTGCTGTAGAGGCAGGAGTGAAGAAAGTGGTGATAACAAAGGCCGACAGCATTGGCAAGGGAGGAACAGTTATTCAGTAAGAAGACTGAAACTGTATACTTGAAAGTTTTATAAGTTGAGAGTTTTATAAGTTGAGAGTTGAGAGTGGAGAGTTGAGAGTTATGATTACATTTATAAATATTCAGTATTAAACAATACTACAATAATGCATATACATAACTCTCCACTCTAAACTTTCAACTCTCAACTAAAAAAGGAACTGGCCGCCAGTGTCAATTAAGACTCCGACGGCCAGCCAATCGTTAGTATGTTATGAAAAATTTGAGAGTCCCCGAAACTTCACAGCTTCAAGGTTTTCTTCTTAGCTTGATGTGCTTTTCGTAACATTTCTCATGGACGCTGGCGAAGGGGTTTAATGTTGCGTCCAAACATGTTTTTAAGTGCACTTCAGCTTGGTGTTTTAACTTAAAATGATTTATTGAGAAAGCATAGAAATATCTTATTTGAGTAGGTTGGGGGCGTTTTGTTCGAGCTGTTGTCCTACGGTGCTTGCGCTGCTCAGTCCGTTGTGGCGTGCAGTGTCCATTCTCACCGTGTCGCTCATTGCCACCGAAGCTCCCTCATGTACTCGCGGCGTGTATGCGGCAGGCACTCCCGTGGGCACGTCATTAGTGCTCTGGAATGACATCTGGGCTGCCTGACTCAGTGTGAGCACTATGGCCACCATTGCCGCTGCCTTGAACAGCGGAGCAAAACGCTGGCTTATGAGCACCTTGCGTGCCTTAACCTCTTGCGGCTCGCCAACCATAGATAGCATACGCTCGTCGAAATCATCGCCCAGACGGTCGGTCTTCGGCTCAGTCTGCTCATACACAAACAGCGGACGGAACTTGGCAAGCTCCTCAGGAACGCACAACTGACTGAAGAACGAGCGCAGTATCTGCTCCTCCTCAAGTGTTGTCTCGCCCTGCCAGTAGCGGTCAAGAAGTTGGTTTATGTATTTATAATCCATAGTTGTCGTATTTTTGAAATTGTTGTTTAATAGTCTGCCGCGCACGGAAGATGTTCACCTTCACCTGGTCCTCGGTTATGTCGAGTACGGCGGCTATCTCCTTGTATGTCTTGCCTTCGATGTCGCGCAGCTGCATGCACGACCTTTGTTTCTCGGGCAGTGAGTCGATGAGCGTCCTAACTATCGTCACCCGTTCGCGTTGCACGGTCTGTTCGTATGGTGTCGAGGCCGTGTCGGCATGGTTGTCGCCTCCTTGGGGCGTCGTTTCGTCTAGCGAAGCGTTCTGGTTGTCGCGCAGTCGCATGCGGTCGAGAGCCAGATTGCGGCAGATAGTGAGTGAGAATGCTTCCACCGACTCAATGGTGTCCCACGAGTCGCGACGGTTCCACACCTTTATCAAGGTGTCTTGCACGATGTCTTCAGCCTCTTCGCGGCTCAGCGTGATGCGCATGGCCAGTCGGAAGAGCATGTCCTTCATCGGCAGGATGTCGTTGCGAAAACTAATCTTTTTCATCTGTGCTCTAAGTGAATGACGATTGACGGCTGCTTTTGTTACAGCTGCTAATCTTTATTTAACCTCGTTTAACAAATTGCTCGCATTCTGCGAGTATTTTCACACGTGCTATCTTCATCACGGCATAATAAAGCACTACGGCTATAATGAATCGTGATATGAGAAGCGCTATCAAGTTGCTCAGCGGCATTGTGGCTACATACGCCACGCCCATCACTCCTGCGGCTGCAAGTGCGAACGGCATGACGTCGCAGAAGAACATCCAGTAGCCGTAGCCTATCAGCCGGCGCACGAAGAACAGCCACACCAGCAGCCACGACGTATTTAATAATGTATAGGCTATGACCATCGTGCGTATGCCCATGGGCCAAATCATTATCATTGTGGCTATCTGGACGAGTCCCAAAGTGAATGTACACCAGAAGAAAGTGCCCGACCGTCCCTTCGAGATAATCATATTGGAGAATAGTGTGGAGAGCGGCATTGTGGCGCCCGAGATACACAGTATCTGTATCAGTTGGGCTGACGCAAGCCACTTCTCGCCTATGGCTGTGACGATAAACTCCTTGGCTACTAGTCCGAAACCGAACAGCAGGGGGAACGTTATGAATGCCGTGAAGCGCATCATCTTGCGGAACACGTCCTTCTGTCGGCCCTCCTCGCCGTTGAGGCTTACGAGTACGGGCTGCGCCACTTGCGCCACCATGCTCTGCACGAGCGAGTAGCACTTGGTGTTCCATTGATAAGCCTGGTTGTAATTGCCCGTGTCGCGGGGCGTGAAGTAGTGGCCCAGCAGGATGTTGAGCACATTGTTGTTGACGTGAGTCATGATGGTAGTAGCAAGAATCTTGCACGAGAAGCGGAACATTCGGCGCACCGGAGCGAACGTAATGCCGTGGATAGAAGGGCGCCACGGCGAGAAATGCCACTGCAAAAGGGTGTTGATGCCTACATAAACGAGTCCTTGTGTGGCAAGCGACCAATATGCCATGCCCGCAAATGCCATGCCCACCCCCGTCATACTCGACAGAATCACAGCCAAAGCACCTGCTTCTGCCTGCTGCTTGGCGCGCAGATGCTTGAACAGATAGGCCGACTGTGCCGTGCCGAACGATGCTATGACAATACTAAGAAAGGCGTAGCGACACAATGGCACTACGCGCGGCGTGTGATAATACTCGCCTATGAGCGGAGCGGCGAGAAAGAGAATGACGTAAAGTGACGACGCCATAATGATGTTAAACCAGAACACCGAGTTGTAGTCCTCGTGCTTAGGGTGCTCTATGTTGGTAAGCGCCGTGCGGAAACCGCTGTCCTGCAGGGCTGTGGCTACAAGCGAGAAGATGCTTATCATCGCCATCATGCCATAGTCGGACGGTGCCAATAACCTGCCCAGAACAATGCCGAACGCCAGTCCGACAAGCTGCTGTATGCCGCTGTTGAGTCCGCCCCACAACAATCCTTGTGCCGTTTTCTCTTTCAGTGTACTCATAATCCTATTGAAGAAAAAAAGCCCCGCCTTATGGCGGCGAGGCTATATCATAAACATAATGATGACTTGCGCAATGATGACGCGTATGAACATGCCGAGCGGATATACCGACGTGTATGCCACGGCGGCACGGTCGCCCTTGATGGTTTCGTTGGCATAGCTCAGTGCCATTGGATTGGCCATGGCTCCGCAGAGCAGTCCGCAGATGGTGCCGAAGTCGAACTTCTTGGTCTTCAAGGCTATGGCACCCACTATAAGGAGCGGCAGCACGGTCAGCACCAGTCCGACACCCACCCACAGCAAACCTTCGGGGCGTATCACCGTGGCGAGAAAGTCCTGTCCGGCAACAAGTCCGAGGCAGGCAAGATACAACGACAGTCCGAGCTTGCGCAACATGAGCGATGCCGAACGTGTGGTATAGCTTATAAAATGTACGCGCGAGCCAAGCGCGCCGATGATGATACCCATGATGATAGGACCTCCGGCGATGCCCAGTTTTATGGGAGCACTCATGCCTGGAATGGTTACCGGTATCATACCTAAAGCCAGACCGAGCAGCAATCCGAAGAAAATGGCACCCAGATTAGGCTCGTTTAGCACCTGTACGGCGTTGCCCAGATAAGCCTCGGCATGGTCGATGTTCTCAGGAGTGCCCACCACGGTGACGCGGTCGCCGTATTGCAGGTGTAGATTGTCGGTAGCCAAGAGCTTGATATCACCTCTCATCACGCGGCTCACGTTCACGCCGTAGGTCTGACGCATGTGCAGCATACCGAGTGTCTTGCCGTTGAGCTTGGTGCGTGTCATCACGATGACACGACTTTCTACCGTATTGTCGATGGCGTTCCAGTCTATCTTCTCGCGGTTCCAGTCCTTCTCCACACGCTCACCGAACAGAATTGTCATTGCCGACACCTCGTCGCGGTTGGTCACCACGAGCACGTTGTCGTCCATCTGCAGCTGCGTCGTTGCCAGCGGCACGATCACCTTGCCGCATCGCCATATGCGCGATATGATGAAGTGGCGGTGGGTCATCTGCGACACATGGGCTATGGTCATGCCCGATATGGCAGGATTGATCACCACAAACTGCCCTACAAAGGTATTGTCTTCGTCGTCGCCCGTGCGCGGCTCAAGGTCGGAGGGGCGCACCAGAAACTTACGCATGAGTATCATGGCGAATATCACGCCCACAACGCCCAATGGATAAGTCACGGCACATCCCAAAGCTGCACCGCTGCTCGACTGATGCGCGTTGGCAAGAGCCTGCTGCGCGGCACCCAGAGCCGGCGTATTGGTAGTGGCACCGCACAATATGCCCACCATCTCGGGCACGTTGATGGGCAGCACCAGACACAGCGACAGCGCCATGACAGTTCCTGCCAGTATGATGCCCAGACCCCAAAGGTTGAGCGATATGCCCTCGTGACGCATCATGCCGATGAAGTTGGGGCCCACATGCAGGCCGAGCGCGTACACGAAGAGCGACAGTCCGAGCGTCTCGGCAAACGTCAGCATCTGTGCGTCGGCAGTGAAGTGGAGGCTACCAGCCACAATGCCTATAAAAAATACGAAAGCCACTCCGAGCGAAATGCCCTTGACGTGAATCTTTCCAAATGCGAGTCCTATTGACACGATGAGCGACAGAACGACGATGGTCTGCACTGCCGAGTGTGTCACAAAAAGACTTTCAATCCATTCCATTTCTTTGTCTTAGTTGAATTATCATATGTTTTTTCGTTTGGTTTTCTATGTCTTCTTAAGCTGTTGCAATCAGGCTGTTGTCAAAAGGAGTCCTTTTGGGTTGCAAAACGAGTCCTTTTACCTTGCAAAAGGAGTCCTTTTGCACACCAAAACGAGTCCTTTTGGCATGTAAAAGGACTACATTTGGAAGACGGCAGCGACGAGCCTGGTCTAAGGTATAGTTTTAACCGACTGCAAAGTTAAGCAAAATTCCTATCATCAAAGATTTATTTCAATATATTTACACGCAAATCATGCAAGCCTGCTCGATTCGCTTCGCTTAAAAGCAAAATAATGTTCCATTTACTTGATTTGTGTCAATTTATTTCAAATTTCACCAAAAAAGTGTCCATTTTCTTGTGTGGTCGGACACAAATTATTATCTTTGCAACGTGTTCGAGAGAATGCAATGTTTTTTCATTAGGTTAGTAGTTTGATAGATTTTAAGGTAAAGATTATGTTATTAGATTTTGTTCTTATTTGACAAAATCGGACATTGATTAACATTATTCTTTGAGAGGCCGGTGCGAGTGATTCGTGTCGTCCTTTTTTTTGTATATAATCCCCAAAAGCCCCTCCCCCTTGCCCCTCCCCCGTAGGGAGGGGAGTGATGTGAATGGTTTTCATTCATATTTAGTAAGATTCTTATAGCATAAAATAATGTTCCATCTTCTTTTTATGTGCAATATGAAGTCTTTTGTTGCATTTTGGAAACTTTTTTACTGAAACAAAATGAATTATCGTATAAAAAACTTAACTTTGCAAAGTCTACCCTTACCGAAAGTCATTATTGGCAGAGGAAAGGTAGAAATATACATAATAAGGCGTAACTGTACGCTTTGGTTTTGACTTGTTAGAACTTCGCAAACTCTATGGATTGTCAAAAACAAAGCAACGGGAACGCCTCATGGGATGTATTGTATACAGCCCTCATTGGCTTCGGACGGCTCTGCCGCTCGTTGTCAAGGAGGGTGAATTATATACTTACATCAACGTGGGGCTTTCGACGTTGCTCGTTTCGACAATCCGGGCAATGCGAAGGCCTTAACAAGTGGAACGAGTGACAGGACTGGCTCCACGTTTCTTATTTCTGTATATGGAAAACCTAATAAAATAACAGACCAATCAGGGAGTCGTTGGTTTATTTGTACAACAACAACGATGAAAAAATTTTGTTTATTGATTGCTCTGTTGATGTCAATACAATTAGCATCAGCACAACGAAAGACAGTCATCGTAGAAACACCTACAAACCAAGTCCAAGATGATGGAATGGTATTGAAGCGTAAAGTAGCAATTGGGCGTTTTTCAAATGAGACCCAATATGCTAAAGGCATTTTCTACGACAAGGAAAACGATCCTATGGGAAAACAAGCTTTGGACATTCTTTCTACAAAGCTAGCTTCTTCGGGAAAATTTATTCTTTTAGAACGTAGTGACCTTTCGACTCTCTTAGAAGAATGCCAGAAGAATGGTGGAGGTTCTGCTACTATAGGAGCTGACTACATGATTATTGGCTCCATTACAGAATTTGGTAGAAAAAATACTGGTAAGAATGGAGTCTTCTCTTCACAAAAGACCCAAACAGTTGAAGCTGCTGTGGCTATTCGTTTAGTTGATGTTTCTTCAGGACTAATTATATATTCGGATGAAGCAAAAGGAAGTGCAGAACTTACAACAAAAACAACAATGGGTGTTGGAGGTTCAGCAAGCTTTGATGCCACGCTGAGTGATAAGGCTATTTCAGAGGCTATCGGTCAACTTGTCGAAAATATTATCAACAAATGTACAAATAGTCCTTGGAAAACATACATCATTTCAAGTGATGCCGACGGTACGCTTATAGCTGGAGGAGCAAGCCAAGGTATCAAAGAAGGTATGAAATTCGCCATCAAAACTAAAGGCAAAAAGGTTAAGAATCCACAGACAGGAATCATGATAAACCTCCCAGGCAAACAGATAGGTACAGCTACTATACTCTCTACTGGCGGTGACACTCCCGAAACAGAATATTCGTTTGTTAGTGTGGATACCTCAGAACCCATAAATGAATCCACAATGAATAATTATATAATTGAGCAAATGAAATGAAAAAGTTAATAACTCTATTATTCGTCATTCCTCTCTTACTGATTGGATGTCGTGCCCATCTTCCCGTTGCACAAGAAAGTGGAAAAGAAGACATTGCTTACCTTTTATTTGTCAGTTCGAATGAATACGCAGGGAAAAGTGTTGCAGTGAAAATTGATAACAATGTTCCATTTACCGCAAAAGTTGTGAAGAATTCGAAAGCAAACAGACGTGGTTCTCAATACGGCATTGCTGTAGGAACAAGAAACTTAACAGTATCTTATAATGGTAAAAACATCTATCAAAAGAAGATATTCGTATCAACCCAAGAAGTTAAACAAATAATATTACCATAATGAAAAAGTTAATTCTATTAGGAGCTATAATTGGACTTTTTGCCTCATGCGGCTCAACCAAATCCTTATACTCATGGTACAACTATGAGGATGCTACATACCAGTACAACAAAAAACGTACAGATGAGTTAAAGGTGAAGATGATGGATCAATATCTCAAACTCATCCAAAAACAGAAAGGCTCGCGTAAAGCTGTTCCTCCAGGACTTTATGCAGAATATGGGTACGCTCTTTACATGGGCGGAAAGAAAGAAGAAGGTTTGAATTATCTTAAACAAGAGATGAAACTTTATCCCGAATCTGAGACTTATATTTCAAGAATCATTAAACAGCTAGAAAAATGAAACAGATATTAATGCTTGTGTTAACGGCAATTGTTGTTGTCTCGTGTTCTTCGACAAAAACAATGGGTGAACAATATCCGGCTATGTATGAAGAAAAGCCTGTAACAATCGCCATTATGCCTCCTATAAACCAGACTACGCATGCTGAGGCAAAAGACTATTTTTACACGACAATGTACCTTCCTCTATGTGAGAAAGGATACTATGTCTTTTCTCCGTATTTAACGATGGAGATGTTCCAACAAGAAAGTGCATATGATGCAGAAAACTTTTTGGAAGGTGACCTCTCTATATTCCGCAAGGTACTGGGCGCTGATGCAGCAATGTTTACAATTATCAAAGATTGGAAACGTAATAACGTTGGTGGAAAACTAACGGTTGATGTTGAATACATACTTCGCTCTACTAAGACTGGGCAAACACTTTACACACGCGAAGGCAACATCAAGGTAGACACAAGCGTAAATGGTGGTAGTGGTGGTTTCGGGGCTATAGTTGGTCTCATAGCAACTGCTGTTAACACAGCTGTCACAGACAAAGTTATTGCAGGAAGAAAATGTAATGCATACGTATTAACAGATTTACCTGCTGGCAAATACTCCGAGTTTTATGAAAAAGATTCAAAGAATCCTGCTGGCAAAAAGTTAATTAAGGCAACTGTAAAATAATTGCTGACCGACACAAATTTGTATTACAAAAACCTCGGTGGAGACTCATGTCCACCGAGGCTACTTATAGAAGACATTACTTTAGCGTAATATAGAGGAACCTACTGTAATCCTAACTAAAAATGATCTTAACAATATCTTTACGCATTATAATAGAACAAAAAGAAAGCTAATAGAGGGATATATCGTGATAAGGTAACTTTCTTAAATATTATTATTCAAGTAAATCTTTCCCTTTTTCGCTGAGTATATACTGCTGATGCCTACTTGTAGGTTTTTCTGGAATTGTCATCTGTAGAACTCCCATTTCAAGTAATTTGTCCAAATATTTGCGACGTTTTTGTTTATATGAAATATTATCAACGCCTTCCAACATAATCTGAGCGGAAACCGCACTTCGTGATTTAAGAATGCATACTGCTAAATGTTCAACCTCTATCTTGGACATATCTTGGACACATCTTGGACATTTTACCATCAAATTTATCGTGATACGCTGTATATCGGTTCTTCTGATAGTATTGTCATCTTGGACAAAATCTTTCCTACATGGGATATCTATCAAGAAATAGCTGCGTGATTCATCTGTTTCTATTGTCGCTTTAGGTGAACCATTCTCTAACAGCTTCTTCTGAATGGTCGGAATGCCAGTAGCTCTACCTTCTGTAAGATCCAACTCTTTCAGAAACTCACCCAATCTACGGTTTCTGTATCGACGTGAACGAAGTGATTTTGCTTCCTTGATAGACTCTAAACTAATAGAACGATCAGGACCAGAATAACTAAGAATGCTTATCTTATCCGGTTCTACGGTTATTTCAACAGGTTCACGTTCTTTATAATCGCGATGATACAATGCATTCACAACAGCCTCTTCAAGTGACTGAAAGGGATAATTATACACCTTTATAGACTTCTCATTATCGGCTGGCTTGATGACCCGTTCCTTTATAATATTCGTACGCAAATAATTAAGCGTATCTCGTATCATCATTGGTACAGGTCCAGTAATTGCTGGTATTTCAATGAAATTGTCCGGATTATTTTCTCTTCCTTCTGGGAATACAACTATTTCCACACGTGATACAGGGAAGAATTTCTCAGGTCTTTCTGCAAACATCATAGCAGCAACATTTTTAACCAATCGTTTCTCCTTTGGTCCATCAAGTAGCTCCATCTGTTCTAGAATTTTTCCCATATCAGATGTAAAGTCAGCTTTTGCAAGCTTACTACCAACAGAGGCTAAATGGTTCTTTACCAATAAAGGTGAAATGTCATCAATATCTATATTCTCATTACCACGATCATCGTAAGGCACTCTATTGGCCATATCACGAAGCCTATCAAGATCTTCTCCTTTAGCTTCAATTGATGATGTTCCATAACGGATATAGAATACAGGCTTCTTAAGTTTTGCTGTAACATCAGCAGGCACAGTATATGGACGATTATGCCCAGAAGTAACCCATATAACAAGTATCTTCCGTTCATCTATTTCTTCTACTGATATTCTTGGATAATATATAGGATCCATCATTGTGTTGAATTGAAGCATCTCACGCTGAATTTTATCCAGTTGATTATCTTCTAATCCCTTAACGGGACGAACAGCAACTCCGTTTTCCTCTTCAACACCAACAAGTATGTAACCTCCACCAAGGTTATCTATGTCATTGGCGAAAGCGCATATAGAATGATATATCGAAGAAGGATTCCATCCCGCCTTAAATTCTATTCTATTTGACTCAACCTTTTGCTTACTTAGCAAATCTTCTATGTTAATAGGTATTGCCATATATCTTATGATTACTTTGTTACTTAATATTCATCGTTATTTCAGTTTTCTTAGAGTCCAAAGTTACATCATTTATCCCAAAAAACATAAAGGACTGAAGGAAAATCATAATTTTCTCTGCGTTTAGAATAATTTTTAGTTGACTTTCGACACTCTTAGAAGAATGCCAAAAGGATGGTGGAGGTTCTGCTACTCATCTTAATAGGGAATATGGGGAAAAGGCTCTTTATATAATAAAAACGGAACGGCGGACTCCCGTCCGACGCGCAAGTAAACAAAAGAAGCGACATAACGCTAATGTATTGTTTCTGCTTGTGCGTCGGACGGGAGTCCGCCGTTCCGCTTAATTGTTTGTGCTGGCTACAGCAAGAATGCCATAGTTTATCCAGCATACCACTCCCCTCCCTACGGGGGAGGGGCAGGGGGTGGGGCTTTTCCCTTATTACTTCCTGCCGAAATCGGCAGGCACTTCGCCCCACTTGCGCGTCTCCCACTTCACCAGATAGTTCTTTATCTGATGCGTGCGGAGCCATGTCTCGGCGCGGGCGATTATCTGATAGAGTGGTTCGGTTTGCGGAGTGCGCTCCAGTTTGGTCTTGCACTGTCGCTTCTGAACCCACAGTATTGCGTTGTGCGAGTCGGAATAGATGGTCTTGCCCGTAATGCCTTGGCGGTCGAGCAATGCAAGCGCGTGTACAATGGCGAGAAATTCGCCTATGTTGTTGGTGCCGTGCATCGGACCGAAGTGGAACACCTGCGCTCCGGTGGCAAGGTCGATGGCCTGATATTCCATCGGACCCGGATTGCCGGAGCACGCTGCGTCCACCGCCCAGGCGTTGGCCGTCACCTCCATGGGCAGCGGCAACACCGTGTCGTGGCGGTAGTCTGGAGGATTGAGTGTGTCCATAAGGCTACATTACATGCGCTCAGGCACCTCAATACCCAGCAATGCCATGCCGTTCTTCAGCGTCTTGCCAACGTTCTGAGCCAGTACCAGACGTACTATCTTCTCGTCATCGGTGTCGGCACCCAGGATTGAGTAGTCGTGATAGAACTGGTTGAATGCCTTGGTCAGCTCGTAGCAATAGTTGGCAATGCCGCTCGGTGAGTAGTCCTTGCCAGCCTGCTCTACGGCAGCGCCAAACTCGTTGAGCTTCTGTATTAGCTCTATCTCCTTCTCGTTGAGAGGCATGTTCTCGCCCAACTGTGCTGGAATGGCGATGCCCTCAGCCTGAGCCTTGCGCAGGATTGAGCGTATACGGGCGTATGTATACTGAATGAACGGACCTGTGTTGCCGTTGAAGTCGATTGACTCTTCAGGATTGAACAGCATGTTCTTGCGTGCGTCTACCTTCAGGATGAAGTACTTCAGCGCACCCAGACCTACGATGCGGGCAATCTCGTTGCGCTCCTCTTCGGTCATATCCTTAAACTTGCCCAGTTCCTCGCTTGTCTGCTTGGCGTCGCCAATCATTGCTGCAATGAGGTCGTCGGCGTCAACTACGGTTCCCTCGCGGCTCTTCATCTTGCCGTTGGGCAGCTCAACCATTCCGTAAGAGAAGTGTACAAGCTCCTTGCCCCACTTGAATCCGAGACGGTCGAGGAGTATAGAGAGCACCTGGAAGTGATAGTTCTGCTCGTTGCCAACGACGTATATCATCTTGTCGATGGGGAAGTCGTTGAAGCGCATTTCGGCTGTTCCGATGTCCTGAGTCATGTATACGCTGGTGCCGTCAGAACGCAGCAACAGCTTCTGGTCGAGTCCTTCGCCTGTGAGGTCAGCCCAAACAGAGTTGTCGTCCTTGCGGAAGAAGAGTCCCTTGGCAAGTCCTTCCTCCACCTTCTTCTTACCGACGAGATAGGTGTTCGACTCGTAGTAAATCTTGTCGAAGCCTACGCCGAGAGCCTTGTATGTCTCATCGAATCCGGCATATACCCAGTCGTTCATCTTCTTCCACAATGCGCGAACCTCAGGATCGTTCTGCTCCCACTTAACGAGCATCTCGTGAGCCTCCTTGATGAGCGGCGATTCTTCCTTAGCTTTCTTCTCGGCAGCTTCCTCGTCCATTCCTTCAGCCATGTACTGAGCCTTCAGAGTCTTCACTTCCTCGCGATAGTGCTTGTCGAAGGCTACGTAGTAGTCGCCGATAAGGTGGTCGCCCTTCTTTCCGGAAGTCTCAGGTGTCTCGCCGTTGCCGTACTTCAGCCATGCGAGCATCGACTTGCAGATGTGTATACCACGGTCGTTTACGATGTTGGTCTTCACCACCTTGTTGCCGTTAGCCTCCATAATCTGTGCCAACGACCATCCGAGCAGGTTGTTGCGAACGTGTCCGAGGTGGAGCGGTTTGTTGGTGTTGGGTGATGAGTATTCAATCATCACGAGCGGAGAGTTCTCAGTTACGGGTTTCTCGCCGAACTTCTCGTTGGCGTTCATCTCGTTGAGCAGTCCGAGCCAAGCCTTCTTGTCGATGACGAGATTGAGGAATCCCTTCACAACATTGTAGTCGGCGATGGCCTGGCAGTTGTCCTTGATGTACTTGCCGAGGTCTTGTGCTGTGTCCTCAGGCTTCTTGTGCGAAATCTTGAGGAATGGGAACACTACGAGAGTGAGATTGCCCTCAAACTCGCTTCTGGTCTTCTGCAGCTGCACCATCTTCTCAGGCACTTCCTGACCATAAAGTTCTTTCACCGCAGCTATTGCGGTAGCGACGATTTGCTGTTCTATTGTCATGATTTTATTCTGTTTTTATTCAATTATAAATAATGTGCGGGCGTTTTGTTTGCAAAGTTACGCTTTTTCTTTGACATGACTCTTGTGTAAGAGTATGATTTTAGCACACAATCACTTTACAACAACCTTTCGCACGCTTCCGTCGGAGTATCTTACGATGTTGATGCCGCGTTCGGGCTTCAGCAGTCGTCGGCCGTCTATGCTCATGCGCATGGTCTCGCGCGCAGCGTTGGCGCTTGTGCCTGCAATGCCGGTGGGTCGCTGTCGCGGAGTGATGATGATGGGGTTGTCGTCGTAGCCCTCCGTGAGGTGCAGATTGGTGATACTGCTCACCTCGGTTGATGTCTCGCCCAACCATCCGCACTGCTGTAGCACGCCGGACTGTATGCGTATGAAGTCGGCATGGTCAAGATGTTTGGGGTTGCCATCACTGTCTACCGCCCAGTCGAGGTCGAATGTGGTGTACACATCGTCACTGTTGGGGGCTGCATCAACATATCCATATGAGTCGGCTGCATAACGATAGCTCACCCATTTTTGCGGATTGTCGGGGTCGGAACCGTCGCCACCGTAGTTGACAGCATTGTCGGGCAGTCGCGCTCCACGAAATGTTATCTGGTCGTTCTCTTCCCATGAGGGCCAATACGACTGTTTGTTATATTGATTCTTTGGCTGCCAGCCCTCTGCCGTCTGCTTGCTGCCGTCGGGATTGGTCCACGATGCAGTCCAACGGATGTAGTTGTCGATGGTGATATGTGGCGTTGTGCTTTCGCCAGCTTCTACAGTCGGCTTGTAATAGGTTATCTCGAAACGGTGTATCTCGGTGGTATAGTATTCCGAACCAGCCAGTTCGTACCACTCAGCCGTCTCGGGTGTCGAGCCTACTCCAACGTACACGATGCCCGGTTCAATCGAACCTCCTATTGTTGCATCGCCATACTTGGGGTCGTTTAAAGAATAAAAAGCATTGCCAAGGATGCGTATGTCAGAGCCTTTGCCGTTCTTTATTGGTTGGTCGAGAGCCACGGTGATGTAGCCTCCGGCTGCGCCGAGACACACGGGGTTGCCATCCTCCAACTGTTCTTCGCATGCCTTCAGTCGCTCTTCTGCCGACATTGTGTTGTCGATTTCGGGGATTTTATTGGTAAACTGACCCGGTGCGGGGCAATATTCGAGCACCTTAACTGTCTGTTTGGCTTGCGCCGATGCCGTCACTACAACCATAATGAGTGCGGCAAGAAGTATTGTCAATCGTTTCATATTCTGTTTTTATATTGCTAACATCCTGTTTTTACATTACTAACATATTGCTTTACATTGCTATTATTCTGCCCGGATTGACTCCGCGCAGCAAGTATCGTTTGAGTTGCACGCCCTGGCGGTCGAATTCATAGACATATCCGTTGGTGGCATACGACCGTGCGTCGCTGACATACATGTGGCCCGACAGTGGCGAAATGTATATAGCGTAGGGCGACTGCATGTTCATTATCGTCTCATTGGCAGCGTTGTAGTCGGCAAGTCCTTCGCTGGCTTCGAGCGAGGGCAGGCTTATGGTGTGCGCCGAATAGGTGTATGTGCTGGTGATGTATGAGTAGCTGGAACCTATCATGTAGAACCTATTGTGATAAGCGCAGTTGTATGTGGCAGGGAAATCGTACACCCGAAACTCGTCGTTAGCCATGTTGAGCACGATGCAACGGGGCGGAATGTGGTACATATCGCCTGCCGAGTTGATGCAGATGTACTGTCCCGACTGCGACATGATGCCGTACAGATTCTTGCATCCGGTGTCGATGCGACGCAGCTCGCGCATAGTCGGTGCGTCAACCACGCTTACGGTCTGCTCATATCCGTGATCTTTGGTTTGCGTGCTGTATCCTCCCGTATTGGCAATGTACAGACGGCCGTCGTAGTAGGCGATGCCTTCAGGCTCGTAGCCCACATGACAGGTGTCTACAATCTGCTTTGTGCGCAGGTCGATTTTAGCCACATAGCCCTTGTCGGCATACGATGTCACGTAGAGAAATCCCTTGCCGTCGGTAGCCAAACGGCGGTTGTTGGGGATGTTTTCGGTAGCGGCTATCGCCGTGCCGTCGGGTCTGATGTACTGTATAATGTTCGACCAGTTGACGCTTATGGCTATCAGCGTGTCGTTGATTTGCAGTATATCGAGGCCAGTGTCGCCCAGATGCTGGCCTGGATTCTGCTGTTGGAACCATCGGTTGGTCAATACTCCATGGTCAATGAGCGACAACGACGAGTTGTCCATGCCCCACAATCCCTCGCAAACGACAATAAGTCGGTCGGAATCGGCGGTCGGCTCATCTGGCGTAGGATAGTCGGCAGGCTGCAATGAGCACGAAGTAAGGAGCATAAGCGTCATTAATGTACATAAAAAGCCTGCTATGCCACAATCCGTAGATGTCGTGCGCGACATGCTTTTGTGGCGTAGTGTATTCAATATAGTCATAAGTATAATACGTAGCTGTTAGCCAAGTAGATTATCTGCCTTGGCACTCCAACATAAATTCATCGGCAATATACAGATTGCCATAAAGATAAAGTCCGGTCTTACGGTTGTGCAAGTCGGCGCAAGTCTGGCTGCGATAGAAGAGGTCAAGAGCACGTGCTGGCGAGACGTTTAGCCTTTTGGACAGCTCGTAAGCCACGCCTCCTATCTGATGACTGAGTATCATTTCCTGTATTTCAGGCGACTTCATTCGCTTTTCAAATTCTTTCTGATCCATAAAAATGCAAGTATTTATCAGTTAGACTTTGATTTAAGAGACATATTTGGTTGTTAGGTTTATAGAAAGCCAACTGCTGCAACGCCGTTGCTGAATCGATAAGCCCTTGTATATAAAGATTCACCGTGTCAATAACACGGTCGTTTGCTATACCGCCTTCTATATAATCGTACTCGGCTGCAACGTTTTCGCCACGTCGGTTTGCCACAATAAAGTCAAGCCAATCAGCATTATAAGAAGTGAAAATCTTGCATCTGCCCTCCGATAAAATCTGTTCACGGTCGAGATGATATATATTCAGAACTGGTTCTGTATCGCGTTTGCCAGCTATAGCTTTCGCCCAACGTTCAGCCTGTTCCTTTATATCAGTCACATAAAAACCCTGTCCGAAGTCCAACCTCGGACGACCGAAAGCACATACGGGTGCATCTACTGTTTGGGTGGAGCCATGATATACTGTCAGCATTTTGTGTCCCTTTCCTTATTCTCTATATATTCCATAACGTCGTCAATAACATATTCGCGACTTTCGGTATGCAGTGTGTCGTAATATGGAATAATGTAATTCTCTATAGCCCCTGCTTTGCTCATTCTTTCATACACCTCGTAGTAGGGCTTGCCCGTTTTTCGTGCAATACCTTCTACGCAAGATGCAGCAAAAGCCAGCTTCAGCTCATCAAGTGGCAAACGTATTTGTTTCTCAAGTACTCGTTTTTCCATATTCATTGTTGTTTTGACTGATATGTTTTTGCAAACACTGCTATGGTGAATTATAGAATCTTTATGAGTGCGAATATAGTCAAAAAAGATGTATTTTCAAAATTTTTTCGCTGCCAATCTTCTTCTATATCTTCCACTGCAGAGTGAATTTCCAGTTGCGACCGGGCATAGGGTAGCGCTTCACTACTTCGTGTCGCGAGTCGGTCAGGTTGTTGCATTCTATGGTGGCTTGTACGTTGTGTTTGCCAATGTGGAACTGCTTGTTGAGTTTCAGGTCGACGGTATACCAGTCGCCGAGCATATCCTCACGATTGTTGGATATCAATGCGAAGCGGTCGCCAGTGTATAACCACGACGTACAGAGCGAGTAGCCGTCGTATCCGAGGTCGAGTATGAGCGAAGCGGAGTGTAACGACGAGTAAGGTATGGTGTTCTTGTACTCCGGATCGGCTGGCGACGAGTAGTCACGGTCGCGCTGACAGGTGTAGTTGGCGTTGGTCGAGAGCGAGAATTTACCCCACTGGCGGTCGTAACCGGCTGTAGCGCTCAGTCCCAACGACTTAACGAGTCCGAAATTGACCATCGACCAGCGGAACTGGCACTTCATCGGAATAGCCACAATCTTGTCTTCGATGCGGTTGTAGTACATGTCGAGGGCGAGATGCAGATACTTGTCCTTATAGTCTACGCCCATATCCCATTGCGATGTGTACTCCGGTCGAAGCTGCACATTGCCCACCAGCGTATAGTAGAGGTCGTTGAGCGTAGGCGCACGGAATATGCGCTTGTGGAAAGCACGCACAGTCCATGGTCCGCCGTGCCACGACGCCAGATACATAGGAGCCAGACGGCTCAATGGCGAGGCAGCCGAACGCGTGTGGTCGGATATGTGTGTGTAGAGAAGAGCTACGTTTGCCTCGAAGCCCCGATAAGAAGCTATTGCCGACAACAGCGACTTTGAGTCAATGCGATATACGTAATCAAACTTATATACGTCGGCATTGAGGTCGGTCCAGCGCAGGTCGGTGCTTGCTGTGAGCGACAAGTAGCGTGTGTTCCACGCTCCGGCTATGGAGCCGTATACGTCCTGCTGGGTATAATGGTTGTCGCAGAACATAGTAGAGGCGTTGGTATTGGGGTCTTGCAGATAGTGCAGATAGTCAAAGGCGTACTTGATGTTGGTCTTCAGTCCGAAGTGTTCCCAAGCGTGTTTGTACGACGACTGCACGAAGAAGTTCTGGTCCCACTGGCGGTCGGTAGAATCCCACTGGTCGGAAAGTCGTCGGATGACGGGTCCGGGGAGTCCACGTTCCGAGTTGTAATAATATATATGTGTAGACAATCCGCGATAGAATCCGGCAGCCTCGACACGATAAAATGTTATGTCGGAGTTGTTGCGACGGCCCACCGTGTCCTCCTGCTCCGAACGGAAGCGGAAACCGTAGTTGCCTTTGGTGTGCTGATATTCGGCATCGACAAACATCAGGTTCTTCAACGAGAAATAACCCTTCACCTTGTTCAGTCCGAACGAGCCGCATCCATACTCCAGCGAGTATGCAGTCTCGGTAGGACGTCGGGTCTGCATATATACCGTTGCAGCCGAGGCATACTCCGATGCCGACTGCAGGCGTTCGTTGCGGTTGGCGTTGTAGAGCGATACCGACTCCATATTGCTCAACGAGTAGCGTCCGAGGTCAATCTGTCCGTTCTGCGCATTGTTGATGCGTATGCCGTCGAGATACACTCCCACGTGCTGCGAACCTAATGAACGCACGTTGACAGTCTTCAGTCCGCCCAGTCCGCCGTAGTCCTTTATCTGCACGCCCGAGAAATACTTCAAGGCATCGGCAACGCTGGTTGTGGACAGATTCTGCAGCATTGCCCCCTGCAATGTCTGCGACGGTGTGAGATAATGAGGGCGCACGCCTACCACAGCCACATCCCGCAGGGTGTGGATGGAGTCGAGTCGCGATGTCTGAGCCATCGACTGCATGCCCAGCAACAGCATTATAAGTAGTATATTGAATTTGTACATCGGTGCAAAGTTACTCAAAAAAAAGCAAAAAGGCGGCAGTACGCTCTCGCGCTCTGACCGCCTCATGTCTAACCTAATTATCTTGGATTGGATAAAAACTATTATTTCACAATCACCTTCTTCACCGTTCCGTCAGAGTACTTCACGATGTTGATGCCTCGCTGAGGCTGGTTGATGCGCTTGCCGTCGATAGTGAAGCGTGCAATCTCACGAATGTCAGCAGAGGTCTGGGTGCCGGTGATGCCAGTAGCCTTAGTTACTGTTACGTTGAGAGTAGCTGTAGTGCTGATGCCGTTAGAGCAGAAGTTAAGCGTAACTGTTGTATTGCCAGCCTTAACACCCGTAACGACGAGCTTGCCGTTCTTAACGGTTGCTGTTGCAACATTGTTGTCTGCTACGCTCTTTACTGTCTTTACGATAGCAGCCTGGAAGTTGTCGGCATCGCTGCAAACCTTAGCAAGGTCAACCACAGCGTCCTTGTTCTCCTCAACATTTACAGCATCTATATTGCCTGCAATAGGGTCTTCTACGTCGGGGAAGACAAACATGCCAGGGAACCAGTAGTTTTTCTGTGTGAGTTCGTACTCATTGAGCTGCGTGCCCTTGTTGTCGTAGATGCGCACAGCGTAGTCCTGAGATCCCCAATCCTTAAACAGACTAACATACAGATTGTCGGTCACGGGGTCGACACGCAAGTTGCTTGCGCTGTACATAACCCATTTGTTGGCATCGTTTGTGAGGTCTACAACCTTAGCAAACTCATTGTTGTCAATGTCGTATTTAAAAATGGTGGTTGGGTTCCAGCCCGAAGCCGATGTCCAATAAATAACGTTGTTCTGAAGACTTGCGCACAATCCGTCAGAGGCCCATGCTAAAGATTTTGCAGGAGCGCTAATGCCAGAAGGCAGAGTTATATCTTCAAGCTGACGTGACTCTGTGTTGACACGGCTAATGCCCTTGTTGGTGCTCACCCACAACTGTCCGTCCTTCGACATAGTGATAGAATAGACCTTAGCCGTAATTGTTGCAGCAATGCGGTCGGTATTGCAGTCGATGATGCGGAGGCTATTGCCATACTCTGTAGCGTAAACATAGTCGCCAAGGCGCACCATATTGCCACACTCTCCGAGTTTGGCGTCGCCACCATCAGCGTTTTTCACGGCAGCACCTACAGTCAGTTCGTCGAGATTAAGAGTGTATATACCTCTTGAAGTACTTACATAAGCCTTGTGTTCATCAACACCGCAGAACGAACGTCCTTCATTACCGTCGATACTATTTATCTGCTTGATTACGCGTGTAGAGTTGGCATCGCATACAGAGATACGTCCGTAGCCACCATCCTGCTTTGAGATGGCATAGAAACGATTGCCGAAGAATGTACCATAACAAGCCGTAACGCCTAAATTCTCTACATGGTCGTAAACGAAAGTGCCGTCCTTAGAGAGGAAGTTAACGGTAGAATTGCGGTGCCCAGTCCAATCTTCGTTCACCATATATGCACCCTTCGTATAGTCTACTGTTGCAGGCAGATACTCAAGGTTGCCGTCATATATATTCTCCGAAGAGCTTGAGCAGAACACATAAGTATCCACACAACCATCTGTGAGATTACGACCACTTGTACCAACATTAGAAAAAACAAGAGCATCAGAAGCCTTCTCGGCTGTATAATAGCCCCAGAAGTCAGTGTATCCCGATGGTGAGTTCCACGAATCACCGTCGCCCCACTTTGTGCTTGCAGAAGTTTCAAACTCTGACGAGGGAATGTCGAACATGCCATTGCGTGGATATATCTCGCCGTTCATATTAGTAAGAGTGACGTAGCGGTCGCCGTCGGCATCATAACCGAAAGCACCAATATAGAAACCCCAGCTGGCTTGAGTAGCCATCATATACAATGCCGGGTCGGCTTTGACAACGGCACGGATAAGGTCTTCGCCAGTCTTGGTCTCGCCCTTGTTCCAGCGATAGCCCCAAACGAGTGTCTTGCCGTCGTTTTGTCCGTCAGCCCACTTAATGGCAAGAGCAGCCTTGCAGTCGCCTTCGCCTGCCCAACGCTCTATTTTAGAGAAGTCGATGCCAGTTGACGCAACGGCTTTGGCAGCCTTCTGTATGCGCGCAGCTACAGCGGCATTCACCTTGCGTGGTTGTCCCTGAACATTAATGGTTGTGGTTTGTGCAAGTACAGACACGCTGATGCACAAAACCAACACAATAGAAGTAAAGATTTTCTTCATACGCTTATTGATATAATTAAAGTATATGCCCATAGCATCACGCCATGAACTATGTAAACATTCTTTTCCAGTGATGTTAGTCTGTCGTTCGTGCCCAATCCACGGGGCATCATGAACAACCTTACGGCAAATACGGCAGGTCTTCTGACTTACCGCCCAGACGCGAACGCCTTCCCGAGAATTCAACATTCAACACTTAACATTCGACATTGAAAAAAGTCTCAGTGGCATCGTTGTTCGCGCCCGATATAAGGGCGGCTCACAGCTGCGGGACAGTCGGGGACTCTCACCCCATTCCCTTTTAATCGCCTCCTTCAATAATAAGAGAGGCGAACCGTTGCGGTTGCAAAATTATATAAAAATCCTGAATTACAACTCTACTTGCAATTTTTTTGCACCATACATCTGCGAATATCGCATAATGCATCGGCTGAGTAGACAATATTTGCATTTTTCATCGCTCAAAACTGCGAGTTGAACGCACAAAGAAATCTTTTGCTCGAAATTCGTGAGTTTTGCGCGTGCAGCGTTATGTCGTTTGTACACAATAAGTTAGGCTGGTGTGCGCTGGATTGTGCAAGTTTGGCAATAGCAAAAGGGCTCCTTTTGCATAGCAGAAGGAGTCCTTTTGCTATGCAATTAAGCCTCCGTTGCATTGCAATTGTACTAACCTGAGTTCGGGATAAGAAAGTCTTTGTAAAAGTTGGTAATCTCAATAATTT
>CAJJOL010000001.1:0-211496 GCA_905193385.1 uncultured Prevotella sp. | reverse complement strand
ACTTGCATGTGTTAAGCCTGTAGCTAGCGTTCATCCTGAGCCAGGATCAAACTCTACATTGTAAAATATCTTTTACCAGCAAATTCCTTGACGCTAAGCCTTACTGGGCCGACTGGGCCTTTCTAAGCCTTAGCGGGAATTTGCTTATTGTTTATATCTGTTTCAGAACGCTTCCGTATATCTTTTAATGAATTAACGGTATGTATATTACCCAAATCTACACATTATAAATAATGTAAGACTTGCTTCTTGTACTACTTGTCTGTTTATGTAAATCTTTTCAAAGAACTCTTTCTTTTCGCTTCCCGAACACTACTTAATCTCGTTTTGCTTGAGGTTTCGTTCTCGAAAGCGGATGCAAAGGTATAACAAAAAGTCTTACCGTGCAAGAGTTTTGACGAAAAAGTTTCAAGAAAACTTGCATTTTCGGTTTAGAATTGACCAAAATCAAGGGAAAGCACGTTTTCAAGCGCTTTTACCTTGATTTTCTTTATTCAACCACAACTTCGTCAATAAAGAACCAGGCTGGATATCCAACACCATAATGCCATGTGGGGCATAGACCGATGGTCTTTACCGCCACGCGAATGTATCTTGCCTTGATAGGTTTGTCAAGACTTACGGTAACAGGAACGAACTTCACGCTGATGTCGCGGTCTTCAGCAAACTCATGATTGCCTATCAAAGTGTATGCCTTACCGTCCTCGCTGGCGTAATAAGTCACGCTCTTTGGCATCAGAATCCACGCTCCGAGCTGATGCAGGAAGTCGGTGCTGACCTTTTGAACAGTCTTCACCTCTCCCATATCCAGCGTAAAGTCGGCATCTTTGCCTTTCCATCCCACCCAACTCTCAACAAAAGTGGTGCCTCCATAGAGTCCGTCGGTGAGAGCCTTGTCGGCAATAGGCAGGTATTTTTCGTCTGGCGGCAGGTTCCAAATCACATTTGCACCAGCCGCCATGTTCTTAGTATCAGTAGGAAGGAAACGCTGACGATAGAGTCGGCAATAGTCTTCAACATTATTATTACGTTCGTTGAGTGTCGTCACTCCATACATGGCACAAGTATTCTGGAACGTATCGAGCGCCTTCTCAGTATACGCCTTGTCGCCACCTTTCTCCGTGCGTGCAATCTCCAGTTCGCTATATCGCAGCGGCAGTCGTGCTATGCGAACATGCGCCAGCCTTGCCGAGTCGGCAGCCACAGCCTTCTCAGCCTCATCGAAGAGTTCGTTGTATGCCTTGCGGAGGTTGGCGTTGAGCATACCTTTCTTATGAGTTATCGGCGAATCGTATATCCACAGCGGAATGCCCGACGACAGCAGCGCACCGGTAAGCATCTGCTGATACCTATATAAATAGGTGGCAGCCGGACCATAATATCCCTTCATGAATGTCTTCATCAACGAGTCGGCATCCAATTCGGGATTCCACATCAGCTTACCTATTATATATGCTCTCATTTCGGAGAAGTCGGTGCCAAGCGAACCGTTCACCTGTTCGAAGAGCATTGTGGCATGATTGCGCTTGAAGAGCTGTATGTTCTTCTTCAGGATATGGAAGTTGGGGAACGGTGCCACCACATTGTCGAAATTGATGCCATAGTCCCACACGAAAATATTGTTGGATATCTTCGCCCAACCTTCCATTGCCTTCACGAAATCGCGTCCCGACTCGTTGTCGGTAAGTGGCACCTCGCGCTTGCAGTCGATGTCGCAAAGCATGATGTTGACGTTAGGCAGCGGCTTGACATGCTTTGGCGGGTGCATGGTGAACAGATAGGCAAGCGTTGAGATCTGCTTGTCGGGAAACCGCTCAGCCAATCGATTGAGAAACCTGATGTAGCATCCAGCGGGCGAACCCTCATACTCGTTCACCTTCTTGCATTCGGGACATTGGCAATAAGTGTCGTTGCCGTCGTTCTGACTTACGGATATAGTGTTGCGTCCGGGATTGGCTTTGAAGATAGAGTCGATGCGATTGGCTACAATCTCGAAAATCTCAGGATTGGAGAGACACCACTGGCTATGATTGCCGGGGCGTCGTTCGCCGCTGATGAACGAATAGTATTCGGGATGCGTCTTACCATACACCGACGATGGCAGCAGTCGGTCGAACGTATGCACCCACATATCATTGGCAAACACCTCACTGTGATCATGTAGTCTCATCCAGTCGCGGTAAGTGTTGTCGTTGTTTGAATAGCTGAAAGTCTGTCGGAAGCGGAATGCAGGACTTTCTGCCACGTGCATCTTAGGAATGCGTATGTCGGCAGAAGGAGTAAGCGTATAGAAGTCCTTCGCCAGATAGTCTACGCCAACAAACTTTTCAAGAAGCGTAGCCACGCCGTATATGGCACCCTTTCCGCCTGCCGACTTAATGGCGAGTGTGCCGTTCGAGCAGTCGATTACGTATCCGTCGTCAGTAGCCTCCATGGTCTTTTCGCCTATCACCACATCGTTCTTGGCAAGTTTGGTTGTGGCTATGATTTTAAGTTCGCCCCCTGACGTCTCGCGAACAAAGCGCTGCAGAAGCGTGGCAGCCTTGCGGTTGACGTCGTTATCCTCTACAAGCACTATGCGTCCCTGCTGTTTGCCCTTGCTGACAAGGCAGACCTGTGCCATTGCCGCCATAGGTATCATAAGACATGCGATGAGCAGCGCTCTATTGAACATATTGATCATTGTTTTGTAGTAAGAAATTTTAGTAATAAGTTAGTTTTAAAATAATGTACGCACAAAGGTACATAGAAAGATGCAAATATCGCACAAGCAGTAAAATTTTATTACAAAATGAAATCTTATTCTAGAGATTTCGGAAGCGTCTTTTATCATATTTTGCAGCATCGGAACACCCCTACCCGGCTGTCAAGGCTCTTCTGCATTACTAAAGTACCACTTCTGCATAGCAAAAGGACTACAATCAGAATGCAAATGAAGTCCTATTGCATTGCAAAAGGAGCCTTAATGACAGGCAAAAGGAGTACATTTGAAAGAAAAAGGAGTCTTTTTGAGCTTTGCGATTTTGCACAACAACACCCACAAACAGCATAACACACTGTATACAAGCACAATAACTGCTGCACGCTCAAAACTCGAAAATTTCGGGCCAAAGATTTCTTTGTGCGCTCAACTGGCAGTATTGAGCGATAAAAATGCAAATATTGTGCAGGAGCGGAGCTTCGGGTGATATGTTATGATGGTGAGATGATGAGAGTTTGATCCGTTTTTTCATGTAAAATACTTTGCCGTTTCACCTTTTTTGTATAATTTTGCGTACGAACCAAACAAGAAATTAGGGGTGCAGCATGGATTGTGCTGCTGAGATTATACCCGTAGAACCTGAAGCGGATAATGCCGCCGTAGGAAATATTTCTATCCTGTACAATCAACAAGTTGACAACAGTTGCATACAATTGCAGAGCGCATTTGCGGCAAACCCTTGCAACAGCCCCACACATATGAAACGACAATTATGCAATACAGATGTGCCCTTACTATAGCCGGAAGCGACAGCGTAGGAGGTGCCGGCATACAAGCCGACATCAAGACAATGTCGGCTTTGGGAGTGTATGCAGCCTCAGCCATCACAGCCGTGACCGTGCAGAACACCCAGGGAGTGTACGGCATTGAAGCAATCCGACCCGAAATAGTGGGCGGACAGATTAGTGCCGTAATGGACGATATACATCCGAGGGCTGTAAAAATAGGAATGGTGAACGATGCCGATACCATTCACGCCATTGCCGAGACATTGGGCAAATACAAAGGCGTGGCGGTTATCATCGACCCCGTTATGGTTTCGACAAGCGGATGCCGACTGATGCAGGAGGATGCTCTGCAGGTGTTTCGCACCGAACTGATGCCTTTGGCTTCGCTCCTGACGCCCAACGTGCCCGAAGCCGAAATCCTGTCGGGCATAAAGATTGAGACTGTTGACGACATGGATCGTGCTGCTGGCAAGATATGCCGCGAAGCTGGATGCGCCGTTCTGGTAAAGGGCGGACATCTCGACGGCAACACCAAGACCGACATTCTGTATGCCGACGGACAGCGGGTGGAGACATACGAGGCACAGACCGTAGAGACACGCAACACTCACGGAACGGGATGCACTCTGTCGTCCGCCATTACTGCCCATCTGGCTTTAGGCCATACGATGGCTGACGCCATAAGACTGGCAAAGACTTATTTATATAAGGCTCTTGAGGCTGGCAAGGACGTGGAGATAGGACGTGGACACGGGCCCGTAAACCACTTCTTCAATCCGCAACCCATACTACACTAAATAAACAATACTGATGATACAATTCATAACTCATACCAACTCACGCTACGGTTATACCGACGGCGCACGCATGGCTCTGGAAGGCTGTTGCCGATGGATTCAACTACGCATGAAGGGTGCAACCGACGACGAGGTGCGACCTATTGCTCACGAAATACGCAAGCTGTGCACCGAATACAATGCTAAGTTCATTCTCGACGACCGTGTGAACCTGGTCATTGATACCGGTGCCGACGGCGTACATCTTGGCAAGAACGATATGCCTGTAGACGAAGCGCGACGCGTGCTCGGTACACATTATATAATAGGTGGCACCGCCAACACGTTCGACGACATACAGCGACTGGCCCGTCAGGGTGCCGACTACATAGGATGCGGCCCCTTCCGATTTACTACGACAAAGAAAAACCTCTCGCCTATTCTCGGACTTGAAGGCTATCAGCGCATAGTAAAGCAAATGCACGATGCCAATATCAATCTGCCGATTGTGGCGATTGGCGGTATCAAGGCGGAAGACATTCCTGCCATAATGCAGACGGGGGTGACGGGCATAGCCGTGAGTGGCGCTGTGCTGGATGCAGAGAATCCGGTGGAGGAAATGAAAAGGTTCGTCAAAAGCACAAAACCAAACCCATGAAGCCCTACCCCCGGCCCCTCCCCAGTAGGGAGGGGAGTGGTATGAACGACTAATCAAAAAAACTAAAGCCCTACCCCCGGCCCCTCCCCAATAGGGAGGGGAGTAGTATGAAAGGCTAATCAAGAAAACTAAAGCCCTACCCCCAGCCCCTCCCCAGTAGGGAGGGGAGTGGTATGAAAGGCTAATCAAAAAAACTAAAGCCCCACCCCCGGCCCCTCCCCAGTAGGGAGGGGAGTAGTATGAAAGGCTAATCAAGAAAACTAAAGCCCTATCCCCAGCCCCTCCCCAGTAGGGAGGGGAGTGGTATGAAAGGCTAATCATGAGGATTCAATATAAAATAAAACGAGAATATAAAATTAAATAAAAACAAGCAAATAGAGCACATCACTCCCCTCCCTACGGGGGAGGGGCTGGGGGTGGGGCTTCTTACTACATCATTATGAACAACAACATCAAATTCTCCTATCCTTCTTCAGAGAAGGTGTACATGAAGGGAGAAATCTACAAGGACCTGCGTGTAGGTATGCGCGTGGTTCATCAGAAACCTACAGTGAAGATTGTAGGCGGCGAGCGCATTGAGACACCCAACGCTCCCGTCTACATATACGACACAAGTGGTCCGTACAGCGACCCTAACATCGAGATCGACCTGAAGCGCGGACTGCCCCACTTGCGTCAGGCTTGGATCGACTCACGCAAGGAGGGCGATACACAGATGTCGCTTGCACGCCAGGGCGTGATAACGCAGGAGATGGAGTACGTAGCGATTCGTGAGAACATGAACTGCCGCGAACTTGGCATCGAGACCCGTATCACACCGGAGTTTGTACGCGACGAAGTGGCAGCAGGACGTGCCGTCATACCCGCAAACAAGAAGCATCCGGAGTCAGAACCGATGATTATCGGCACCAACTTCCTCGTGAAAATCAATACAAACATAGGCAACTCAGCCATCACTTCGGGCATTGACGAGGAGGTGGAGAAGGCCGTGTGGAGCTGCAAGTGGGGTGGCGACACTCTGATGGACCTCTCTACGGGCGACAACATACACGAGACACGCGAGTGGATTCTGCGCAACTGCCCCGTACCAGTAGGCACCGTGCCTATGTATCAGGCTTTTGAGAAGGTGAACGGCAAGGCCGAGGACCTGACATGGGAGGTATTCCGCGACACACTCATCGAGCAATGCGAGCAGGGCGTAGACTACTTCACCATCCACTGCGGCATCCGTCTGAAGAATATCAACCTCGCCGACACACGTCTGACGGGCATCGTGAGCCGTGGCGGCAGCATCATCTCTAAGTGGTGCAAGGTGCATCAGGAGGAGAGTTTCCTCTATGCTCACTTCGACGACATCTGCGACATCTGCGCCAAGTATGACGTTGCCATTTCGTTGGGCGACGGATTGCGCCCCGGTTCTACCTACGACGCCAACGACGCAGCACAGTTTGCCGAACTCGACACAATGGGCGAGCTTGTAGAACGTGCATGGGCTAAGGGCGTGCAGGCATTCATCGAGGGTCCGGGTCACGTGCCAATGCACAAGATAAAGGAGAATATGGAGCGTCAGATAGAGAAGTGCCACGGTGCACCCTTCTACACACTTGGCCCGCTCGTAACCGACATTGCTCCTGCCTACGACCACATCACATCTGCCATCGGTGCCGCTATGATAGGATGGTACGGCACAGCCATGCTCTGCTACGTAACTCCGAAGGAACACCTGGCACTGCCCAACAAGGACGACGTGCGCACAGGCGTAGTGACATACAAGATTGCTGCCCATGCAGCCGACCTTGCCAAGGGTCATCCAGGTGCCACAATACGCGACAACGCTCTGTCGAAGGCACGCTACGACTTCCGCTGGAAGGACCAGTTCAACCTCTCGCTCGACCCAGAGCGCGCCGAGGAGTACTATCGCACAACCAACAAGGTGGACGCCAACTACTGCACCATGTGCGGACCTAACTTCTGCGCAGCACGTATCAGCCACACACTTTGCGACGAAACCAAGTAATAAAATCAACAATTAACAATATAAAGCAATGATTGAAACACAAGTATCAAAAGGTATTATCACTACCTATTTTGACAAACTCCAGAACAACCTCGACCTCGACGTCGCTATCGTTGGCGGCGGTCCGTCAGGTATCGTAGCAGCCTACTATCTTGCCAAGGCAGGACTGAAAGTAGCACAGTTCGACCGCAAGCTGTCGCCTGGTGGCGGTATGTGGGGTGGTGCAATGATGTTCAACCAGATTGTTATTCAGGAAGAGGCAATGGACATCGTTAACGACTTCGAAATCAACTACCATCCGTTTGAAGACGGACTCTACACCATCGACTCTGTAGAGAGCACATCATCGCTGCTGTATCACGCAGTACACGCCGGTGCAACCATCTTCAACTGCTACTCTGTAGAGGACGTAGTGTTCAAGGAAAACAAGGTGAGCGGTGTTGTAGTAAACTGGACTCCGGTATTGCGCGAGGGTCTGCACGTCGATCCGCTTAACATCATGGCCAAGTGCGTTATCGACGGTACAGGTCACGACTCAGAGATGTGCAAGGTTGTAGCACGCAAGAACGGCATCCGTCTTGAGACAACAACAGGCGGCGTTATCGGCGAGCGTTCACTCGACGTAGAGGAAGGCGAGCGTCAGGTAGTAGAGGGCACACGCGAGATTTATCCAGGTCTGTACGTTTGCGGTATGGCATCTTCAGCCGTAGCCGGCACTCCACGTATGGGACCAATCTTCGGCGGTATGCTCATGTCAGGCAAGAAGGTTGCCGAACTGATTATCGAGAAACTTAATAAGTAGTTCTTTATATAGTTGAGAATTGAGAGGTGAAAGTTGAGAGTTATGATATGCTTTTCTATTTATGCATTATAAATAATGTTGATATATGTAATCATAACTCTAAACTTTCAACTCTCAACTATAAACTTATCATAACTCTCAACTCTCAACTTATCATAATTCTCAACTAATGAAAACCATCGCCATCACCCTACCCTCTTTTTTCACAGACGAAGCCTCAGCCATCAACCGTCTGTTTGAGAGCGGCATCGACCTGCTGCATCTTCGCAAGCCCGACTCTCAAGCTGAAGAATGCCGACAATTGCTTGAGACAGTAAACAAGCGATGGCTGCAACGTATCGTCGTACACGATCATTTTGAATTGTGCAAGGAATTTCAGTTGCACGGCATCCATCTCAACCGCCGCAACAATACCGTTCCAGCCGACCATCATGGCAGTCTGTCGTGCTCATGCCACTCATTAGAGGAAGTAATAGAGCGCAAGCCTAAGATGGACTACGTATTCCTTAGTCCTATATACGACAGCATATCCAAGCAAGGCTACCATTCGGCATTCAGCGACGAAGTCCTGCGCCAAGCATCGGCACAAGGCATTATCGACCACAAAGTAGTGGCATTGGGAGGCGTCACACGCCAGCGTATTCCACAATTGGAGGAATACGGATTCGGAGGCGCAGCCATGTTGGGCGATATGTGGAAGGACCTGCCATAATAATTACAAAGAAAGGGTTGAGCATCTCGTTTTTTATTTGTACTTTTGCCATGTTATTTATCGACTAAAAAACATGGAACAAACAGGATTGAAGAAAGCATTCATACAACTACACTTGAGTGTAATGCTTGCAGGTTTTACAGGATTATTCGGCAAGCTCGTTACACTCAATGAGACAACTCTTACATGGTATAGACTCGTATTCACAACGATGATTCTGCTCGTATTTACGGGTCTGCCACGTGTTGAATTCAAGAAATTTCTGAAAATAGCCGGTTGCGGCACATTGCTCGGTTTGCATTGGATTTTATTCTACGCCTCCATCAAAGCGAGTAATGTATCAATCGGTGTTGTGAGTTTTGCCAGCATCAGCTTCTTCACATCCATATTCGAGCCGATGATACTACGCAAGCGATTTTCGATTGTTGATATGCTATTGGCTCTTATCACCATTGTAGGACTGGCTTGCATATTCTCGTTCGACACCCGCTACCGAACAGGTATCATCATCGGCGTACTATCGGCAGCCGTGTGCTCGCTATATGCCATAACCAACAAGACGGCTTGCCAGAACATCAAGTCGCGCACGGCACTATTGTATCTGATGGTGGGCGGACTGATAGGTGTGAGCATCATCATACCGTTCTATCTGATGATTTATCCTTCGTCACAACCCGTTATGGTAATACCCGAAGGCGATAACTTATGGTGGCTTCTGTGTCTTGCATTGTTCTGCACGGCAGGTCTGTATCTCCTGCAAATCATTGTGCTAAAGAAACTCTCGGCATTCACCGTCAACCTCACATACAACCTTGAGCCATGCTACACCATTCTCATAGCTTTCGCTGCATTCGGTGAGAGTCGTGAGCTGAACGTTTCATTCTATGTAGGCATCACAATGGTGATACTGAGCGTGGTATTGCAGAATCTTATGGCTTCAAGACGAAAAGAGAATACGAAGAAATAACCTCAAAACGACTAATCACATTACAATAATATATGATAGTATACATTATTTTAGGCATAGCTGCTGTAGTCATGGCAGCGGTAGGATATCTGTTGGGAAGCAAGAGCCAGACCGAACAAATCAAGACGCTGACATCCGAACGCGACGTACAGAAAGCTTATGCCGACAACTATAAAGCATCGCTCGAAACCGAAACTGAGCGCAACAGACAGAAAGAAGCCGAACTGAAAGAATCGTTCGACCGGCAACTGGCAGACTTCAAGGAGGCGTACGACAAGCAGCTTGCAGAGCTGAAGGACTATCACGACAAGCAACTTGCACAAACAAAGGACAATGCCGACAAGCAGATTGAGACGTTGAAACAGATGAACAAGGAGCAGGTTGACAATCAGCTCCAGCTCATTCGCGAGCAGATGCAGACCACGTCGGAGGAAATTCTGAAGCGCCGTCAGGAAGAACTGGGTGAGCGAAACAAGGAGCAGGTATCGAAGATTATTGACCCTCTGCAACAAAGTCTGAAGGATATGCAGGAGGCTTTCGACAAATCGAAGGAACAGCAGAGCGAAGCTCTAACCCGTCTTGACGAAACCATTAAGATTAATATGCAGAAGAGTGTGGCATTAGGCGAGACCGCCGACCGACTGACCCGTGCACTAACCGGCGAGGTGAAGGTGCAGGGCAACTTCGGCGAGTTGAAACTGAAGCAGCTGCTCGAAGACCTCGAACTGAAGGAGGGCGAACAGTTTGACACACAAGAGACCCTTAAAGACAAGGCAGGAAAGACGGCTAAGGGCGACGACGGAAAGGGACTGATACCCGACTTCATACTACACTTCCCCAACAATCGCCACGTCGTGGTTGACTCCAAAATGTCGCTGACCGACTACGAGCGATACATGAACGCCGATGACGGAACGCCAGAGAAGAGCGAATATCTGAAGTCGCACATCGCAAGCGTAAGAGCGCAGGTGAAGCGACTGGCAAAGAAGGAATACACCAAGTATCTGCCAAGCGGATACAACAAACTCAACTTCGCCATAATGTACGTGCCTATTGAGGGTGCGCTCAATCTCGCATTGCTCAACGACAGTACACTGTGGCGCGAGGCTTACGACGAAGGAGTGATGATACTTGGTCCGCAAACCATGTACATGAACCTGCGCGTGCTGGAAATGATGTGGACCCAAGTGCGACAGCTCAAAAACCAGCAAGCCATGATTGATGCCGCCAACACCGTTATCGATCGTGTGCAGGACTTCGGTATGCGATTTGGCGATGTGGAGACAAGCATGAACGACACCATAAAGAAAATCGCTAAACTTAAAATAACAACCGCCTACAGTGGCGCAAGCATCATCACTGCCGCCCGCAACCTGCTCAAGGCTGGTGCAAAAGAAAACAAGAAGAAGAAGTCGCTTGCCGAAATGGATGATTCAATGTTTATCGAAGCAGATGCATCAGCTGTTTTATAAATATTATATTCAAGTTTCGCAAGTTCAGAAGTTAAAGAAGTTAAAGAAGTTATAGAAGTTATAGAATTTAAAGCCGTATGCCTTACAGCTGAATATTCAGCAAAAAGAGTAATGGCTATCGCTCGGCTTTGCCGCTTGCCTTAGCAAGAATTTCTAGCGACTGAAGGGAGCGCAGCTTCCTTCAGCTTTGTGAAAAACTTCTTTAACTTCTGAAATCTATGAACTTGCTAAAATTCAGTATTATATTATTTGGGAAAAACTTTATTTCTGTTTTTCTCCAGAAATATATTCTATTATTATTGTCCGGTAAACAATTAGCACCATTATATTGCTTTATTGTTCAGTATTTTATTGCAATATTTTCCAAATGGAACTTGCTATATACCATGCTGGCTGAGCCATATTATCAGTTTTACCAGACAGCAATAATTAAATGTATCTTACAGGTCATCATTAACATTTTGAAAGCGGAATAATGAATACGTTATCGTTGGCAGATGAATACGTTATCGTTGGCAGATGAATACGTTATCATTGGCAGATGAATACGTATTCGTATTAGGAGACAGATGAATTCAAATCATTCTTTACAACATCAAACACCATATCGCCATCAATATCAAAATATCCATGAGCTATATGATTACGAATACCAATAACATCCTTCCAAGGAAAATGTTAATGATTTTGCGAATTGACAAAGAAAACACATCAATTATTTTATTGCAATATCTATACAGTAGTTGAATAGTTAAACTCTTTGCTAAAAAAACTACTATAATCTGCCTATATGTGCGAGAAAATCTGTAAGTTTGCAACATAATATCAATTTATCGGAAAATGACTTATACTATTGAAAAAGTAACAACGCTCATAGGAGCCCATCGCTTCGGCAATGCCGACGCCAACATAGGGTTTCTGCTAACAGACAGCCGCTCGTTGTGCTTCGCCGAGGAGACATTGTTCTTCGCCCTGAAGTCGGGACGTGGTGACGGTCATAATTATATTTCCGACCTCTACAGACGCGGAGTGCGCAACTTCGTGGTGGAACATGTGCCATTGGACTATGCCACTACCTATGCCGACGCCAACTTCCTGCGTGTGGAGAACTCGCTTGTAGCATTGCAACGACTTGCCGAACGCCACCGCGACGAATACAACATTCCGATCGTAGGAATCACTGGTTCGAACGGCAAGACCATTGTTAAGGAATGGCTCTACCAACTCCTGTCACCCGAAATCAACGTGACACGCTCGCCACGCAGCTACAACTCGCAGATTGGAGTGCCTCTGTCGGTATGGCTCCTAAACGAGCAGAGCCAGGTGGGAATATTCGAGGCTGGTATCAGCGAACCGGGAGAGATGCTCGCACTGCGCGACATCATACAGCCTGATATAGCCGTACTGACATTCATCGGTGATGCACATCAGAAGAATTTCGAATCGCTTGAAGAGAAGTGTCGTGAGAAAATTCTGCTCTTCCACGATGCCAAGACCATTGTATACTGCAAGGACGACACTCTTGTTGACAACGTAGTGAAGAGCTTCGACTATCGTGGCGACAACCTCGCATGGTCAATGAAAGACCCCAAGGCTGCTCTTTTCGTAAAGAAAGTGGAGAAGAAGGACTTCACATCTACTATACATTATATATATAATGGTGAAGAAAGCGAATACGATCTGCCGTTCATCGATGAGGCTTCAGTGCGCAACTCTGTAACAACTGCTGTCGTGGCACTGCACCTCGGACTCTCGCGCGAGCTTCTGGCAGAGCGCATGAAGAATCTGGAACCGATAGCGATGCGCCTGGAGGTGAAAGAAGGACAGCACGGATGCACGCTCATCAACGACTCGTACAACTCTGACATCAACTCGCTCGACATTGCTCTCGACTTCATGAACCGCCGCCCCGACCATAAGGGACGCAAGCGCACACTCATTCTGAGCGACATATACCAGACGGGCGAACCGCTTGAGCAACTCTACAAGGAGGTGTCGAAACTCAGCGTGCAGCGTGGTGTGAACAAGATTATAGGTATCGGTCCGCAGATTATGGATTATGCCGACATTATAAAGGTGCCCGAAAAGTTCTTCTTCCATGACGTTACATCGTTCATCCACAGCACTGTGTTTGAGACATTGCGCGACGAGGTGATTCTGATTAAGGGCGCACGCCGCTTCGGATTTGACAATATCACCGAACTGCTTGTGCAGAAGGTACACGAGACTATTCTCGAAGTGAACCTCTCGAACGTTGTCAAGAACCTCAACTTCTACCGCTCGTTCATGAAACCCGAGACCAAACTCGTGTGCATGATAAAGGCAGATGCCTACGGAGCCGGTGCAGTGGAGATAGCCAAGACTCTGCAAGACCACCGCGTAGATTATCTGGCTGTGGCAGTGGCAGATGAGGGCGTGACACTGCGCAAGAACGGTATCACATCGAACATAATGATTATGAACCCCGAAATGTCGGCGTTCAAGACCATGTTCGACTACGATCTTGAACCAGAAGTGTACTCGTTCCGACTGCTTGACGCTCTTGTGCGCGAGGCTCAGAAGAACGGCATCAACAACTTCCCCGTACACATCAAGCTCGATACGGGTATGCACCGCCTCGGTTTCGACCCATTGAAAGATATGCCTGAGCTTATCGACCGTCTGCAACATCAGTCGGCTTTGATACCACGCTCTGTATTCTCACACTTCGTAGGCAGCGACAGCGACTCGTTTGACGAGTTCTCAGCCCATCAGTTTGAATTGTTCGAGAAGGGCAGCAAGCAACTCTGCGCCGCATTCCCGCACAAGATACTGCGCCACATAGACAATTCGGCAGGCATAGAGCACTTCCCCGAACGCCAGCTTGACATGTGCCGACTCGGACTTGGACTCTACGGCTACGACTCACGCGACAATTCGATGATCAACAACGTGACTACGCTGAAGACCACAATACTGCAGATACACGACATTCCTGCAAACGAAACAATCGGTTATAGCCGTCGTGGAACACTGACACGCGATTCACGCATTGCAGCAATACCTATTGGTTATGCCGACGGACTGAACCGCCACTTAGGCAATCGCCACTGCTACTGCCTCGTTAACGGCAAGAAGGCTGAATATGTAGGCAATATCTGCATGGATGTGGCAATGATAGACGTGACCGACATCGACTGCAAAGAAGGCGACCAGGTGATAATCTTCGGTGAAGAACTGCCCGTGACAGTATTGTCAGATACTATTGACACTATTCCATACGAAGTGCTGACTGGTATCAGCAACCGAGTCAAGAGAGTGTACTATCAGGACTAAAGTACTGAGCGTCGAAAACATAAAAATAAAAAACATCCAACAACAATACAACAGCCGAAAGAACATTACGCAGTACAAACGTAAGCAGAACGACATTGTACTTGTTGTTAAATGAAAAGCGGTTGCATGCAGTCCATTGCTGGGACTTCATGCAACCGCTTTCGCGTAAAAATATATGAATTGAAAGTTTGTACTAATTGAAGTAGCAAATTACTTTGTAAGGAACATATTGTCGTTTACAACGAATGCCTGAGCAACTGAAACAACGCATGCCAATACTATCAAACTTATAATCATCATAATTCTGTTATCCTTTCTCTATTTTTTGTTGTTTATCACTGTGTTATCCTTCTCCCGTGTTTTTCTTAAATGTGTGTCTAGACGTTCTTCATGTGCAACTCTGCGAGAGAGTTACTTCATGGCGTTCATCTTGTTGTTTACAACTACTGCCTCAACTACGGCTGCGCAGCAAATTGCAAAGATAAATCCGAAAATCATCATAATACTAATCCTTTCTTTAATTTTGTTATCCTAATCTTTTTACCTATTATAGGCATAATGCCTATTGAAGTGAAGCCTTTTTGTAGCCCTTTCGTTTTTACATGTGCAAAGTTAATGCCTTTTGTGTTCGCGCACAAGCGTTTTAGCAATTAATTGCGCGCTTGTCTTATATTTATTGATGTGCGTCAACGGTTGTCGTAAATTTACAATAAAATAGCAATTGTTTTGCCAAATTTGGCTGAAAACAGGCTCCAAAAACCATGACAGGCAGACAATAAAGATGTATTATAGCAACATAATATACGTATCATGGCAGCAGATTTAGAGCATTCAGATGGTCATTGTATTAAAGTTTTTAGTAATTTTGCCCTCTGTAAGCCCCCACAAATATAAATAACCAATAATAAACGACAAATAATGAAGGATGTACCTGTATTGCTGCTCACCGGTTATCTGGGCAGCGGAAAGACAACATTGGTAAACCGTATCCTCGCAAACGAGAAAGGAATCAAGTTTGCAGTTATCGTCAACGACATTGGCGAGGTGAATATTGATGCCGACCTGATACAGCAAGGCGGCGTTGTCAATCAGAACGATGACAGCCTTGTGGCTCTGCAGAACGGCTGCATCTGCTGCACGCTGAAGATGGACTTGGTAGAACAGCTCAACGACATTGTTGCCGAACAGCGTTTCGACTACATCGTCATCGAGGCAAGCGGAATATGCGAACCTGCACCTATAGCCCAGACCATCTGCTCAATACCTACATTAGGGCCGAAATACATCAAAAACGGTGTGCCACGCCTTGACAGTATAGTGACCGTAGTGGACGCTTTGCGCATGAAGGATGAGTTCGGTGGCGGCGACAATCTGCAGAAGCAGAACCTCGACGAAGACGATCTTGAGAACCTCGTAATACAGCAGATTGAGTTCTGCAACACCATATTGCTCAACAAGGCATCGGAGATTTCGCCCGAAGAGTACGCCCATCTTGTAGACATAGTGCGTGCATTGCAGCCCAAGGCGGAGATTATACCGTGCGATTACGGCAATGTAGACCTCGACTTGCTGCTCAACACCCATCGCTTCGACTTCGACGAAGTGGCTACATCGGCTGCATGGATTGACGAGATAGAGCACCATCACGGCGACGAACACATCGACGACGACGATGATGACAACGATGACGACCACGAACATCATCATCATGACCACGAGCACGAACATCATGACCACGAGCATGAGCATCATCACGACCACTGTCATTGTCATCACGGCCACGACCATGAGGGCGGTGAGGTTGAGGAATACGGCATCGGCACCTTCGTTTATTATGCCCGCCGACCGATGGACATGAACTTCTTCGACAACTTCGTTTGCAAGCTGTGGCCCAAGAACGTGATACGCTGCAAGGGATTGTGCTGGTTTAAGAACGAGCCTGACATGTGCTACATCTTTGAGCAGGCTGGTCGACAGATGGGACTGAAGAATGCAGGACAATGGTATGCCACAATGCCTGAGGACGAACTGCTCCCGCTGCTTGAGCGCGAAGAGGGATTACGACGCGACTGGGACGAGAAGTATGGCGACCGTATGCAGAAACTGGTGTTCATAGGACAGAAGATGGACAAGAAAGCCATTTGCGATGCGCTCGACATGTGCCTCACCGACTAATTACACCTTATTATATATATAACACAAAAGGGGTTCGGCAGAAATTTGCCGAACCCCTTTTGTGTATATAAAATTGCCGATTGACAACATTAAAGTTATCGATCAGCTCTATTAAAGTTGTCGTTGCACATTACTTTGTAGCCTTAGCCACCTGTGCCTTAGCCTTAGCCATAGCCTTGTCGAGCGCAGCCTGAGCCTTCTTCTGGGCAGCAGGAGTCTGAGCCTTCTTTACGTTGTCGTAGAGATTCCAGAGCTTGAACTTGGCAGTAGCGCTCTTCAGAGCCTTTGTGAAGGCAGCAGCCTCAGCCTCTGTCTGTGCTTCCTGCTCAGGAGTAGCATAAGCGTGCTTGTAGCCCTTCTGCTTGTTCCACAAACCACGTGTGAAGTCAGGGAATGTAACGGGAGCGCAGTCGTTGTCCATAGAGATAGCACCGAGCTCAGCGATGGCACACCACTCAGCCAAGTCATATACGTCCATATCGAGCGGCAAACCATTCTGCAGACAGTAGATGAGGCGAGCGCACATGATGAAGTCCATACCGCCGTGACCGCCAACTTCCTTGGCGAGCTTGCCGAACTTCTTCAAGATTGGGCTTTCGTACTTCTCCTCAAGAGCCTTGCGCTGTGCATCGGGCATGAAGCCGTGTGATGTGAGGTCGTCAACCTTAGGAGCGTTGCCGGTAGCGGCAAGCTGCTTAGCGTCGACAGCATATCCCTCAACAGGATACTTATTAGCGAAACCGCGGGTACCAGTGAGCTGATACAGACGGCTGTACGGCTGCGGATTCATCACGTCGTGCTGCAACTCGATAACCTTATGGTTAGCGGTGCGGATAAGAGTAGTAGTGTGGTCGCCGTTGCGGAAGTCGTTGCAGGGCTTGCCGGTCTTCTTCTCTACGAGCTCCTTGCCATGAACGCTCTTAGTATCCATAGCCACGAGAGTAGTCATGCGGTCGCCACGGTGAATGTCGAGAGCCTGAGCAACCGGGCCAAGGCCGTGAGTAGCGTAGATATCGCCACGGTTCTCGCGGTTGTACTTCAGACGCCAGCCGAGCTGTTCGGGATCAGATCCGTTTGGATTCTTCCAATAATAATCCCAGAAATCATCGAGATTGTGGATGTAAGCACCCTGAGCGCGCAGAATCTCGCCAAATACGCCAGCCTGAGCCATATTCAGAGTACGCATCTCGAACCAGTCGTAGCAGCAGTTTTCAAGAATCATACAGTTGAGCTGTTTCTGCTCAGCCAGGTCAACCAGTTCCCAGCACTCCTTGAGGTTCATTGCCGAAGGCACCTCATCTGCCACGTTCTTGCCGTTCTCGAGTGCACACTTAGCCACGATAGCATGATGCTCCCAGTCGGTAGCGATATAAACGAGGTCGATGTCGGGGCGCTTGCACAGCTCCTCATATCCCTTCTCGCCATAGTAAACGGCAGCCGGAGCCAATCCGTTCTTGCGCAGACGCTCATTCTGCTTCTCTGCACGCTCCTTAACGAAGTCGCAAAGAGCAACTACTTCAACACCAGGGATAAGGCTGAAGTTCTCAACAGCACCAGGACCACGCATGCCAAGACCTACGAGACCGATGCGTACGGTCTTCATCTTAGGCAAAGCCAGACCCAGCACGTCTTTCTGTCCGGCAGGACGTTCGGGAGTTTCAATAACGATTTTACCCTTGTTCCAATGCCACTTGGTATTGGGCGAGAGCGACTGTGCATTTGCTGTCAGGCTTCCAAACGAGAGGAATGCAGCAAAAGCCAAACCAATAAATTTAAACTTTCTCATAAAATTGATGTTATTAGTAATATAGTTTTAGTAAGTTGCAAGTTATAAAAAGCAATGCAAAGGTACACCAAACTTTACAAAAAACGAAATAAAAGGAGTCCTTTTTCAATATTTTGCCGTACATTTGCACGTATGAACGAAACTTATCTAAATACAGACTTAAGCCAAAAGCGCATTGCGGTGCTGCTTTCGGGCGGTGTCGACAGCTCGGTAGTGGTTTACGAGCTGGCGCGCAGAGGCTTACACCCCGACTGTTTCTATATAAAAATAGGTCCGGAAGAGAAGGAGGAATGGGACTGCACGTCGGAGGAAGACCTCGAAATGGCTACTGCCGTAGCACGCCGTTACGGATGCTGGCTGGAAGTGGTCGACTGTCATCGCGAGTATTGGGACCAAGTGACACGCTACACGATGGATAAGGTGCGTGCCGGATTGACACCCAACCCTGACGTGATGTGCAACCGGCTCATCAAGTTCGGAGCTTTCCATGAGAAGCGCGGACACGAATACGACCTCATTGCTACCGGTCATTACGCCCAGACCGAAGTGGACAGCGAGGGAAGGAAGTGGCTCGTAACGAGTCCCGACCCCGTCAAGGACCAGACTGATTTCCTTGCACAGATAGAGTCATGGCAGCTTCAGAAGGCGATATTCCCCATAGGCCATTACGAAAAGAACGAGGTGCGTGCCGTAGCCGAGCGCGAACATCTTATTAATGCCAAGCGCAAGGACTCGCAGGGCATCTGCTTCCTCGGTCAGATAAACTATAATGAATACATACGCCGATACTTGGGCGAGTGTCCAGGCGACGTTATCGAGATGGAAACGGGCAAACGCATAGGCGAACATCGCGGATTGTGGTTTCACACTATAGGCCAACGCAAGGGCTTGGGATTCGGTGGCGGACCGTGGTTTGTAATCAAAAAGGACGTAGAGCGCAACATTCTCTACGTGAGTCACGGCTACGACCCGCAGACTGCATACAAAAAAGATTTCCCCGTACACGACTTCCACTTCCTGACATGCGAAGTTCCGATGCACCGTGTGACGTTCAAGATACGCCATACGCCCGATTATCATCCTGCCACCATCGAACGATTGGACGACGGCCGACTGATGATTCACTCTGACGATGCCATTCATGGAGTGGCACCGGGACAGTTCTGCGTGGTGTATGACGAACATCACCACCGCTGCTACGGCTCGGGAGAGATTACGGTATAGACAGGTGAAGGTTTGAGAAGACAATAAAAGCAGGCAGAAAACCCAATAACTCAATATAAGAATGTGGGCAAGACTCACTAGCAGTACGCCCCGAAGGGGTAGAAGCACATAGCCCGTATAATTGACATTACTAACATTGAGACTACAAACGTCGCACAAGTCTGAAAATTTAATAAATCAGCGTACCCGATATACACCAGTAGCTATTGCTACCGCCTTCGGGTGCTCCCTGCGGAATCTTTACGCACAAGGTGTGCTTGCCCGCCTTCAGATTACCCACATATATATATTCAGGATTGGTCATTGTGCCTGGGCACCAGTTGGAGCGGCTCAGGTCGGACGAGCTTTGTCCGTTTGAGAAATTGCCCGAACATGGGTTCCAGTTGCGGTAAGTGCCGCAGTCGTCGCGCCAAGGAATGAAGCTTATTACTTTCTGTCCGTCGACGTAGATGGTGTTCACCTTCTGGTTGAACTCGTCGCCGCCGCCCCATCCGCCGTGTCCGGTGGTGAGATAGAACAGACGTGCGTCCTTGACATCCTCCTTCAGTTCGAAGCTGACATTGAGCGAGTCGTCGAGCATGAATATAGGATAAGGCTGGCCTGCCTGTTCCATATAGTTGACGGTATTGAACAGAGGCAGCGTCTTGGGCATGTCGCGTTCGCCCTCAGGATAGTACTTAAGCTTAAGACTCAGACGATGGCCCTTGGCATCCCAGTTGCCTATGTAGGCACCAATCCACACTTCGCCCTTGAGCTGCTCAGCCACGCTCGTCACCTCAGCCTTGTACAGTACTGAGTCTGCCCATGTCTGTCCGGGCACCTTATTATGATTGTACTTGCGCACGCCGAAGCCCGTGAAGAATCGCATCAGCTCAAGCGGAACGTCATAACCATTTGTTGACACCAGACCATGATAGTCGGTCTGACCGCTCTTGAACGACGGCACGCTGTTGAGATTGCGCAGAGCGTCGAGGAACGACTGCTCCTTGCCGGTAGGAATCATGAAGATTGAGCCGGTACGGTCGTAGGCATCGCCGTCAGAATACTGTACAGCCTCAATGAATACCGAACGATCCTTGATGTTGTCGGGCAACTTCACCTTCTTCAGTACTATTGTTCCACCAGCTGCTGCATAAACCTTGCCCTCCTCGAGCGTCTCGGGCAGCTTGGCGCCATTGAAACAGATGGTCTGCTGATCGAACACCGGAACGCTGATGACGCCACTCTGGTTGATGGCATACGAGTAGTTGCTGTTGTCGAGATAGTGTCCCCATTCGGTTGGCAGGAGCGGCGACTTGTCCTTAAGTGCCTTTATGCCAACAGCCTCCTGCACAGAATCGCCGTTGCGCACTACGCGCAGCACGAGTCCGTCGGGCACGCCGCGCCACGTCTGCGGAGTTCCGCGAAGGGCTATGTCGTTGGTGTACCATACGTCGATGGTATTGGAGTTGACCACAGTGCGCACCACCTTGCAGTTGAGTCCGAGATACTTCTCGGTCTTGACATCGGTGAATCCCTCGCCATACTCAAACGGGGCGTTGGTGTAGACCACCTCGTTGTTGGGCATGACGGCACGACGATAGCTCAATCGACGGCTATAGTCGATGTAGGTATCCTGGCGCAATGTGTTGGCTTTCGGCTCGACAACCTTGCCCTCGGGCGACAAATTCTGAAGCTTGACATGGTCGCCGCAGACCGACATCATTACACCTCCGGGGCGTGGCTTGCCCTTGTACACAGAGCGATAGGTTACGGTTATGCCAGTAGCCTTCTTCAGTTTCTTGGCATAGTTTTGTGCCTGGGCTGTGGCGAGAAAGCACAGTCCGACAACAAGAGTAAATAAAGTTCTTTTCATATTCTTGATAATTTGTATTTAATGGTTAGTCAGGTTTTGCGAGCACAAAGTTAGTATAAAATTTTGGAATTCAACGGCAAGAAGCCTAAAACATAACCTCTGAAACGGCACTCAAAAACGTCGGCTTTTCAAAAGGAGTCCTTTTGCATTGCAAAACGAGTCCTTTTACACAGCAAAACGAGTCCTTTTGGAGTGCAAAAGGACTCGTTTTGCAACCCAAAAGGACTACATTTGAAATAGCACAGAAATCAGGTGCAAACTCCACGGCAATAGTTTTGCAATCTTGCCGTTTCTGATTACCTTTGCAAGCGGACTCTTACATCTGCAAATCGGCAGTAGGCACACGGTTCCACGCGAAGTCTCCGACAAGGTCTTTAGCCTCTACTGGACTGTCATCAGGCTGGAGTCCGGCTGCATGGGCAAGCTTACCGATTATCTCTTGACGACTGTAGTGCGCACGCAGCGACTCCATGTCCATACTGCGGTCGCGCTTTGACAGGCGCTGGCCGGCACTGTTGCACAGCAAAGGCAGATGGACGAATCGCGGAGGAACAAATCCCAGCTGCCGAGCCAGATATATCTGCTGTGGCGACGAGAGCAGAAGGTCGCGTCCACGCACAACCTCGTTGATGCCCATCAGCGCATCGTCCACTACGACTGCAAGCTGATAAGCCCACGCTCCGTCCTTGCGGCGCACGATGAAGTCGCCGCATTGTGTGGTGAGGTCGACGGTGTGCGTGCCGTAATGTCCGTCGCTGAACGTTACCAAGCCCTCGCCTTCGTCGGGTACCTTCATGCGAATGGCAGCCGGACCGGAATGAACACCAGGCGGCAGATTGCGGCATGTGCCTTTATACACTACCCTACCGTCGCTCTCGTGCGGTGCCTGCGTGGCCATGATGTCGGCTCGTGTGCAATAGCAAGGATAGGTCAGCCCGCGCTCGCGCAGCTGCTGGAGACAGTGCTCGTATATCGCGCCACGCTCACTCTGCCAGTATGGACCCTCGTCCCAGTCGAGTCCGAGCCAGTGAAGGTCGTCCATTATCAGTTCGGCATACTCGCGGTGCGAGCGCTGAGGGTCGATATCCTCTATGCGCAACAGCCATGTGCCGCCCTGCGACTTAGCCGAAAGCCACGACAGCAGAGCGCTGAACACGTTGCCCAGGTGCATGCGTCCCGTTGGCGACGGAGCGAAACGGCCCTTCACCTTCGGCTGCAAAGCTTCTGTATAATCAGTATTTTCAATCATCCGACAAATCTGTTTAAATAATGTATGTGCCATATCAGGGTCTGACACGGAGTGCAAAATTACTGCATTTTCCGCTAACAGAGACCCGACGGAGGCAATAATTCAACAATAATGACACTCGAACAATTCATCAACCAGTGGCAATCGTCCTCGCCGACGCTGCTTGTACACACAAGCGGATCGACCGGTAAGCCAAAACCAATGCTCGTAGAGAAACACCGTATGGAAGCATCGGCACGCATCACGTGCCAGTTTCTCGGTCTCAACCGTGGCGACACGGCTCTGCTATGCATGCCGCTCGACTATATTGCAGGCAAGATGATGGTGGTACGCGCCATCGTTTGGGGATTACGACTGATAGACATTCCGCCCTGCGGTCATCCGCTTGCGCAGATTGACACGCCGCCCGTATTCGCAGCCATGGTGCCTATGCAGGTGTTCAACAGCATGCAGGACGACGGCGAACGCCAGAAGCTATGGCAAATCAGGCATCTCATCATCGGAGGCGGAGCCATAAGCGACGACATGGCAGCCCAACTGCGGCTTCATCCGGGCGCCGTATGGAGCACATACGGCATGACCGAGACGCTGTCGCACATCGCCCTGCGACGCCTGAGCGGTGCGCAAGCCAGCCAGTGGTATGAGCCTTTCGACGGAGTAAGTGTGACGACCAATGCCGAGGGATGTCTGGTGATAGACGCTCCAGCCGTATGCGCACAGCCGCTCACTACCAACGACATTGCCGAAATAGCTCCCGACGGACGACGCTTCAGAATACGCGGACGCAAGGACAACGTGATTTGCAGCGGTGGCATAAAGCTGCAGATTGAGGAAATGGAGGCAAAGCTGCGACCATACGTCAATGTGCCGTTTCTCATCACCAAACGCGCCGACCCGAAATTCGGCGAGACGGTGGTGATGATAGCCCAAACCGACAACCTCGACGCACTCGAAACAATCTGCAAGGAAAGGCTCAACAAGTACGAGCAACCGCACGATTTCATAGCCGTAGACAGCATTCCAACCACCGAAACGGGCAAGCCAGCACGTGCCAAGGCTATGGAAATAGCCCAAACACGCTAATTATCCTATTATAAAATGCAAAAAACGAGCACCCTTTCAGAATTATTTAGTAAATTTGCACGTGTATTGTACCACAATACATGCCCGACATTACACCTTATTATATATATAAGGTGCTGACGAATGCGTGTGTATGGCCAACCAAATAAAAGAAAAAAACAAAAAAATAGATATAATACGAATATGAACGTTTTAGAACTTAGTGAACAAGAGATTGTAAGAAGACAGAGCCTGCAGGAACTGCGCAACTTGGGCATCGACCCATATCCAGCAGCCGAGTTCCCAACCAACGCCTACTCAGAGGATATCAAGAACGAATTCAAGGACGAGGACGAAAAGCGCGAGGTAGTCATTGCCGGACGTATGATGAGCCGTCGTGTAATGGGTAAGGCAAGCTTCGTGGAGCTTCAGGACTCAAAGGACCGCATTCAGGTGTACATCACACGCGACGATATCTGCCCCGACGAGGACAAGACTCTGTACACTACAGTGTTCAAGCGTTTGATGGACATAGGCGACTTCATCGGTATCAAGGGCTATGTGTTCCGTACTCAGACCGGCGAAATATCTGTACACGCACAGTCGCTCACCCTGCTCTCGAAGAGCTTGAAGCCGCTGCCTATCGTAAAGTATAAGGACGGAGTGGCTTACGACAAGTTCGACGACCCCGAGCTGCGTTTCCGTCAGCGCTACGTTGACCTTATCGTAAACGACGGTGTTAAGGACACATTCCTCCAGCGTGCCACCGTAGTGCGCACACTGCGCAAGGTGCTCGACGAGGCTGGATACACCGAGGTTGAGACTCCGACACTGCAGTCAATCGCAGGCGGTGCTTCGGCACGCCCGTTCATCACCCACTTCAACGCTCTCGACCAGGATATGTACATGCGTATCGCTACCGAGCTTTATCTGAAGCGTCTGATTGTAGGTGGTTTTGAGGGTGTGTACGAAATCGGCAAGAACTTCCGCAACGAGGGTATGGACCGCAACCACAACCCGGAGTTCACCTGCATGGAGCTGTACGTACAGTACAAGGACTACAACTGGATGATGTCGTTCACAGAGAAGCTCCTTGAGACCATCTGTATAGCCGTAAACGGCAAGCCAGAGCGCGAAATTGACGGCAACATCATATCATTCAAGGCACCTTATCGTCGTCTGCCTATCCTCGACGCTATCAAGGAGAAGACCGGATTCGACTGCAACGGCAAGACCGAGGAGGAAATCCGCGCATTCTGTCTGGAAAAGGGCATGGACGTAGACGAGACAATGGGCAAGGGCAAACTCATCGACGAACTCTTCGGCGAGTTCTGTGAGGGCACCTTCATACAGCCTACTTTCATCACCGACTACCCCGTTGAGATGTCGCCTCTGACAAAGATGCACCGCTCAAAGCCGGGCTTGACAGAGCGTTTCGAGCTTATGGTGAACGGCAAGGAGCTTGCCAACGCCTACTCTGAGCTTAACGACCCGATCGACCAGGAGGAGCGCTTCATCGACCAGATGAAGCTCGCCGACAAGGGCGACGACGAGGCTATGATCATCGACCAGGACTTCCTGCGCGCCCTTCAGTATGGTATGCCTCCTACATCGGGCATCGGCATCGGTATCGACCGCCTCGTGATGCTCATGACCGGCAAGACATTCATCCAGGAAGTACTCTTCTTCCCGCAGATGAAGCCCGAAAAGAAGATGCCACAGAGTACTATCAAGGAGTGGGCAGAGATTGGCGTTCCCGAGGACTGGGCTTACGTTCTGCGCAAAGCAGGCTTCAACCTCATCTCAGACATCCGCGAACAGAAGGCACAGGGCTTGCAGCAGAAGATTGGAGAAATCAATAAGAAGTACAAGCTAGGCTACGAACGCCCAAGCTTGGACGATATCCAAGCTTGGATTGACAAAAGCAATGTTTAATTATTAATGTTTAATGTTTAATTATGAGCGAAGCTGGTGATTTGCTCCAAACCAAAAGTATGGGATTGGCAATACGTATTGTCAATCCGTACAAATGGTTATTACAACCCAATGGACATTAAACATAAACAAAAGAACACAAGCAAAGAAACATTAAACATTAAACATTAATCATTAATCACTAAAGAGCGTGTACAATTGTGGAAAAATAGCTATTATTGGCGGCGGTAGCTGGGCTACTGCAATAGCCAAGATTGTGATAGGTCATACCCATCACATAGGTTGGTATATACGCCGTGACGACAGCATAGAGGAGTTCAAGCGCATCAGCCACAACCCGAATTATCTCACGAGTGTACACTTCAACACAGACGAGATATTCTTCTCGAGCGACATAAACCGCATCGTTGAGGCTTACGACACGCTTGTATTCGTGGTGCCGTCGCCATATCTGAAGAACCATCTCAAGAAACTCAAGACCCGACTGCGCGACAAATTCATCGTCACAGCCATCAAGGGACTCGTGCCCGACGACAACATTGCATGCTCCGAATTCTTCCACGAAGTGTACGATGTGCCCGACGAGAATCTCGCTTGCATCGGCGGACCGTCGCATGCAGAGGAGGTGGCACTCGAACGATTGTCGTACCTCACCGTGGGATGCGCCGACCAGGAGAAGGCGCAGGCCTTCTGCGAAGTGCTCGATTCTGAGTTTATCAAGACAAAGACCTCGTCCGACGTTATCGGCATCGAATACTCATCGGTGCTCAAGAACGTATATGCCATCGCATCAGGCATTTGCAGCGGACTGAAATATGGTGACAACTTCCAGGCGGTGCTCATATCGAACGCCGTTCAGGAAATGTCGCGATTCCTTACAGCCATAAATCCAATTGAACGCAGCGTATATGACTCGGTTTATCTGGGCGACTTGCTCGTGACCGGATACTCAAAGTTCTCGCGCAACCGCACCTTCGGAACAATGATAGGCAAAGGCTACAGCGTGAAGAGCGCACAGATAGAAATGGAAATGATAGCCGAGGGCTTCTTCGGAACCAAGTGTATGAAGGAGAAAAACCGACACTACCATGTGAATATGCCAATCCTCGATGCCGTATATAATATATTGTACGAGCGCATCAGCCCACAGATAGAAATAAAATTGCTCACCGACTCGTTCAGATAACGAATAGTAACAATTTGAATCTATGGGACAGAGAGACGAAAAAGACAAAATGAAAACACGCAAGGAAAAACTTGCGGGCTATTTCTATGATTTGTCTAAACTAATATTTACAGCTATGGTACTTGGAGGAATGTCACCACTGTATACTGGAGACTTCAAGCCATATACCGTATACGTTGTTTTTGCAGGAATTATATTCACATATATTACTGCATTTTGTGCAAACCGAATTTTAAAGTATTGATAATATGGAAGGATTAGCTCTTATTTTCACTTTAGGCATAATAATTGTTGGTGGATTCCTGGCTTGGACCTACACCAAGAAAGGTGAGGAATGGCTGAAAAACCTCTAACATACAGAGAACTCAAATTATAATCATAAATATACAACAAAATGAAAAGTATCAGCTTAGACATTACAAAGGCTGCCCAATTCCTCTCTGAGGGCGCAGTCAAAGCTTATGAACCCCAAGTTATAGCCGCCCAGCAGGCTTTGGAAAACGGCACCTGCCCTGGCAACGACTTCCTCGGATGGCTTCACCTTCCGACTTCAATCACACCTGAATTCATTGCCGAACTCCAGAGCGTTGCCAACACTCTTCGCGAGAAGTGCGAGGTTGTTGTTGTAGCAGGCATTGGCGGTAGCTACCTTGGTGCTCGTGCCGTTATCGAGGCACTGGGCAACTCATTCGCTTGGCTCGTAGGCGACAAGAAGAATCCTACAGTCGTTTTCGCTGGTAACAATATCGGTGAGGATTATCTCGCTGAGCTCACTTCATATCTTAAGGACAAGAAGTTCGGTGTCATCAACATCTCTAAGTCAGGTACAACTACTGAGACTGCTCTCGCTTTCCGTCTTCTCAAGAAGCAATGCGAAGACCAGCGCGGCAAGGAAGAGGCTAAGGATGTTATCGTTGCAATCACCGACGCTCATAAGGGTGCTGCACGTGCTGCCGCAACTAAGGAAGGCTACAAGACATTCGTCATTCCTGACAACGTAGGCGGTCGCTTCTCTGTGCTCACACCGGTTGGTTTGCTGCCTATCGCTGTTGCCGGATTCGACATCAAGGCTCTCGTTGGTGGTGCTGCCGATATGGAGAAGGCTACTGGCAAGGACGTTCCGTTCGACCAGAATCCTGCTGCTATCTACGCTGCTGTACGCAACGCTCTCTATGCAGAATCAGGCAAGAAGATTGAGATTCTTGTCAACTATCAGCCCAAACTCCACTACATGAGCGAGTGGTGGAAGCAGCTCTACGGTGAGTCAGAGGGTAAGGACGGCAAGGGTATCTTCCCTGCTTCTTGCGACTTCACTACCGATCTCCACTCTATGGGTCAGTGGATTCAGGAAGGCGAGCGCACTATCTTCGAGACAGTAATCAGCATCGAGACTCCTGAGCACACCTTATTCTTCCCGCACGACGAAGAGAACCTCGACGGACTCAACTTCCTTGAGGGCAAGCGTGTAGACGAGGTTAACAAGATGGCAGAGCTTGGCACACGTCTGGCTCACGTCGATGGCGGCGTACCTAACATCCGTCTCTCTGTACCGCAGCTCAACGAGTACTACCTCGGACAGATCATCTACTTCTTCGAGATTGCTTGTGGCATCAGCGGCAACATTCTCAGCGTCAACCCGTTCAACCAGCCTGGTGTTGAGGCATACAAGAAGAACATGTTCGCTCTGCTCAACAAGCCTGGCTATGAGGCTGAGAGCAAGGCTATCCAGGAGCGTCTTGCTGACGAGAAATAAGCATTATAATCTATAATGAAAAACGGACTGTGAAGAATGTAGCAGTCCGTTTTTTTAGTGAAAAGGGAAAAGTGAAAAGGTAAAAATCCGATCGCTTTTAAGTAAAAATCCCTACCCTGCCCTTATTCCGCATAGGAAATAAGGCAAAAACAAAAGAATATAACCATTTAATATATGATTAAAGAAGCAATCCAACACTACAAACAGTCGCACGGATACAGCCATTTCTCGCCTCGTTGCGTTCTGTTCGACATGGACGGTGTGCTCTACAACTCTATGCCCAACCACGCTGTAGCATGGCACGAAGCAATGAAGCAGTTTGGCATTCATTTCACTGCCGACGACTCATACGCTACAGAGGGAGCTCGTGGAGTTGACACCATTCGCAAATATGTGCTCGAACAGCAAGGCAAGGAGATTTCGAGCGAAGAAGCCCAGCGCATGTACGACGTGAAGACGGAGATATTCCATCATATGCCAATAGCTGAGATATTCCCCGGAGTTATCGACATCATGCAGAAGATAAAGTCGGCAGGAATGACTATAGGTGTAGTGACGGGCAGCGGTCAGCGTCCGCTCATCAAGCGTCTGCTCAACGACTTCGACGGATTTCTTACCGAAGACCACATCGTTACGGCCTACGACGTAGAGCGCGGCAAACCAAATCCCGACCCATACCTGATGGGACTGCGCAAGACAGGCAACAACAATCCGTGGCAAGGCATCGTAGTTGAGAATGCACCATTGGGCGTACATGCCGGTTCGGCAGCCAACTGCTTCACCATCGGTATTAATAGCGGACCCCTACCCGACTCTGCCCTCGCAGACAATGGCGCCAACATAGTATTGCAACAGATGACAGAACTGTGCAGCATATGGGACGAACTATTACAAAACATCGACTGATACACAACATCATTTTGCTAATAACACCCTCTAAATTAACATTTTGCGAGTGCAAAATGTTAATTTTTTATCCATACAACAAGGATGATATACAATATTTTTAGTAACTTTGCACCCCGAAAATTCTAAGGTCGTACCTATTAAATATGGCACGACCACTATATAGAGTGCTTGTCAAACCTCTTAAAAAACAAGAAATGCAAACAAACAAGAAACAGGTGAGCGTGCTGTTTATGCTTTTCAGCGTGCTCTTTTGCGTTTGTCTGATTACGGCAAACGTGCTCGAGACAAAGCAACTTTCAATGGGACTGTTCAGCATAACCGGCGGACTGATTGTGTTCCCAATCTCTTACATCATCAACGACTGCGTATGCGAAGTATGGGGATACGGCAAGGCACGCCTGCTTATATGGCTCGGCTTCGCCATGAACTTCATCTTTGTGGCGTTCGGTGCGCTGTGCGACGCTCTGCCCGCAGCCCCTTACTGGCACAACGACGAGGGCTTTCACGCCATATTCGGACTGGCTCCACGCATAGCCATGGCGTCTTTCCTGGCTTTCCTCGTTGGTTCGTTTGTCAACGCATACGTCATGAGCCGCATGAAGATACAGTCGGGCGGACGCAACTTCTCCGCACGTGCCATCATGAGTACGGTCTACGGTGAGGCAGCCGACTCCATCATCTTCTTCCCACTGGCGCTTGGTGGCGTGGTGCCATTGAAAGAACTGCCCGTACTAATCATCTCGCAAGTGATACTGAAGACTCTGTACGAGATACTGGTATTGCCCGTAACCATTCGTGTGGTTAAGGCTGCAAAGCGTCATGAGGGCGAAGATGCATACGACAACGGCATCAACTACAGCATCTGGAAAGTGTTCAGCCTGTAGCAGACGTTTCATCTCACAATACTATATATAACTCATCCGACATTCCGGGTAATTCAAACCATTGCGTTGTATTCCCAGAATGTCGGATGAGTTTTTTATTGCCATTAGTGTTAATTAACGTTTATGGGGGGGTAAAAGAAATATTATGTATATTTTTGCAAACGAAAATTATACCAACAAACGATTTATTGACATTAAATTATTTCTATTATAAACTAATCAAAACAACCAAAGTATGGCAAAGAATCTAAAAGTAGGTATGCTTGTTTGCGCCTCACTGTTGGCGGCAAATTCAGCATACGCTGACAATTCTGCTACACAGGAAAGTTTGCGCATTGAGCAGCATACCAGCAAAATCAAAGGAACTATTGTCGACAGTAAGACCGGTGAGCCAATCATCGGTGCCAGCGTCAAGGTGAAGGGCACAAAACTCGCCACAATCACCGACATTGACGGCAACTTCGAACTAAACGCTCCCGAAGGAGCTCAACTACAGGTGTCGTATGTAGGCTACAAGAACGAGGAGTTTGAGGCTCGCAACGGCATGAAGATTGAAATCCATGAAGACTCAGAGTCGCTGGAAGAAATCGTAGTTGTGAGCTACGGCACACAGAAGAAGGAGAGCCTCACCGGTGCTATGGCAAATATCAAGGCCGACAAACTGAAAGACGTTACTTCTGCTACAGTTGAGAATATGCTCAACGGTAAGGTTTCGGGCGTATATGTAGCACCGGGTTCAGGACGTCCTGGTTCAACAGGTGCTATCGTAATCCGTGGTCAGACTTCTATCAACGGTGCAACAGCTCCATTGTGGGTTGTTGACGGTGTAATCGTGGGCAACTCTGCCGGCGACCTCAACCCTGACGATATCGAATCAATGACAGTACTCAAGGACGCTGCCTCTACCGCTATCTACGGTTCGGAGGGTGCCAACGGTGTTGTTGTTGTCACCACAAAGCAGGCTCGTCACGAGAAGATGGCCATCACACTTTCTGCCAAGGCAGGTGCAAGCACACTCAGCCGTGGCAATATGGAGATGATGGACGGTGCCGAGTTCTACGACTACTACAAGTCGTTCCAGAATGTAGAGGCTGTGAACTTCCCACGCTGGAACGAAGACTTGCGCAACTCTAACTTCGACTGGTTCAAACTTGCCAAGAAGACTGGTTCTACTCAAGACTATAACGTGACTCTTAATGGCGGTAACGAGAAGATGCAGTCGATGTTCACCATGGGCTACTTCAAGGAAGAAGGTGCTGTGAAGGGCTACGACCTCAGCCGCTACAGCACACGTATCAAGGTGGTATACAAGCCTTACGAGTGGCTTACCATCAAGCCTAACCTCAGCGGATCGCGTACTACAGATACCGACCGTCAGTACAGTGTAGGCGCTATGTACTCTATGTTGCCATGGGATAATCCGTTTGATGAGAATGGTAATCCTGTACCAAACCAATACGAGGGATGGGTTAACTCTAAGGGTTCAAACTATCTCTATGACCTCTCGAAAGGCAACTACGGCTCAAGCTGCTCATACGACCTTGCAGGTGGATTCGACTTTGACATAAAGATTATGCCATGGCTCACATTCTCATCTGTAAACAACTACAGCTACTACAACAGCCAGTCGCATGGCTATACCGACCCGAAGTCGGTAGGTGGCGAAGGTGTTGACGGACGTATCACAGAATATAACTACAACACAACACGTCGCTATACCAACCAGTTGCTGCGCTTCCAGAAGTCATGGGGCAAGCACAACGTAAACGGTCTGTTGGCTTACGAATTCAACGACTGGGAAATGAAGTTTACCGACGTTTACGCTACTGGTTTTCTTTCAGGTTTTGAGGACTTCACAACAACATCAAAGCCCGAAAAGGCCAACGGCTATCGTCAGGCATGGGCTAAGCAGTCGTACTTCACACAGTGGCGCTACAACTACGACAACCGCTACTTCGGTGAGGTTTCTCTGCGTCGTGATGGTCGCTCTAACTTCGGTTCGAACAACCGCTACGGAAACTTCTTCTCATTCAGTGGTGCATGGAACATGAACAACGAGAGCTGGTTTAAGGCTCAATGGGTAGACATGCTCAAGCTGCGTGCATCATTTGGTTCGGTAGGTAACGTGCCCACATCACTCTATCCGTCGTATTCGCTCTACTCTGTAGGCGCTTCATACAACGAACAGTCGGGCGCACTCATCTCTCAGATTGGCAACAAGGACCTCACATGGGAGAAGACATTCACAACGGGTGTCGGCGTAGATGCTGCTTTCTTCCAGAATCGCCTTACAGCCACTCTCGACTTCTACGTTAAGAACACAAGCAACATTCTCTATCAGGTGCCTGTAACTGGTCTTGTAGGTGTGACATCTATCTGGAAGAACATCGGCAAGATGCGCAACACAGGTGTTGAGTTTACCATCGGTGGCGACATCATCCGCACAAAGGACCTCACATGGAACGTTACAGCTAACATCTCACACAACAGCAACGAACTGCGCGACCTCTACAAGCAGCGCGATGTCAATGGCAACTATGTTGTTAAGCCAGTGATTGTCAGCGACGGTACAACCATTGCTGGTACAGCACAGCGCATTCTTGAGATTGGCGAGCCAGTAGATACATATTACATGAAGGAATGGGCTGGTGTTAATCCTGAAGACGGAAAGCCACAGTGGTACACTAACGATGCCGACGGCAACAAGGTGGTTACCGACAGCTACTCTAAGGCTTCTGACTACAAGTGTGGCAAGTCGTCGCCCGACGTTTACGGCAGCTTCAGCACATCGGTATTCTATAAGAACTTCGATCTTCAAGCCAACTTCGGCTACTCGCTCGGTGGACAGATCTATAGCTACTTCCGTCAGGAGTACGACTCGGACGGTGCATACGCAGGCGACCGCAACCAGATGAAACTACAGAAAGGTTGGTCACGCTGGCAGAAGCCTGGCGACAAGGCTACCCATCCGCGCGCAATGTACAACAACCAGGACAAGGGCAACCTCGCCTCTTCACGTTATCTCGAAAGCTCAGACTATCTGAAGCTTCGCTCGCTGACACTGGGCTACAACTTCAATCTCAAGAAGTATGGCATCCAGACACTGCGCCTCTCTGTATCAGGCGAAAACCTCTTCTGCATCACCGACTACTCTGGTGTTGATCCTGAGCTTCCTGCCGACAGCAACGACAAGGGCGTGCTCAGCGTTACAAGCACTGGCGGTGTATCAGTATACCCAGCCGTACGCAAGTTTATGTTCGGTGTTAACTTAACTTTCTAAAAACCAGACTACAATGAAAATGAAAAAAAGTATATTGGCTCTCATGCTCGGAGCGACATTATTCGGTTCGTGCGACATAGAGCGTTTTCCGACCTACAACATGTCGGACGAACAGATAAAGAACGACCCGGCAGGCAATCTCGACGCATTGCTCAACGGTATGTACGCGCAGCTCAAGTCGTGGTCGGACCCAATGCACCGTTGCGGTGAATACGCTGGCGACAACATGGTGATTCGTGGCTCGTCAACCGATGCCTTCTTCGAATTCATCAGCTACTCGCGTACACCTAACAACTATCGTCTGCAGAGCTTCTGGGACTCTGGCTACAAGGCCATTGCACAGGCTTCAAACATTATACAGATGGTGTCTGAAGGTCAAGGAGCAGAAGTAGACAACGCTCTCGGCGAGTGCTACTATGTACGTGGTATGATGTACTTCTACCTCTGCCGTGCCTACGGCCGTCCATACTACCAGGCTCCATCTAAAAACCTCGGTGTGCCTCTCGTAAACGGTACACCCGACAACATTCTCGACCTTCAGCTCAGCGACCGTGCTACTGTAGAGAACACTTACAAGCAGGCTATTGACGACCTTAAGAAGGCAGAGCAGCTGCTCTCTGTAAACCGTGGTCCGGCTTACGCTTCTAAGGCTGCCGCACAGGCTATGCTCTCACGCGTTTACCTCTATATGAGCGGTACATATGAGAATCCTAACCGTGAGTATGCTCAGCTTGCTAAGGAATATTCTGATAAGGTTATAGGCAACTCCGACTACGAATTGCTTCCACGTGAGGACTTCATGCTTTACAACACTCTGCGTCCTGAGGACAACAAGGAGTCTATCTTCGTTGTTAAGCGTGTAGCTTCAGAGTTCTCTGGATGGGACCACTACTATGGTATCGGCGGTATGTACTCTAACATCGGCGGTATGGGCTGGGGCGAGATGTACGCCAGCCAGAAGTATATCGACCTGCTCAATGAGACCGGACGTAACGATTGGCGTCCTGCATCTAAGAAGATTGTAGACGCTCGAGCCAACTTCATCGAGCCTACTTACACTGCCGACAACAAAGAGGTATTCCGTTTCATATATGTAGGAAGCGACAACAACAAGCATTATGCTCAGTTTGACACAAAGCACACTGGCAACAAGATTACTTGTGTTGACAAAGAAGGCACGTCATACGACCTTACTGTGGTTGACGCTACAGCACAGTACTATACCATCAACTACGGTGGCAAGACCTATCAGGGTATGCTCGACAACTACATCACAGTAAACCGTGAGTATCCACAGTTCTACATCGTGAAGTGTTCGCGTGAGGGCGAGGACTCTCAACTCCACTCTCCTGTCATCAGCCGTTTGGGCGAGATCTATCTCAACCGTGCTGAGGCTCTTGCCAAGCTTGGCAACTATGCCGATGCCGAGAAAGACCTCAACAAGATTCGCGGACGTGCCATCGTGGGCGGCGAATATCCAGAAGGCACACTGAACGCTGAAAATGCATTCACCCTAATTGACAAGGAGCGCCAGCTTGAGTTGGCTTATCAAGCAGAGCGCAGCTACGACGTATTCCGCAACGGTCATGCTTTGACACGCGACTATCCAGGTCCTCACAACCAGCATGAGGTGGTTAAGGCTTCTGACTACCGTGTGACATACTACATCCCACAGAACGCTATCAACGCTTATCCGGGCACACTCACTCAGAATCCAACTGACGACAGTGGCGTAATCATGCAGTAAAGCAAACACGTAATGGAAACAAAAGTTGTTTGCTGAAACGACAAAAAACAACATAAATCAAGGCTGAAACTTCTCACGAGGTTTCAGCCTTTTTTTGTATATACTTGAACAAAAAAAGTAATACGTATTCATTGGCAAACGAAGACGTATTCATTGGCAAACGAAGACGTATTCATTTTTGAGGTAAATTGACAATAAAAATTCGTAAGGCAAGATATTCGTCAATATCCATAAATTTCTGTAACTTTGCACCAAACAAAATCAATTATAGATATGGCAGCAAACAATGAAAACCGACGCGACGAGGGTCTGCAGGCTCTCGGCGCAAAAACCAAATATCGTGACGACTACGCACCCGAAGTTCTCGAATCGTTCGTCAACAAGCATCAGGGTAATGACTATTGGGTAAGATTCAACTGCCCCGAATTCACATCATTGTGTCCCATCACCGGACAACCCGACTTTGCAGAGATACGCATCAGCTATGTGCCCGACGTACGAATGGTAGAGAGCAAGAGCTTGAAGCTTTATCTGTTCAGCTTCCGCAACCACGGCGACTTCCACGAGGACTGTGTCAACATCATCATGAAAGACCTCATAAAGCTGATGGACCCGAAATACATCGAAGTGACTGGCATTTTCACTCCGCGCGGAGGCATCAGCATCTGGCCGTACGCCAACTATGGCAAGCCCGGAACAAAATGGGAGAAACTGGCAGAAGAGCGTTTTGCCAAGCACGACATTTAAGAAAACAACGACTTAAAACACACAAATGGAAAATAAGAAGACATACACTTACGACGAAGCCTACAAGGCTTCACTCGAATACTTTGCCGGTGACGAACTGGCTGCGCGCGTATGGGTGAGCAAGTATGCCATGAAGGACAGCTTCGGCAACATCTACGAGCAATCGCCCGAAGACATGCACTGGCGACTGGCACGTGAAATAGCACGCATCGAAAACAAATATCCCAACCCGATGAGCGAGCGTGAGGTGTTCGACCTGCTCGACCACTTCCGCTACATCATTCCTGCCGGCAGTCCGATGACTGGCATCGGCAACGACCACCAGATTGCTTCGCTCAGCAACTGCTTCGTTATCGGCATCGAAGGCGACGGCGACTCATACGGAGCCATTATGCGTCTGGATGAAGAACAGGTGCAGCTGATGAAGCGCCGTGGCGGAGTAGGCCACGACCTCTCGCAGATCCGTCCCAAAGGTTCGCCCGTTGCCAATTCGGCTCTTACCTCTACCGGACTCGTGCCGTTTATGGAACGCTACAGCAACTCTACACGCGAAGTGGCACAGGACGGCCGTCGTGGTGCGCTGATGTTGTCTGTCAGCATCAAGCACCCGGACAGTGAGGCTTTCATCGATGCCAAGATGACCGAGGGAAAGGTTACCGGTGCCAACGTGAGCGTTAAGATTGACGACCAGTTCATGCAGGCTGCCGTTGACGACAAGCCATACACACAGCAGTTCCCGATAGATTCAGACAATCCTATCGTGAAGAAGGACATCTCAGCCAAGCAGCTTTGGGAGAAGATTGTACACAATGCTTGGAAGAGTGCCGAGCCGGGAGTACTGTTCTGGGACACCATTCTGCGCGAAAGTATTCCCGACTGCTATGCCGACCTCGGATTCCAAACCGTCAGCACCAACCCCTGTGGCGAGATACCTCTCTGTCCTTACGACTCGTGCCGACTGCTTGCCATCAACCTCTACGCATACATCAAGAATCCGTTTACACCCGAGGCAAGCTTCGACTTCGACCTCTTCAAGGAGCACGTGGCTAAGGCACAGCGCATCATGGACGACATTGTCGACCTTGAACTTGAGAAGATCGAACTCATCATGGACAAGATTAGCCACGACCCGCAATGCGACGACATCAAGCATGCCGAGTATCATCTGTGGGAGAAGATAAAGGACAAGAGTTCGAAGGGACGCCGCACCGGTGTGGGCATAACAGCCGAAGGCGACATGCTTGCAGCCATGGGACTGCGCTACGGCACCGAAGAGGCAACAGCATTCAGCGTCGACGTACACCGCACACTGGCTCTTACAGCCTATGCATCATCTGTACAGATGGCTAAAGAGCGCGGAGCGTTCGCCATATTCGACGCCGAACGCGAGAAGAACAATCCCTTCCTGCTGCGCATAAAGGATGCCGACCCTCAGCTCTACAGCGACATAATGACTTACGGACGTCGCAACATTGCGTGTCTCACCATAGCTCCTACGGGCACAACATCGCTCATGACACAGACCACAAGCGGTATCGAACCGGTATTCATGCCCGTATACAAGCGTCGCCGCAAGGTAAATCCCAACGATGCCGACGTACACGTAGACTTCGTAGACGAAGTGGGCGACTCGTTTGAGGAATACATCGTCTACCACAAGAAGTTCCTCGAATGGATGCGCATCAACGGCATCGACACCGAGAAGCGCTACACCCAGGAAGAGATTGACGAGATCGTGGCACGCTCACCTTATTATAAAGCCACAGCCAACGATGTCGACTGGCTTATGAAGGTGCGCATGCAGGGAGCCATACAGAAATGGGTGGACCACTCTATCAGCGTAACTGTCAACCTGCCAAACAACGTCGACGAAGCTCTGGTCAACCGTCTGTACGTAGAGGCATGGCGCTCGGGATGCAAGGGATGCACCATCTATCGCGACGGCTCACGTTCGGGCGTTATGATAGCAGTAAGCAAGAAGGACAAGAAGAAGAAGAGTGCCGCACAACCTGCCAACGACAAGGTGACAGCTCTTGCCAACGTGCTTGCCGTAACGGAGACACGTCCGCGCGAACTGGAGTGCGACGTGGTGCGATTCCAGAACAATCGCGAGAAGTGGGTGGCATTTGTCGGACTGCTCGACGGCTATCCTTACGAGATATTCACGGGTCTGCAGGACGACGAGGAGGGTATAGCTCTGCCCAAGACCGTCACCAAGGGACGCATCATCAAGCAGGTCAACGCAGACGGAACCAAGCGTTACGACTTCCAATTTGAAAACAAGCGTGGTTACAAGACCACCGTCGAGGGACTCTCAGAGAAGTTCAACCCCGAATACTGGAACTACGCCAAGCTCATCTCGGGCGTATTGCGCTATCGTATGCCTATCGACCACGTGATAAAACTTGTAGCATCGCTGCAGCTCAACGACCAAAGCATCAACACATGGAAGAACGGTGTGGAGCGAGCCTTGAAGAAATACATAGCCGACGGCACCGCTGCCAAGGGTCAGGTTTGTCCCGTATGCGGACAGGAAACGCTCGTTTATCAGGAGGGTTGCCTCATCTGCAAGAACTGCGGAGCCTCGCGCTGCGGATAACACAAAAAGGGACTGCTTGCAAAAGTAGTCCTTTTGCACTCCAAATGTAGTCCTTTTGCACTCCAAAAGGGGTCCTTTTACAACGCAAAAGGGGTCCTTTTACAACTCAAAGGGAGTCCTTTTACAATGCAAAGAGGGTCCTTTTACAATGCAAAGAGGGTGTGTCAAAAGTTTAAGCAGCACGCCCCGAAAGGGCAGAAGCACATAGCCCATGGTAACACCCTGGGTGATAATTCCCAAACAACCAAACGCCCTGCAAGGGCAAAAGCGTTAATAATCAATGCTTTTGCCCTCACAGGGCGTTTGGGTTACTATCTATCCGTACAGAGGGCGTGTCAAAAGTCAAACAAAACGGGCTGAAAGCCCCAAAAGCACATAGCCCAAGGCAGCGCCTTGGGTGTACGGATTGAAAATAGCAAAACGCCCTGCAAGGGCAAAAGCATTGATAATTAACGCTTTTGCCCTTACAGGGCGCATTATGATTTGCGATACTTTTACCCAGGGTGTTGCCCTGGGCTATGAGCTTCTGCCCCTTCGGGGCGTACTGCTGTGAGTTTTGACACGCCCTCCTATGAGCTTATTGGGCTTTCAGCCCGTATAATTGACTTTTGCACACCCTCTTTTTTATCACTCTATTTCAATTCACTCAAAACGAAGGCTATTGTATATGAAAACACTTACAAATTCCTTTATCCACATTAATAATATACGCCTGCACGCACGCCACGGAGTGCTGCCGCAGGAGCAGCTCACGGGCAACGACTATATAATAAATGTACGCGTAGGCTATGACATTTCGCGCGCAATGCAAACCGACGACGTAGCCGACACGCTCAACTACGCCGAGGTTTACAACATCATAAAGGAGGAGATGAGCACTCCATCAAAGCTCATAGAGCACGTGGCAGGACGCATAGCCGACCGACTGCTCGACCACTATGCCGATATCAACTCCATAATGCTGCGCATCACCAAATGCAATCCGCCAATGGGTGCCGACTGCGATGGCGCTGGCGTAGAAATAAACGTAACTCGCCCTAAATAGGACTTCTATTGTAATCAGAATTATCTTTACATATATAGGAGGAGAGTGAAAATACAATAACAACCGATTTAGGTGTCTTCGGTGGATAATGCCACTGCATAATGTATAGACCCTTTATTGCAATATACACCGTTGTGTGGATATAATGGCCAATTGCCCAAATATGGCGATAGTGGTGCTAAATCTCATAAAAAAACATAGATTTAGCACCACTATCGCCACTTTTGGGTAATCTTAGGTGTCTTCGGTGAATAATGCCGCTGCATAGTGTATAGACCCTTTATTGCAAATACCCGAACTAAAGTAACGGGTGAACCGCTTCTTAATGTTGCGTATTTAGAAGTTCTGGCTTTCCCGCTTTAGTCGGAACTCTCGCAGCACATCACAACGCCGTGTGTAGTCGTCAATAGCGTTGGGATAGGCCTTGGCAAACATGTCAAGGTCGCTCAAAGCCATATATTGTGCCGACTTAGGATGCATCACCAGCAGCTCCTTATAGCCGTTGCTGGTATCGTACTCGACAGTTGCCCACGGCTCTACCGGCATGAAAGCCAGAGCATACAGAGAACGGTAGCGCAACCGAATGTCGTCCGACTGCTTGGCAACATTCAGATACTTCACCGTCTCGGCAGCAAAGTCCTTCTCCCACGAGCGTGCCGAATCCATTACGCTGTGATAGTAATGCGTCAGATACCAGCAGTCGCCATAGCACGAAGCCTGATAATAGCGCACGGCAAGGTCGTAAGCCATCTGCTGCTTGGCGCTGCCTTCACGTGCAAGACTGTATCGGCTTAGGCGGTCGGTCATGTCAATACAGAAGTCGAGCTTTGCGTTGCGGGTCACCTTCGCAGGGTCATAAGCCTCCTCCACCCTCTGCTTGCCAAACCAACGGGGCGTGTCGTAGTGGCGTTGCGAACTGTAAATGCTAATCATCTGAGTGGAAAGCAGCGACATACCGACCTTCTTCAGATAAGGAATGGCATCGGCAAAGCGCCCTTCAGCAATTAGTTTTGTACCGATGAGATCGTTGAAGTAGTCGGCATCGTGGTAGGTGTTCTGCGTGCAGTAGGTCTCGAAAGCGTTGGTATGGGGCGTTGACAGATACTGATAATAGTCGGCAAGGCGGTCGGCTTTAAGACTGTCCATCTTGCTGAAATACTCGTTCCACGGACCATACGACACATTATTATTATAGTTGCCTTCAGCATTCATCATGGCACACAGCGCCAGAGCCGTGTTGTCCATGCCCACCTTGCGGAATAGCGGTTCCAATCCACGATGCACCACGCGGTCCTTTACGTCGGCATAGTGATTGTAATAACCGCTTTCGGTGCCACCCTCTTCCTTTATCTTGGCATCAAGCCAATGGAATTCGGCAAGCAGATAGTCGGTATATTCGGCAGTCGGCTTGTTTGTACGGGTAGACACGAGCAGACGTATGGCACGTGCATTGTCGCGCATGCGTTCCGTTCCGTCAGCCTCAACAGCCTTGTCGGCTTCGGCTATGGCACGTTGGCTGTTGCCTATCAGATAGTCGACCATACTTGCAGCAGCCAGCCACAGGCTTGGCGACTTCACCTTGGCATTGGCAGCGGCATCGACGGCAAACTGCACGAACGCCATCGCCTCCTTGCGGTACACCTGTTTGGCATCAATAGTCTTAAACCATTCGGCATCATCAAATCCTGCCGCCTTCTGGTCGAGCGTTTCCTGCACATTATTGACAAAGTCCTGTACGAGGAAATGTAGCGTCGGCGCGTTGGGATTCTGAGCGAATATTGTTTTTATTCCAGCCAGGTTGCGGAAGTTGCGCATCACGGTCTTGATTGACTGCACGTCGCCCTGCTCGGCATAAATGTTGCAGGCACGTGTGCGCTGACCGCTCTTGAGCAAAGCCCGTGCATAGATGTTGCGCATGGCATTGCGCCACGGACTCTCGGCAAGGCGCGAAGCCGTAGAGTTCCATAATGCAATATTGGCATTGTTGTAGCCCAACATCATATTGGCACGCATTTGCAGCAGCACATACTGCGGTCGGAGCGCCGTGCCACGATAAGCCTTTGCAGCAGCCAGCACATTCTGAAATGACTTCTGCCGTTGTGCCATCTGCTGCTTCGTGGGATAGTTCCATGCATCTGCAGTATACGCCTCGCACGTCTTGAAGTAGCGGTTGAACAGCGTGAGATAAGCTATCATAGCCGTGTCGTTCTTCTTTCGAGCGGTGGACATAATCTCGTCACGGTTCCACTTGTAGAATCCTATGCCACGGGGACCGTCGTTGCCTGTGTAAGTCTGCCAATAACGGTCGATGTCATAGAGAAATGCGGGTCCGTCGGTGAGTGCGTTGTGGCGATAGACCGAGAACATATAACGGTTGTGCGTAGGTCCTTCGGAGACGCAAGCCGTTGAGTTGGTGAACGGCAGGGCTGCAATCAAACTACATATTAAGAATCTTTTCATAATCTTTGCGTTTAAATCGGTTGATGTTATTGTTGTTGAGATCAAAAAGTATTATCTCGTTGTTGGCATCAGGTCGGCGACTACCTATTACATTAACGGCTTCGATGATGTCGGCAGCCGACGGTTGGCGTACAGCGATAGAGTCGCTTGGCAGTATGGGATATTCGTCATCGTGATGGATGAAGCCCACAAACCTGCCTCCACGAAACAGTATGCGCCATGCGAATATAGGGTAAGCCGTGCTGAGCTTCAGCTTGTAGTCCTTCAGACGGGGCAGGTATGGGGCGGCATCGTGCATGTCGAGTATCGGCTTATGACATTCTATATCTGTTGCATCGCCCGTATTGTACATCATCAGCACGCCTCGATCGGCAGGCGGAGGTGTCTGCGCAAGCTGATGCAGACGTATGGTTGACGAGAGTTTCAGGTGTCGGTTGTGGCACTCGCCGAGCATAGCCTGCATGAATTCGGCATACAGCAGACGTGTCGAGCGGGTCCAGTCGCAGTCAATCTGTATCTCCCTTACGTTATGCACGTCGTTGGTCTCGTTCATCTGCACCACACGCTTGACGATGAGCGCAGCCAATTGTTGGCGGTCTTGCCTTAGACATTCGGGCATGACGAATACCGTAGGCACAACGTCGATGCCCTGTGGCACACATGTAGCAAACTTCAACGTAGCATTAGGAACCGCCCTGCCACTCGCATCCGTCACCACATCAAAATAGCGTATGTACATTCGCGAGATGTCGTAACGACGAATGAATGCCGACTTTGTATAGTCAATATTCAGCGTTGTGCTCCAATAATATACCGAACGCACCGTTGTAGACATCGGTTTCGGCTTGCTGCACGACAACGTCAATCCCATCGACAACAGGAAACATACAACAGCCGAGCTTAACTTGATTGTCATTTTTTACGTTTGTCTATTTTACTTTATTATATTGCGAATTTACGCAAAATCAAAGACAAAGCAAAATATACTTACATGTTTTTGTCGGTTTCACGCAGTTATTAACGATTAATTCGCTAACTTTGCACCTAAAATTGTTGCAGTTCAGACATTTGGACCAACCAACCGCACCACATTTATGGCAAAGAAATTATTGCTCTTCATATTTCTCATTATATCGTTAGTATCGTCAGCAGCCGATGCCAACCGCAAATTCACGCTTTGCATCGACCCAGGACATGGAGGTAAGGACACAGGTGCACCCGGAAGCAAATCGGTAGAAAAGAACATCAACCTCAGCGTGGCGCTCGCATTCGGACGCTATGTGGAGCGCAACTGTCCCGACGTGACGGTTGTATATACGCGCAAGACCGACGTGTTCATACCATTGTACGAGCGCGCCGAAATAGCCAATCGAAAGAAAGCCGACCTGTTCATATCGGTACACACCAACGCATTGAAGGGCAACCACAGCATGCGAGGATTCGAAACATACACCTTGGGCGACGGACGCTCGCACGCTAAAAAGGAAAACCTTGAGGTGGCAAAACGCGAGAACTCCGTAATCCTGCTTGAGAAAGACTATCAGCAGCACTACGTGGGATTCGATCCCAACTCGCCCGAGAGCAACATCATGTTCGAATTCATCCAGGACAAGAACCTGACACGAAGCATAGAGTTTGCCAAGATGCTGCAAACGCACGTGTGCCGCGCAGCCAACCGACCCAACAAGGGCGTGCATCAGCAGAACCTTGCCGTGCTTCGACTCACATCTATGCCAGCCTGTCTGATTGAGTTGGGCTACATCTCAACCCCCGAAGAGGAGCGCATGCTCAACGACAAGGCGCAGGTGGACAATATGGCACGTGGCATATACAACGCCTTCGTACAATACAAGAACAAGTACGACACACGCATGACGGTGCCTTACAAGACAATATCCGACCCCATATCCGAAACTCCCGAACCGGTACAGACCACCGGGACGGACAATACGGATATGCAGGCAAGCGCCGACAACCCCAATAAGGACAACGCTGACAACACAGCCAATCCCGAACGAAACCCGAAACCATCCCGAACAAACAATGCCGAGAAAAAGCCCGCAAAAACGCAGACTGTAGCCCGACCAACCGGAAGAATTGACAAGACACAGCCAGTATTCAAGGTGCAGATAATAGCTGCACAACGACAGCTGAAAGCAGGCGACCATAACTTCCGCGGACTTGAGGGATGCGAGTTCTATCAGGAGAACGGAATGGTGAAGTATACCTACGGAGCCTCAAACAACTACAACGAGATATACCGCTTGCGCAAGGCTATACTCGACAAGTTCCCCGGAGCATTCATCATAGCATTCAAGAACGGAGACAAGATGGATGTGAACCAGGCAATACGCGAATTCAAACAAAACAGAAACAAATAAACAATCAACAGAATATTATGAAAGGATTTACGAAAGAAGTGAAAATAGCACTCGTCGCTATCGTGGGAGTTATTATACTGTTCTTCGGAATGAATTTTCTGAAAGGGCTCAACATCTTCTCGTCAACCGACGACTACTACATAGAATTCAAAGACATAAGCGGACTGTCAACATCAAGCCCCATCTACGCTGACGGATTCAAAGTGGGTACAGTCAAGGATGTCATCTACGACTATGCGGGCGACAAACCTACTCGTGTGCTTGTAGGACTCGACAAGGCCATGCGTATTCCTGCTGGCTCTACAGCCGAAATCGAGAGCGACTTTATGGGCAACATCAAGGTCAACCTGCTGCTCGCCAACAATCCACGCGAACGTGTCATGCCAGGAAGCACTATCAAGGGCTACGTCAACGGCGGCACTCTTGGCAAAGCAGCCGACATGATTCCGAATATAGAGAAAATGCTGCCAAAGCTCGACAGCATTCTCGGCAGCCTCAACACTCTGCTTGCCGACCCAGCCCTCGCACAGTCGCTGCACAACGTACAGACCATCACGGGCAATCTCACCACTTCTACCGCCGAACTCAACAAACTCATGGCTTCGCTCAACAAGGGCGTTCCGGTAATGATGGCCAAGGCAGACGGAGTGCTCGACAATACCCACAAGCTGACATCCAACCTCGCCGCTATCGACATACAGAATACAATGCGTCAGGTAGACCAGACTATTAATAATGTACAGGAGCTCACCGCCAAGCTCAACAGCAACAACGGTACACTCGGATTGCTCATGAACGACCCCTCGCTCTACAACAATCTCAATTCAACCATGTGTAGCGCCGACTCGCTCCTGACCAACCTCAGACAGCACCCGAAGCGCTATGTACACTTCTCTCTGTTCGGAAAGAAGGACAAGTAAGCAATATAGATTTTGTATAAATAACGACAAGATAATGTTTCACGGCTTCAGACTCGCTCTGAAGCCGATTGTTTCAATATCTTAGCAAGATTGTAAACAATGTTTCACCAACAAGGCTTAAAAATCGCATAAACTACGTAACTATCAGAAAATCAACATTTTCACGCCAAAGACATGTTTATACGTCCCGTAATTTATTAAAAAAGCTAACTGTCGGTAAATAAAGCTGTTAACAAACTTTGGTTAAACAATAAAATGCAGAGTATTTGCTCACATCAAAAAAAATCAGTAATTTTGCAGACGGAATTTTAAGAATCAACTGTCGAAAGACATTTAAACATACGTACCACAGCCCATGAATTTAAGTCCTGACAAGCTTTGGGACAAGTGTCTCGCCCTTATACACGAGAACACTACCGAGCAACAATACAACGCATGGTTCAAAAGCATTGTCTTCGAATCCTTCAATGAGGAGTCGAAGACCGTGTTGATACGCGTACCGAGCCCGTTCGTGTACGAGTATCTGGAGGAGAACTATGTCGACTTGTTGCGCAAAGTGCTTACACGTATGTTTGGAGAAAACGTTCAGCTTTCTTATCGTATCGTGACCGACAGCGAGAACAAGAAGACGCAGGTGGTGGAAGGCGACGAGCCTACCAACGAGAATATGCGACCCAAGACACGCACCAATGCCAACGAGTCGCCCAACTTTCTCGATGCATCACCATTGCAGGATATTGACTCGCAGCTGAACCCTCACCTCACCTTCCGCAACTATATCGAAGGCAACAGCAACAAGTTGCCACGCGCCATAGGTCAGACCATAGCCGAGCATCCGCAGAACATGCAGTTCAACCCGTTCTTCGTATTCGGTCCTTCGGGATGTGGCAAGACCCACCTTATTAATGCTATAGGCGTCGAAGCCAAGCGCATCTATCCAGAAAAGCGTGTGCTCTACATCAGCGCCCGATTGTTTGAGGTGCAGTACACCAATGCCGTGCTGCGCAACACTATCAACGACTTCATCAACTTCTATCAGACCATCGACGTTCTGATTGTTGACGACATACAGGAGTGGGAAGACAAGAAGGGTACACAGAACACCTTCTTCCACATCTTCAACCACCTCTTCCGCACAGGCAAGCGCATCATCCTTGCCAGCGACCGTCCACCGGTAGAACTGAAGGGCATGAACGAGCGACTCATCACACGATTCTCTTGCGGACTCATCGCCGAGCTTGAGAAGCCTAACGTGCAGTTGTGTGTTGACATTCTGCAAAGCAAGATACGCCACGACGGCCTGAACATTCCTGAGGATGTGGTGAAGTTCATCGCTTCGACAGCCAACGGAAGCGTGCGCGACCTGCAAGGCGTAATCAATTCTCTCATGGCTTACAGCGTAGTGTACAACTGCAACGTTGACATGCAGCTCGCCCAGCGCGTAATCAAGCGCTCGGTCAAGGTAGAGGACAATCCGCTTACAGTAGACGACATCATCGAAAGCGTTTGCCAGCACTACAACGTTACACCTGCCAACATCAACAGCCGCAGCCGAAAGAAGGATTACGTTATGGCACGCCAGGTGTCAATATATCTGGCACAGAAATACACCAAGATGCCGGCAAGCCGAATCGGACGACTCGTTGGAGGACGCGACCACTCTACTGTGATATACAGTTGCAATCAGGTGGAGCAACGCATCAAGATAGACAAGAAATTCTCAAGTGAGATAACGAGTATAGAGAACTCGTTCAAACTGAAAAACTGACAACACTTGCCACTCATCCAATAGATACTGGCGGCAAGTAGTTGTCGGTTTTTTTTGTTTTGAGAGTGTCAGAAGTCTACACTCTCACTTCTTTTCGGCTGCAAACCTCTCTTCTTTGAAGTACTTCATTATAGGCTTCATAAACGGTGTGAGGTGTACATCTTGCGGCACATTATGATAGTCAAGACGTGTAATGCTTTGCGAAACATACAACCGATGCTTGGCACGCGACAAGGCTACGTAGAACTTGCGTGCGTCCTCAGCCAATTGGCGAGGATTGTTACGACTGTAATAATTGGGCATACGACCGTCGACGGCATCAAATATTATTACATTGTCAAACTCCAGTCCCTTCGCCTTGTGTATGGTCGTGACGAAAATGCGCTCCTTCATATTGTCGCTACCACACAAGTCGGCCTCCTTCAACGTGCTTATCTCCATTGTATGATTGCAAAGCTGTTCGTACAACGAGGGTTCGCTACTTACGTCTATCATGTCGCCCGAAAGATAAGATTCCACAAAACGCAATCCGTCTATCTCCTGTATCATTCCCTCAGAAAGCAGATAGTCGTAGAAGCGTATTAGTTCCATTACCAAAGCAGGCTTGACTTCATCCGATTGGATATACATTCTGCCAAGTGCCGAAACGTACATTTGCTTATAGTTACGGCGCAATGTCTCCACACGCTGGCGCACACGGCTGTCGTTAAGGAAATCATGCTGCTGCTCAACCCTGTCTTCCGAGAGCTTGTAGCAATGCACCACAACACTACGTGTAGCATTGACATCATCGTCGGCAAGATGCGAGTTAGAACCCTCAAGGTGCAACACCTCAAGCAAATATTTCAGTTTGTGCTCCTTCAGTTCGGGATGCAGCAGACGCACGAGTCGCAACGAGTCGAGATACTCCGTGTGCGAATGATGCAGATTAAGGTCGGGCGTATAACGACGCAGATTGAAGTCAAGTATGTTATAGTCGTAGTCGGCATTATGTCCAAGCAAAGTGCAACCCTCGGCATAAGCCATAAACTGACGCAACGCCTCCTCGTGCGTCAGCAATTCATGGTGCTTGCGTTCCTCAACAATAGGATTCACAATGTCGCCAAGCATGGCAGGAATCTCCTTGTCGGTTTCGACATATACCGTAAACTCCGACCCTTTCACCACCTCGCCGTTCTTCATCTTCACGGCAGCTATCTGCAGGATGTCGTCTTCAAACACATTCAGTCCTGTCGTCTCGGTATCGAAAACCACGATTGTGTCGTTAGCGTAGCTATCGACAAATCGCATAAGATAGGTAGAATCATCGTTGCGCAACAGGTCAGACGGCAATATGGCACGGTCGAACAAGTCACGCACAAACTTACGTGCAGCAGCATTGCTCTCGTAGACACGCACTCCCTTCATCAATCTTGCCCACGACATAAAGCTGAACTCATTGTTGAGCACACCAAGATGAGCCAACAGAAGCTTCACATCGGGCTGTGAGAAGAGGTCGGTACCCGAAACCTTGAAATGTCCGATACCACAACGTGTCAGCTCCTGACTTATATCCTCAGCATCGCGGTTGGCATTAACCACAAAGGCCGTAGTAGATTGCGGGAACGTACGGTTCAAATTGTCGGCAAACTGTACGCAGTCGCGCACCTCCTGATCATAATCCTCGCTACATAGAATCTTCAGTTCGTTGCCCATAAGCACCTCATTGCTACTCTTGCCGGCATCAGGCAAGAGCGCAGTATCTATACGAAGCACCTCAGCGGCATAAGTATTGAAAATGTCGAGCAGATAGCGAGGCGAACGATGGTTTACCGACAGATGATGCAACTGGCATGCAGGCTTCGACTTAATGGCTGAAAGCGTATCGAGCTTGGCTCCCATAAACGAGAATATAGCCTGCTGCTCGTCGCCGAGAAACATCACCGTACGGAATGGACGCGCCGTAAGCATCTTGATTATAGCCATCTGCAATGGGTTGATATCCTGCACCTCGTCCACCTGTATCCACGGATAGCGCTTATACAGCTTCTGCTCCTTGTCGGCAGCAAGGGCATCATACGTCATCATAAGCAAATCATGGAAGTCAAGCAGTCGGTTGGCACGCTTATACTGACGGTATTGTTGCGCAAGCGACATCTTCTGCAAGAGCTTGAATATAGCCTGACGGTCGCCATAGTCGCACGTGTCCGACTTGGTAAGGTCGCGATACTGCTCCACATTATTATATATATCAGTCATGGCAGCCGCGTCAAACGGCTTGCCCATAACGCTACAGATACGCCGCATAGCAGCAATGTCCGTAGGATTGATGCAGTCGGGATGCACACGCAACTCCTTAGGATGCCCGTGACTAATCTGGTGCATCATGCTCTCCAGGTGGAATATCTCACTATACGAGCGTCGACGATTGTAGTTGGAAAGCACCATATACTCGTCCTCACCAAGATAGCGCGCAAGGATAGACACAGCATCATCCTCGTCGATAACACTCGACTCGGCAGGCACGAGTCCCTCTGCAAACAAAAACTTCGAGCAGAACCTATGCACATTACCTACAAACACATCTCTCACATCATCATCCGTAATGTTCTGCGAAATGCGTTCAATCATGCCGCGTGCAGCACGATTGGTAAATGTAAGACACAACATATCCTTATACGCCACACCCTCCAAGTCGTGGGCATAACGTATGCGTTCGGTCAATATCTGGGTCTTGCCACACCCCGGAGGTGCAAGTACAAGATGAAATCCACCCTGGGCCTCAATCACCTCCTGCTGACAAGGGTCGGGAGTAAATCTGCTAACAGTTTGCGTATTTTCTGATGCCATAAACAGCTGCTATAAAAGTAATTTGAATAAAGGCGATTGTTACACCAACCGCTTTAACTATGTTAACGCTAAAAATCGCTTGATATTGCCAAGAACAATAAAAGAACTTGCGCTGACACAAACAAAGGATATAGCCATTTTAAGTATATAAGATACTCACTATAGCATATATTCGCATCAGACATCATTAAGCAGTCTATAATCTTTTCCACATCAAATACTTTTTATATATTTGTGGTGTATTAATTAAATCGTCTGCTATTATGGAATTCTTTTTTATTTGGATCTTAGTTGTTGTTCTGGTCGCCTGCGCTAATGGTAGAGGCAAATAGTTTCGTGTATTTTATATAACAATATAAAGGTGCTACTTTTGGTTTCACAACCATTAGTAGCATTTTTATTATGGCAACAACTCAACAATTCGAAAGGATATTTACAAAGTAAAAAACTTTCTCTATCATAAATGAGTAAATTATATGTGACAAAAAACAACAGGCGTTATGAGCGCAAACGTGACAAGATTACAATAAGCTTGACGCACGCTCCCAGTACCGTTTTCAGTACCACCCAACTGGTACTGGAGTTTCATATAGGTGGTACTGGAGTTTCACTTATGTGGTACTGGAGTGTTACTTATGTTGTACTGGCAAAGAACTTGTATGATTGCCTTTGAATTTCACATATCTTTCAATACAATCTTCAATCATTCTTATATAATATGAAGAGTCATGGTCTGATTGATCGTCAATTGCGATATTAAATCCTTCGCCATACTTTTTGTAGTATAGATCGAATAACTTATTCCAATTATTATCATACATATCAACGTATCCCCATGTTTGCCAAGCAAAGTGGTATTTTTCGTCTTTGTATTTATATGTGAAATGCTTCACATAGCGGTTTCCATCATACTTGTCAACAGAATGGCGAAACTTGTTATTGTCGAGAAATTCTATCAATTGGGCGAAAACGTATTTGTCTTTGTTCATCGTGCAGTATTATAGATAACTGCAAAAGTACAAATTCAAATCGTCGTGCCCTTGAAACCTTTTGCAAAAGACTGTATTTCAATCAATTCAAAGAGCGATTAGTCCACTTTAACGGGACAGTAGTGTTTATGCATAATAAAAGGTTTAGGAAGCATTCGTAAGAGTGTCAGCAAACCTTTAAACTGAACTCAGGCAGACAAGCCACCAAAATCGACACCTATTGTGAGGATATATAAATTTGACAATATGTATGACCCGCAATCTTATTTCTACAGATTAGAATGCGAAATAATGATTTCTTCTCTTCCTAACAATTTGATAAAGAGTGAGCTTGCAAATCTAAGATAACAATACAAGGCTTGCTTAGAGACGACAAACAAAACACAATAAAATCAACACACTTTGCTTGGCACCCTCTATAAAAAGACTTATTTTTGCAATATAATAACCCAAACAATATCATTATGATTACTTACTGTATTTTGTCTGCGATATTCTTTGTACTATACATTTTGTTTCAAGGCTTGCAGTCGGTAGGCGAAAAGTTGAACGATATAACGAGAACCTATGAGAGCAAGAAACCTGAGGATGAAAATTCTTTTGCTCAAAGATGCAAGCGCCAAATTGAATACGAGAAAACACTTGTTCCTGACTCTGAAGAATTGCGTAAGGTACGCGAAGACTTTGAAAAAGCATATTTAGAAGAGCGTGAGAGTGTTCGATTAAAAATGTGCGAAGGATACTACAAATCGAAAAAAGCAATAGCTTATTCTCCTGAATATTATGCTGGCGATAAGCAATATGATAAATATCATGATTTGTTTTTTTCCATGGAAAGAGATTTTGTCGAATATACAAAACGCAGACCTTAATTTTGCATGTGTACCTAACGAAACGAGAGTTCATGCCATTTGAAATGAAGGATCGTACCAATTGATACAAGTGTGGATATCAATAGAGATGAGGTTATGTGTCTGAGCTGAGTTGGGGCTCATATAATATTGTTGTGTTTTTAACTGGAATGAAGGGGTGAACCCGGAGCTGACTTCCGACATGCATCTCATTTTATCGTTTCAGAAGAAGAGGTCGTCTCTAAAATGAAATTGGCTTTGTCTTTATCCAACCATTACCGGAAATGATATGGCAAAAGGATCTGTTTTTTTCGAATCTTCCTACATTTCGAGTGATACGACAGTCATGCAATGTGTATAGTCTCAGTTAGAATTATTCTTCATTCCTAAAGCCATACACATTGCGTTCCGTCACTTTTATTATTATACATCTCTATATTTCCTATATATATGACAATCACCCCATACAAGTATTCCTCTTTTATATGCAAGTTAATGCAAAACTCCGAATGTGTCACTTCTGAGCGATGACAGAATTTACAATCTGATCAAGTTGCTCAAACACTTCCTTTTCCCAAGATACAGATCTTTGTCGTACATTTCCTTATTTGCACTGAAGGTATAGACTTCGTTATCGCCTTCGATTCGGCAGACGTCGTCGTTGTCTTTCCAACGGAAGCGGATACCCTTGTATGTGAAGTCTGCGTCATTACACCATAAGAAAGATGTTTCAGGAACTTTGATGTCCTCGGATACTGTGATGGTGAAATCTCTCAGGACTTCGTCTCTGAGTTTAGCATTGAGAAATACGCCTGTTGAACTTGAAAAGATGGCCGTATGATAATGGTATCCAGAACGGATCCATGAATATGGAATCTTATCCATGACGAAATCAAGCAGTTTGGTATGCGCCAATGAATAAATAATTTGTTCATAATCAGTCCCATTAGGAAAGGCAACCTGTTCGGGTTCTGGCTCACCCATCAGAAAGGAATGCATGGCGCTATAGAGATCATCGTTTCTGAAGAGATATCTCCACGAATTTATCTCGTTGTTGAAAACCCTACGGCTCCACCAAAGAGTGTTTGCAAAGTCATCGCCCGTCATATAACGGAAGAGCTTCTTCATTAGTGTGGCATCTTTAGGCCTGGTGTTGAAGTTGGCCTCAACAAAAGTCCATTTGTTATTTAAAGACTGCCAGTCTTCCACATTCTTGCCGTTTCTGTAAAGACAACGGATGCTGCCTGAGAAGAAGATGTTGTCTTCGCATTTTTTGATGATTTGCTCTGTTTCTTCTCCGAGCTTGTTATCAAGGATGGCCTTTGCCTTGACACATTCTTCTTTCACTTGGGCATTCTTCTGTTTGTCTTGGCTCAAGTCATGAAGGATGCTGTAGATATCATGATTATTATGTTTACTACCCTCAGCAAGACGCTTGATTCTCCGAATACGAGTTACCATTGCAGAAATCGTAGAAATTTCAGTGTCGTCAATAATATTCCACACGACACGCATCCATCTAGCGAACGATTCCTTATCAAACTCACCTGTTTCCAAATAGGTACAGACCGCATAGAACACAACCCTGTTGACTTGATCGATTGGAGCTATAGTGTATTTACCATCATCTCCTTTTTTGTAAGTAGGAATAAATTCAAAATTGTCGTCTTTATGACGTTCTGGGAAAAAATCATTGAGTTTTCTGTCTCCAACAGAAGAATAATTGTCAAGTATTTTTCTGATGCTTACAAAAATTGAAAGAGGTATTTCTCCACTTGGCAGATAGCAGTATTTGTCAAAAGAGTTGTATTCGATCTTCTCATTATGGGCATTATTGCCTTCTTTTGGACCATAAAGATAGTTGAAGTGCTCGTTCACACCCTTTTCCAAGCTGTTTCCCGAAAAACGGAAAGAGGACTCATCATCATCAGGATTGGACGGTTTATCCGAACTCGTTTCCGGTTCCAGGATAAGACTGTTCAAAAAAACTCTGTTAAAGAAAGCATAGTAAGGAGCATCGATCTTGAATTCTATAACAGTATCTTTGTCAGCCTTGTTCTCTTCATTTTTCCAAAATTCCACATTCTGCCTCCAAAAGATCTGCGCCCATGTTGTATCGAGCATGATAGGATAACCCGACTGCACATCACATAGTTCTTGCCAATAGGTTTCCTTATGAGATGCGAGATATCCGATAAGGTCGGCCTTGAAATTCTCAAAATCGCTCAATGCTTTTCCACGGGCATTCATTTTAATATAGAGGTCATCTGAGAGACTCAAAGAAGATAGATTGAGGTTATAGAAATATACTGGGCAGTCGTTGGTCAGAATCTGCCACGACTGGGTGGCATCGTCACTGCCGAATACAGGTTCAATGCCGTCATTGTTGCCGGGTGTGCCGCTGAGCATCCGCAACATGGCCTGTATTGTAGGATCCTGATTCCATTCTGAGAAAAACCAGTTCTGTTTCTTGATATATTCTGTAATGTTTACTGTGTCTTGTGGGAAAATCTTGTCACATAAGGAGGCACAAAAGTCGGCGGAGGATGTTCGGGTCTGATATGTGAACTTCCTCAACTTCTTACGCTCCTCAAAATGCTTTTCGTCAGCCAGAATCCCTGCTTTAAAAGCAACGAACCAATGTAAGAGCCACAGGGTGGTGAGGCGTTGCTGACCATCTAAAGGTTGCAGAGTCTTGTTGGATTCTGTACCATAGACAAAATCCAACTTCAGATCATTCTTTCTGCGCACAAGTGCATCGTATAAATCTCCAAGAAAAGCACGTCGCAATTCGTTTTTCCCCTTTCGTCCCTGTGCATAGTCACGCTGGATTTTAGGAATTTCTATATTGTATTTGTCAAGCATTTCCCATAATGTGAGCTTCTGGGCTTGACTGGTTCGTTTATTTGTCATCTTCCAGAAAATCATTTAGTAAGACAAGGATATTATCCAGATATGCCTTTGCATCCTCTGGTCCCCATGAGAGCAGGTCGTTAGGCTCCGTATTATAGTATTTCATGAATGCATTCTTGGTACATGGAGGGATAAAGGCAATAGCGGCATACTTTTTTCTGAGTTCTTCCAATTCTGTAGACTCTTTTTCTTGCAGGATTCCTTTAGACAGAAGATAAGACATCTGCTTCTCTTCTTCGGGTCTAGGCGATACCTCCAGTGTTTCCGGATCAACTTGATATCTGACACCTCGATCCTTGCCGATGATTACTCTACGCTTGGCAGGGAAGATAGAGTTGCCATATCCCCTGTTTGTACTGCTATCAAGAAGAACATAGTTCCAAATTTTGTTCTTATCGTTGATAGGATCCTTCCATGTTGTGTTGGATTTAAGAAAACCAATGATCTTTGTTCTCAATTTGTCGAAGTCCTCTTGTTTGATTTCATTTTTCTTTTTCTTTAGGAATTCTGTTGCCGCCGACAGGATTTCTTTTTTCTCCTTTTCCTCATTCGGCAAACCAATCATCGAATATTTAATCCATTCTTTCTGATCTTTGACATTTTCCAATGGATTCTCTGTGCTGGAGTCGATATGCTCAATATCCCAACTCTCTTTCTTGTAAAGATGGAATGGAAATTTATAGAACACTCCTTGTGAATATTGACCACCGTTCTTGAGCTCATTGTTCTGAGCGATGACAGTCTGGATGTTATGAAGGAGGAGAATGTCGCGGCATTTGGATTTTGGACCAAATCCATTTTCTGTCTCATAGACAGTATCTTCCAATCCAAGTTCTGAATTATAGCATTTATTCAGATGTTCCTTGATGGCTGCCTTCAGGTAATCAGTGAAGGCAAATCTGTCTTTGCTTTCTTCCCAGTCCTTGAAAAGCTCGGGCAGGTTCTTGATTCTGCAGTCGAGGACATAGCCTACATAATGGTATAGAGCTACATCATCATACCACTCTTTGAGGATTCTGAAAAGGTTTATGGTCAATTTCCTACATTCTTCCACTTTTTCTAATTCTGTACCCTTATCTTTCCTTTTGAAGAATTTATTAAAGTATCTGAATGCCTGATTGTCGTCATTGCAGCATTTATCCTTGCCGATATTCAACCTGTCCTGCTGATAAATGATGTCGAAGATGAAATCTATTCTTGTAGGACGTTCGTAGCCGATTGGATGGACAAACAGCCAAAATTCATCGTTCTGAAGGGTGTATTCAATGGCGTCCCATTGACTGGCAATTTTCCCCTGTTGTGTTAGCAGCGTTTCTTTGTCAGTATCTTTGAAATTGCTCTTGTTCAGGAACAAGGCCCTGATGAGTTCGGCATTTGTAAGTGATATCTTGCCCACATTCAGGCGCGTAAAAACTTTGATGGCATCTTCACCTTCCGACTTATACCAGATGAAACAAACTTTATTTAATAAAGTATCATGGAACGCTGTCCGAAGATTCTTATGGTTACCATCTTCAAACCATGTACTGATTGCCTTGAAGGCTTCATAGAAGTGGTGGAAATCTATGGAGTCATAGCGGTGATCCTTATATTCATTTGTATTGATATTCCTTAGGAAATCACTAGCTGAAACGCCTCTGCATGATTCCGTTCGTGTCTCATATTCCAATGTATAGGGATTATCAGCATCAAGATACTTGAGTATGAGAAAGATGGTGGTCAATCTCTGCTGGCCATCTATCACTTCCCATTTCGCATTTGTCTGAAGGATCTTTTTTGCTTCTTCAAAGAAGTCATTGTTTTCCACGACAGAAATGTCACATATGCTCTTAACGACCGATTCCTTGATTTTCTGGTTGATTTTTTCTTTGACGACAAGAGGCTGTAGGCAGTAGAAATCGGTTTCTTCTGCTATTGAGTTGCTTTGAAAATCATGAATGTCATCTAACAAATCGGTCACTTCTTGAGGTGTCCATCGATATCCTCGTTGATAGGATGGAATCCAGAACGACTGTTTCAGTAAGTCGGAAATAGGTTTTATCTCAAGATTGTTCATAATCTAATTAAAAATAACATAACAAACAATGATTGCTAAGGACAAAGTTAGAGTTTTTTTTTGTTTTGCAGTTTGTTTTGCAATATTTATGATATAAATAGAAGAATGTTTTATTATTTGATCCGTTAAAAACGCAACAATATTTGATCCTCCACAATATTATTTGATCCCTTAACTTTGTCGCAGATTTATCGCAGTATAAAACGAAAAAACGACATAACTCGTTGTTTTTACAACTTGTTATGTCGTTATTAGTTGCGGAGGCAGGAGGCGAATATTTTAACATATATCCGCAACTAAAAATGCCCGGTGACACGTTTCTTTTTTAACACTTCTCCTTAGAGTCCTGAATAGGGCTGAGTTGCTTAACCAGCTCTATACTATTACTAAGGTGTTCGTTAGCTTTTTTTAAGTCTTCTATACGCTGATTCTTCTCTTCTATTACCATATTCAGAGCCTTTATTTCGGCCTGAAGCGACGTTACATCGGTATTTACATAGCTACTATTCACCACATTGTGGTGTCCGTTTATTGTCGGTATATCCGAGTTAGTGTCCGACTTTATTAAGATGTCTTCGACAGAGCAATCTAATATCTCAGCCATCTTTACAAGTGTTGATACTTTGACATCTGGTCGAGTGTCAAAATAAGTAATGGCATTGTGACTCTTTGGTCCCCAAAGGCTTCGGCTGAAGTCACCGATGCTGATGCCGGCTCGCTTCAAGAGTTCTTTCACTCTTTCGCTTTTTACAGTGCTGTTTTCGTATCTCATAATTTAAAATAGGTTAAATTCCTGCTTTATTAAGATTATAATTCCTATTAAAGTAGGATTGTTTCATCATTTATTAATATCTTTGCATCAAATTTAGACACTAATTCCGACATAAACAAGAAAATGGAGCAGAAATTTGATTCATTAGACCTACAGGGGTACTACGCTGGTCTGACAAAAAAAGAGAAGAGCAGCCTACTCTCCTACCTTACTAAAGAGTATGATATGACATGTAGTACAATAAGGCGTAAACTGGCAGGCAACCAAGGGTTCGGGCTCAATACACTTGAGCGCATGGCGTGCCACGAAGCCATTAAAAACGAGAATCTATGGAGACATTAAAAACAATCGAATTCTACACTACACCTGACGGTTCTGTGTATTATAAAGTACCCGGGCAGGAGTCGCGCAGGCTGACCAAGTTCAACGTCGACATCATCGACCCACTATTAGTGCAGATTAAGCAGAGGTTCCCGGAGTGCTACGCTGCTCTCGCCTGCAAATATCGTAACAAGCGGTTCGATATGGCAGATAGGTTCATACGCTGCAACTTCGGTGAGCACGACCTGCTCACGCAAGACATCGACAACGATGTCTTACACTTCGAAGAGGTGCGCTGCCCGCTTCGAGGTATATGTGAGCATGAGGGTGTGATATGCAAGCCGAAATCGATGGTCAGCCTCAGTAGATGCGAGCGGGAAATTGCTGACTTATACCTTGAGGGGCTGACGTTCCGTGACATCGCTGCTAAGCTCGGCAAGAATGCCGAGACCGTAAAGGTGCAGCTCATGCGCATCAAGAAGAAGTGCGGTGTCAAGCACTGCCGCGACATTATCCGTGTGCTACGGCTCAAAAATTATTAGCCGATGGCTGCGATATGTAATGGCTGCGAGCACACACGGCACTGCATCAATGGCCGTTGGTGCACGATACGTAAAATATATGTTGAATACCTTAATATAGAGAAATGTGAATATGATAACAATTGAACAATACATCACTCATATAGATAAACTAAAAGAAGCCGGTCTATTATCTGACGATTTCAGAATAATACAATACACAGATGGCAGCCTGCTCGGTGTCAATGGCAAATGCTTGGCTTTCGAGGAGAGACCTGTCAATGTTGCTGACTATGTCATGTGGGATCTTATCGGGCGCGCTTATGACAGTCCTTGCAAAAATGGCATCACCGTACCTGCTTTTGAGGAGGATGGTTCAATAAAACTGACAAAAATGCCTCTCTTTTCCCGTGCTCAAAATGGTCTTTTAGACTACATTATCGAGAAGTGATATCGTGATTTTGTGGCAGCCAAGCGCTGCCACTATCTTTGCAAAACAAACAAAACCCAAGCGAAATGATTACGGTTCAACAGATACTTTCGGCCACTAATGGTGGTCTCGACATTATCTTGTCCCTCTACCCACAGGCGCAGAAGTGTGTCGGGCAGAAGAACAAGCACTTTGCTATTCGCAACGAAAAAACACCCTCGGCTTGCCTCCGTCAATACCAGTCAAAAAAGTATGGCGAGATTTGGCAGGTTACTGACTTCGGAGGCGACGGCCGTGGCGAGAATGCTATCGACATCTACATGCGCGAGAAGGGCTTCGACCGCTCACGGTTCAATGAGGCTATATTGGCGCTCGCTGCTGAGTATGACGTGCGCGACGAGCTCAACCGCTCTCTTAACCGTCCGGAGATCAGACAGCGTGAGGCTCGGGCTGATGAGCGCGATGGTACTCGCTCATTCGAACTAAAAGACAAGTTTACCGATGCCGAACTTAAGGCACTCGGCCCTAAAGTCACCCAGGCTGACGTTGATGCGCTGCACTGGCACTCGGTGAAGTGGATTACAAACGTAAAAGACCGGAAGGTGACGGTCAAGCACTCTACTGACAACTACCCGATATTCATGCGTGAGTGTGTGGTCAAAGAGGCTTATGGCAGCGAGCAGGAGACCAAGTTCTACAAGGTATACGAACCTTTCAACTGCGACAAGGGTTTCCGCTTTTCTTACACTCCGGCCGGTGCCAAGCCCCGATATTATATAAACGGCTTGTTCGAACTCAAAAAGGCTTACCGCGACTTCAATGCGCAGCAAGAGAAGGAGTGGCAGGCTGCTCATGAGGATGGTAAGCCTTACAAAGAGCAGAAGCTTCCCGAGGCTGTGATATGCTCGGGTGAGCGCGACTCGCTGTGCTGCCACTCGATGGGCTACCATCCGCTATGGTTCAACAGTGAGACTTATCAGCTCTCTGCTGACGAGTATAAGGAGATTATGAAGTATGTCGAGGTGCTCTACAACATACCCGACATCGACGAGACCGGCAAGCGCAAGGGCCGTGAGCTCGCCCTGCGCTTCATCGATATACATACGGCGTGGCTTCCGGATAAACTGCAGACCTACAAAGACAATCGTGGCAAACCTCGCAAGGATCTGCGCGATTGGCTTGAGATTCATAGCGAGCGAAAAGACTTCCGCAACCTTCTGAAGGTGGCCATGCCGGCGAAGTTCTGGGTGCAATACGCCAATAAAGACGGCAAACCGAAGACTGAGGTAGACACTGCGTGCCTTTACAATTTCCTTCAGCTTAACGGGTTCTACGCTCTCCACGACGAGAACTCGGCGGTCACTCAGTTCATTCGCATCGAGGGCAACATTGTCAAAAAGGTCAACGTCAAGGATATTCGTGAGTTCATTCGCCGGTGGGTGGTTGACCGCTTCGAAGACCGCAATATCCTTAACCTGGTGCTCAATACTACCAAGCTCTCCCCTGCTGCTCTTGAGTCGCTGCAGGAGATTGACCTTAACTTCACAACATATACGCCTAACTCGCAGTATTTCTTCTTTCCTAACAAGACTGTAGAGGTGTGCCTGCCGTGCGAGACTCACCCCGAGGGCTTCAAGGAGTATGACCCTGGTGCCGACGGACTGCACAACTACGTGTGGGAAGAAGATGTTATCGGTCATCGGTTCAAGCGCCTGCCTGACATGTTCAGCATCTCGATCGATAAAAACGACGAGGGCGAGACCGTGCTTGATATTGACATAAAGAATGTCAACAGTCATTTCTTCGGTTATCTCATCAACACTTCCCGACTCTACTGGCGCGCTGAGACTGAAACACGCTTCGGCGAAGACCGCACGGCTGCTGCTGCATATCTGGAGGCTAACCCCTTTCGCATCGATGGCGAGGGGCTTCGCTCTTACGAGATCATCGAGCAGAAGCAGAACCTGATAAACAAGATATTCACGTTCGGCTATATGCTGCACCGATATAAAGATTTCGTGCGCGCCTGGGCACCGTTGGCCATGGACAATAAAATCGGTGAGGAGGATGAGTGTAATGGCCGTTCTGGTAAATCTTTCTTCTTCAAGGTGCTGTCGTTCATGATGAAGACGGTCAAGCTCTCTGGCCGTAATCCGAAGCTGATGGACAACCCTCACGTCTTCGACCAGGTGAGCCAGTTTACCGACCTTCTGCTTGTCGATGACTGTGACAGATACCTTAACCTCGGTCTGTTCTACGACAACATAACGTCTGACATGACCGTCAACCCGAAGAATAACCGATCTTTCACTATCGGTTTCGACGAGTCGCCGAAGCTGGCGTTCACCACCAACTACGTGCCAAGCGACTTTGACCCCTCTTCTGAGGCCCGCTCGCTATATATGGTGTTCTCAGACTGGTATCACCAGCGTACTGAGGACAATGACTACCACGAGACTCGCACCATTCGCGACGACTTCGGCAAAACGCTCTATGCCTTCGACTACACCGACGACGAGTGGAATGCAGACCTTAACTTCTGGCTACAGTGCTGCCGGTTCTATCTCTCGGTAAAAGATTCAGGCATCAAGCCACAGCCTCCGATGAGCAACATGGAGCGACGCCGTCTGAAGGCCAATATGGGCGCCAATTTCGAAGACTGGGCCAACGGATACTTCTCGCGTGAGAGTGGCCACCTCGACGACTATGTGCCGCGTGACGAGGTCTTCAACGACTATCAGCGATACTCTAACGTCAGTCGCATCACTATGCAATCGTTCACGAAGAAGCTCAAGGCGTTCTGCAAGCTGTGCCCGTGGGTTGACTGCCTTAACCCGCCAGAGCTGTGCAACTCCGGCGGTCGCATTCAGAGGGCTGTGCAGGTGACTCCAGAGCTACGCAAGACTAAAGATATGCTGTTCGTGCGCTCTATGCCACTCAACGATACCACAGAGCAAGCGACAGAGCAACAGCTGCCGTTCGGTGATCCTGACGATGAGCGGCCGTTCTGATCATTTTCATTTCACTTTTCATTTTGTTGGGTTTGGCGCTGCCAGGTATTACTGCCTGTGCAGCGCTTTTTTGTGTTGTCACAGTTACGGACAGCCTGTAGCAGACTGTTCCATTTTTCCACAAGCTTATCTGAGAGAGTACTACGGCGGTCTTCTGCCACTCCCCGACACCCCTCCTTTATTTTGTCAGAAAACTTTGTGATTTTGTAATATGATGTTCCAAAAGGTCAAAAAGTATAATAAATAAAGGGGTTTTGAGGTGTCACAAAGTGTCACAAACCTACATCACAAAGCTGTCACAAACTTTTCGAGTTTGCAACAGACCCCTGTCGGGTGACCTTTGGCGGCCGTTGTCACAAACTTGATTCTCTGTCACAAAGTTGCTCACAAACATCTTTTTGTTTTGTGAGCACTGTGATTCAACAAGTTACAGACTTGTCACATAAATAACATCTGTCACAAACTTTTCTGACAAAATAGAGATAGATACAGAGAGAAATCCGAAGAGACGCGGAAATAAACCACGTTTCGACCGAAAAACACCCTATTTTATTAGGATTTTTGTTCCTTTTTTCCTAATTTTGTAGGCATTCAAATATCTTATTCATTCATCATTCACTAACAGCTATATTCGTGTCACAATTTGTAGTTTACCTTAAGGTCAAGCCTTTAATCGCCCAGTGGTTGGCGTTCCACTATGGCACTCCGGTACGCTTTCCAGACCAAAGCGCCGAGAATGCGTGCATCCGCAGGTTTCTGACACGCCAACCCAGCGGCATACCTAAGATGCAGGGCGAGGGCGAGGTGGCGGTCTGCATCCCAGACTCAAAGCAGAAGCCGGTCATCACATACAACTATCTCGGCATCCATGCACGAGCTGCATTGGTCGATTGCATCGAAGATACTTTCAGACTACAGCTGTGGCACGACCTTAATGGGGTCGAGGCACTGCGCTGCCCTCTGCTTAAGGCTGTGCGTGCGTGGTGTGAGAATAATGGCATCAGCATCGACTACGAGGATACCGTCAAGATGCGTTTTCAGCGCATGCGCTCTTCTTACCTCAAGTCGGGCATTGATCTGCGACGCACGTCAAGAGAAAAAGACAACTGATTTTAGTGTTAAAATATCTATAAATCATAACGACAAGAAGGCCTGTTTTGTTCACGGCCGTTCGAAGCCGTTCAAATACTCAAAATTATGAAATCTGTTAAAATCATCAAGGCTATAGAGTATGCCTTCAACGTCGACTTGAAGCTTATGCGACGTTTGAGCCCGCGCAGGGTGCGCATCCCGTCTGAGGTCACATGGTTCCCGGTGTGCGTCAAGGAGCACCCGTCTATGGTGTCGTCTACCAAGCCGGATGATGGCAATAAGGTGGTTACTACCACTATTAAGCTGCTCACTACCGATGATCTACTGAGATTTCATCATCGGCATCTCGTTTTCCGTGTGACGCTGCTTGATGACCGGCAGTTCCTCATCGGCTCTCATGTTAGACCGTTCACGGTCATTGAGGTTACTGACACGTGCCCTGAGTCGGTCAAAGACAATCAGCTCGTAGAGGTCACTATTACCCATCGTAGCCTGCACGTTCCGCCGTATATCGTGCCTAATGTATATGGTTAGGGTATTTTCAAAGAGCATATCTTGTGTGTTATCTTTGCATAAAAAGTTTTGCAAATGGAATATAATCTCGTCATTTCCGGCACTATCGGCAGTTGGTGGAGTTCTTGCTCGGCCGACTATGTCCGCTATGTGCTCAATCAAAATAAAGGCAAAGAGGTTCATGTCGGCTTCTGCTCGCTTGGTGGCTTCGTCAAGGATGGCCTTGAGATTAACCAGGCTTTTCGCGATCACGGCAACGTGCACGCTCACGCTTTCGGCATGAATGCTTCTATCGCTACTATTGCCATGCTCGGCTGCAAGTCTATCGACATTGTTAAGGGTAGCTTTTTCCTTATCCATAATGTGTCTGTGCTCATTGATAAGTATGAGCAGAGCAATAAGGAGCAGATTGACAAGTATATCGAGAAGCTCAAATTGCAGCGCGACTCGCTCAAGTCGTTCGACGATGTGCTCGCCTCGATGTATGCCGACAAGACCGGACGCTCTGTTGATGAGTGTCTCGCCCAGATGAAGAAGGGCAACTGGCTGACCGCCCAGCAGGCGCTCGACTTCGGTCTTGTCGATGAGATACGTGTCGACAAGCAGGCTGAGAAGGCTGCTGACGAGTTCACCGGTCAGTTCATTAACCAATACAATATATCAACCAATTTCAAGGATGCAGGCATACCGCCGTTACCGCAACCACAGGCCTCGGATGATGCTGCCTCTATGGTGGCATCAGTGGTTGACGGTGACGGCAATCCAACTCAGAGCTTCCTTCAGAAGACGTGTGAGGGTCTCAAGAGCCTATTCCGCAACCAACACGCAACTAAAAATAATATAAAGATGATCAAAATCTTCGCTTCCGTCATGGCGCTGCTCAACGTTACTGACGGCTTCAAGACTAACGATGAGGGCAACGTTGTCCTCACTCAAGAGCAAATGAAGAGCATCGACGACCGACTTAAGGCTGACAAAGAGAAGGCTGATGCCGACTCGAAGGCGCTCCAGGAGGCTAACGAGGCTAAGACTTCTCTTGAGACTCAGCTCGCTGATGCTCAAAAGGCTTCGGCTGAGAAAGACGAGCAGATTAAGGCTCTCAAGGGAGCTGCTGGTGACGAGACTAACAACAAGCCTGCTGGTGGTGAGGAGTCTTTCACTGCGCAGGATATGTTTAACTCTATCAAAAACGTGTAATTATGGCTTCAATAAAAGTGGGTAATATTACTTATGGTGCCGAAGATCTTGCCAAGTGCTTCAAGACTTACCGCAAGGACTTCGTCATCATGCCGCTTCTCGCTATGCAGGCTCTCGCTCAGCATTGTAATGTGCGCACGGGCATCCGCTACCGTGAGATTATCAGCGAGATGTCGGCGAATGCTGAGATTGGCAACTATTCTAAGACTAAGCACGAGGATGCCGATGTCAAGGTTGACCCTCGCATCTTCGAGACTTTCTTCGGCAACGTTATTCAGGGCATCGACCCCAACGCTATCTACCAGTCGATCTGGGGCAGCAACGTCACCAAGGGCGATGGCCTTAAGAATGTGCCTATCGTCAACCAGGTGTGCGCTTATCTCGTTAAGAAGGTGGGTGAGAAAATGTTCATGAATTCTTTCACTGCCAAGCACGACTCAACCAACACTACTGAGACTGCCAAGTGGTTCAATGGCTTTAAGGCTATCCTCGACATGGATATTGACGGTACCAACGAACTCAAGAAGAAGCTTATCACTAAGGAACTGGGCAACCTCGTAGAGGGCGCTGAGTCTATCACTAAGGATAATGCCGAGGATGTAATCAAAGACTTCTACTGGTCTGAGGCTGGTTCGCCCGAGGCTTGTGCCAAGCTCCGCTCTCAGCAGCTCAAGCTGTTCATGAGCGACCAGACTTATCACTACTATACTGAGGCTTATCAGACAAACCACGGCTCGCTGCCTTACAATCAGGCTTATGACAAGCGCACTCTTGACGGTGCAAGCAATGTCGAACTGGTTCCACTGCCGTGCGTGCCTAAAGACTTCCTGCTGCTTACTCCTAAGAGCAACATCTTCCTCATCTTCAACCAGAAGACTGATGATGAGAAGTTCCTCGTGAAGGACTCGCTGACTAACCACTACGATGTCGACTTCATCATGAACTACTTCTTCGGTACTCAGTTCGAGTCGGTATCGCCTGAGGTTCTCCGCTACTGGCGCAAGACTGCTGGCTAATCTTAGGGCTGTTGTAGATTCTCTATATATAGGTGGGCAGGGCGACCGTATGGTCTCCTGCTCTCCTCCCTTTTCATCTTCTAAATTTCAATATTATGGCAAAATGTACTGGTGCTGCTACTATATACAGCGATATTTGCTTTACTCCTGGCTCTAAGTCGCTTCCAGGCGTACGTGGTTGGGTCTACGGCATTTCTAAGAAGGATATTGTCAAGTGGCCGACCATCGGCGGCGAGGCTCCTAAGTCTCTCGCAGATGTGGCTAAGTATACCGGTGACTTCACCCTTGCTTCTGACAAGAAGTGGCACAAGGTGGCGCTCATTCCTAATGAGTCGCAGCTGCAGGTCGAGTCGCAGGGCACTTACGGCTCGAAGACTTTCAAGGTTACGGGCACAGCTGTAGCTCCTGGCACTGAGGAGGAGATTACCGGTTATATCACTCAGGCTAACAACGATGAGATGGTATATCTCTTCATTCAGCGCAACGGCAAGGCGCGCATGATAGGTTCTGAGGCGTTCACTCCAGAGCTGGCTCTGTCGCAAGACCTCGGCAAGGCTGCTACTGATACCAACTCGACAACTATTCAGGCTGTCTGCGACGACGAATATCCTGCTCCGTTCTATCCGGGCAAGATTGAGACCGCCGACGGCGACTTCTCTGGCGCTACTGGCCTCGCTGTCGAAGCGGCTGCTTAAGGCTTTTCTTCATACAAATATTAGGTGGTTTCATTATTTTGGGGCGGTCTCACGAGCGATCGTGCGACTGCCCTTTTTCAGTTTTATTTATGATCGACGACAAACTTACTCATAATATGCAGGAGTGGCTCGACTCTGAGTCTCACGACCGCGAGTCTATCCTGCGTGGTGCGGAGATGCTTCTGAAGCTCAACCGCAACATGGCTTTATACCAGACCATAATCCGCCGTCCAGAGCGCTTCGAGTCAAAGGTGCGCTACGAACTCAATAAGTTCCTGCCTATGCGCCTCGCTAAAATGACTCTCCAGGATGTCAAGGCGCTCGATGCTGACCTCATACCGCAGGTCAAGGCTGCTGTCGATGAGCAGGAGGCTCACGACCAGGAGGGCGAGACTGACGAGGGCGAGGCTGATGATGATGCGTCTTTCCTGCCGGCTGCGTCTGGCATCCGTGCCGACCACGACTCGCTGCCTGATAACGTGCGCTGCGTGTGGTCTGACAACCGCGAGCGATGGCACAAAATCAAACAGCTGTACAATACGCTGCTGGGCATTGAGCAGCCATGCGACCGCTACGAGTATCTCTGCCAGCTCAAAGAGCTTTGGTACACTTACAAGAGCGAACTGCAGCGCTACGATGACTATCAGCCTGATGCTGACAATGTTGATGAGCAGCTCTCTCCTGCTGACATTGCTAAGGAGATTGCCAACGCCCGCTCTTATATCACTAAGTATGCCGACAAGCTTCTTTCACTGCGTGAGGCTACGCTGAAGACTGACGATGCCAAAGCGTTCGAGGAGTACAGCGCCCTGCAGAAGAAGGTGCAGAAGCGTGTGGCTGTGCTGGCTGACAACAAGGCTCCTATCGGTGACGAACTTAAGGCTAAACTCGATGAAGCGGGCGTTTTCGTTCCTTCCGCTGAGTGATGCTCACACCCAGTACCACCTCGGCACTGGACTACACACGCTCGGTCTGCTCGGATGGATTCTCAAGCAGACCGGGCGTGCCGACGTTTATGTTTCTACGTTCTCAACTTCCGACGCTTTCCTCTCTGGCTTCCTGCGCCTACGTCGCCGTAATCTTATCAACAACGCCACACTCGTCGCAGACCTCAAGGCTGCTCGCAAGACGGTGCAGCTCTATCGGCTTATGCAGAGCTGCTTCGACCACGTGTTCCTGGGGCAGAACCACTCTAAGATTGTGCTTGTCAAGACTGCTGACATTACTGTGTCTGTCATTTCTTCGCAAAATCAGACCTATGGCGACCGTGCAGAGTGCACTATGATTACTACCGACATGGCTGCTTATTATCAGCTGTTGGCCGGTCTGAGGGGTGTCGTCGATAAATCTCTTGAACTTAATGGACTATTCCAACGACTTACTGAGCGAAATCGAAAACCATGCGAGGGAGATGATGACCCCTCCGGAGATTTCCGCCCTTTTGGGTATTGATGAGCGACAGCTGTGCGACGACATCGCTACTGTCGGCCATCCGGCTCGCACCGCCTACGTCAGAGGCTCGTCGACTACTGCGCTCGAGCTACGTCGCACTCTACACGATACTGCCCTCGCTGGCTCTCCTTACTCTATACAAGAGTGTCAACGGCTCCTGCAAGTTGCGCAGTCGTCAATCGGCTAATTCAACATTCATAATTCAAAACTCAAAATTCAAAACTCAAAACTCGAACATGCTTCCAGTCAATCTCGACCAATATTCTCGCTATGTCACCCTCGACGACTCTGAGCTTCGTGAGCTCAACGTTGCCGAGGGCGTGCTCGTGCGCCTTCATCGGCTGCGTGGCATGTATGCCTACTGGCTACAGTTCCCCTCGAAGCTCGACAACGATCTCGTGCAATACGACATGGCTATGTTTAAGGTCTCGCGCTCGCTGGCTTACGAAGACCTGCATCTGGTCAAGGTGCTGCTCGGCAATCTGCAACAGACTACCAAGGAGTTTATGCGCTGGAAGATTAACAAGTCCATCGAGCAGGATATTGCTGCTGCCCGACGGGCTGGCGATTTCCGCTCGGTGGCTTCGCTCTCCAAGGTTCTTGTGCAGAATAACCGCACAGACAAAGACGATGAGCCGGAGCTTGAGTTCGACAAGATTATTCCTCAGAATTTCGAGCCGACCGATGATCCTTCGGTTCTCGGCATTGAGCGCATTCCCGACCTGCGTGGCCGTATCCGTGCGCTGTATAAGAAGTACTCTAATACTATTATACAAGATGCTGAATATGAGGAGGTTCGTGAAGAGATAAAAACTGATGACGATGAGTGACAATACTGCTCCTAACCTGCAATACTTCAACGATGCGCAATACTATGCGCTCGCTATGAATACTCGCGACGAGGTTATTGTTGCCGGGCGTGGCGTGGGCAAGGGTGCCATCCAGGCACGTCGCCTGCAGTCGTGCTTTCAGGGCATGCCCGGCTCCATGGGTGGCTTCGTATCGCCATCCGTGAAGCGCTGCCTTACTAATATCCTGCCCTCTCTGCTAATTCATCTTGAGCGGTGGGGCTACAAGCGTGACCTCCACTATATCGTCGGCAAGCGCCCATGGAAGCGTCTGCATTGGAAGTCGCCTATCTTCACGCCTGCCGAGTGGAGCAATACTATCTCATTCTACAATGGCTCTGTATGCAACATCATTTCGCAAGACCGCACGGGCACTTCTAACTCTATGTCGTTAGACTATGTCATCATCGACGAGGCGAAGTTCGTAGACTTCGAACAGCTCAAAGACGAGACCTTTCAGGCAAACCGTGGCAATGAGATGTACTTCAAGCACTTCCCGCTTCACCATGGCATGACCATCACTTCCGATATGCCGGTCACCAAAAAAGGCTCGTGGTTTCTCGGCTACAAGGATAAGCAAGACCCTGAACTTGTCGAGGTCATCGAGGGCATCGTCTTCCAGATCTGGCGACTGAAGCAGAAGCTCGTCAAGTCTCCTGACAAGCAGCAGCAAATCCAGCGGCGCATCGATGAGCTAAATCAGCAGCTCTCTTTCTTCCGCTCGAAGTGTCTCCTATACAAGGAGTATTCCTCGATCGAGAACTTGGCGCTCCTTGGCGAAGACTTCATTCGGCGTGCCAAGCGTGACCTCCCTCCGCTCACATTCGCCACTTCTATTATGTGTCAGCGTGTGAGCATATCGGCTGATGGCTTCTACGGTGGTCTGCGTGAGGATGTCAATCTCTATACGGCTCCTAATGAGAGCGTGCTCAACATACACAATCTCGTGACTTCTGACAATGGTGCCATCCCTAACGACTGCCGTATGGATGCCGACCGCGACGACCGCTCGCCTCTGCTCATTGCTTTCGACACTAACAACCTCATTAACTGGCTTGTGGTCGGACAGGTGAAGGGCTCGAAGCTCAACGTTATCAAATCGTTCTTCGTGAAGTACGAGCGCAAGATTCCCGAACTGCTCGAAGACTTCAACGAGTATTATCGCTACCACCGCCGTCGGCAGATTATATTCTACTACGACTCGACAATGGTGGGCACTAACTGGGGTCTGCACTACAACGATCCTCACAAAGAGGTTGTCCGCACGCTGCGCTCCATGGGGTGGACTGTGCGTGAGGTCTATCTCGGCAACCCGATGAATCATGTCGAGAAGAATGCTCTCATCAATAAGATGCTACGTGGTCGTGCCCGTCTGCAGGTGCTTATAAATCGTGACAACAATCCCGACCTCATTATCTCCATAACTTCCGCAGGCGTGCGCAACGGCAAGAAGGACAAGAGTGGAGAGAAGTATGCAGAGACCGAAGAGGATAAGCTTGAGGCCCGTACTGACGGCTCTGATGCCTTCGACGTGCTCTGCATAGGTGCTGAGACTAAACCCGTATATCAGGGTGCTGCTGGCGTCGCTAATACTTACGGTTAAGTTTTTTCTACTTGTTTTGTGTAAATAGTTTTTGATTTGTTTGCCACTGGCGCGTGATGCGTCGGTGGCTTTTTTGATGTTTTTTATGTTTACTAACAAAAAAGTTAGTAAATTATTTGCATACTATCCAAAAGTTAGTATCTTTGCATTGTTCAATTAGTAAAGCATTATATATGAATAAACAAGAGACAATCAAAATGAATGTGACTCCTGAGGAGGAGGAGCTAATCAAGGCAATCCGCAATTATTGCAACAGTTATCCTAATGGTTATCCAGACCTGCTCGACTATGCTGAGGACTTGTTCCAGAGGATGACAGACATGCCTAAGGACTAAGATTAACAACGGTTCTCCCCTCGGGGAGAGCCTTTAGATAAACAATATAAAAAGATAATCGTTATGGAAGTAGTAGCAAGACAAAAGCAAGAGAAGATAACCGATATGAAGAAACGTATGCGTGACATTTACCTTGCTGTGTCATGGCGTGAGATTTCTCGCACTTACTTTGACAAGTCGGTATCGTGGTTTCAGCAGAAGATGTATGGCATAGACGGCAATGGTGGCGTAGGTGGTTTCACTCCAGAAGAGGCAGACAAGCTGTATTGTGCCCTCAACGACCTCGCAGACCGCATACGTCATGCGGCAGACAATATAAAAGCTCCGGCTACAAATGCGCCGTTTAATTGAACACCAAGTCGCCGTTAGAGCTTTCGGCGCACTAATTTATTCTTTTAACACTCAGCCTCGGCACTTCGGTGTCGGGGCTTTTTTGTTTATTTTTATATTCTTCCACCTGTTGTTAATTTTATACCAATATTTATCTAATCTGTAAAGAAAATGGAAGTAATATCAAGTAAAAGAATAACAAGGCGTGGAGGTAGCAATAACCCAATAGTCTTTAATGATTACGAGTCTTTTTTGGCTAAATTCAAGGAGAACCCTAAGACTACTGATGAGTGTTGGACTCCGAAAGATGTTTATGAGGCGGTAGTGAAATATGTTGGTGAGGTGTATCCATTGGAAGGCAAGCAAATTCTCCGTCCTTTTTATCCTGGTGGCGATTACGAGCATGCAGAATACCCTGCCGACGGTGTGGTGATAGACAATCCTCCGTTCTCCATTTTCACCAAGATATGCCGCTTCTATATGGAGCACAACATTCCCTTCTTTCTTTTTGGTCCGGCTCTGACGATATTCTCTTGCTGCAAACATGGGGGTACAGCTGTTGTTATTGGCGGTCATATAGAATTCAGTAATGGAGCAAAAGTGCCTTGCAACTTTGCAAGCAATCTGTTTGGTAATGTGTTGGCTCTTTCATCGCCACGTCTTGGGGAACTTATTGAGAAATGCCCGTCTCAAAATGTAGTGGTGGCTCTTCCTAAATACGACTATCCAGACAATCTGCTTAGCGTGTCCGACCTTCAGACTCTTGCACGTGGAGGTGTGGAGTTTATTGTTGAGCGTGAGTCTTGTACTCGTATACGCAATCTCGCTGCCATGCCTAAGGGTAAGTCTTTATTTGGCGACCATTATCTTCTCTCTTCAGCCAAAGCCAAAGCCAAAGCCAAAGCCAAAGCCAAAGCCAAAGCCGAAAACCGCATACCCGTGCCCCTTTCGCCTTCTGAGATTGAGATTGTGGACAGCCTGGTTTGAAAGGTTTCATTTCTTTTATATATACTACGAAAAAGTGTAGTAAATACTTGCATAATACGAAAATTTGTAGTATCTTTGTAGTGTCTTAAAAAGTAATACAATATGAAGAAAGAATTAACAGAAGAAGAGGCAGAACTGATAGAAGCTATCAGAGCCCACAAAAGAAGTTACCCGAATGGTCATCCTCAGTTATTATGGTACGCACAAGAGCTGTTCGACGAGATGACATCAGTTAAGTAAGTCTAACAAGGCAGCCCCTTCGGGCTGCCCTAACTAACACAATATGGAAAAGAATACCAACAAACAGACAAAGGACAATACTGTTAAGCAACGCTTGCAGGACATTCTGCTGAGTGTGTCATGGCGTGATATAGCCAATACTTATTTCGAGCGCTCGGCTTCATGGTTGTATCATAAACTTGATGGCATCGATGGCAATGGTGGTGTCGGTGGGTTCACAGACAAGGAGAAAGAGCAGCTTCGTGGTGCTCTTGTCGACCTTAGCGACCGTATACGCCGTGCTGCTGACAATATTTAGGCAGGTGGTTGTATTACACCTTTAAGACACAAGTCATCCGTGCCTACGGATGCGCTCTGCCTCGGGACTTCAAAGTCTCGGGGCTTTTTGTTTGGCAATTGCCAAACTTTTTTTCGCACAAGCTCGCTCGACCGCAAGCCGAAATCACATACTTGTACACTTCGCTCTACATATTCCGCTCAAGGAGGGTGAGGCAATTGCGAACGCAGCGCAGGGCGGTGTAGTGCTGCTCAAAGTGAATTTGATGCACCCCGCAAAATCTTTCAGCCTAAGTCGTTGATTTTTAGGCTGAAAGATTTTGCGGGTATGGAAAAGGTGCGCTTTTTGGCGCTCATTTCTTGTTTTTCGGCTTCTTTTTATTGCGGAAAAGAAGCAAAAACGCTTGTCGGGACAAGCCCTTATATCGGTATTCTCGGTTAGAGAATGATTTTTTGACATCTTGCGCTTGTCCGTATGAGAGACTTTTTGATGGCTATGGTACATCGGGTAGAATCTAATATCGTTTTTACTTCGCGAAGTTACGGCGGACGGCTGTCTGCCAAGAACCGCTGTGCTAATGGCTCTGAATTTTTTCGGCAGCCTTCCGAGTTTCTTCTTCCTACGGCTTCCTTCCACAAACTCGGTTTTCCGTAAAATTTCCGCTCCATTTTCTTGTCCTATCGCCTTGGCTCCGCCGTTTGGGTGCGGCGTAAAAAGCGAAATTCGACCCGACGTGAATAATAAAAAAAACTCTCAAACGGGCTACAGATGAGAGATGTAAAAAGCTCTTTTCTCGCCTCTGAGAATAATTCAAAACTCAAAATTCCCCGATATGCGTACAGCCAACTTCTACAAATACGTTCCTAAGCGCTTCGCTACTGCCGACAAAGGCGCTGAGAGTGTCCGCAACTTCATCTATGCGTTTAAGGACGGTCGCCGTGACGCTACCGACTACGCTATTAATATCGTGTCGGAACGCCTTACAAAATGGTATGGCGTGAGCTGTGCCGACTATGTGCTTTGTTGCATTCCGGCGGCTACCAACGCCAAATATATCAGACGCTTCAAGCGCTTCGCTGCCGAGGTAAGCAAGTGCACGGGCATTCAGAACGGAACGGTACACGTGAACATCTTCGGCAAGCGTGAGGCGAAGCACAACACCCCCGAGCACATCGTCAGCGAGTCGTTCGGGTATGCCGTCAGCACCGACCCCGATTTCTTCAACGGCAAGAACGTGATACTCTTCGATGACCTTATTACTACAGGCACAACAGCCGAGACGTTTGCCGAAGAACTTGAAGCGGTAGGCGCTAACGTGTTGGGAGCGATGTTCTTAGCTCGTACAGCCTTATTTAAAAATTAAACATTAAACATTAATAATTATGAACTATTCGAACTTATTGCGCGAAGAGCGCCCCGACTTCAAGGCTTATAACAACGGTTTCGATTCACTCAACAATGTGGAGCTGTTAAGTATCATCATCGGGCAGGGCAACGACCAGGGCGCAGCCTTACAGCAGGCTCGCCAGCTTCTGAATATGTGTGGTGGTAAGCTTCACGACATTGCCAACCGCCGAGCAGAAGAATATGAGGTAGTGCAGGGCGTAGGACCTAAAAAGGCTTTGACGATACAAGCAGCGTTCGAACTTGCCAAGCGCATCGAGCACGAAGCTGCGTCCGAGTGTGAGGTGTTCGACAACGCCCAAGCCGTTTGGCGCTACTTCCGCCCGATGTTGGGCACAGCTGACCACGAGGAGGCGCACGTGCTTCTGATGAATAACCGCTTCCGTCTGATAAAATCGTTTCAATTATCAACGGGCGGACTGACGGAGACCGCCGTTGATGTGCGTGTTGTTCTTCGGGAGGCTCTGCTAAACAACGCAACTACGCTCACCCTCGTACACAACCATCCGAGTGGCAACAACCGCCCAAGCCGTGATGACGACAGTCTGACGCTCAGACTGAAAAAGGCGTGCGAAACGATGCGGATTTTCCTCGTTGACCACGTCATCGTTACCGATAGACAATATTATAGCTACAACGAGGAGGGCAGGATGTAAAACAACAATCCCCACCATTTTATCGACGTCAATAAAATGGTGGGGAGATTTTTTGCGCCCGCCGCGAAAAAAGTCGCAGCCATTTTTTCGCGGCGGGTCCCAGAGTGGAAAAAAGCCACCGTCAAGGGGCTTTTTGATGATTTATCTTATTATAGTTGTTTTTTATCTTGCTTTTGTCGGATTTTAATCTTACCTTTGCAGGCGATTCATTTGGTAATTATTGAGGATAGAATAATCTGGAATTTCATACTTTGTATGTGCACGAGTGGCGACTCGTGTCTTTTGCTTCTGGTTAAAGGTTTAACAGGGTTTTAGAACCATTTTTGCTAAAGGCATCAGGTGCCTGTGAAGGTACCTATGGTTTTGTAATTTTCGGTTAATTGTTAGATTTAAGGTTTTAGCTATAATTAAATTCTTATTAATACATCAAATATACACAAGTGGCTGTGAAGCTACTCCATAAGATTAATACATTATTCAAATCGGGAAGCCTTCGGTGCGAAAGCATCGGGGGCTTTTTTGTATTTATATAACAAAAAAGTTACCTAAACGTTTGGCAGTTTATAACTTTTTTGCTACCTTTGCATTGTCAATAAGACAAACGAGTTCTTTAAAACAATGAAAAGATCAGAATTAGAAAAAAGACTGACAGAAGCTGGTTGCTTCTTTGTTAGGAGTGGCGGTCGCCACGACAAGTGGATTAATCCTAAGACTGGTAAAACAGATTGGGTTCCGAGACATCCGGGCGAGGTTCCTAAGGGAACTGCCAACAGTATTCTCAAAAACTTGTCTGCATGAAATTAGGGGTCGGATTATCGGCCGACCCCTTTTCATCTCCTTTTCTTATAATGGTCTGTGTGTTTTTGGAGCTCGTTTTTCATCGAATCTAACAAATTTAATATATGAGAGTAATAACTATTGTTGTGGAGAAGGCAAGCGACGGCTATTTCTGGTGTCGCACAGCCGAGGAGATAAACGGCAACACAATGCTTTCGGGCTGCGGTAAAACTGTGGCTGACGCAAAGAGAGATTTGCTTGAGTGCTACAAAGAGGCTAAAGCTGATGCCGAAGAGAGCGGCGAGGTGTTTGAAGACGTAGAATTCACATACACATTCGACCTCGTTTCGTTCTTCAACTACTTCTCCTTTCTCAATGTTACCGACATCGCCAAGCGTGCCGGCATCAACCCGTCGCTTATGCGACAATATGCGAGTGGGTTGAAAAATGCAGGTGAGAAAACTTACAACCGCCTTGCTGAGTGTATCGGCAACATTACTAAAGAATTGACCGCTGCAAGTTTCTAATTCGCAGCATTCATTTATATATTGAAATGGTCACTGTTTAATATATTCAACACCGCCGCCTGACCATGCGGCACTATGACCGCTGCAAGTTCTGACTTCGCAACGTTTCATGATTAAAAGAACTCGTTGAGCCCTCGGTGCGAGATGCATCGGGGGCTTTTTCTTTGGCGTTGTGCGATGTTTTTGCTACGACAATAAAATTTTAAACTTTTGTTGAAAATAATTATTCTTTTTCTTGTGTATTAAACAAAAGTTTATTACCTTTGCATTGTGATAAAAACATATCGCTTATGAGAAAAAATATACTATGACAGATTATAAGAACAAGATTAAGGCTCTTGCCGAGCGCAATCGCTTGGCAACGACCGACGAAGAGCGTGCAGCAGTTGCAGCAGAGATGAGCGCTTTGAGAAGTGAGAATGAGCAGGCTTTCACTGAAGCTTTAGAGGGTCTTATCAAGACTACTGCAGCGGATGTGCAGGTGCAGCGTATGGCTGAGCGCCTTGGTGAGATTACCGACATGGTGTCGATGGCTTACATCGCCAAGACTTATTTCAAGAAGTCGCGCTCATGGCTTGCCCATAAACTTAACGGTAATATCATCAACGGCAAACCTTCGCAGTTCTCTGACGAAGAACTGAAGACTCTACGTTTTGCCCTCAGCGATATGTCAAACAAGCTAAGCTCTATGAGCGTGGCTTTATAGCGGTAGTTTTTTATCACACGACAGCCTTCGATGCGAAAGCATCGGGGGCTTTATTTTTTTGAATAGATAGCAAAAAAGTTAGCAAAATATTTGGCGGTATGTAACATTATTGTTACCTTTGCATTGTCCAATAAGGATAAAGAGTTCTTTAAATTAATTTTTAAGCCAAATGAAAACAAACGAATTAAAACGTTTACTCAAGCGCAACGGGTGTTGCTGTTTGAGGAGGGGCAGCGAGCACGACATCTGGATTAATCCTAAGACAGACAGAACGGCTTCAGTTCCTCGACATGGCGCACAGGAGGTAAGCACGGGAACTTTAAAAAGTATTCTCAAGGCGCTTCTTGGTTAATCTATTTGGAGTCTGACCCTTCGGGGTCGGATTCCTTAGATTAAAAACAGAAAATTAAATGGAAGAACTCTTTTTAGTTGACGACAAACAATAAGTATATATGAAAGTGACTGTTTTTGTAGAAAAGCAACCGGGCGAAAAGAATTGCTCCTGCTTTATTGATGGCACAATTAATAATTGCAGCATAGCAGGTTATGGCTCCACTGTAGATGCAGCAGTTAGAGATCTTCTTGTCGCAAGAGAAGAGTATAATGATATGGGTCGGGCTATTCCAGAACTTGAGATGTCTTTCAAATACGACATCTGGGCTTTCTTCGATAAGTTCCCCGTATCTATTACACCGCTCGCCAAACGTATAGGTATAAACCCTTCACTTATGCGCCAATATGTTTCAGGCAACAGAAAACCAAGCGCTAAGCGACTTGAAGAAATAGAGAATGCCATCCATGAGTTCGGAAAGGAGCTCTCTAACGTGTCGCTAATTTGATTATGACTGTTTTCATGGCACATGAAAATTAGATAAATGAACTCTTTGAGCCCTCGGTGCGAGAGCATCGGGGGCTTTTCCATTTGCGTGTCTCCACGAAAATGGTTAACTTTGCAATATCAAAATTTTAAAATATTTTAATTCACGTTTTATGGCTGGCGGCTGCGAAGTCCCCAGTCATTTTTTTTGCTTATGTTGGAGTTTGTTACTAATTTTGTGGGTGAATTAAAATATTTGTAAAATGATTTATAATGATACTCAGGCAAAGGCTGCCGATGCCGCCCTTGCTGCTTTATTGGCTGCTGGCTCAGCCATGCCAAAGGATAGTTTTTGTGCCGCCATGTACAAGGTCGCAGATGACCCTTGGATACATAATGAGGTGCTCAATCTGCTCGAGACTGATGGCTTCATCTTTTTTGAAGGTACTTATGGTTGGCGTGTGCGGCTTACTCAAGAGGGTTGTAAGGCTGCAAGCAAAGGGGTCTTGGCATACCTCAAGCATAAGAGATTGTTGGAAACTATAAACCAGTACAGAGCCGTTTTGTCTGTTGTGAGTGCTATTGTTGCCTTGCTCGGCTTATTGCTCAATTGTCTCCACACAGCGAAATAGCTGTCACTATGCAGTTGAGCACAGCACAGATGATAGCGATAATGGTCGCTATCGTCGTGATGATGTCGCGAGTTTTTTCGTCCATATATGTTAGCTTTTACGGTTTGTTATCCGCAAAGTTAATCGTTATATTACACCTTGCCAAAACTTTTTCTGAAAAAAATCGCCAAAATCCCTGCACGTTTCAATCTTATTACGGTGCGTGACGCATCGGGGGCTTTTTGTATCCCGAACGCATCCCGAACGCATCCCGAAGGCATCCCGGTGTGTCCAAGATTTGTCCAAGACATGTCCAAGATATTCCTTGAAAATTCCTTGAATCATTCCTTTTGATTCCTTTTCATTCCTTGCCGGCACTTTTTTCAAAAAAAATCGCCCAAACGCTTGCCCGTTTCAATCTTATTCTATAACTTTGCCATCGCTAGAATTAAAGTGCGGAGCACTCCGCATAGACAAAGGGCGAGGATATATGTTCAAGCCCGACCAACTATTTTTTGATGTTGTGGGCTTATTTTTTTGCCCATAACTTGCCGCATCAGCACGGGGGTGTACGCCCTTTGTCTATGCGGAGCACTCCGCATAGCGTGGGGATGCAGAAATTAAAATATACGGCGGTTCGCCTTCCACGTGTTTTTATTGCCCTTTGTGGCGGAAAGCACTTTAGTTCTAGCAGACGAGGAAGTGCGAGCCGCTTTTTTCGTACCCTATCGTCAACCGTACCGGGCGGTTCCCGGGATAAGGCTAGAACTAAAGTGTATTATGCAAACAACTGCATCAATCCAGCGCACGGCTCAGTTGCGCCCGTTGGGCATCGGCAAGGCTTCGATCGAGGCTTGGCTCAACGCAAAGAGCAAAGTAATGACAAATATGTTCGGCATGGAGGTGACACGGCTTGAGGGGCTGCGCGTGTACGGGGCTTTCGGCCTCATGACGGTGGGGGCTGCGCTGAGTGGCGTGAGCCTGCTCGTGACGGCTCTGTGTGTAGCCCTGGCGGGTTACAACGTGTATAAGCTCAACGTGGAGCATCCAGAGGAGAAAGGAGGTGAGGCATGAACAGCAGCAAGGCTAAGAATACTGACAACTTCGACTACACGGAGCGACACGTCGACCAGATGTCGATGGTTGTGGTGAAGATTGAGGGAAAGGCATGCGGACGGTTTGAGAAGACGATGGTCGATATGCTTAAGAGCGGCTTGAACGGCCTGATGTTTCCTACATGCGACGGCGACATACTGAGAGCCGACATCGAGACGGTGCTGTACAGACTCGAAGCCAGATTGGGCTTCTCGTACGATGTCTTCTCCATCGAGAAGGTGACGCGAAGCTTGAGTCCGGACTGCGAAGACTCGAAGAACGTGGCGCATGAGTTCATCCTCTACAACGGCATTGGCCCCGTCGAACCCTTCAATGGTCTTGACAGACTGGCTACCATCAGCTTTATACCCGTGCAGGGTATATTCGTGCGCAACGACAACCCGGACACGCATCTGTTTGCCACGCCGTTCTTCGGCGACCGCATAGGTTGGGCAGATGTATATAACAACACTTTGGAGGACAAGAAAGGAGGCGAGCAATGAAAGTGAAGCATGGTATGCATCGTGTATATCGCATGTATAAGAAGAAGGCAGAGAGAAAGTCTGAGTGTAAAGTCGAGTTTAAGGTGACACCGAGAGATCGTATTAAAGGCATGAGCTATCGCCGACGCGCAAAACGCGGTCACCAACTCTCTATATTATATGGTATTGCTTTTATAGGTTTAATATTTAACAAAGGAGGCGAAAAATGATGACTAATAATAATGTGCAGTCGGCTTTGACCGATAGAGACAACTTAGACAGCAAGATTGATCTGCTGCGTGACGTAGTGACCCACCTGCTCGACGACACCTTGGAGTCGTCGGAGCAGGAGACAAGGGAGCTGGCTGACATGGCCCGCAATGTGCAAGAACTGATGAACCAACTTATAGAACTGAAGGAGGCATTATGTTAGAAGAATCTGAAGCAGAGAAGGTAGACAAGCAGAACGCTTTCATCACCGAGGTGCTAAACTCTTATTTCGCTTCGCGCTCGCCGCTGCCCGGCAAGAGCGAGCTGGGCGAGCCCCTGATGGCTGAATACAAGACGACGACAGACATTGCCGACGATCTTGCCGACATCCTGCCCGTACCCAAGCAGGATATAGTATACTATCTGAAGACTAACGGCTATCATCTTAAGACAGCTGCCGACGGCTCGCTACGTTGGGAGATTTGGCGCGACATGAATTATATGGGTTAATTGAGATTATTATGAACAAAGACGATTGTTGCAGAATATTCAACGTAGAAGACATTATAGATCTTCCGCAGGCTGCTATGAATATCGTCATGGGCGACAGAGAGCGGCGCGATGCTGTATACAGAGAGCTGCTCTCTGTCAATCGCTACGACATGAGCTTCGACTGGTTCAGACAGCTGTATGAAGAGGAGTTCGCGCAACGCAAGAAGCAGAAACAAGACTTCACTCCAGTGGAGGTGTCCGAGATTGTGGCAAAGATTGCATTACCTACCGTGGGTACTATACATGAGCCTACAGCCGGCACCGGGGGGCTTATAATAAGCGCATGGTGGGAGCAATGCAGACGTGCCATACCGTGGGACTATTATCCTTCACAGCACATGATTAGTGTATGGGAGCTGTCCGACCGTGCCATTCCTCTGCTGCTGCTAAACCTAAGCATACGTGGGATAATGGGGTATGTCTACCATGGCGACGTACTTGAGGGTACCGTCAAGGCCCGCTATATTTTACTAAACCGGAGTGACGATGCTCTCGGGTTTAGCGATGTTGTGAAGGCAGAGGCGGGCGATATTATTGTTGAACAATGTAAATGAAAGGGGGTGGTCAAGATATGACTTTTTTTGAGGTTTATGACAGTTGGCTTGATGAGCATAAGGCAGAGGTGAAACAGACAACAGTCGCCGCTTACCTTAATGATCGCAAAACTTTTTCTCGTTTTATCGCTGATGATACTGACATCCGCGCTCTTGACGAGGACACAATGAGGGCTATTTTCGATAGGCTACGTGATTCCGGCATGAGCAGTAATTACATGGGTGACTTGCTAATGGTTTATAGGATGGTGATGCGCTATGCTGACAAAAAACTATGTATAGACAATCTACCTTCTATCGACTGGAGGATAAAGAATGTATCTAATTCACGTATAAAGGGTGCTACACGTCCACGTGTGAAAAGATTCTCAGTGGATGAGTATGAGCGTATAATAAGGGTATTCGAGGGTAATCCAAGCCCGGGTGGGCTTGCCGTTGTTGTGGCGATGTTCACGGGTCTAAGAATAGGCGAAGTGTGTGGTCTGAAGTTTTCTGACATTGATATTGACGAGGGCTTGATGCACATACAGCGCACATGTGTTTCTGTGACCAAGGAAGTCCAAAAGCTTCTCCGTCCAGACGAGGAATATGTAATGTCTCGCTGCCTGCAATCTCCGAAAAGTGCTACTTCAGACCGCTTTATTCCGTTGATACCTAAGCTGCGCAAGATACTTCAGGCTTATGCAAAAATATACCCAGGTGAATATTTTATAGCTACGCTGACTGGTAAGCCAACCAGTCCAAGGACGCTGCGTATGTGGTATATGAAGATGCTCAAGGCGGCTAAAGTTCCGTATTTGAATTTCCATTGCTTGAGACATACCTTTGCTACACAGATGATAGAGAAAGGTGTCGATGTGAAAACAGTGTCCTCGATACTCGGGCATGCCGGTGTTGAGATTACGATGGACACTTATTGCCATCCTTCTGATGACGTTAAACGTGCAGGCATACAAAAGGCTTTCAAGGGTCTGTTAAAGTAGCTTGCAATTATTGTAATATCATATAGTACATTTTTTCACATTGTCTGGCGGCGTGTTCTATGCGAATAGGGCACGCCGTTTTTTTTGTATTCTTAGGTTCGGGCTTAGTTGGCTATCTTTGTGACAGATAAAAAAAAGAATAGCGATGATAACAATCACTCAATCAATACCGGCTACGTGCTTTTCTGCCAACATCCCTGATGTTGAGTTCTCGATAGGCGGTTTTCGTGCTGCCGTGGTGATGACAGTAGACGGCGTGGAGATATACAACGAGCGTCTGTATCCCGTAGGGGGTAAGATACAGCTCTGCGAACTCGACTGCCTGCTGGGTCCTTACGCCCGGCAGAGCCTTAAGATAGCGCTCGGCATAAAGATAGTGGAGCAGACGGTAGACTCGGACGCTGCTGACACGAAGACTATCAGCGCCGACATAATCTATAGCGCAGCCGACATTGGCATGGGTGCCGCCGACTTTATGGCGAAGCGCTTCCTCACGCTGCTTGAGGGCGAGAAGGTGACGGCGCTGAACCGTCTGGAATACCTGCACTATATCGGTACGGAGTCGGCAAAGGTGACGGCTGAATACGACGACGGCTCGACGAAGGCGTTCGATGCTGATGTGGTGGCTGGCAATGACAAGTATACTACTATAGACGTATCTGCCGACAAGTTCGTGGCTGAGGGCAAGGTTCTGGTATGTTATGATGTCCAGGCCGGGGCGCGCAGCTTCCGGTTCGCAATCGACTTTGACGAGCCCGACTGCGCCCCCGTCCTGGTATTCGTGAACTCGTTCGGTGTGGAGGAGCTGCTGTACTGCACGGGCACGCATACGGTGGCTCCGTCGTACAAGCGCGACAGCGGCTACATAGGCCGCTACAACCGCAACTACAACATCGTGGAGACCCGACAGTTCAAGGCAGACACGGGCATCATGCCATTCACGATGGCGAACTGGGCCGACGAGCTGCTGCGCTCGCAGGAGGTGCACGTGGTGAACTTCAAGGACGGGCATCCTAACGTGGGCAAGGAGGTGACCATAACAGACTCGAAGTCGGAATACAGCAACGCCGACGACGAGCTGCCCCGCTTCACCTTCACGTACCAGTATGCGCAGCGCAACCACAACGTCGTTGACGTGCTGCGCTCGGGCCGTATATTCGACAATACTTTTGACAACACTTTTGAATAATTTTGAGTTGTGAATTTTGAGTTTTGAATTGTGCGCTACGCGCATTTTGAATTATTCAATTTTGAATTGAGTATTCAGAATTCAAAACTCAAAATTCAAAACTCAAAATCGCCGAAGGCGACAATTCAAAACTCAAAATTCAAAAATCAACATTCCCCATGGGCGCTATTCATTTCAGCGACATGCTGCGCCTGCTCGATCAGGCTTACCAACACCGCACGCTCGTAGACGTGGCGGCGTGGGAGGGGGGCACGGGCAAGGTGCTGCACTATAAGGGGTGGCTGGTGCATCACGTGAACTGGCGTGGCGGCTACATAAGGCTGCGCAACCCTAAGAACCGTGAGCTGCGCACTCTGCCCCAGATATTCATATTCTTCATTAACAATAAACGTGTGTTCTTATGACAAACAGTAATACTACTCTGCAGGCGACTTCTGCCCAGCCAGATGCTGAGGGCTTCCGCCGCTACCATATCGTGCCTTCGGGCTTCGGGGCTTCGAGGGCTGTGGCTTCGGTGAACTCGGAGTATGGCGGCGACTCGTGCGAGGTGTTCGATGACGAGGATGTGCCGGGAATGCAGGGCATCCGCGACATCAAGGTGGGTGGCCGTGCATACAAATATGTGCAATGGGGCAGCGACGACCAGCTGCCCTACCGTGTGCGCAAAGAGATTATGAGCAATATGGTGACTGCCCAGTGCCAGCAGTTTAACGTCACTTCGTGCTACGGGCAGGGCCTGCGCTTCGTAAACCGCAAGACCAAGAGTGATGTCAGCGACAAGGAGATACTGGACTTCTGCCTGCGCAACTCGCTGCAGGAGGTGTTTCTGGAGCAGGCAACGGACATGAAGTTCTACTCGTTCTCGGTGACTGTGATAATACTCTCGCGCGACGGCAGCAAGATCGTGAAGGTGCGCAACAAGGATGCAGCTTACTGCCGCTTTGAGTACGGTGGGAGCACCCGGTCGGGGTCGGCCGAGCATGTGTTCTACGGCGACTGGCGGCTGGGCTTCTTCGACGAGCAGAACATTGAGTGCATCGAGCTGCTGGACTACTGGGACCCTCTGGGCGACCTGCGTGTGCGCATGGGGCTGGAGCCTGACCCTGCTACGGGGCTGAAGCTGAAGGCTACGAAGTGCCGCAAGTTTGCTATCGTGAGCCGTATGGCGACTCCGGGCTGCCAGGTGTACCCCCTGCCCTACTACTCGTCGATATTCAGAGATGCGTGGTTTGACATATACCGTCTGATAGGCATCGGCAAACGATACATGATAAAGAACACGTCGGCTCCGAGGGTGCAGATAGAGGTGCACGACGACTACTGGGACAATGTGTGTGACAACGAGTGCATAAGCGACGAGCGCAAGCGCCGTGAGCGTAAGGAGCAGGAGAAGCAGAACATCATAGACTTCGTGACGGGCATAGAGAATGCCGGCAAGGCTATGATATCGGGCTACTACGTAGACCCTAACGGCAAGGAGAACCGCATGGTGCGCATAGTGCCCCTGAACGATGCGGGCAAGAAGGAGGGCGGCAACTGGAGCGACGACATGAGCGAGGCTTCAAACGCTCTGTGCTTTGCGCACGGGGTGCACCCGAACCTTGTGGGGGCTACTCCTGGCAAGAGCCAGATGAACAACTCGGGCAGCGACAAGCGCGAGCTCTTCACGCTGAAGCAGGCTCTGGAGAAGCCTTGGCACGACGTGATGTGCAAGCCATACCATGTGATTCTGCACTATAACGAGTGGGACGAGCGGGCTACGGTAGACGTGCCGATGCTGATGCTGACTACGCTCGACGAGAACAAAGATGCGAAGAAGGTGTCGGGCGATGCCAACGCCAACACTTAACACTTAACACTTAACTCTATGGACATAGTGATTGACAAACAAGACTTTGAGTGGTCGCTGCCGGTGGGCATGAGCGCCCATGACGAGGTGTATGAGTCGGTGAAGCCTGCTATCGATACGGCGCTCGACAATTACTGCATCTCACTGCTTGGCGATGTTGGCATTCAGCAGGTTATGGCTGCTGAGGAGAGCACTGCCTTAAAGCGTTACTTTAAGATGATGGTGTGCATTGACGGCTTCCTCTCGGTGCTGCGCCAGCTGGACCTGGTGCTTACGCCTACGGGCTTCGGCATAGTGAGCAACGACACGGTGTCGCCTGCGAGCAAGCAGCGTGTAGACGCTCTGGAGGCACAGCTGCGCACGGCTCTGTGCCGGGCGCGTGCCATGACGGTGCATCTGCTGCGCTCTGAGGAGTGGGGCTGCACGGCGAAGGCTGTGCGTGCGATACGCTACACTTATACCGATCATTACTTCTTCTTCTCGTCGACGAGCTCGGGGGCGTGGACATATAAGGACTGGCAGAACATGCAGCCGGTGATTCAGCGCGTAGACGAGCTGCTGCGTGTGCGCTTCGGCGACGAGCAGACAGACGACTTGCTGGACGCTTACCGGCGTGACGACCACGACCGGCTGACGGCTTATACGACTGCGCTGCAGCTGACGTGCGACTTGACAGACCGTGCCGCTGCGAGCAGCGAAGACGTGCGCAGCACGGCTCTGTGGCGCCGTATGGAGCGTGAGCTGGAGGGCAACGGCGAGGTGTATGCGCTGTATCACGGGAGCGATGCGTACAAGGCTGCTCACGTGGAGACGTTCGGCAACAAGAAGGAGTCGACGGCTTTTCTCTTTAACGGCTAAACATTCAACACTCAACACTAAACATTCAACATTATGGAATTAAGCTGTCCTACTTCGTGGCGTGAACTGACTCAAGAGCAGCTGCGCTACGTACTGTTTCTTCTGGCTACTTTCGCCGACCCGGTGGTTGTAAAAACCTATATGTTTATCAGATTTGCGGGTATATATTTAATCGAGAAAAACCGCTGGGGGTGGAAGTGCTCGAAGGGCGGCAGGGTGTTTTATCTTCAGCCGTGGCAGATACATTCATTCCTGGGGCAGCTGCAGTTTGTTGACAGCTTGGAGACGATGGACAATCGGTTGGAGGTTGTGCAGGGTCTTAAGGCTGTCAACGCTCTGCTTCAAGAAGATGCTGAGACGGGGCGTATAATTAGCTTCCACGAGTATCTGTGCATGGAGCAGAGATATCAGCGGTTCTTGATGAACCGTGACGAGGACCAAATAGACATTCTCGCCTCGTTCCTCTACCGTAGGACCGACGGCTCACGCCCTGCGGAGCTGACGCTGACAGCTGCGGAGCGTGTGGGTGTGCTGGCGTGGTTCGGGCACGTGAAATATGTCATGTCCTACGCTTTCCCTCACCTGTTCAGGAAGTCAAAAGGCGACGATGACACGTCGGACCTCTCGGTGATAGAGAGCATCAACGTACAGCTGCGTGCCCTGACCGACGGCGACGTGACCAAAGAGGCTGCGGTGAAGGCTATAGACTGCTGGCGCGCTCTGACGGAGCTTGACGCTAAAGCGAAGCAGGCAGAAGAGTTCCGGCGCAAATACCCCAACACTTAACACTAAACATTCAACACTCAACATTCCACATTATGAAAGACCTCTTTCCTGCTCTCGAATACTTCACTCAGCTGGCTGCTGACAACCGACTCGCTTCTGAGCAAGGCTTCTATCCGTGCCTCTGCTCCGGCCCTGACTCCATAGACGGGGTTATGCAGGGCTTCAAGAAGCATCGCAACTTTATTATGGTTGACGACACGACCTCGCAGCAGACCTTCAGCAATGGTGTCGGCTTCTTCCGTCGTGACGTGTACACGGTGTTCATACTCGCCGGCTATCGTGCTGATGACACGACAGACCGCGAGACTAAACTCAATATGTGTCGCACTCTGTTCCGGCAGTTCCACTCACGACTGCTTCACGATCGCGACGAACTGGGCGATGAGCGCCTGACGTTCCTCGACCTGCACAACGTCTACTCTAACGAGTTGCCCCGATATTCTTACAACGGCGTGACGGGGCTGTACTTCATGATACGCAACGAGCAACCTATTGATATCAGTTATGACAGAGCGGAGTGGGTTGAATAACATGTCTGAGGCTGAGCACTCGAAATGGGTGCAGGGATGGAGCGACTTTATGGTGAAGATGTGGCAGGAGAAGATGCTGCAGTTCGCTCCGCCGGTGTACGATACGGGTGCTCTCTCGCGTTCGGTGCAGGGCGTGGTGCATCCGGGTCCGGTGACTACGATTGAGCACCGGTTCTTAGAATACGGCATATACGTGGCTCGTGGTGTGGGCAATGGCTACAACCGTGGCAACGGTGGCGACTTGAAGTTTCTGAAGGACTGGAAGACGAACCCTCACCACCGCCAGAAACGTGACTGGTTCAGTAAAAAATATATGTACTCCTTACACCGCCTAAATGAGTTCGAGGCTGCCTATTACGGGCAGACTTATCAGGGGTTGGTGTCGTCGTTCTTGTGGCAGCTCTTCGGGGGCGGTCATAATACGATTGACAGGAGTGTTTCGCAATTATAAAAAATATGGCTGTCAATACAGATAATATTACTCAGTTCTTAGAGGGCATCCGCGACGAGCGTCGCACTCACGCCAATACGGCTGAGCGTATAGGCACTGCCCTGCTGATGCTGCTGGCTCTGGTAGAGAAGCAGCTCGACCTAAGTGTGTTCCTACGCAACGACATCGACAACAATGCCAAGGGGGTGATTGGCTTCGACAAGGGTTTGAAGCTTGGAGACGGCGGGTGTGGCATCGACGGCTTCGGCGAGGCTGTGCTGCGACGTATCGTGTCGCTTGACTACGACGGGGCGACGCAGCAGGGCTTTGGCATCGTAGACCGTGGCGACGGCAAGTTCAGGCTTGACATACACGACCTGCAGGTGTGGGGCAAGGCTGTATTCCAGGAGCTGGAGGTGAGGAAGCTGTCGTATGCCGGGGGCAATGTGTACCTGAGCGGTTCGGGGGGCAGGATATTCAAGGCGGAGGAGCTGTATGATAATGACAAGTTGAGGGGCTGGCGCTGCTGGCTGCTGGCTGATGACGGCACTACGGCGACGCAGAACATGTGGCGTGTGGGCGACCAGGCACGCTGCCAGACGTTCGGGCTGGCCGACAAGCAGAAGCCGACGCGCTCGTGGTGGCGACTGGTGACTGCCGTGAGCGAGGAGAATGTGGCGCTGACTGACGAGTCGGGCAATGTGCTGTATGACGGAAAGAAATTCGGGTGGATAGAGATAGCGAAGGACAACTGCGAGCCGGGCAGCGACGTGCCCATGGCCGGCGACACAATAGTACTTGACGGCAACCAGAATCCTAACGAGCGTGACCGTCAGGGTGTCATGATACTGGAGACTACGGGTCCGAACACGCCTCGCATCGTGGCGTATAAGGGTGTCGTGGGATATACGCATGAGGGCTGCGAGGTGTTCAAGCTGTCGCCCGAGGGCAGTAGGATTGTGTCTACGTCGTTCGAATGGGTGTCGCCTACGGGTGACATTATACACATTGTCAATTACAGAGGCGAGTGGCAGAGTGGCGTGAGCTACGGCTACTATGACCAGGTGAGCCACGGCAACGGTGTGTGGCTGTGTACTAACAGCAACGGCAGCACTACTGAGCCTAAGGAGGGCAATGCCGACTGGCAGCTGGTGATGAGGGCGGAGAAGGGAGAGAAGGGCGACGACGGTGTGGCTTATCAGGTGATGATAACGAGCGACACGGGCACGGTGATGATAAACGGCTCGGGAAAAATGACGCTCAATGCTACGCTGCTGCGCAATGGCGAAGACATAAGCGACACTATCAGCAACGGCTCGTGGTCGTGGTGGCGACAGTCGGCTGACGCTGAAGACGATGCTGTATGGAACAGGCTGCATGAGGGCGTGGGGCGTTCGTGCCTTATAACACGTGACGACGTGAGCAGACAGGCTCAATTCGGGTGTCGTGTGTACATGTCAGACTCAAAGAGTATTAATAGTAAATAAATATAACTTTAATTCAAAAATAAGATTATGCCAAAAGTATTAGCTAATGGTCAGATTACTATCGTTGACCTCAATGACGGCAAGGCGGTGCAGTGTTTTACTCAGTGCTCTAAGGGCGAGACTCAGATTTACACTCCCGACACGGGTGTGTACACTCCGAACTATTCGGCAAGTGAGCCTAACGTTATCACAGCTCGTGTCTACGTGACTGGCAATGCTTCAGACCAGGCTCCTACCTCGGCTTGTACCGGATGGTCGTGGAAGGTGGATGGCGTGGCCGCTACCCCTGTAAGCGGCAAGCCGTACCAGCTTAACCTCGCAAGCAACATCGCCAAGAACGGCAGCGTGAAGAACATCGAGTGGTCGTGTACATACACTGACCCGGAGACTAAGGCTACGACTACGTGCATCGGCTACAAGACGATTTCGCTGGCGAAGAGCGGCGGTGCGCTTCAAACGGTGCAGATTGAGACTCCCGACGGCAACACGTTCGACTCGACCAACAACACGAAGAAGCTGCGTGCCGTGGCGAAGTTCTTCCGCGGCAACGTGCAGGACACTTCTCTGACTTCTATGACGTGGGAGGTGCTGAATATCAGTGCCGGCACATGGAGCGCCGTGGCTTCGGGCAGCGTGAGCACTTCGGGCGGCGTGAGCACCCTGAACGTGAGTGCCAACGACGTGCTTAACTTCCAGACCTTCCGCTGTACTGTCGAGGATGGTGCCGACACTGCATACGCTATCGTAACGTTCTTCGACGCGAGCGACCCATACGTTGTGGAGGTGTACTCGCTGACGGGCGACAAGATTGTGAACGGTGCACAGTCGACCGAGCTCTTCGCCCGTGTTTGGAAGGACGGCAAGGTGGTGGAGGATGGTGCTCAGATTAAGGCTGACAGCAGTACTCCAAGCTTCACGTACAAGTGGACGAAGTACAATGCCAGCGGTGTGGCTACGAACTGGAACGGTACGTCAAGTGCGGTAAACGTTTCGAACAAGCCTTACGTCACCGTGGCTGCCGCTGACGTGAGCGGCAGAGGTACATTTACTTGTGAGGTGTCGAAATAAGGGCACCTCACCCTTTTTCTATTAACTAAAAAATGATAAGTGTATGGCAACATTATTGGCGAGGGGTCAGATTACGATAGCGGCGATAAAGGATGGCAAGGACGGCAAGCCTGGTGCTGACGGCAAGAACTACTGGCAGCAGGATGTGTGGGTAGACTTGTCGGCTGCAACCTACGACCAGAATATATGGTATCCGGTTGCTGGAGAGCGTTTGCCGCAAACTGGTTTTGCAGGCATTAAGGTGGTAGTGGATCTCAATAGCGGCACCAAGCCTTCATGGTCTACTCATTCGGCAGGCTTTTCTGTAGATTTCCATATCGACACACAAGCTTCTGATTGGGGCACTACGCCAGGTGAGACAATAATATATTCGGATAACTACCATTGGTGCCATGTCTCGCCTGTAAGCTACAAGCAGATAGTGGAACCCAGTGTACCTATTCTTTATCTTCGTGGTGGAGGAAAGTATCGTGTGTATTCTACGTATGAAACACCATGGACAATTAAGAAAGATGGTTATAAATGGCAGTCGGGACCATACTCTGCTTCCGCCATGCCTTCCAGCACTCGCCCTACCCCAGAAGGGCATACACTTAAGGGAGATAAAGGTGATAAGGGTGATCAAGGTGACCGTGGTCCTCAAGGACCGACTGGTGCGGCTGGCAAGGATGCTGTGACAGCTTCGTTCTCTCCTGCTGCTCTGACTTTCTCGGCTAAGACTGAGAGCAACGGCAATGCTACGGCTAACACGACGAGCGGCAATACCGCCACTATCACGATGCTTGAGGGCAGCAGTGTGGTGACGGGTTCTTACGTTATAAGCTCGGCTGTGGGCTGCTCTGCTTCGGTGGCTGCTGACGGCACCGTGACGGTGAAGAGCGTAGCTTATGACACTATTGACGGCAGGGCTATCAGCAGAACTTCGGCAAGCGTGACGGTGAAGTGCGTGTATAACGGCAAGACGTGCTATGTGAGCCTGCCTATCAGCGTGAGCGTGAGTGCCGTGTGGGGTGGCTTGGTGACTTCGCAGAATGGGCTGGAGTCAAAGTACACTGAGGTGAGCAACAAGTACAACGCCCTGCCGCTGAAGACTACGAACGAACTGACGCAGTACACCTCTACTATCAAGCAGACGGCACGGGAGATTTCGCTGAAGGTGTCGCAGACTGCTGTTGGCAGGAAGAATCTGCTTGTGGGGAGTGCCTTCTGCAAACAATCAGACAAGTGGAAAGGTTACGACAGTTACATACCATATATATCAGTACTTAATCAGTATAATGGGCACAACTCCGTAGTATTAGAGAATGGCGCAAATACGTATCATGGTTTGGATTTTTTCCGCGTCCCCGTCAAGACTGGCAAATACACCGCAGGTGTTATGGCGAAGTTCAATGGCAAGCCTGAGAACGGCAGCTTCGCTATATACGTAGCACGTAAAGACGCAGATGGCAAACAGATAGGAAACAACAGCTGGATAGCTGTAGAAGTTAGCGATGTGGTGGTTGGACAATGGTCGTTATACTCAACATCGTTTGACATTGAGGACAAATGCAAGCTTATAGACTTATGCTTTATATACACAAACAACCCTACAGCTTGGTTCGCCCAGCCCATGCTCGTTGAGGGCGACGAATATGTGGGCTGGTCGCTGTCGGAGGAGGATGCTGAGTATATCGGAGGCAATCTGCTCGATAATACTGATACGCTGGTGGCAGGCGGCAACTTGACGGTAGTAGACGGCAGCTATAGTGCTTTGCATCCACGAGACGACAGCGACGATGAGATTAACAGACAGTCATATAAAGGGTTCCCGACACTGAATACTGACATTCGATATGCAACTGATGTCAATTATATTGATATGCTGCTATGGAGATTAGGCTCTGATGTGGTAAAGCAGGGCCAAGACTACATGTTCTCATTTATGGCGAAGGGCAACAAGGGCGGTCAGTTTACTGCTTGCTTCTATGGGACTAACTCTACAGAGAAGGTGTTCGTAGAGGTATTGGACAGAGTGAACGGTCCTAACCAGCACACAACAGCGGATGGTAATGCGCAGGTGGAGTTCAAGGAGGACTATGTATGGAAACGTTATTGGGTGCACTGGCGTGTTGTTGGAGACACCTTGCCGAGTAAAGTGCTGATACGCTGCAACAAAGGCACTAATATGTATGTCTCCCAGCCCAAGCTGGAATACGGTGCTACGGTGACTGAGTATCGTGCGACTAAGACTGATTTCGTTGAGGACAAGAGTGTGGCTGGCAAGCTGCTTGATGCTGGCATCGACATTAACAGCAAGGAGATTACGTTGACGGCTGACAAGACCAAGTTCCGCACTCGGTCGGGGCGAAAGGTGGCTGTTTTTGACGAGAACGGACTGAATGCCGACCTTATCAACGCAAAACATGTCTGGGCGAAGAGTGAGGACGGCAATAGCACGGTGGGACATTTCGGCAATTACGAGCCTGATTTTTGCAAGGTGTCTGACAATGTGTATGCTCCGCTGTTCGTGGGTTCTGCTAAGGCGGCGAAAGCTCCGTTTTATGTGACGAGTACGGGTGAGATTAAGGCTACGGCAGGATATATAGGCGACTTTACGATTAAGGGTGGCAGCCTTGTAAATGAATATGACAAAAAATCCATGCGTCTGGGTGGTTCAAATATTATATTCGAGAACACATCGGAAGGTAAATTTGACTTGAAAATGGGCAGTAGTGTATTGTCAGAGGTTGTAGGCGTTAATACTCAAGGTGGTTTGTATTTGAATATGAAGAGAAACTATCCGACCTCTACTACCTCCGGTGCGGAGATGCAGGTTAACATGGGTTTGCTCTTAAATGTGAGCGGCACTATGGACAAAGCGTCAAGAGAGCACCCATGGATTGTAAATTCAGACATACCTAATGGTAATCACGCCATTTTTATAGGTCAAGGCGACATTGCCGGCTTCCGTCCCATGCTGACCAAGGCTACGACCAGCAGGGCGTTGTCGAAGCTGGAGTGTGTGGTAGTGTGCGAGTATCCTTCATCGTCTTCCATTACATTGACCCTGCCCGACGACCCGGAAATCGGACAGTATTATAAGATTATACAGCTTACCGGTCAATATACGAATAAGGCTTGGGGTAAGACTTACATAAAATCAAATCGGTCAGACAAACCTATCACTTGCTACGGTGCAGCCAGCATACAAACATTTAAATCCGATTGGCAATTCCAGATTACTGAGTTTTGGTATGATGGTACGAGGTGGATTGCCCAATGGCATAATATTATCTAACCTCCCTCCCCTCTCTGTATTTTCGCAGGGAGGGGGCGAGGGGTAAATTTGCAGGGTAAACCAAAATGATAATAATATGATAGACAATATTCGTCATCTGTTCGTGGGCATCACGATTGCCGTCTGGGCATTCCTCAAGCCCATCGAGGGCGACCTGCTCTCACTTGTAATAGTGTTCTTCCTCAACTTCTTCTTCGGCTACCTATCAGGGCTTATAGCCAACCGCGAAGATTTTGAGCTCAAAAAGGCGCTGCGCTGCATCGCAGAGGCTACCATCTTCTTCGTGCTGTGCTGTGCCATCTACACGATAGGCAATCTGAAGCACCAGCCCGAGGGTGCTCTGCAGTGCGTGAGCTTTGTGACTTATGTAGTGCTGTGGTTCTACACGCTCAACATTCTCAAAAACCTCAAAAAGATGTTCAAGCGTGACACCACACCATGGCTTATCGTGTCGTTCCTATACTACATTCTGCGCTTCAAGTTCATTGAGCGCATTCCCGGATTGACGGAGTATCTGTCTGTTGGGCGTGACTAACATAAAAAAATGATATATGCAACTAACACAACATTTCACACTTGAGGAGCTGACACAATCTGTCACAGCTCGCAACCGCTCCATCGACAACACTCCCAACAAGTCAGAGCTCGCCAACCTGCGCCTGCTCGCCGAGTCTGTACTCGAACCTCTCCGCCAAGATTACGGCAAACCTATTGTCGTAAGCTCCGGCTTCCGCTGCGCAGCCCTCAATAAGGCTGTGGGGGGCTCACGCACATCGCAGCACCTGCTGGGGCAGGCTGCTGACATCCATGCCCTAAGCGGTTCGCCCGAAGACAACAAAGCACTCTTCGAGGTGGCAGCCTCTCTCGTCAATACGGGCAAAATCAAGGTCGGGCAGCTTATCGATGAGCATGGCTACAGCTGGGTGCACATATCTACACCTGGCAGACATGTCAACAATATTATACACATAAAATAATGCGTATGAGATATTTCCGTATCTTCTTCGGCATCCTTGCATTGATGTGCCTTGCAGGGTGCTCAACGTGCAAGCCGGTGGTTGTAGAGCGTGTGGTCAATAAGACTGACACGCTCTACAACGCCAGCCAGCGTATAGACAGCTTCCGTATACACGACTCTGTGTATGTGGAGACTTACACCATGGGCGACACTGTGTACAAGACACGTGTCGAGTGGCGATGGCGTGACCGCATAAGCTGCAGGGCTGACACGGTCTACAAAACAGTGCTGCGGTGTGATTCGGTGCAGGTTCCAGTGCCGGTAGAGCACAAGACATCGTTGCGGGGCGGTCTTGGTGCCTTTTGGGTAAAAATCATTATTATAGTGGTTTTCCTACTGTTTTGGTTAGGCGTCAGGGCTTTTGTTCGCTATAAATTTCCATAAAGTTGACGATGGGCTTTGCCACCTCAAATATTTTTCGTATATTTGTGGTGTAATAATTAAATCGTCTGCTATTATGGAACTTTTTGGACTTTTAATAATTTGGGTCATCACTGTTATTCTTGTCGCATTGGGTCAACCAAAAAACAAGTAACTATTATGGTATTTTATTTGGAAAAATAAAAGTGCTACTTTTGGTCTCATCAACCATTAGTAGCATTTTTTATGGCAACAACCCAACAATTCGAAACGGTCGTCACACTCAATACTCAGCAAGCTAAAAATGAGATTGAAGCACTGCAGAAAAAGATAGACGACCTTAAAAAGAAAAAGAAGAGGCTCTTAAGAGTTCTGACTCGACAGTCCAGGATATTAATAAATTCGACAAGCAGATTAAAAATGCCGAAGCTGGCCTTAAGTCTTATCAATCTAACGTCGCGAAGACTATTGAGACGGTCAGTAATCTTTCAAAGGCTTCGCTCGGCGAGGTTGAGCGCGCTCAACGTGCACTCAAAAAACAAGCTAAAGCAGCTGCATCGCCAGAAGAGTACAAACAGATACAAGAGCGTATTGCGCAATGTACAGTCCGTATCGATGAGCTGAAGCGTTCCAGCTCTGCTACAATGGCGCAATATAACCGCGATATTGCAGCTGCACAACAGCGTGCTGCCGAGTGGGCCGAGGAGAATAAGCTTATTGACACTACACTCAGAAATATCAGCGGTTCTTCTTTGCGTCAGCTCGAAACCTCACTACGACTAGTTAACGAGCAACTTAAAGATACCGACCGCAACTCTGAGGCTTACAAAGATTTGGCAAATAAGGCTAAACTCTTGAAAAAAGAAATTGCTGCTATCAACCAGGAGCAGGAGGTCTCAAAGGGCAAATGGCAGCGCTTTACCGACTTTTTCAACGTTAACTGGGGTGCTATCACTCAAGGCATTGCTGCTGTCACTGGGTTGTCAGTGACCATCCGCAAATGCACCAATGAGTATGCAGCTATGAATCAGGAGATGTATAACGTCACCAAATACACGGGGCAGACCATCGAGGAGGTGGAGGCGATGAATGAGAGCTTCAAGCGTCTCAATACCCGTACTGCACGCGAAGACCTTAACAAGCTCGCTCAAGATGCGGGTCGTCTCGGTATTACCAACCGAGAAATGATCGAAGAGTTTGTCGACGGTGCTGACAAAATAAACGTTGCCCTGGGCGACGATCTTGGCGACGGCGCTGTAGCCAAAATCGGCAAGCTCGCACAGATGTTCGGCGAAGACAAGACAAAGGGTCTGCGTGGCGCTATGCTCGCAACGGGTTCTGCTGTCAACGAGCTCGCACAGTCTTCATCGGCCAGTGCTGGCTATATCGTTGACTTTACTGCTGACTTGTCGGGCGTGGGCTATCAAGCTGGCATGACGCAGACTCAGATTATGGGTCTGGCTTCTACGCTCGACCAGAATATGCAAGAGGAGGCGACCTCTTCTACTGTGTTCTCGCAGCTCATTACTAAGATGTTTCAAGACCCGATGAAGTTTGCAAAGCTTGCCAACATCGAGGTGAGCAAGTTTACGAATATGCTTAAGACTGATGCTAACGGTGCGCTTCTTGAGTTTTTGCAGGCTATGTCAAACCGCGGTGGCTTCGACCAACTGGCTCCTATGTTCTCGCAAATGGGACTCGAAGGCACTCGTGCTGTAGGAGTTCTGTCTGCTGTCGCTTCGCATCTTGACCAGGTGCGCGAAGCTCAGGCTATCGCTTCGCAGTCGTACAAAGAGGGCACGAGTGTGCTTAATGAGTTCAACGTGCAAAATGATACCGTGCAGGCTGAGCTTGACAAAGCAAAAAAGCGTTTTTCTGACCTCTGCATCGAACTCGGTGAAAAACTGATGCCTATTGCTAAATACTCCATATCGCTCACTTCGCTCAGCATCAAGACTCTTTACTATCTGACCGAGTTAGTGTCTAAACATATCGGCGTTCTGACGGTTCTTGCTACGTCAATACTCTTCTACAACGGTGTTCTCTCTGTCTCTATCATCAAAGAGAAGGCTCTGTTGGTGGTGCGCAAAACAGCTATGGCGCTCGACTATGCCTATGCGGCGACTACTAACCTACTACGCGCAGCTCTCGTTGCAATTCAGGCGACTTGGGCGCTTCTGACCAAAGGTGTGCAAGGCTATATCGTAGTCATGCGTGCAGCGCGAATAGCAAGCCTTACCAATCCTTGGACTGCGCTCGCTACTGTACTGACTACCGTTGGCGTAGCTGTATATTATGCTATAAAGGCTTGGCAAGGGCACCGTAAGGCTCTGCACGACAACCTTCAAAGCGTCAAAGAGGCTAATGCTGTGCAGAAGCAACAGCAAGAGCTCAGCAAAAAAGTTGCTGATAGCTATACCGACGAGAAGCTGCGCATCCAACAGCTTACAAAGATTATACGCTCTAATGCCTACTCTATAGCTGAGCGTCGTAGTGCTATCGCTGAACTTCAGAAGATAGTGCCGAAATATCATGCATCCATATCAAAAGAGGGCGCACTCTTTAATGATAATAGCAAGGCTATCAAAGATTATATTGACAATCTCGACCGAGCTGCCATGGCAGAGGCTATCTACGAGAAAAAGAAGGAGATAGCCAAGAAACGCCTCGACCTCAAATCTAAGGAAGGGCGCATCAAAGGGTCTATCAAGGCTGTCAATGCTGAGATAGGGAGCCACCCTAATGTCTACAAACATGGCGAATATCGCTCCGGCAGCCGTACTACGCATTGGTCAAGCTATGCGTATCAGCAGAAGATGCAGGAGCGTGGCATTCACGAGGGTAGACTTAGCAACAATCAGAGCGAACAGCGTATTCTCGATGCTCAAGACCGAGCGCTCGATGCTTTATTGCGTGCTGACAAACACCTAAGCAAGGCTGTTACAGACTTGACTATAAAGGGCAATAATCAGGGCGTTAACGGCAGCGGTTCTGTGTCATCAGCCGGTGGTACTGGCGTTGACACGGGTGGTTCCGGTAGCAGTTCGGGTAAAAAAGATACGAAAAAAGAAAAGTATGAGAAGGAGGCTGCAGATCTTAAAGCTCACCTCGAAGATGAGCAGCTCATCCTCAAAACGCAGCTTTATAATCGTCAGATTACCGAGGATGAGTACAATAAGCAGATGTATGAGAAAAAGCAGGCTTATTACGTCGGTCTTGTTAATCTGCAGACTAAGTACAGCCAAGACACTACCAGTACTCAACAGTCGATGGTAGACGCTGCCATCTCAGAGGCTCAACGTCTTGTATCGGTCAATGAGCACCAAATGCGTGAGGGCCTCGATGCTCAGACTCGCGCATTTAACTCCGAACAGCTATCATTAATACAACAACGTGCTCAAGGTCTTATAACCGAAGAGGAGTATAATGAAAAAATGAAACAGGCCGAGGTGCAGTATCATCGCGACCGCCTCTCTATTATTCAGGAATTCGGGGGCGACGAGTACGCTGAGCGCAAATGGCTCCTCGATAGAGAACTCGAGGAGATGAAGAGTAATGAACAGCAGAAAAAAGATGCACATGAAAGGTATGAGGAGGAGATGACAGAAATCTCTCGCCAGAAGGCCGAAGCTCGTAGAGCCATTATGCAGCAAGCTTTTGATAGCGTTAATCAAATGCTGTCTGGTGCTTTATCATATTCTAATGCGTGCGCTGATGCTGAGACGGCGAAGATTAATGCTGCGTACGATAAGCAGATTGAAGCTGCTGGCAATAATTCTGCTCGCCGTAAAGCTATCGAGGAGAAGCGTGACAAGGAGCTGGCTGCTGCCAAGAAAAAAGCCAATAAACGTGCTATGGTAATACAAATAGCGCAGGCTACTGCGCAAACAGCGCAGGCTGCTATCAATGCATATAGTTCTGCAGCTGCTGTGCCTATTGTCGGCCATATCCTCGCTCCTATCGCTGCCGCTACTGCTGTGGCAGCTGGCATGTTGCAGATTGCCACCATTAAAAAGCAACAGCAGGCTCAGGCTGCCGGCTATTATGAGGGTGGCTTCACTGGCGGTTCACGCTATCGCCGTGAGGCTGGTGTGGTGCATGAGGGTGAGTTCGTGGCTAACCACAATGCGGTCAATAACCCAAGCATCCTGCCTGCTCTACGTCTCATCGACGAGGCACAGCGCAACAATACGGTGTCGTCGCTTACAGCTGCCGACATCTCGCGTTCTGTCGGGCAAGGTGGGGCTACCGTGGTGTCTGCTCCTTCGGTTGTGGTCAACACTGACAACTCAGATATTAAGGCTACGCTCGATGATACCCGCAACACTATCGGTGCGCTCTCGGCTCAGATAGCCGAGGGCATCGAGGCTAAGGTCTACATCGATGGTCCGCACGGTGTGGCCAAGAACCTCGATAACTTCAAGAAGATGCAGGCCCGCACATAATTCAAAAATCAAAATTCAAAAATTCAACATCGGCTCCGCCGACAATTCAAAATTCAAAACTCAAAACTCCAAACTCTACAATGATACATTGCACTATCAACGGCCAGGCCGCATATCCTTCTGCGTCTGACAAAATTAAGGTGACTTATGCCAACCAATACATCGAAGACTCGGGTTCTTATACCTACGACATCTCGTTCCCTATGTCGATACACGCCAATCAGGTGCTGTTCGCCAACATACACCGCTTTGACGTGCATAAGCGCTCGAAGTCGTTCGACGACTGCAAGTTTTACGCCGACAACCGTCTCTTCATCAGTGGCAAGGGCACGATTACAAGCGTGTCTGATACCACCGTCAAGATGCAGATTGTCGGTGGCAAGTCGCGCATCAAGTATAACTCGAAGTTTGAGAACCACTTCGTCGACAAGGTTCCTTTTCCTAAGGTCTACATTACTCATGGCATCGACAAGGCCAAATACCAGGGCTTTGGCTTGACGAGCATCGATGCTGAGCGTTACAAGAAGCTCATAATGGTTGACCTCTCTACAGATTTCCGTGTAGGCCAACCTGGCGTGGCTCTGTTCTACCCCATCTACGACGAGACTAACGACCAGGTGTCAAATTATATCAGACACGTCAATGTCAACAAGCTCGTGGTTGATGGCGTGCATTATCCGCACGGCCACATGGTTCAGATGCAGAACCTCGCCGTGCAGCCTAATCTCATATATGTGCTTAAGGGTGTCCTTGAGTCTGAGGGCTACAAGATTGTGCGCAACGACTTCGATGCTGCTCCTTATACACACATATATATAGCTTCTGCAAGGCGCACGGCCAAGATCAACGAGGCGCTGCCTCATTGGTCGGTGTACACCTTCATCGAGGAGTTCCGCAAGCGGTTCAATGCTACATTCGTGTTCGACGATCTTGTAAAGGAGGTGAGCATCATTTCTACCAATGAGCTCACAAGCAACAATGCCGTGGCTTATGAGTGCATGGGCGAATACTCGGCAGAGTTCGACGAGGATGGGCTTGAGAACCTTGCCACGTCAAACGTTGAGTACTCGTTCGACAGCTCGGCTAACAGAGACTGGCGCGAGTCCATTCCGCTCTCGGTTCTGAAGCAATACCCTATTAAGGAGTTTGACAGCGAAGAAGATATGAATTCTGCTGCTATGGCAATGTCTACCCGTGAGCGTCGCAGCACCATATTCAAGCTTGGCTTGTCTTATTATATTTGGGCGCTGTTGCCAAAAGATGGCAACCCAGAGAATACTGATCTGACAGAGCAGCGCACTGTGTGCGGTATGTTCAACCCCATATTGCGCGACGCTGAGAGCGACAATGCGATAGGTCTCAAGATGATACCGGTGGCTATGTTCCAGCGCAAGCGACGTGCTGGTGTAGATGCGTCTGCGCCTCTCTCTCCTGACTTGATGCCTAACAGCTATGTCGTCATGCCCTCAACCGCTAATGAGGGTGACTCTTTGCTCGACGGTCTGAGCGAAGATGAAGACGGCGACTACTATCTGTCGGTGCAAGATGCCATGCAGGGCACTGAAGACAATACAAGCGAGGAGACCGCTGACGAACCGATGCGACTCATGCTCTCCGACAACGCTGTGCGCGACCTTGATAAAAATATTACTACGACGTTCCCTGCAAGCGGCAGCATGTCACTCTACCCTATCGCTTATACTGACTTCCGAGAGTTCAGCAAATGGGCTGGCGAGCGATTCTCATTGTCGCTCGAAGCTACAGAGCTTTCGGTTAGCGGTTTGAAAAAAAATAATGGCATAAAGGTTGACATCGATGCGCACAACCTTTATACCATTAAGTTCATTGCTGATGATATTCCCGACCCCTCCAATATCTACATCTTCAACAACCGTCGGTTCGTGTGTCAGAAGATAGAGATGGAGGTGACGGGTGAGGGGCTCGACCGCGTGAAGACTGGTTACTTCTACGCTATACTATAGGTCTCCGACGAAGTGCTTCGTCTCTTCATGCACCACTTTCGGTCGCTTCAGATACTTGTTCGTTACTGATATGTCAGAGTGGCGTGCCTGGTCTCTCGCTACCACGATGCCCTGGGCGTTGGCGAGGTCTCTGATGCCGGAGTCCTTGAGCGAGTAGAATTGATAAGATGCCGGAAAGTTCAGTTCTTTCCGCATCTTATTCCACTCCAGCCGGAATCGGTTCACATATATCTGCTGCGGTCCGGGTGTCATGTTGGCTCCGAATAGGTAGTCCTGCGATGGGTAGTCGAAGATGTGCTGCTCGATCATCAGCTTCAACACTGTGTCGTTGAGCGCTACGACCTGCCCCTTGCGGTTCTTGGCTACACTCTCCGATATGTACACGCTCTGCTCGGTTATTGATATGTCACCTATCTTTATATAGCGTAGCTCGTCTGGTCGTATGAAGGTGTAGTACTCCATCATACACGCGAGGTAAAATGAGGGGTTGTTCTGTTGCGTCCACTCCCTCACCTTGCGCAGGTCTTTTGCCTCAAGCGGTGAGCGCAGCTTCTCGTCTTCGCGCAGCATGTGTATGCTCTCGATGGGGTTGCGGTCGATATACTTCCGCTCCGCTAACCATGTGCAGAATGTTGACAGCCATGTGCGGTAGTTGTTGCGAGATTTTGCAGAGAGGTCCTTGTCGAGAATGAGGTAGTCCAGGAAGTCGACAGCAAAGGCAGTGTTAAGCTGATAGGCATATTTTATTTTCGCACCTACTTCTTCGGTGAAAACAGACAATTGCTTGAGCCTGCTTCTATAGTCGGTAGCGGTCTTCGGTTTGAGTATCCCCTTCTTCTCTGCAGCTTCAATATAGGTGATGTATCTGTCGAACACTACGCCAAGTTCTGTATACTGCCGTGTGTTCGTGGTGTTCACGAAGGGGTTCCACCCGGATAAAAGTTTGTGTGTGAGATTGTAGACAAGCACGGCTGCAATTTTTTCTCTCTCCGCCCTGTTGTGGTAGCGGTCGAGCATGTAGCGCTTACGTTTCAGTCTGTCTGTAGTCGGATCGTAAGCGAAGAAATCAACGTAATAGGATTTACCCCGATGTATCCTCGGAAGGGTATACCCTATTATTTCTTTTGTAGATAAGAAATTTTTGGCTTTAGAGTACATTTTTTTACATTGTTCGGCTCCTGCCAACCAATGTGATTATACAATATGTGTCTGAGCTGGTGTCTGAACCATTTCGATTCAGAGCACGAAAAATGCTCGTAACTTCTTGCTAAGCAAGTTGTTCCGAGCTTTCATAGTTGCGGAGGCAGGACTCGAACATGCGACCTCCAGGTTATGAGCCTGGCGAGCTACCAACTGCTCCACTCCGCGATATTAACCATATTGTTTGCAATCCCAATTTCTTAGCGATTAGCATTGTTCTGAATTGCGAGTGCAAAGGTAGTGCTTTTTATTTACACCTCCAAATTTTTATGCAACTTTTTTCGATTTTATTTGATTTTTCTTAGTTTCAATACGTTTTTTGATATTATTTCGCTATAACATCCCATCCACTTTGTTGTTAACATAAATGGATGGGACTTATAATTCAGTATAATACTATGAACTACTTCTTTTTCTTCAATGTGAAGTTGATTGACTCTGTAAAAACATTTCACGATGTGACAATATCAAACAACAAAGTAATATAATGATACTTGGCAAAGTATATACATAATAAATGGGCAAAGTATATTATAATAAATGGCAAAGTATATTATAATAAATGGGCAAGTAGCATTATATGTCTTTTTCCATATAATATCATTGGCACTGTATATATATATAATAAGGTATAAAAAACGACCGCACTATAGAGTTTTACCTCTATGGGCGGTCGTTTTTATTTATTCATAAAGCGTTTGTGGCTTTATTACTTCTTTTTCTCTGTTGCAGCCTTCTCAGCAGGTGCCTGCTTGTATGCCTTGTTGAGTCCGGCGATAACCTCATTGGTTATGTCGTGAGCCTTGTCGGCATAGAGGATGTTGTCACCAGCCTTGCTGAGGATGAGGGTGTACTTCTTGTCCTTGTTGTAAAGGGCGAGATAGTGCTGTATAGAGTCGCGGAGAGCGTTGTTGTACTTCTCTGTCTCGGTCTGGAACTCACCGCTCAGACGCTGGTTGAGAGTCTGAAGGTCATTGCTCTGCTTCTGAAGCGACATCTGGATAGACTGTGCCTGCTCGCGTGTGTAGGCATTCTGCTGCACCTTCTGCTGGAAGTTGGCAGCGGCAGCCTCAAGAGCCTGCTGCTTCTGTGCGAGGGTGTTCTGGATATTCTGGCCCTTCTTCTGAAGGATGAGCGAGTAGTCCTTGCAGAACTTGTACTGCGACATGATACTGTCTACCTCTACATATGCAATCTTAGTTGCAGTAGTTGCAGTCTGGGCTGCAGGTTCCTTATCGTCTACCTGCGACTTTGACTTGTCGCAAGATGTCATTGCCACAGCAGCAAAAGCAGCGATAGCAAGTGTGCGGAAAATGTTTTTCTTGTTCATTTGTATTTATTATTTAATTATTTCACACCTGACGCATCCGCTTAATAGGCACCATTGTGCTTGCGTGCCTCGCGGTCCTGATCCATAACGCAGTGAATTCCAAGCTTGCGCAGACCGGGATTGTCGTGAACATGTTGCGACGAAAACTTGCCGTTGCGTTTCAGCAGAAGCTTAATGGATAGCAAAGCAAACGCTATAGCAATAATTAACAGGCTTAAAAGCAGAAGTTTAATCATTTTTACTAACTTTGTATCGAAATGGGAAACCCATAGCGACAGATTTATTTACATGCAAAGGTAATGCAAATCGGTCGCATGACAAAATAAATTATTGAAAATTCAGATTATTATTGTTACAACATAAAGAAATTAAGAAAAAATGAGTAATTGCGAATTGAAACCGGCTCGCGTATTCGAGCAGTTTGCAGAAATCAACAAAATTCCTCGCCCCTCTAAGCATGAGGAGCAGATGATTGAGTATCTGAAAGAGTTTGGCCGTAAGCGCAATCTCGAAACCGAGATTGACGAGACCGGCAACGTTATCATCCGCAAGCCCGCTACCAAGGGACACGAGAACGCTCCGATGATTAGTTTGCAAAGCCATATGGATATGGTGTGCGACAAGCTCGTCGACGTTGACATCGACTTCTTCAAAGACCCTATCCAGACCTACATCGACGGCGAATGGCTCAGAGCCAAGGGTACTACTCTTGGTGCTGACGACGGTATCGGTTGCGCCATCGAGCTGGCTGTTCTCGACAGCGACGACATTGAGCACGGTCCTATCGAGTGCGTTTTCACACGCGACGAGGAGACAAGCCTTGGCGGTGCTTTGGGTATGAAGCCGGGATTCATGAAGGGCGATATGCTCATCAACCTCGACTCTGAGGACGAGGGTCAGATATTCATTTCATGTGCTGGCGGCAAGACCACTTCGGTGAAGTTCACATTCGAGCGCGAGCAGGCTCCTGAGGGTTACTTCTTCATGAAGGCTTCTATCAAGGGCTTGAAGGGCGGACACTCTGGCGACGACATCAACAAGAAGCGCGCCAACGCTATCAAGATTCTCGACCGTTTCCTCTATATGGAGCAGGACAAGATGGACGTGCGTCTGGCTCAGTTCAACTCGGGCAAGCTGCACAACGCCATTCCTCGCGACGGTGTCATCGTATTTGCCGTTCCCGCAGCCGAAAAGGAGACTGTACGTGTTGACTGGAACGTGTTCACAGCCAACGTTGAGGACGAGTATCACGTTACTGACACTGCCATGGAGTTCCACCTCGAGAGCACTTATGCCGAGCCGGTTATCGCAAAGGACGCAAGCCGTCGAGTTATCCTCGCATTGCAGGCTGCCGACAACGGCGTGTTCGCCATGTGCCAGGACGAGGCTTTGGCAGACATGGTTGAGACTTCTAACAACATTGCAAGCGTTGTCTCTTCAGAGAACGAAATCAATATCATCACCTCACAGCGCTCTAACGTAATGAGCAATCTCGAGAATGAGTCGAACACAATCAAGGCTGTATTCGAGCTGGCTGGTGCTGAGGTTAAGCAGAGCGACGGCTATCCTGCATGGAAGATGAATCCTAACAGCAAGCTGACAAAGGTGGCTGTTGAGTCATACAAGAAGCTGTTCGGCAAGGAGCCTATCGTACGCGGTATCCACGCCGGACTGGAGTGCGGTCTGTTCTCAGAGCGCTATCCTAACCTCGACATGGTTTCGTTCGGTCCTACCCTGCGCGATGTTCACACTCCGGAGGAGCGTCTGCACATCCCGACCGTACAGATGGTTTGGGACCACTTGCTCGACATCATGAAGCATGTATAATGCTCAAGCAAACGCTTGAACTTTCGCAAGTTCAGAGAATTCAGAAGTTAAAGGAGTTAAGAAGTTAAAGCAAAATGCTTATAATGCTATATCAAGCAAAAAAACTAATGCCTTCGCTCGGCTTTGCCGCTTGCTTGCAAGAACTCCTTAGCGACCGTAGGGCGCGACAACTTCTTAACTACTTTCGCTTGCGAAACTTAAATAAAACAAAAAACGAGGATGTTCCTAAGCAAACGGAAACATCCTCGTTTTTTTTGTTATTTTCTATTCGAGAGAAAATCGATCTCTTATTTTGAATTATCCCGATTACTTGTTCGGGACAATCTCAAACACTTCTACGGCTCCCTCAAGCTGGCACTTCACTGCGTTGGCATCGACATTCACCTTAGCCATATTGCCCTCAACCGGTGTGCTTGCAACGAGCTTGCCCTTCTTGTTGTACTGCTTGAGCACAACGCTACCAGCCTTAGGCAGATTGACGAGCATGGTGTAGCTCTTTGTTCCTTTCTCTACGCCGAATGTCAGACTACCTTCGCTCTTGAACGAAGAGCAGGGATTCTCGTCGAAGCAATACATAGCGCCGAACATATCAGCCGACTCCACCTTGAATGCAAGATTCTCAGGATTGATAGGGTTTACCACAAACTCACGAACAGCACACCAGCTCTTCTTGTCCGACTGAAGCTTGCGCATGCGTACATAACGAGCTTCTACGGGATTGCCCTTCCAGTTGATGATATATGTCTTCTGCAATTCGCCGGTGAGCGGAGTCCATGTCTTGCCGTCAGCCGAAGCCTCAACAATCACGTTGTCGAAGTAGTCGACATCGTCAACCGAGTTGCGTCCCTGCAGAATACGCACCTCACGTACGGGGCGGACAGCTCCAAGGTCCAGACCAATCCAGTCGCCAGTATTCTGGCTTGCACCCGAGTGATAGAATGTAGTAGAGTCGTTGTCAAGCATCAGCTTGTTCTGTGTGGTGCTGAGCGAATTGTATGTACCCATACCCTTATAGAACGCAGGAGTCTTGCCAGCCACCTTCTTGAAGAACTCGACAGCCATATCGTCCATACCATTCTCGTAGAACGGCTGCAGCTTCATGGTTCCCGACTTGTGTGCCTGATAAGCAGCCATGTCGGCAGTAGACATGCGGTTGTTGATATATCCGTTCCAGAAAGCCTCATACTTGCCGTCCTTGAAATCGCGCATCAGCGTAAGCGTGTTCTTGCCACGAGTACCGAGCTTCTTAAACTCAATAAGCCACGGGCGCAGTTCCTTCATGAGCAGCGCATTCTTGCAGTCACGCTCCATGATGGCAGGCACCTTCTCCACACGGTCGAACTCAGCATACAGATTGTCGTAATCCTTCTTGTTATAGTCGGCAAGACGGAAAGTCTTGGTCTCCCACGACTCTATACGACGATAACCAGTCTCGGTATCGCACGAATGTATGGCGAATGTGCGGTAAGCATCGTGTGCCTCGGGAGTCACGTCAACAAGCGAACGCTCCCAGTTGTCAATGGCGTTGTATGCCGAAACATTCCAGTTATAGTCAGCCACACCGTAGAGAGCGAGCTTCGAAGCCTCTCCGTGCTCCATAGGATTGCTCAGCACACCGCATGTCTGTTCGGCAGTAAGGTCGGTTTCGAGTCCGTATACCGGACCCTGCATGATGATATGACGGGCATAGTCGGTAACGGGGAAGTTCCACCAATAGTAAGCCGGGCGCTTAATGCGCGAGTCTACAAAGTCGAGAGTCTCCTTTGTCAGGTCAGAGCAAACCACAGCACCCGTCCAGAACACGTTGATTGACGGGTCGAGACGCTTGCCATAGATAGCGAGCTGTCCGTTCTCCTTGGGACTTGCCCACAACTGTGAGTAGTCGGTAGGACAAACCACGAGCGGTGCAACGTCGCCCTTGGTCTTCACAAACTCCTTGGTGAGGCGGTTGAGCAGGTCAACCTGCTTGTTCGAGTCGGTTCCTTCGCCTTCGATGTCGTCGAAATGTATGGCAAACGAACGCACGCCAAGGTCGTACATATGATTGAACTTGTTGACGAGATTCTGATAGTCTTCCTCATTCCACTTGATGTCCTTGCCCGGATGTATGGCCCATACGAAGTCTACACGGTTGCGACGGCAAGCCTCAACGAGTTCGTGAATATTGCGAGCCTGGTCGTCGGGATAAGGCAGGCGCCAGTTGGGTGAGCTGTGATAAGGGTCGTCCTTCGGACCGTATACATACTCATTGAGCTTGTTGCGTCCGTAGTAGTCGATGAGCGAGAGGCGCACCTGATGCGACCACGGTTCGCCATAGAATCCCTCTACAACACCGCGCAGCGGCAGGTCGGGATAGTCGTTGCAAGTGAGATAAGGCATATTGCCATTCAATACCGGCGAAGCCAATACCTGTTTCATTGTCTGTATGCCGTAGAACGCACCGCGCTCGTCGTAGCCTACGATGTTGATGCCCTTCTTGTCGGCTGTAAGCAGATAGGCACCCGACACCATCTTCTTCAATCCTGCCTTCTGTGCCTGCTTCTTGCCGAAGTCGATTGTGAGGCGCACACCTTTCTTATTGGCTTTGAGGAAACCAAGGTCGTCGGCAAACTTCTTCTGCTTGTCGACGATGTTAACGCCATTTGAGAGATTGAGAAGTACATCGGTCTGCACACTGAAATTGTGCGGTGTAGGATTGATTACGATGCCATGATGGTCGAGCTTCTTGCCCGGTACAACGTTGACATCCTGTTTCTCGCCACGCTGCGAACTGAGGTCGAAGCCGTCGTCCTGCGCCTGCACGCCGCTGAAAGCCGCAGCGAGCAGTGCGGTCAGTAAGAATTTGTTTCTGATCATTGTTGCTTATTTATTGTTTTAGTAATATCAATGGTTATGTGTAGTAAAAAAATATCTATGCAAATTTACATAAAATAATTCGATTTTATGTAGTTCACAACAAAATAACAACAATATATAACAAAAAAGAGGTTTTCCATTTTATTGGAAAACCTCTTCTTCTGTGTCGGGGCGACAGGATTCGAACCTGCGACCACCTGGTCCCAAACCAGGCGCGCTACCGGACTGCGCTACACCCCGTTTCGATTTAGCGAGTGCAAAGGTAGACATAATTTTTGAAACCGCCAAATATTTCAGCGCTTTTTTATCTTAAAAAGACAAGTTGCGCTGCCACATTGTGTCTAAAAGAACAAAATCCAGACCGAAAACCAGAACCGCATAGTCCATAGTCAAGAGCGAAATCAAGCTCCACCCGTCAGGGTTTCATAGCATGTCCTTTGTATATTAAAGCAGACTACGCGAAATGTTTTGTTAATTATCTATTGTATTCATGTTCCTTATGTCTTATTATTTATCTTAAGTTCAGACACGGGTGGCGGCGCATGCGCAGAAGTTTCCCGGCAGGCGTTCAGTCTTCTGCTACTTGCCTGTTTGGTTGAATAATGGCGCCCTACTCTTTTCCGAGGTTCGACACCTTATTATATATATCGTTCAAATCGTTTGGTATGGTTATCTTGAGTTGTGCCACACGACGGTTCTCACGGTTCTTATACTCGTTGAACTCCTTCTCTATCACAGCCACTGCTGCCAGATAGTCAGCGTTCTTGACATCATATTCGCCACGCTTGCGCTCCTCATCCTCGCGCAGGGCTTCGTCTATCTTGTGCGTATAGCCGTTGAGTTCGGCCTGCGCCTTGCGATATTCGTTCTGCAGAGCGAAGAAGCTGGCTTCCACTTCATCAAGTTTCACGCTCGGCTCATATCTATAGAGCAATGTGTCACGACCGCCTCCGTCTATCTCGGCTTCCTGACACAGACGCTTCATATACTCCTTGCGTGCGTCAGACAAGTGTCCGTCGGGGTGGATATGCTTGCCAAACGCCGATGCCTTGGCTTCTAGCGAGAGTATACGCGCGCGTTCCTTTATAGATAGTGTCGCCACATACTGCTCGCGCGTCATGGCTGTCTGCATCTCGGGACGCTCCGGCATCTCGGTGCCCTTATCCTTGCAATACTGCTCGATGGTGAGTTTCTGTATGTCGGTGAGCATCTGTGAGCGCATCTTGATTGCCTCGCGCAGCCATGCTATGAGCGAATTGGCGAGCGATATGTCGCGCAACTTCACCGCGATGTCGTCGAGTTGCTGGCTGGTGCATCCCCGCTGCACACGCTGCTCCTTGTCCGAACCTATGATGGTGAGATAAGTATTGTAGAACTCTACACTCTCAAGCTCCTGCTCTTGCGCCTTGACATATTCCTTGGCAAGATTGGCTATGTGATTGGCAGATGTCGATGTAAGTCCGTTTTCGGCGAAAAAAGTAAGATCCTGTTCCATAGATTTAAAAAGTTAGTGATGCAGTTTAACACACAATAACTATGCCAAAACCAATGGGAAAGGGCCAAAATGATTTGCTTTTTGACACCCCCTCCTTCTACAGTCAGCCCGTTTCTGCCTCTATTAGCTTTCAAATCATACCGCTCCCCTCCCTGCTGGGGAGGGGCTGGGGGTAGGGCTTATTTCAAAAAGGAGTCCTTTTGCATTCCAAAACGAGTCCTTTTGCAATCCAAAATGAGTCCTTTTGCAATCCAAAATGAGTCCTTTTGCTCTCCAAAACGAGTCCTTTTGCAAGCCAAAAGGACTACATTTTCATCTTCTAATATTATAACATGAAATGCAGGATGAGCCAAACGAAAAAAGCGGTTTGACTTTATCGCTTTATGGATAAAATCAAACCGCTTTTATTTAAAGTTTATATTGTTCGGCTACTCGGCAATGAGCGAGAACTCTGCAGCCGATGCGTAGTCGACACCATAGTGTGCATTGAGAGCACGGAATCGTACGTAGCGTGCCTTTACTGGTTTGTCGAACATCACAGTCTTAAGCTCGCCTGAGCGGTCGAACTCTCCCTTAAGGATTGCGTTGCCCCATGTCTTGCCGTCGTTGCTAACGTAAATCTCGTAGTTCTTTATACGGCCGTAGCCCGTGTCCTGACGTGGCATAAACTTGAATCCCTTGATTGTCTTAGGCTCCGAAGCGTCGAAGTCGACCCAGTGAGGATACTTGGCAAGTGTGATAGAGTACATGGTGTGCCAGATAGTAGTCTCGTCACCATCAACAAGATTTACGGCGTCGCCCTCCTCAGGCTCTTCCGACGATACGAAGGCTATCTGCAGAGGCACGAAGTCTACCTTGTCGAATGTCATTGAGGTCTTCTGACCGGGTGTTTCCTTGTACCATGCGGTAATGGTTCCACCCTTGCTCATGTCTATTGCTCCTGTGTACACCGTCGGCTTCTTGGCTCCGTTGAGAGCATAAACGATGGTGCGGTTCTTAGCTGGAGTTGAGAGCAGAACCTTACCGGTCTGCTTGTGCTCGATGCTGATAGGCTGCTCGCCCGAGAGCGCAACCTTCGAAGCCTCAGCTACGGCTGCAGCAGTAGCCTGTGCCGGACGTATCACGAAACCGAAGTTGTAGTTCTGGCTGTATGTACGGTCGTCCTTAAGCGGACCACCCTGTCCGCAGCTGGCTCCACCAAGTCCTGTCACCTTAGCGTCGAGGTGCAGATAGGTTCCGTCAGAAGCCGGCAACTCATTGGCATGAGCTACTACAGTCATCTGCTGGGCACTCCATGGCAATGCCGATACCGACATTGTGCTGTCAGCTACGAACACTACGCTCTGCTTGCCCTGCTCGGTGAGTGCACACCAGCGTACTTCCTCGCGGTTGCCCATTGACTGTGGCTTCGGCAGAAGGATGTCCTGCTCGCCTACGATGCCACGATGATGCTCTATGAACTGACCTGTCTTACGGTCGTTATAGTTGTTCACCGGTCCGCGTCCGTAGTAATCGAACTGCTTGTATGTGTTAGGCAACTTCATTGCGTAGCCTATACGCGGCAGGATTATGCTGTTGCGGTTGGCAGAGATTGCGCTGTTGAGCTCGATTGAGCCATCCTTATAGATGGTGTATATCTGATTGGTGATGAACTTCAAGTCGTCCTTGCCAAGCTTCTGTTTGTCTACACCGAAACGGTAAGCCGACTGTGGGTCGCGGTCGCGGTTGCCGTAAACCTGACGACTGCCTTCCTTACCCTGGCTCTCCACAGTCATACTGATCTGCAGCGAACCGTCCTTCAGCTTCATAACAGTAGGCTTGCCTACTACACGATGGCCGAGGTCATAGAGTCCGAACTTGAACCAAGCATTGGGATAGCCAATACCAGCATCGTTGTCAGTAGGAGCACGGAATGCGTCGAGCTTAGGTCCGTTACCCTCAGCGAACACAGTATTGCCGCCATACGACAAACTGTTCAATGCACCATCGGTCATGCTGAATGTAGCGTTGAAGTTGTCGCCATTTACAGTTACAGTCTTTGCGTCCTGAGTATAAGTGATGTTGCCCTTGGCATTAGCCACATCCTTAACGGCTACGGCCTTCACGTCGGCACCCTTCACACGCAACTGCTCCTCCATCTGTACATATCCCTTCTTAGCCCAAGGCATATCCTTGCCCTGCAGGAACTGCACCTTGACGAAGTACTCGCTATGCGGGTCGAGCTTAGAGTAGTCGTAGTCGAGTGTGTACTCCTGACGCTCACGCGGACCAACGATGTTCTTTGCGCCCATGAGCTGTCCGTCGTTCTTGATACACTCGCCGTCCTTCCACAACGACCATACTATCTGATAGCCACGCAACGGCTCAAAGTAGTTCTTGTTGAATATCTCGATGCGACCCTTGGTCATGTCGACAGCCTTGACACCCACATTCTGATAAACCTTCTTCACCTCAAAGTACTGTGCCTTGGGCGAAAGGTCGGGACGCATGATACCGTTCATACAGAACATACCGTCGTTAGGCTTGTTGTCCATACCGAAGTCGCCACCATAGCCCCAGTACTTCTTGCCGGTCTTCGGGTCAACGTTGTACAAAGCCTGGTCTACCCAGTCCCAGATGGCACCGCCCATAAAGAAGTTGGTGCTCTCTATGGCGTTCCAGTAGTCAACGAGGTTGCCCACAGCGTTACCCATTGAGTGTGCATACTCAGAGATATGATAAGGATACTTGATGTCGTACTTACCCTTCACAGCCTCCTGCACCCAAGGTATTGACGGGTACTGGTTTGAACCCATATCCACGATGTCGTTGTTGCGCTCGTACTGTACGGGGCGGCTGGTGTCGTATGCCTTGATAGCTGCATAGCAGTCCTTGAATGTGTCGCCAGGACCAGCCTCGTTGCCAAGACTCCATATCACAATCGAAGGATGGTTAACCGTAGCGTGTACCATTTCCATGTTGCGTGCCACATGAGCGTTGCGGAACTCCTTGACGTGCGACAACGACTCCTTGCCATAGTAGTACTGATGGCTCTCGATGTTGGCCTCATCCTCAAGATAGATGCCGTACTTGTCGCACAGATAGTACCAGTAGGGAGCGTCGGGATAGTGACAGTCGCGTACGTGGTTGATATTGCCACGCTTCATGAGGAACACTTCGTGCTCCATCTGCTCACGCGATACGTAGTGACCCGTAGCCGGATTGTTCTCATGACGGTTCACACCCTTCATCTTTATGGGCTGACCGTTGAGATAGTAGTAGCGGCCTGCCAGTCCGAACTCGTCCTTATCGGCAGGAGTATCCTTGATTTCAATCTTGCGGAAACCTACGTTGGTTGAGAATGTCTCAACCACATTGCCCTTCTTGTCCTTCAGTTCGCCAACGAGAGTATAGCGATGCGGAGCCTCAGCGCTCCACGGCTTCACGATGTTGCCAGCCTTAAGCGTAACCGAAGCTGTGAGGTTGCCGTTCTTGTCGATATCGCCTACTGTAGCAGTAGCGCCCACACCAGGCACGAGAGTATTCTCGTCAGAGTAGAGACGGTTTTCGTAAAGCTTATAGTCGATGGTATATCCCTTTACAGCCTTAGTAGTGAGGTTGCTCACGTTGGCTGAGATATGCAGCGAAGCGTCGGTATATGTCTCGTCATAATCAGGGATGGCCTTGATGTCGCGCACCTGCACCTTAGGCTTGGCGGTGAGCGAAACGCTGCGGAAGATACCCGGCAGACGGAACATGTCCTGGCTCTCAAGGAACGAGCCGTCGCTATGACGGTAAACCTCAACAGCCACTACGTTGCTGCCCTTCTTATTAAGATAAGGTGTAATGTCAAACTGAGCAAGGTTGCGCGAGTTCTTTGCAAAACCTACATACTTGCCGTTGATGTAGAGATAGAAGAACGAGTCTACACCATCGAAGTTGATGTATACCTCCTTGCCCTGCCAATCGGCAGGCACGTCAAACGATCGGCGGTATGAGCCTACCTCGTTACGGTTCTTGTAGGTCATCCATGTCTGAGGCGGAGTGCGCATCACGCCAGCCTTCCAGTCGCCCACCTTTACGCTGTGCTGGAATATGACACGCTGGTTGGAATACAACGGCATACCATACTTGAATGTGCCGTCGTCCTTGGCACCAGCCATGTTCCAGTTCATCGGAACCTGCACACGGTCCCAAGCCGATGCGTCAAAATCGGTACGATAGAAGTCCTTCGGACGCTCATCGGGATTCTTTGCCCAGTGGAACAGCCACTCTCCGTCGAGTGTCTTCCAAAGCGAAGAGTTCTCGGGCAACACGCGACGAGCCTCGTCAACGTTCTTGAACGAGAAGAACCACGCATGTGGCTGCTGCTTGTTGTAAGCCACAGAGTCAGGACTCTGCCACTCCCATCCAGTAGGAGCCTGCATCTGTCCGTAATAGAAACCTCCAAGCTGTGTGGTCTGGGCGCACATTGGCGAAGCCAGCAGAGCAGCCAGAAGGGTCAGGGTTAATTTGTTCATTATTGTTATTAAATTTATAAGTATTTTGTTTCGTTGTCTTTTATAAGTTGAAGTATTTGTCGAGTATCTCCTCAGCCTTGCCGTCGGAGTTGTCGATATCCTCTATTATTTTTCCCTTTTCGAGCAACGCCACACGTGTAGAAATGTCGACGGTGTGCTGCAGATTGTGGCTCGACACAATCACAGTAGAGCCAGTAGAACGATTGAATTCGGTCAGGATACGCTTCAGTTGGTTCTGGCTGCTGGGGTCGAGAAAGTTGAACGGCTCGTCAAGTATCACGAGTTGCGGACTGCTGAGCAGCGCTGCCACGATGCCTATCTTCTGCTTGTTGCCAGCCGAGAAGTCGCGTATGTACTTCTTCTGCCCCATTATCTCGTCGCCCATGAATGTCTCAAACGTCTTGAGTCGTTCCGCTACCTGCTCCCTTGTCATGCCCGACACCTTGCCTACAAACTCGAAATACTCCTCAGCAGTAAGGAAGTCGATGAGAAACGAGTTGTCGATGAAAGCCCCCGTCTGCAGTTTCCAATCCTCGCTTTTGGCGGGATCTATATCGTCTATGAGTACATTGCCCTCGGTAGCCTTCGACAAGTCGAGCATCAATCTGAACAATGTAGTCTTGCCGGCACCATTGTTGCCCACAAGTCCAACCATCTGTCCGTTGTCGATAGTGAAGTGTGGAATGTCTACGGCAGTATGTTCGCCGAAACATTTTTTGAGGTTATTGAGTTGTATGCGCATCTTTTTTGTGGCAAATTTACTATTTTTCTGACACAGCAGCAAATTTTACGGAGTATATTATGGCATTATGCCGTAATTGATATCAGTTGATGAATCTGCTTGATGAATTGCTTGAGGTTGGCAAACTGGTTGCCGAAGGCGGCGCGCCAGTTGAGAGCCTTGAGCGGATACTCCATAAAGTTGCGTGTCTCGATGTCGCCATTCATGCTCACGTAGTCGAGAATGTTCTTCAGATAGCGCTCCTGGTCGGCTGTCAACTGATAGCCTTCTATAAAGTGCTGATATATCTGCAAGGCACGCTGGCGGTCGATGCCGCAAGCCACACGTATGAAGGCTGCCACATTATTTTTATATGGTCTTCCGTCAGACAGTTTCTCATAGTCGGACCTGGTGCCCAGCTCCTCAAAGAATATGCGCTCCAACTCCTGTATGTCTGCCGATGTCAGCTGTTCGAAGTTCTGTATCTTGCGTAGCGTAGCGTTGTCGCTGTTGGCTGCCAGATAGTCGATGATGCGCTGCTTGTAGGTGGTCTGTACTATCAGGTCTTCGCCTCCGTCTGCTGTCTGGTATTCGTCCTCTATGTCGATGACAAACTTGCGGGTCTTGCGTTGCTCGTCGAGCAGATTGATAAGGTTGCGCAGTTCGGTGCGCACATTCTCCAGAGCGTCGAGCGACTCATTCTCCCAGAACTGTTGTGTCTGCACAAGGCGTATTGTGTCGATCCGGTTTTTCACCGCCGGCACCGTGGCTTTCTTCTCCAATAATGCTGCCACATTCACCACAGTCTGTCGAAATTGTCCTACCTTCACCGTCGTATCTACATGCGCAAGCATCAGGTGGAGCATTATCACGTCCCATTTCTTGGCAGCCTCATCATCCTTGTCGGCAGGAATGAGGTTGGCAATTTCCTTGAGTCGCAGCACATCCACCTCCGAGAGACATGTCCACGCCTCCTTGTTGCGGAAGGGTTCGATGGTGTCCAGATACGGTCGTGCCTCCTTGCGCTGCTTTCCTATGCTGCATAGTTGGGTGTGAAGCAGCAGCTTTAGGTCGTCGTGCAGCTTGCGGTCGAAGTCTTTTTCCTGATGGTCGGCACTCTGCAGTTCCTTGGCTATGTCCACACGCAGAGCGAAGAGTCGTTCGGTGAGCGACTTTACAGCCACGCCGCTGATGCCGTCGGCATTCTTCGAGAAATATTCAAAGTTGCCACACCAGTCGAATATGTAGAATTCCTTCTTGTCCTTGTCAGCCCCGAAGAGGTCCTTGCACAATCGTGTGCCTCGACCTATCATCTGCTCGAACTTAATCTTCGACTTCACAATCTTGAAGAATACGAGGTTCAGGATTTCGGGCACGTCGATGCCCGTGTCGAGCATGTCTACCGACACGGCTATCTGTGGCAGTCGGTCGGCAATCTTGAATTCGCTTATTATCTGGTCGTGGTGCTTCACCTGGTTGTCTATGAGCTGGCAATAGTCGGCACCACGTTCAGGATAGAGTTGGTGGAAACGCTCCACGATGCGCTCGGCATGACGATGGTTGTAGGCAAAGATAATGGTCTTGCCAATGTCCTCGCCGCTATGCACCTTCAGTCCGTTGGTCATCAGTTCGGAGAGCACGTTGTCGATGGTGTCGTCGTTGATGAGATAGTTGAATATCTCGCGACCCTCTATGTCGCGGTGGTAGTCCTCGTCTTGCGGAATGCCGTTGAGCGCCTTCTCATACTCCCACACCTTCTCCAGTTCCTCGCGCTGTGCAGGGGTGAGTTCGTCGTACTTTATGCCGCGGTTTATCATCTTCGACGTACAGTTCTTCACCTTGTATGGCACAAGATACTTATCGGCAACAGCCTCCTGGAAGCTATACTCAAAGTTCGGCTCGTCGTCGAGTTCGAGCAGTCGGAACGTGTTGCGGTCAATCTCGTCGCGCGGAGTGGCAGTAAGACCAATAAGCAACGAGTCGAAATACTGGAATATGGCGTCATACTTACCGAACACGCTACGATGTGCCTCATCGATAATGATAAGGTCGAAGTGTCCTACCGAGAACTCCACGGGCACGGCATTTATATAGTTTATCATCGTCTGATAGGTAGAGAAGATGAAGCGTGCGTCAAGATCGGGCACGGCATCCTCCGACAGACAAGCTATCGACTCGCTGGGCAAGAGATTCTCATAGTTCTGGCGCGCCTGGTTAACGAGTTCGGTTCGGTCGGCAAGGAACAACACCTTCTTTATCCAATTGTTGTTAGACAGAAGCTTGCAAAGCGAGATACTCACACGTGTCTTGCCCGTACCGGTAGCCAGCACGAGCAGTCCGCGTCGATGCTTCTTGTTGAGCCATTCCACCAGACTCTTTATGGCTGTCTTCTGATATGGTCGGTTGGTTATGGCGTCGTCGATGGTGAGGTCGGTTATGTCGGCACGTCCACGCTTCTGTATCAGGTATTCCAGGTCGTCGTGACTGTGGAATGAGATGACGTCGCGGTCGGGATAGCCCATGCCGTCAATCACCTTCGTAGTGTAGCCGTTGGTGTAATAAATCACGGGACGCACACCATGCTTACGCTCCAGACAATCAGCATACTCCATTGCCTGCTTGCGTCCCTTAGTAGCGTTCTCGATAGTGCTCTTAGCCTCTATCACGGCAAGCGGTTTGCCACCCTTGCTCATCAGCACATAGTCGCAATAGCCCGTACCCGAGGCTGAAGAAGTCATCCCCTCCACCTTCACCTCTATACACGCCTTGCCTCCCTGAAGGTCGCCCTTCGTGGTGAGAATGTCCCACCCAGCCTCGTTCAGCATATAGTCGATGAGGCACTTGCGTGTGATGCGCTCGCTCTCCAGACTCTCTGGCGGTATCTCGGTAGGAGCCTTTGGCTTCTCTATAGCGTCCTGCGGCACACTCTCCACCACTTCGGCAGCCACAGCAGGTTCCGAGTTGTCGGCTACGTGCATGCCCGTGAATCCGTCGGGCACAATGGTGGCGTCGAATGCCACAATACTCTGTATGGCACGCCAACGGAACAGAAAACCGCACACCACATAATACAAGGCACGCAGACAGATGTAGGCATCGTTCTGCCTCACCTCCTGCACACCAGTATGCGAGGCATAATTGCCAATCTTCTTAACCGTGCGCATGTCGCCAAGCAACTGCCTGTCGTCGCCTACGAAAGCGTCAATCTGTGGACGGCGCAGCATCTGGCTGAGCGTCTCGCGTGGCTCAAGCGTCACGTTTGCCATGGCAAGATGGTTTCTTACAAGCCACTCCAATGCCTTGCGGGCGTTGCTGGCGCTCTCCTCTGGGAAAGCCTTCTGAAAGATTTCCGCCTTATCGCAGTATGCGTGTAGCTGGGCAAAGTCGGGGATTGCCTCCGCCAAGCGTGAGATAAAGTCAAAGTTCTTCATATTATTATATAGGTAGTGTAGTGTCGTTGTCGTTAAGCAGGTCAAAGTCAGAGCGGAACAGTCGGTCTTGTATCACTCTGTATTTTTCAAATTCGCTTTCTGCATATTGCTTGGCATACTCGGCGGTTATGCTTCCTGCGCTTTGCAGAATGTCTCTGTTTGTTGCATCAAGGAACTTGTCTATACGCTTAGCCCAGTCTTCCATAGTCATGGGGATGTGGCGTTCTGCCATATCCTTTGCAATATCAAGATAGGCGTTGACCAACCGTCCGAGAGCTTGCAGCTCGTTTTGTTTCAGATAGTTCTTTGCCACACTCACGTCCGACCGTATAATCTTTCCGTTAGGAGCCTTTGCCCATGTGGTCAGTCCCATGTGTTCCTTGTCGGCATCGGCACGCTCTACTATCAGTTCGGCAGCAGTATGACCATGTACGGCATAGTGCATTTTGTTTTGCACCTTCTTGAAGAAGTCTCTTGTGGTAGGAGCGTCGCGGTTGTAGTCGATGGCTGTGGCGTAGATGTCTGTTAGCTTTTGGTAGAAGTTGCGTTCGGACAGACGTATCTCGCGTATCTCCTCCAAGAGTTGCTCAAAATAGTCCACGCCTATAAACGAGCCGTTCTCCATGCGTTTCTTGTCTATCACGTAGCCACGGATGGCGTATTGACGAAGTACGAAGGTGCACCATTGGCGGAATTGGGTGGCGCGACGAGAATTGACACGATAGCCAACGGCGATAACCATGTCAAGATTGTAGTACTCAAGTTCATCTTCTACCTCGCCTCTAATACCACGGTTTACGACTGTTGCAATTTTTGCAACAGTCGTGTCTGTAGACAATTCTCCTTCACTAAGAATTTTCTTAATGTGTCGGCTTATGCCAGACTTGTCAACGTCAAAAAGCGTAGCCATAGCTTTCTGCGTACACCAAATGGTTTCGTCTTTATAAACCACTTGAACGCCATTCTCCTTACCCTCCGCCATAAAGATAAGGAATTCGGCTGTGCTATTTCGTATTTCAAATTTCTTTGTCATAAATTCAAGTTTTTAGAGTCGTCCATAATATGGATGGTTGATGCAAAGCGTAGGAGGCTATGGCGTCCTCGCCTTAGCCTGCGAAAGCAGCTAAGTTTCCGTTACTCAAACCAATACTGCATGCGAGAGGCAAGGATGGTTTCAAGGTCGGTTATCGACTTCTGAACAGCAGACTTCTGACGCTCTATCTGCTCGATGCGTTGGGCAAAGAGGTGTTGGAGAGGGAGAGGGGGAAGAAAGACAGATATCTTTTCTATTTCTTTAGTTGAGATATGTGTTACTTTAAATCCCTTTGCATATTTCGCTTTCTCATTATAAAATGCCTTTGTCATAGTATAATACGAAAGAAAAGTTCCATCTTGTTCATGATGAAGTATAGCTGCATCAGAACCTACAATAACATCATAATTTCCTAACCATGCAGTACTTTTGCATGAACCTTCGACATCTTCACTTGTTATTGCCATAACTAAATCACCTGTATGGGCAACCTTGTATTTTGGTAATAAATCATGTGGAATAGAAGTATAATGCTTTTTAGTCCTTGCCCCCAAGATTGTATGTAATTGACCATAATGAATACAAGGAAGCCCGTCTTCTACAAAATCCTTTTTAGATATACCAGCCCCTCTTTCTACAGAGCCAATTTCACCAATTTTCTTCACTTCCCATCCCTTTTCATTCTCTACGGGGTCTCCAAACATCTCATAGAAGATGCTTTGTGCGAGGTTGTCATAATCTTTCAGTTGCTCCTGCTTTAAACGAATCAATTCGTTAATCTTGTCGAGCTCGGAGACAATGGAGAGTTGGGTGGTAATATCAGGTAAAGGTAATAGAGCATTTGTTAAATCTCCAAGTTTGATGTACTTTATTATTCCACCAATACTTTTTCGTCTTAACTCTTCAATATACAAATTAAAGAAAGCGAAAATATAACGCATTTCAACTCCATTAACATTATTTTTTAATTGAAGAATGTAGGTCCTTTTGTATGCATTAAATTTACCATTATAATATTTCACATTTAAATCGCCATTTCCTGCAATCAAAATACATTCACAATCGTATGCATATGTATTTATGGATAATGGAATTCTTGAGCAAGTGAAAAAGGGATATAATCCATCCTCATTAGCTGCGTTTGCATCTAATTTTCCCGTGGTAATATTACAAATATTTCCTATTTTCTTATATTCCCATCCTTGTTTCATTGTTCCTCTTTATTATTTCCTTCATGTTGCATCATGAATAATTGTTTTTGTCTTTCAATTTCGGTACGCAATTGCTCCTCTGTTGGTAAGAATATTTTGTATTTTGCAGCAAAGAGCTGCTCATTGCCCTTGAGGATAGAGTATCTGGCAATATCCTTACTTGTTTCTGAACACAACACGATGCCGATGGTTGGATTGTCACCTTCAGTTCGTTTCAGTTCGTCATACATTCGCACATACATATCCATCTGCCCTACGTCTTGATGTGTGATAGTACCAATCTTCAGGTCGATGAGCACATAGCATTTTAGTACCACATTATAGAATACAAGGTCTATGAAATAGTCTTGCGTGTCTGTGCGCACCAACTGCTGACGCCCCATGAATGCGAAACCACGTCCCATTTCCATCAAGAAGTCCTGTAAATGGCCGATAATGGCAGTTTCCAGGTCTTCTTCAGAAAAAGAAGTGTCTGCCTTGAAACCAAGAAACTCTGCTATAATGGGACTCTTGAGCAACTCAAATTTATTAGGCTCTATTTCGGCCGTTGGTAGTTGAGGCTGCGCAAAATGTCGTTCGTAATATTGTGTAGATATGTTGCGGTCGAGAGTTCGTACACTCCACATTTCTTGAGAAGCTGTCTCTAAATACCAACGAATGGCTATGGGATCATCTATACGCAACGATTTGTATATATGCGTCCAAGTAAGATTTGGAAATCGTGATTTCCAAATCTCATAATTATCAAAAATCAGATAAAACCTTCGAAATGAACGCAAGTATCTTGGACCGAATCCTTTGCCATATAGAATAGTAAGTTGCTTGGAGAGTTTCTCAATGATTTGCTCTCCATATTCGGCACGCTCTTTACCTTGCTGTTCTTCCTCAACAATTCGTCTGCCTATATTCCAGTAGGTCTCCACCATCTGTTGACTCACAGCATTGTATGCCCGTTCTCTGCCTTGCTCTATTATGTGACAGACATCTTGATAAAGAGAAACGTCCTGCTTTTGCTTGTATTCCGTTGTTTCGATTATCTGCTTCTTTATGTCCATATTTATTCCTCCTTATTTTGTTGTTTTTGCGTCCCGATTTTTGTTATGTCATTTGTTCGGGATGCGTTCGGGATGCGTTCGGGATGATTGTTTACTCCTCCAACATTCCTCTCAGCTCTCCGTATCTCTTGGCATATTCTGCTTCGGTCTGTTCCAATCGCGCCAGTATGTCCTTCACCGGCTCATACTCCACACGCTCGCGCTCCACCTTTTTATATTTGTTGATAGAGAGGTCGTAGTCGTTCTGGCGGATTTCGTCGACGGGCACGAAGAAGCTTTGGTCCTTGCGCGAGCGTTCCTGCTCGGCATCAAGGTGCTGGAAACGGTTGATTACGTCGGGAATGTCGTTGTCGTTGACGGGCGAACGCTTGTCGTCCAGAGAAAATCCGTCTGCCTTCATGTCGTAGAACCATACACGGTCGGTTCCGCCGCAGTTGGTCTTGGTGAATACGAGTACGGCGGTAGACACTCCGGCGTAGGGCTTGAACACTCCGCTCGGCATGGAGATTACGGCACGTAGCTGCTGATTGTCCACTATCTCCTTGCGTATGGCCACGTGAGCCTTCGACGTTCCGAACAATACTCCATCGGGAACGATGCTGGCACAACGTCCGCCTATCTCAAGCGAGCGCACAAACTGGGCAAGAAACAGCAACTCGGTCTTGCTGGTATTGGCATAGGCAAGGATTTTCTTGTTCACATTGCCCTTGTCGAGGCTGCCAGCAAATGGCGGGTTTGCCATGATGAGCGAGTAGCAAGCCTGGTCGTCGTTCTGCTCCGAGAGCGAGTCGCGCCAAGCCAGTTCGGGTGCAGTAATGTCGTGGAGCAGGAGGTTCATGGCTCCTATGCGCAGCATGGTCTGGTCGGTATCGTAGCCGTTAATCATCGAGGTCTTCATGTGCTCCACCTCCTCACCTACATACATGGCAGTCTCATACTTCTCCTTGATATACTTCACCGCCTCAACCAAGAATCCTGCCGAACCCATGGCAGGGTCGCAGATGTAGTCCTTGGGCGTAGGCTCCATCATCTCTACAATCATGCGTATGATGTGGCGCGGCGTGCGAAACTGTCCGTTGGTGCCCGATGCAGCCATCTTGCCGAGTATATACTCGTAGACATCGCCCATGGCGTCGCGGTTGTTCATGTCGAGTGCGTCCACACCGTCAACCACCTTGGCAAGCGTACGGGCGTTGGGTATGAGGAATATAGCCGACTTCATGTAGCGGCTGTAGGCACTCTCCTCGCCAGTACCGATATGCTTGATAAACTCAAACACGCTCTGGCGCACAATCTTGAACATGTTGTCGGCACCGAAGTTCTTGAACACGTGCCAACGCAGATTCTCGTAAGGCACGCCGGCACGCTCCTCGTCGCTCACGGCATCGGGATTAACCCACAGTTGGCCGTCAAGGAATGTGGGGTTCTGCACTTCGCAGTCCCAGTCGCGTGCGTTCTCTTCTTCCTGCAACTGCTTGTCGTCGAGCAGTTTCATAAAGAAGATGTAGGTCATCTGCTCCAATACTGTGATGGGATTGGTGATGCCAGCCACAAAGAATGTGTCCCATATCTGGTCTATCTTGTTTTTTATTTCGCCAGTTATCATAGAGTTTTTTCTATCGTTATTGTTATTTGTTCTCTAGCTCCATCTTCAGGAACCTGGGCGTATAGCCCTCTTTCGACTCAGCCACTTCTTCGGGTGTTCCGGCTATGAGCAGGCGTCCGCCGCCACGTCCTCCTTCCGGACCGATGTCGATGATGTGGTCGGCAAGCTTTATGACATCAAGGTTGTGCTCGATTATAATGACGGTATTGCCACGGTCAACCAGCTGCTGCAACACGTCCATCAGAATGCGTATGTCCTCAAAGTGGAGTCCGGTGGTAGGCTCGTCGAGTATGTATAGCGTCTTGCCCGTGTCGCGCTTGCTCAGTTCGGTAGCCAGTTTCACGCGCTGGCTCTCGCCTCCCGAGAGCGTAGTCGATGGTTGTCCCAGCTTGACATATCCCAGTCCGACGTCCTGTATGGTCTTTATCTTCTGCAATATAGCCGGCACATTCTCGAAGAATTCGACAGCCTGATTGATGGTCATGTCCAATACGTCGGCTATGCTCTTGCCCTTGTAGCGCACCTCAAGAGTCTCGCGGTTGTAGCGTTTGCCGTGACACACCTCGCAGGGCACCATCACGTCGGGCAGGAAGTTCATCTCGATGGTCTTGTATCCGTTGCCCTTGCACGTCTCGCAGCGGCCGCCCTTCACGTTGAATGAGAAACGTCCGGGCTTGTATCCTCGTATCTTCGCCTCGGGCAGAGCCACAAACAGCGAACGAATGTCAGAGAATACGCCAGTATATGTAGCAGGATTGGAACGTGGAGTACGTCCTAATGGCGACTGATCCACATTCACCACCTTATCTATATATTCTATTCCTTCGATAGAATCATACAGCATCGGCTTCTTGAGCGAGCGGTAGAAGTGCTTTGACAGAATGGGCTGCAACGTCTCGTTGATGAGTGTCGACTTGCCCGAACCGCTCACACCGGTCACCACGATAAGCTCGCCGAGTGGGAACGACACGTCCACGTTCTTCAGGTTGTTGCCACGTGCTCCGTGTATCGTTATCGACTTGCCGTTGCCCTTGCGGCGTTCGGCAGGCACGGCTATCTTACGGTCGCCGTTGAGATAGTCGGCTGTGAGCGTATGATGTTTGAGCATGTCCTGCGGAGTGCCCTGGAACACCACCTCGCCACCACGCATTCCTGCCTTCGGACCGATGTCGACAATCCAGTCGGCAGCAAGCATCATGTCCTTGTCGTGCTCCACCACCACAACCGTGTTGCCCATGTCGCGCAGCTGCTTGAGCGAGTTGATGAGTCGCTCATTGTCGCGTTGGTGCAGTCCGATGCTCGGCTCGTCGAGGATATAGAGCACGTTGACCAGCTGCGAACCTATCTGTGTGGCAAGACGTATGCGCTGGCTCTCGCCACCAGAGAGCGAAGCCGACTGGCGGTTGAGCGACAGATAGTCGAGACCTACGTCCAATAGGAACGATAGGCGTGTACGTATCTCCTTCAGTATCTCTGCAGCTATGGTGCGCTGGCGGTCGTCCAGATGCGTCTCAACATCATTAAGCCACTCATTGAGCTGGCTAATGTCCATCGAGGCAAGTTCGAATATGTTCTTGTCCCAAACCTTATACGACAACGATTCGCGGCAAAGTCGCTGGCCATGACACTCCGGACACTCGCACGTGGCAAGGAATTGGTCAGCCCACTTCTGTCCGCTTGTAGTGTCGTCGTTCTCCATGACCGAGCGCAGATACTTTATCACGCCGTCGAACGTGGTGAAATAGTCGCTCGATGTGTGTACCACCTCCTTGTCGATACGCACAGTTTCGAGCGAACCGTACATTATCTCGTTCATCGTGTCTTCCGGAATCTCGCTCACAGGAGTCTTAAGCGTCAGTCCAGCCTTGTCGAGTATGGCAGATATCTGCCAGAAGATAAGCTGGTTCTTGTATTTGCCCAATGGCACAATTGCACCCTCGTGTATTGAGAGAGAGTCGTCGGGGATGACCTTCTTGAGGTCGATCTCGTTGACATAGCCCAGTCCCTTGCACTTGGGGCAGGCTCCTTCGGGCGAGTTGAACGAGAACATATTGGGTGCGGGGTCGCGATAGCTTATGCCCGTAGTGGGGCACATGAGTCGCTTGGAGTAGCTCTTAGCCTCGCCCGTGTCCTTGTCGAGTATCATCAGCAAGCCGTCGCCCTGGCGCATGGCAGTCTCGATGGTCTTCTTCAGTCGGTCGTCAAATCCCTCGCGCATCTGCATCTTGTCAATCACCACTTCGATGTTATGGTTCTTGTAGCGGTCGGTCTTCATGCCCGGCGTTATGTCCTTTATCTCGCCGTCGACACGCACATACAGATAACCCTTGCGGCGTAGCGTCTCGAAGAGTTCGCGATAGTGGCCCTTACGTTGGCGTACGAGTGGCGCAAGGATATAGATGCGATGGCCGGCATACTTCGTATTGATCATGTCGAGAATGCGCTCCTCGGTATATTTCACCATCTTTTCGCCCGTAGCATAGCTGTATGCCGTTCCGGCACGGGCAAAGAGCAGACGCAGATAGTCGTATATCTCGGTCGTAGTGCCCACGGTAGAGCGTGGATTGCGGTTGGTTGTCTTCTGTTCTATAGATATGACGGGGCTGAGTCCGGTGATGTTGTCTACATCCGGACGTTCCAGTCCGCCGAGAAAGTTGCGGGCGTATGCCGAGAAAGTGTCGATGTAGCGGCGCTGTCCCTCAGCATATATGGTGTCAAAGGCAAGCGACGACTTGCCCGAACCGCTCAGTCCGGTAATGACGGTGAGCGAACCGCGCGGTATCTCCACGTCGATATTCTTAAGATTGTGGACGCGTGCGCCCCACACATTTATCTTGCCTTCTTCTGAATAGCTACCCATAAGTATTGATTGAATTTCTGTTAAATCTGATTTTATTTATTCTAAACGGAACTTTTGCAAGTTCAGAGAATTCAGTAGTTAAAGGAGTTAAGAAGTTAAGCCAAATGCTTATAATGCTATATCAAACAAAAAAACTAATGGCTTAACTCCTTAGCGACCGTAGGGTGCGGCAACTCCTTAACTTCTTAACTACTTTCGCTTGCGAAACTAAAAATTCTAAAAAATGCGGAATCTACAGACCTTCGGTTCCGCCTGCGGCTGTCTCGGTATATCCGCGCAGCAGATTGACATCGCTCTTGATGTTGAATCGTCTGCAGTCGGCTCCCTTGGCCTTCACCAGCACAAAGTAAACGCCCTGTGCCACATCCCTTCCTTTGTACTTGCCGTCCCATCCGCCGGCAGGGTCGGTCCACTCGTACAGTTTCTGTCCCCAACGGTTGAATATGGTGGCTTTGAACTCCACTATGCTCTGATAGCCGCTCTTGGCGCGGTAGACATCGTTGATGCCGTCGCCGTTGGGCGAGAAAGCGTTGGGCATTTCGAGTTTGCTCTCGGATATAGACACGGTTATGGGTGTGGCATCCGCCCAATAGTCGGCAGTATAGGCTATGGTATCGGTGCCAAGAACAAAGGTGGCATACAGCTCGATGATGTGTGTGCCAGCCTCGACAAAGGTGTATTCGGTGTCTTCGTCGTATCTGATGAGGTAGGGCGAATGCGCTCCTTCCTTTCTGAAGCGCCACTCGTAATGGGCAGCATAAGCCCCCACATCGGCAGCACCTGCCGAGAGCGTGACCGTAAGAGGTGCCGAACCGGTATAGCTCAGCCCCGTATCGTCGCCATCGGGCGTATGAAACGTTGCAACGGGATTGATTGCGGGCACCACATCGGCACGGGCGTCCACACAAACTATGCAAACAAGAAGCATTAATAATCGAAGGATGTTCATAATATGCAAAGTTAACTATTATATCGCACACTACAAAGCCGAGGCTTTGTTTTAATAACTTTATTTATAAGACAAACATTTCATTTTACAATATATTTTATGTACTTTTGCAGAAAAATCAATAACAACTATGACACGTTACTTCAGACTTATTTTGTGCTTATGCGCTATGATGGTGGCTGCAGCTATGTCTGCACAGACTATCAAGTGGCAGGAATTGTACAAGGTGAAGAAGAAAGACACCATATACGGCATTGCCAAGAAGTACAATATCACCATCGACGAGCTGATACAAGCCAACCCCGCCATGCAGAAGCCCGACTACACTCTGCATAAGGGCGACCAGCTGCTCATACCCTACCCCACTACAGCGCCGGCTGCTACCGCTGCTCCTGCCGCTACAGCATCAAAGACACAGGCCGAAAGCAAACCGGCACACAAGATTGCTGCCAACGGAACCGTGCGCATAGGCGTAATGCTACCGTTGCACAACGTTGACGGCGACGGCCAGCGAATGATTGAATACTATCGTGGCGTGCTCATGGCATGCGACTCGTTGCGCTCGCAGGGCATAGCCACACACGTATATGCATGGAACGTGCCTATCGACGCCAACGTGCAGCAAATCATCAACGACGACAACGCACGCCAGTGTGACGTGATATTCGGTCCGCTCTACACCAAGCAGGTGAAGCCTATGGCCGACTTCTGCCGCAAGAACGGCATACGCCTTGTCATTCCGTTCTCAATCAACGGCAATGACGTGGCGCAGAACGAGCGCATATATCAGGTGTTCCAGACTCCTGCACAGCAGAACGAAGCTTCGGTCAATGCCTTTGCCGAACGCTTCAAGGGCCGCCATGTGGTGATAGTCGACTGCAACGACACTACAAGCCGTAAGGGCGTATTCACCACCGCCCTGCGCAAACGCATGGAAAAGACGGGCATAACGTACAGCATCACAAACCTGAAGTCGTCGGAGCAGGCATTTGCCAAGGCTTTCAGCACAACGCTGCCCAACGTTGTCGTGCTCAATACCGGACGTTCGCCCGAACTGAATGCCACCCTTGCCAAGCTCAACATTCTCACAGCTGCCAGCAAGGGATTGAGCATCTCATTGTACGGATATACCGAATGGCTGATGTATACAAAGGTATATACCGACTATTATTACAAATACGACACATACATCCCTACCACTTTCTACTACAATCCGCTTGCCGGCAAGACCATTGCCGTTGAGCGTGCCTACCGCCAATGGTTCAAGTCGGACATGAGGCAGGCACTACCGCGTTTTGCGCTGACCGGATTCGACCATGCGCAATTCTTCATACGCGGACTGCACAAGTATGGCGACCAATTCAACGGAACCCAGCAGCAGAACACGTACACTCCGCTACAGACACCGCTCAAATTCAAACGAGTAGGTACGGGAGGCATGCAGAACTCAAGTTTCATGCTCGTACACTACAAGCCCAACAGAACAATAGAGTCGGTATCATACTAATACACACCATTATTAATATATGTTTCAGACATTAAGACTTAAAACCATTGCCCTGCTCGCAATGTTGCTGACGGCATCTGCCGCCATACACGCCCAGATAGGCGAACACCGCAACGACCTGGCCATTGGCTTCAATGCCGGATATATAATGAGCAGCGTAGGGTTTACGCCTAAGGTTACGCTCGACACTCACACCGGAATGACAGCCGGACTGTCTATGCGCTACACCTGCGAGAAGTACTTCAAGACGATATGCTCGATTTCTGCCGAAGTGAACTATGCACGCATAGGATGGAAGGAGCGCATACTTACAGCCAACGACGAGCCTGTGATAAACCCCGTGACGGGTATGGCAGAAGCCTATCAGCGTGACATGAACTACATTCAGGTGCCCATCTTCGCCCACTTGGCGTGGGGACGTGAGCGCAAAGGCGTACAGTTCTTCTTCAAGGCAGGCCCGCAGTTCGGTTACCTTATAGGCGAGTCGACCAAGACAAACTTCAATGTCAAGGACGCCAACTTCGACGACCGCGCCAACAAGACATGCGCCCAGGACACCATGGCTGTAGAAAACAAGTTCGACTTTGGCATTGCTGCCGGATTGGGTATGGAATACTCCATACCTAAAGTAGGACACTTCCTGCTCGAAGGACGCTACTACTACGGTCTCGGCAACATCTACGGCGACTCAAAGCGCGACTACTTCGGCAAGTCAAACCACTCGAACATCGTAATCAAGCTGTCGTATCTGTTTGACATAACGAGAACGAAAGGCATTAAGAAGTAACAGAATTTCAATAACCATTAATAAATAACCAATTTAAATTCTTATGTTCGAAAATCAACCTAAAGGTCTATGGGCCCTCGCATTGGCCAACACCGGAGAGCGCTTTGGCTACTACACCATGCTCGCAGTGTTCTTGCTGTATTTGCAGGCTAACTTCGGTTTTGAGACTGGAGTAGCAAGTACGATTTACTCTACCTTCCTTATGATGGTCTACTTCCTGCCCATCATTGGCGGTATTGCAGCCGACAAGTTCGGCTTTGGACGTATGGTTACCACTGGTATCTTCATCATGTTCATCGGCTATCTTGTCCTTTCGCTTCCGCTCGGAAAGGACACCGTTGCCATTGCAGCAATGGGCGTATCGCTCATCCTCATCGCTTTGGGAACCGGTCTGTTCAAGGGCAACCTCCAGGTAATGGTAGGTCGTCTGTACGACGAGGCTCAGTATGCAAACAATCGCGACTCAGGTTTCTCACTCTTCTACATGGCTATCAACATCGGCGCTATGTTTGCTCCTACAGCAGCCATTAAGATTATGGACTGGGCTAAGGCAAGTCTTGGCGTATCGCCTGAGGATGCCTACCACTTCGCTTTTGCCATAGCATGTGCATCACTCATCGTAAGTATCGCCATATACTACATCTTCAGCTTCACTTACAAGCACGTTTTGGCCAACGAGACACAGCAGAAGTCGGGAGCCGACGCAAAGTCGGAGGCCAAGGAACTCACTCCTGCCGAGACCAAGGAGCGTATCGTATGCCTCTGTCTTGTGTTTGCAGTGGTTATCTTCTTCTGGATGGCATTCCACCAGAACGGCAACACTCTGACACTCTTTGCACGCGATTTCACACAGAAGACTTCTGAAGGTCTGCAGTCAATGGCATTCGACGTAACCAACCTCGTGGCTTGTATCTTCGTAGTTTACGGCAGCTTCGGTCTGGCACAGAGCAAGACCGGCAAGGGCAAGGGCATCTCGCTCGGCGTAATCGTAGCAGCTATTGCCTTCCTCTTCTACAAGTACAACACGCTCGAAGGTGCCGTTGAGGTTCAGGCTCCTATCTTCCAGCAGTTCAATCCTTGCTACGTTGTAGCATTGACTCCGGTGAGCGTAGCCCTCTTCGCTTGGCTCAACAAGATTGGCAAGGAGCCTACATCGCCTGAGAAGATTGGTCTTGGTATGCTCGTTGCAGCCCTCGGTTTCGTATGGATGGCAGTAGGCTCTATGGGTCTTGAGCTTCCGTTGACACAGGGCGACCCTGCTACAGAGGGTACACGCGTTAGCGCCAACCTCCTCATCTCTACATATCTCATCCTCACATTTGCCGAGTTGCTGCTTTCGCCTATCGGAATCTCGTTCGTATCGAAGGTTGCTCCTCCCAAGTATGCAGGTTTGATGATGGGTCTGTGGTTTGGTGCAACAGCCATCGGCAACCAGTTGGTAATGGTGCCTGGCATCATGTGGGGTCAGAACTTCAACCTCGTTACTATCTGGGGTGTTCTTGCAGGCATCTGCCTCGTATCGGCTCTGTTCATCTTCTCAATCATCAAGAAGCTCAACAAGGTAAGCTAATATCACCATTAATAACAAGACTTATGTCAGCGCGGGCAGCAACTACGATTGCTGTCTGCGTTTTTTTGTACCTATTTTTAGGTAAAATTAAATACCAAACTATTAAAAAGCCAGGCTTAATCCGCCACATTGCACGTTTTTAGGTAACTTTGCATATACGTATAATGAACTTCATTCATACCAGACGCAATATACAATACACATTATATATATTATGCAGACCAAGATAAAGAAAATATTGTTCACACTCTATGCACTCGTGATTGTGTGCATGGGGGCAGCCACCATCGTCGAGAAGTATCAGGGTATCGACTTTGTGGGGAGCCACATATACGGTGCATGGTGGTTTACGCTGCTATGGGCGCTGCTTGCCGCCACCGCCACATTATATTATATAAAGCATCGTACACGCTCGTGGACAGGCACGGCATTGCACCTTTCTTTCGTAATAATACTCGTCGGAGCCTTCATTACGCACATAAGCGCCGAGCGCGGAACGATACATCTGCGCCAAGGACTGCCCACCGACCGCTATAAAGTATACGACCGCGACATGAACGCCCACCCTGCCACGCTGCCGTTCAGCATACGTCTCGACCGCTTTGACGTGCAGTATCACGCCGGAACTGATGCTGCGCAAGACTACGTGTCGCACTTCACGCTGACCGACAACGGACAGACCACACAAGGCAAGGTTTCGATGAACAACATATTCAGCTACGGATCGATGCGAATATACCAGGCTTCGTACGACAGCGACGGTCTTGGCGCAACCCTATCTACCAATTCCGACCCCATAGGCATACCCGTCACTTACGCCGGATATGCCCTGCTGTTCGTCTCGCTCATCGGTATGCTTTTTGATCCGCGCGGTGCCTACCGCGGGTTGCTGCACAGTCAGTTGCTCAAGAAGGGTGCGCTGATTGTGACGCTGTTATTCACGTTGATGCCAACCTCAACCCTATGGGCTGCCTCGACTACCGATAATGTCAAAGCCCACTATCTGCCCGCAGCCACAGCCGAGCAGTTCGGACGCCTCAACATTCTCTACAACAGCCGTATATGTCCAGTGCAGACCGTGGCTATCGACTTCACCAAGAAACTGTATGGAGCACGCTCGTACAAGGGACTCACCGCCGAGCAGGTGTTCACGGGATGGATATTCTGGGGCGAAGAGTGGATGGACGAACCCATACTGAAGATGAAGGACGGCGAGATGAAGCAGACACTCCAGCTGCCCGACTACGTTTCGGCCAACAACTTCTTCAACAACGACATGGGCGGGTACATCATAGGCCCGTACGTAAAGGAATACTACGAGGGCAACCACGACAAGTTTCACACGCAGGTGGCTTCGGTCGACGACAAGATACAGCTGCTTATGGACCTGCGCCGAGGTCTGCTGCTGAAGATATTCCCAAACACCGTCAAGGCGAACACTACATGGTATGCGCCCACCGAAGACCTGCCCAAAACCATAAATGCCGAACATCAGCGATTCATACAGACCATTTTCACCCTGCTATTCGATGAGGCGGAGGCTGAAAACTACAAGCAGATGGACGAGATGATAGGCAAGATACAGAAGTATCAAGTCAAAAATGCAGGCACATCGCTGCCTACTGCCAGACAGACCGAAGCCGAACGCACATACAACAGCATTCCGTTTGCCACGATACTCTTTATGGTGTGCCTCACGATGGGTGTGCTCACCTTCTTCTACACGATAGTAAGGCTGTGCCGCGAGTGCCGACTGGAACAGAACCACGACACACGTGCCGGACGCAAGTCGCCCGTCGACACACTCGTAACGGCATTGTCAGCCATCGTTATGCTCGCATCGCTTGCCTCACTCACCTACTGCCAGTATCTGCGATGGACCATCAGCGGAACCCTGCCTATGTCTAACGGCTACGAGACGATGCTCTTCGTGGCATGGATAGTGCAGGTTGTGGCTCTCGTGTTCAGTCTGCGCTTCCGCATACTGCTCACATGCGGATTCCTTATGTCGGGATTCTTCCTGCTGGTGAGCCACATCAGCCAGATGGATCCGCAGATAACGCACATCATGCCTGTGCTCAACTCGCCCCTGCTGAGCATTCACGTGTCGATAATAATGATAGGCTTCGCCCTGCTTTCGCTCCCGCTGATAAACGGCATCACCGCCTTAATAGTACGGATGGTCAACCGCAACGCCTCAACCGTAACGCTCGCATTACAACAGCTGTCGCTGCTGTTTCTATATCCTGCCATGGCTGCCCTCGGCATCGGCATATTCGTAGGTGCTATATGGGCCAATGTGTCGTGGGGCGAATACTGGGGATGGGACCCCAAGGAGGTCTGGGCACTCATCACATTCATGATTTATGCCGTGGCTCTACACCCCAAGACGCTGCCGCCATTGCGCCGCCCTATGGCGTTTCACGTATTCATGATTGTGGCTTTCCTCACTATCATAATGACATATTTCGGCGTCAACTACGTGCTGGGAGGCATGCACAGCTACGCTTAAATCAGCATCGTTTGCGATAGAAATAAGAACAGTTTTCGAGAAGGACTCCTTTTGGCTTGCAAAAGGGGTCCTTTTAGTATGCAAAAGGAGTCCTTTTGACCAGCAAAACGAGTCCTTTTGAAGTGCAAAACGAATCCTTTTCGAATCCATAAATTCAAAATTGAATAATTCACAATCGCAGGCGTAGCCGAGAACAACTCAAAATTCCAAATTCAAAATTCAAAATTCAAAAAAGAATCAAGTCATTATTTAAGCCCATAGCTTAGGTTTTGTCAGAAAAATAGCGTAAATTTGCACAACCTACTTAAATAACACATTTACCACTATGAACAGAAAACAAATCGGCAAATCATTGGCCATGATGGCATGCGCTGCCATGCTCAGTCTCAATGCGTCGGCACAGAAGGACGTGAAAGCTCCGGCTCCAATACTGCCTCTGCCCGAACAGAAGCAGATTGACTGGCAGAAGATGGAGACATACGCCTTCATACACTTCGGACTCAACACCTTCAACGACCGCGAATGGGGATACGGCGACTCCGACCCTAAGACTTTCAACCCCACACGACTCGACTGCGAGCAATGGGTGAAGACCCTTATTGCTGCCGGAATGAAGGGCGTGATATTGACAGCCAAGCATCACGACGGCTTCTGTCTGTGGCCTTTCGAGGGCAACGACTACAACGTGAGCAAGTCGCCATGGCGTGGCGGCAAGGGCAATGTGGTGCGCGAACTGGCTGACGCCTGCAAGAAGTACGGACTGAAGTTTGCCGTCTATCTCTCGCCGTGGGACCGCTCACGTGCCGAATATGCTACACCTGACTATCTGCCTTACTTCTACGCACAGCTGCGCGACCTCCTCACCAACTATGGCGAGGTGTTTGAGGTATGGTTTGACGGTGCCAACGGTGGCGACGGCTACTATGGCGGTGCCAAGGACCAGCGCACTATCGACCGAAAGAACTACTACAACTACCCGCACATATTCAAAATGCTCGATGAGATACAGCCTAATGCCGTGGTATTCGGCGACGGCGGCCCCGGATGCCGATGGGTTGGCAACGAGAAGGGATTTGCAGGCGAGACAAACTGGGCTTTCCTGCGCAAGGGCGAGGTTTATCCTGGCTACCCCAATTACCACGAACTGACCTACGGACATGCCGACGGCAACCAGTGGACAGCTGCCGAGTGCGACGTATCAATACGTCCGGGCTGGTTCTATCATCCCGAAGAGGACGACAAGGTGAAGTCGCCCGACCAGCTTGTCGACCTATACTACCGCAGCGTAGGACACAACGCTACCTTCCTGCTCAACTTCCCCGTCGACCGCGACGGACTCATCCATCCTGTCGACTCAGCCAACGCCATCACTTATCACAACATCATACAGCGCGAACTCAGCAACAACCTCGTGGCCGGCATGAAGGCTCGTGTCAGCAGCGAACGTGGCGGACAGTTCACAGCAAAGGCTCTTACCGACAACTCTTGGGACACTTACTGGGCAACCCCAGACGGTGTGACCACCGGCGACATTGAATTCCGATTCAAGAAGGCACAGCGCATGAACCGCATCATGCTGCAAGAGTACATCCCACTGGGACAGCGTGTCAAGAAGTTCAGCGTAGAATATCTCAACAACAAGGGTCAGTGGCAGACCGTAGAGCAGCCCGAGGAGACCACAACCATAGGCTACAAGCGTCTGTTGCGCTTTGCCACCGTCGAGTCGAAGGGCATACGCGTGCGCATTCTCGACTCACGCGGTCCGCTCTGCATCAACAACATCGGTGTGTATGACGGCGGAAAGGACGCCAAACTGACATGGAGCAAGGCTGCCGAAGACCTCAAGTCGCTGCCGTTCACTATCGTAAAGAAGGGCGCAGACGAGGTAGTTATCGACCTGGGCGAGGCTAAGGACATCACAACCCTGCAATATCTGCCCGACCAGAGCGAACACCGCAAGGGTCTGGTTCATACCTACAGCATCAGCACATGCGACGCTAACGGCAACGTACAGAAGACTCTGAAGAAGGACGAATTCTCAAACATACAGAACAACCCGATTCTGCAGACCGTGACTTTCCCAACCGTCAAGACACGCTACCTTAAGTTCAAGGCTGAGCGCATGGTCAAGGCTGGCGAGAAGATGAACTACGAGAAGTTGGGAGTGAACTAAAAAGCAGAACTCCACAATACATAAAAAGAAGCTCATCCGAAATATGGAGTGATACGGATAGTTTTTAATGAAGTCCAAAATGTAGGAGGAGGGTGTGCAAAATTCACAGCAGTACGCCCCGAAGGGGGCAGAAGCCCATAGCCCAGGGCAACACCCTGGGTAAAAGTATCACAAATACCAATGCGCCCTGCAAGGGCAAAAGCGTTAATTATCAATGCTTTTGCCCTTGCAGGGCGTTTTGCTATTTTCAATCCGTACACCCAAGGCACTACCTTGGGCTATGTGCTTTTTGGGCTTTCAGCCCGCTTTGTTTGACTTTTGACATCCCTCCTAAGCAAGCAGCGGTGCTAAGAACAAATAAAAAGAATGTATCGTCTAACTGCTCAGGCTACGGCGAGGACGCCATAGCCTCCTACCTTTTTATTGCCAATTCATTTGAAACTTCAACTTCCAATATTGTCACATGAAATGTCGGAAGAATATAAAAAGAGGGCGTGCATTCTATGTTTCTACTGATGAAACATAAAATGCACGCCCTCTTTTTGTGTTTGATTATATCTCAGACCGATACGATTAGAATTTCACATCAAACTCGAGGTCAAACATATTGTAGTTAGGCTTGTTGAGACTGCGGTCGTTGACGCGAACATACTCGGCAGCAATCATGATGGATTTGCCTATCCAGTAGTTGGCACCAATCTCGTAGTTGGTCTTAGCCTTGTTCCACTCGGCAGTAGGACGATACATATCGTAGCGAGCCTTGGCATAGAGCTTCTTGCTGATTACCGGTGCAATCATGAGCGCATAGAAACCGTCGGCCTTGTCGCCGGCAGCATAGTTGATGTTGCAGTCGGTCTCCTTGCCAGTCTTGTACGTTGTCTTGAAGCCGTAGCCCTGGCTGTGTATGTACTCCGAACGGAAAGTCCAGTCGTTGGCAGCATACTCGGCGCTGAACGCATAGCGGTTCTTCGACAATGAACGCACGCCACTCTCAACTACATTTTTGCCATCCTCGTCGAGCACAGGCTTATGGTTGGCATCGGTAACGTTCCATGTTCCCTTGCGGGCATACGAACCTGTCCATCCGAAAGCGCCAATACGCAATCCCTTAACGGGCATAACCCAAAGGCCGCCGATGATGTCCTTGCGCTGGTCGACATCCTTCTGACCGGTACCCTGACCATTGAACACGCCAATCTGATAATGCACGAGGTTGCGACCAGCCTGATTCTTGATGATATCGCCCTGAATCTGCACACCAATGTCACGTCCGTTGCTGGCATGCTCGCCCACACGGTCGTTGAATCCCGACAACTTGCTAACGTTTTGCGAATATCCCATAAATCCCTGCGTAATAGGGTGCATAGGGTTCTCGAATGTGAACGGACGCTTAAACTGTCCTGCCTTCACCTTGAACGCATCAAATTTCTGCCACTCGGCGAATGCATCAACCATACGAGGCGACGATCCGAGGTCGCTTGTGTTGCCATTGGCCTGGAGCTGGACTTTCCAGTAGAAGTCCTGCATCAGTCGGCCCTCAAGAGCCATACGCACCATACGGATGTTGAAGGTGTTGATGTCCTTGGTGCCATCATTGGCTTCCTTGTCGCTGTACTGATACTGCGACATTACATAGCCGCTGAACTTGATGTCGCTGACAACCGAAATCTTCGGCTTGCCCTGCTGAGCCAACGCGCCCGTTGTGGCAAGCGTAGCAAGAGCGAGAGATAAAAGCTTTTTCATTTTTAGTATTGATTTTTGTTTAATTTTGGGTTTTGAGTTTTTTATATTTGTTTTTGAGTTTTGAGTTTTGAATTATTTCTGCAAAGCCACAATATGAATTATCCAATTAAGAATTATATATATAACAACTCTCAATTCATAAATGGATAATTCAAAATCGGTGCAACCGATAATTCAAAATTCAAAACTCAAAATTCAAAATTGCATTGCTTAAGCCTTTTCTTCCAACAATACCACGTTCTCGACGTGCGGAGTATGCGGGAACATGTCAACAGGCTGCACCTCCTTGACGCTGTATGCCACGTCAAGAGCCTGCAAGTCGCGTGCCTGTGTAGCCGGATTGCAGCTGACATATACTATGCGCTTCGGGTGAGCACGCAGGATTGTCTCTATAACATCGGGATGCATGCCTGCACGAGGTGGATCGGTGATGATGACATCGGGACGGCCGTGCTCGGCGATGAACTCGTCGTTGAGAATGTCCTTCATGTCGCCTGCATAGAACTTGGTGTTGGCTATGTTGTTGACGTTAGAATTGACCTTGGCGTCCTCGATTGCCTCGGGCACATACTCGATACCTATCACCTCACGAGCCTGGCGAGCCACGAAGTTGGCAATAGTACCCGTACCTGTGTAGAGGTCGTAAACAAGCTCGTCGCCGGTGAGCTGTGCAAACTCACGCGCTACCGAATAGAGATGATAAGCCTGCTCGGTATTGGTCTGATAGAAACTCTTGGGGCCTACCTTGAAGCGCAGGTTCTCCATAGTCTCGTATATATGGTCGTTGCCTTTGAATACCGAGAGGTCGAGATCGCCGAATGTGTCGTTGCACTTCTGATTGTCGACGTACATGAGCGAGGTTATCTCGGGGAACATGTCGGCAATGTGCTGCAACAAACCTTTGGCTCGCTGCTCGTCACCTTCTTCATCGTAGTGGAACTGAATGAGAACCATCCACTCGCCGGTATTGGAGTTGCGTATCATTATGTCGCGCAACAAGCCGTGCTGCTGGCGCAAATCGAAGAATGTCATACCCGTTTCGAAGGCATAATCGCGTATGGCGTTGCGTATGCGGTTGTGCAAGTCGTCCATGAGCCAGCACTTCTCGATAGGCAGAATCTTGTCGAATGCGCCCGTGATATGGAATCCTATGCCGTTCATGTTGTCAAACTGAGTGCCCTCGGCTATCTGTTCGCGTGTGAGCCAACGCTTGTTGCAGCATCCGAACTCAAGCTTGTTGCGATACTCCTTGATATGTACCGAACCCATAATCGGGCGGAACTCGGGCAAAGGTATCTTACCGATGCGACGCAGCTGGTCGTGTACCTGCTGCTGCTTGGCCTTGAGCTGCTCGGCATAGGGAAGGTTCTGCCACTTGCAGCCGCCACAAATGCCGAAGTGCTGGCACATAGGCTCTTCGCGCACTTCGCTCTTCTTGATGAATCTTATCACTTCTGCCTCGCAGTAGCTGTGCTTCTTCTTGCGCACCTGCAGGTCGACAACGTCGCCCGGAACGGCAAACGGCACGAACACTACCATATCGTTGACGTGAGCCAACGACTTGCCCTCGGCTGCCACAGCCTCAATAGTTACGTTCTCGAGTATCGGAAGCGGTTTCTTTTTTCTTGACATATATGTTTCTTTTCTATTTTTTCAAAATGCAAAATTAGCCATTTTTATTGATATAAAGGGGTCCATTCATACAAAAAACGACAAAAAACGGGCTGCATGTCCTCATACTCGCCGCATCTGACGGCATAGTGATGAAGGCATGCAGCCCGTAGTGTTAATAAAACAAAGTTGCTTCTACTTCAAGTAGAGCTATTCTTACTTTATGATGCCCAGCTCTGTAAATACGCGCTTGAGTATCTGAACGCCACGCTCAACCTGCTCTTCGGTGTGTGTAGCCATAAGTGCAAAGCGCACCAATGTGTCCTGAGGAGCACATGCAGGCGGTATAACCGGATTGATGAATACGCCATACTCGAAAGCCTTTGCAGTAGCAAGGAATGTCTTGTCAACGTCGTGTACGTAGAGCGGAATGATAGGACTCTCGGTTTCACCGATCTCAAATCCCTCCTCCTTGAAGCGGCGCAGAGCATAACGTGTTACGTTCCACAGCTTCTCGATACGCTCAGGTTCATTCTGGATGATGTGCAGTGCCTCAAGAGCGGCGGCAGTAGCAGCCGGCGTGTTTGATGCGCTGAAGATATATGTACGGCATGTGTGACGCAGATAATTGATTGTATCCTTGTCGCCGGCGATAAATCCACCGATGCTTGCCATTGACTTTGAGAATGTACCCATGATGAGGTCTACCTCGTCGGTGAGTCCGAAATAGTCGCAAACACCACGTCCCTGCTTGCCGAATACGCCAAGGCCGTGTGCCTCGTCAACCATAATCGAGCAGTTGTACTTGTGCTTCAGCTCGACAATCTTAGGCAGATTGGCGAGGTCGCCTTCCATAGAGAACACACCGTCAACAACGATCAGCTTGATAGCCTCATGAGGAAGGTTCTTCAATACGCGCTCAAGATCCTCCATATCGTTGTGCTTGTAGTGCAGCTGTGTAGCGAACGACAGACGGCGTCCGTCGACGATGCTCGCATGGTCGCGGTCGTCGCAAATGATATAGTCGCCACGTCCTACAACAACTGCCAATACGCCAGAGTTAACGAAGAAACCTGTAGAGAAACACAATGTCTCGTCCTTGCCTACATATGTGGCGAGTTCCTTCTCAAGCTGCACGTGCAAGTCGAGTGTACCGTTAAGGAAGCGACTGCCGGCACATCCCGAACCATACTTGTCGAGAGCGGCCTTGGCAGCATCGATGATGCGCTGGTCGCCTGTAAGTCCGGTGTATGCATTTGAACCGAACATAAGAACCTTATGTCCGCCCATCTCTACTTCTGTACCCTGCTTGCTCGTTATCTCACGGAAATAAGGATACACGCCTTCTGCCATGTATTTCTGCGGAAGACGATAGCTCTTGTACTTTTCCTGTAATTGTCCCATCTTAATATTAAAAAAAGGTATCGTATACCTCCATTTGTTTATTTCAGGCTGCAAAGTTACAAAAAAGAACCCAAATAAGGACGTTTTTCTTGAGAAATGTGTTATTTTTGGATTTTTAATTGTAGAAATCTATACAAGAAATCAAAAATTATTAATTTTGTAACTATAATTATATATTTCAACAACACGTATGAAGAAAAAAGCCGTTTTCGTTATAAACCTTATATCCGGCACATCCGACAAGGCTGCCATACCAGGGCTTATCGACCTGTATCTCGATAAGGAGAAGTTCGAGTACGAGATTGCCATAACCCAATATGCAGGACACGCCTCGGAGATTGCAGCCAAGGCGAAGGACGACGGCGTGGACGTTGTAGTAGCTGTTGGAGGCGACGGAACCGTCAACGAAGTAGCTCGTGCCATAGTGCATTCAGATACGGCGCTGGGCATAATACCCTGCGGATCGGGCAACGGACTGGCACGCCACCTGCTATTGCCACTCAATGTGCGCAAAGCCATTGATGTCATAAACAGATGCGAAGTGCGCCAACTCGACTACGGTATCATCAACGACTATCCTTTCTTCTGCACATGCGGCATGGGATTTGACGCTTTTGTGAGCATGAAGTTTGCCGAAGCGGGCAAGCGCGGACCCATCACTTATGTGGAGAATGTGCTGCGCGAGGGACTGAAATACAAACCCGAGACATACACCATCGAGGACGAGAGCGGCACGCTACAGTACAAGGCGTTCCTCATATCGTGCGCCAATGCGTCGCAATATGGCAACAATGCATATATAGCTCCGCAGGCTTCGATGAGCGACGGACTGATGGACGTGATAATAATGGAGCCGTTCGACGTGTTCGAAGCTCCGCAGATAAGCATCGAGATGTTCAGCAAGACGCTCGACAAGAACTCCAAGATAAAGACGTTCCGTACACGCCATCTGCACATACACCGCGACAAGCCGGGCGTGATACACTACGACGGCGACCCCGTAATGACTGGTGCCGACATCGACATCGAACTTAAGCCGAAGGGAATAAACATTATCGTCAACACTATGGCCGACCGCAGCGAACGACAACCCAACGCCTTGCAGAATGCGGCAGCCGAACTCTTTAACGAGATAAACGAAATACGCGAAGGCATAGCACAAAGCCGACGCAAATTCCAGCAATGGAGCAAGGCTATACAGAAAAGGCTAAACATCTGAAATACGTGTACATACCGACTGAACGATGAGCAGTAGAGGATTCACATTCAAGCAATTTGACATTAAGCACGACAAGTGTGCCATGAAGGTAGGCACCGACGGCGTGCTTCTTGGTGCATGGGCTGAAGGCGGACAACGTATACTCGACATCGGAACGGGCACCGGACTGATTGCTATAATGATGGCACAACGATACGGCGAAGCCTCTGTCACAGGCGTAGACATCGACCACGACGCTGCCATTCAGGCACGCGACAACGCAAGCCGCACTCCTTTTGCCAGCCGTATCAGCATAGTCGAATCGCCAGTACAGAACCTCGCTGCCGACACACACGGACTATTTGACGCCATAGTGTGCAATCCGCCGTTCTTCACCGACTCACTCAAGAATCCCGACCAGCAACGTGCCGTGGCACGACATGCCGACACCCTGCCCTATCGACAGCTGTTCGAGACGGTGGCACAACTGCTTGCAGCCAACGGCGAATTCAGCGCCGTGATACCAGCCGACTGCCTCAGCCAATTCTGCACCGAAGCTTACATGGCAAACCTTACACCTTCACGACGCTGCGCCATACGCACCACACAGCGCAAACAGCCTAAACGCTATCTCATAGCATTCCGCCACGCATCGTGTACGCACGAGTTCATGTCTGAGGAGCAATGTCTTCAGGATGCCTTCGGCAACCGTTCGGGATGGTATGAGCAACTAACAGCCGACTTCTACATAAAATAATCTATACAACAAGACCATTGACTATGAGACGTCTTATTACCTTATTTATATATATAGTGTGCAGTTTGACGGCACACGCACAAAACATATACTTCAACCACCTGACTCCCGCCAACGGACTGTCGCAAATATCCGTCAACAGCGTGTTTGCCGACAAGGGCGGAACAATATGGATGGCTACGCGTATGGGTCTGGACTACTACAACGGCAACTCCATACACGTATACAGCTACGACGCCAAAAATCCGCATTCTTTATTCTGCAACAACGTGCGCCAGGTTGTAGGCGACGGCAAGCACACCATATATCTGTCATGCTCGGAAGGCGTAGCTTGCCTCGACGTGTACACACGACGCTTCACTACGCTGCATCGGAGCGGCAACATGTCGATATGCTACAGCGACGCCTTGTACATGTCGGACAAGAACATTATATACCGCACCACCGACAAGGGCAAGACCAAGAAGCTGTTCGCACGACTGCCGAATCACAAAACGGTGTCTACGATGACTCTTGACAGTCGCAAAAGATTGTGGATAGGCACTACAAGCGGAGGATTGTATCTCCTGCAGGGTGGCAAACTAAAGCATATCATCAACGACGCCCACATTACTACCATATACGAGGACTCACGCCATAATATATGGGTGGGCAGCTGGTATAACGGATTGTGGACCATTGCACCCAACGGCAACATCACCAACGTGAAAGCTGGCTCATGGCTCGTGAGCAACTTTGTCAGAACGTTCTGCGAAGACCGTCTGGGCTACATGTGGATTGGCACCTATCACGGACTGGTGCGCTACAACCCCACTAACGGACAGCATCGTCTGTTTACTGCCGACGGCCAGGTGGGCAGCCTCACCAACTCAAGTATATGGAGCATTATATGCGACCAGCAGGGCACTCTGTGGATAGGCACCTACTTCGGTGGCGTCAACTATGTCAATCCTGAATACGAGATATTCACACGCTATCGTGCCTCTACCAGACAGAAGGGCGCACTCAGCTTCCCCGTTGTGGGATGTATGGCTGAAGACGCAAGCGGACGGTTGTGGATAAGCACCGAAGGTGGCGGACTGAACTTATACGACCGCAAGACTAAGGAGTTCAGCCGATACAGCAGTATACCTGCTGCCAATATCAAGGCTCTGTACTTCGACCGCCAACGCAACACAATGTGGGTAGGCTCTCATCTCGACGGACTCTATCGTGTAGACCTGGCAACGGGCAACGTACGCAACTATCGCCACAATCGCAACGACCGTACATCGCTGCCTGACGACATCGTGCGCGACATCACAGAATATAAGGGACGCATATATATAGCCACACAGAACGGTGTGGCATACATCAATCCCGACGACAAGGGCACGCCTCGCTTCACCCGACTCATACAAGGCGAGCACATGCTGGCTGTGCCGAGCCTGTGCATCGACCGACACAATCGTCTGTGGATAGCCACCGACGGCAACGGCGTTTATCGCTACGACCTGAGCACGGGCAAATACAAACACTTTGTCCACCATTCGGGCGACACCACTACTATCAGCAACAACTACGTATGCCATATCACCAACGACCGACTGGGACGTGTCTGGCTGTCGACAGCAAGTGGCAACATCAATATGTATGACGAGAAGAACAAGCACTTCACGACATACGGTACTGCCGACGGACTAAAGGGCGACGGCGTATATGCCGCCACACCTTCGTCGCTCGACAAATACAGCATGCTGCTCATTACCAACCACGGTTTCGCTGTACTCAACACCCGAACACGCGAGATACGCAACTACGACTGTGCTGTGGGCATTCCGCTTGAGTCAATCAACGAGAAGGGACTGTACGTGACGCACGACGGCAAGGTGCTCATTGGCGGCATCGACGGAATGGTGATGTTCGACGAGCGCGACCTTTACAAGACTGCCGCGCCGTTCCGCTTGGGCTTCAGCCAGCTGTACGTCAACGGCAAGGAGATACAGCCCGACGACGGGTCGAACATCCTTGACTACGACCTGCGATACACCAAGGAACTCACGCTCGACCACGACCAGACCGTGTTCAGCGTGGAATATTTCACCACCAACTTCATTAAGGCTAACGACCGACCCGTTGAGTTCCGACTCAAAGGACTGTCTAACCAATGGATTCCTGCACGCCAGAAGATTCTGTCGTTCAGCGGTCTGCCATCGGGAACATACACTCTCGAACTGCGTTGCCCGGGCAGCGACATAGCCACAGCAAGTCTCAAGATACGCATACTGCCGCCTTGGTATCTCTCATGGTGGGCTTATATTATATATATAATGTGTATAGGCGCTGCCGTATGGTGGCTCTCGCTCGAATACCGCGACCGCATACGCCTGGCTGAATCGCTCAAGTTTGAAAAGCAACGTGTACGCGACATCGAGGAACAGAACCAGTCGAAGCTGCGCTTCTTCTTCAACGTGTCGCACGAGATACGCACTCCGCTCACGGTAATCATAAGTCTCGCCGACTCGCTCATCAAGGAGATATCGTGCACAGGCGACACGCGCAACAAGCTGACAGGCATCTACCGCAACTGCAACCAGCTGCGCAGCCTCATATCCGAACTGCTCGACTTCCGCAAACAGGAGCAGGGACACACACATATCCACGCACGCCATGCCGACATGTCGGCTCTGCTGCGCAATACGGCGACGCTCTTCACCGAGTATACATTGGGCAAGGACATCACCCTACAGATTGATGTGCCCGACCAACTGCCTATGTGGTTCGACCCGAAGCAGATGCAAAAGGTGGTGAGCAATCTCGTATCCAACGCCATCAAGCATACTCCGCAGGGCGGAATGGTGACTATTGCGGCACATGCCGACGACTCTCAGGCTGTAATAACGGTCAGCGACACCGGTTCGGGCATTGCCAAGGAGGATCTGCCGCATCTGTTCAGCCGATTCTATCAGGCTCGCAACATCGAGACTGTTGCCGACATCGGCACCGGCATCGGTCTGAACCTGACCAAAGGCATTGTCGACATGCACCACGGAACGATTGAGGTGACATCAGAACAGGGACAGGGCACCAAGTTCAGCGTGACGCTGCCTACCAAGCGCGACGCTTTCGCTGCCGAGGAAACCACCGACGAACCATTGCCTAACGACAATACCAAGGAACTTCTGGCAGCTAACGACAGCGCCACAACGAGTCACACCTCGGTGGAAAACGACACAAACAATACGCCTGAAGGTCACGACGAGCGCCCGATAATACTCATTGTCGAGGACAACGACGACATCCGACAGCTGCTCTCTACGCTCTTCGCCCCACTCTACCGCACACACACGGCTGTAGACGGAGCCGAAGCTCTGGAGATGATAGGCGACGAAATGCCCGACATCATCCTCAGCGACGTGATGATGCCTAACATCGACGGACTGGAATTGTGCAAGACCATAAAGCACGATTTCACCACATGTCATATCCCAGTGGTTCTGCTCACGGCACGTACAGCCGTCGAGAAGAAGCTCGAAGGACTGAAAACGGGTGCCGACGACTACATTACAAAGCCGTTCAACAACGATGTGCTCGTGTCAAGATGCAATAACCTCATCAATATGCGACGCTTGCTGCAGCGTAAGTTCAGCCAGCATCCACACCACGAGGCTGACATGCTTGCCACCAATCCGATGGATAAGGACCTACTCGACCGTGCCATGGGCATCATCGACCGCTACTATTCCGACTCGGAATTCAGCGTTGACACATTTGCAAGAGAAATAGGAATGTCGCGCACAGCATTCTTCAACAAGTGGAAGAACCTTACGGGCGAAACCCCAAAGAGCTTCATCCTCAACCTGCGACTGCGTAAAGCCGCCGATATGTTGCGCGAACGTCACGACCTGAGCATTGCCGAAGTGAGCTACGCCAACGGCTTCTCTTCGCCACGCTACTTCTGCAAGTGCTTCAAGGACACATACAAGATACAGCCCTCGGCTTATCGTAATGCCGACAACCAACAGCCGGCACAATAAATATTGCAACAATAAAAACAAGCAATTATACAAGCTAATTAAAAAAAGGACTCCTTTTACACTTTAAAAGGGGTCCTTTTTCATATCAAAAGGAGTCCTTTTGCATATCAAAACGACTCCTTTTGCATTGTAAAACGAGTCCTTTTGGAATGCAAACAACTTACTTCTGCCTCACCATCAGCTATAACCACCTTTTTCATTGGAAGCTTTTGTAAATCGAAAGATTTTGCAGGATATACCTTATTACCAGAAAGATAAGTACGTATACTATTAGAAATGTCTAAATCTAAAGAATCTTTATTCGTATAGAACACATTATCTAATATATATGTACATTTTGCTATATCATCCCATTCTCCACTATAAATGAAGTTAGGATCTTCATCCTTTTCATGACTACCATCATTATATATAATGTTATGGCTGATAAGAGTATTATAACATGGACCGGATATATGGATAATAGGAGAAAAATGTTTTTTAGTACGAGCCGGATACGGTCGTATACCATCATTGACACTCAAGTTATACTCAACTACACTACCGACATTACCCATATTAAACGAATCTAACTTCGGGCTACATACCAACAAAAAACCTCCATAGTTGTCATGGCTATAGTTGTATCGGATAATCGTATTATTACAATTATAATCACAATCAAAGCCCTGTCCATCCCAATGAGCCTTATGACCTGTCACTTCATTAAATTGGATAATAGAGTTGTCACAACTCCATGGCCACATACCTGCTGCAGCTTCTTTTTCAGGCAAGATGTCAGGGCTATCCCTCATCAGATTATATTCTACCAAGACACTATCACATCCTATAGGAACGATACCATCTCCAGGAACTTGGTCTATGAGGCATTTGCGCACTACGACATGCCGATTGGGAAACCATTTTGTACGATCGCTATTGGCAGACCAGATTATGCCATTACGCTCACAACGTCTGACAATACAATTTTCAACCAACAAGCTATCAAAAGCCGAAGGAATGCTTTTCCAACTGTTATGGATTAAGATTCCCGAACCCTCACCACTATGCTTTATCAACGACCCTTTAATGTCATGAATATTCAGCGAGCGCAATGTCAGCCCATGTGAAACTCCATAGTCTACACAAGACACCTTGATGCCTGTTCTACCTGCAATCCGTTCGGTAGCATGATTGGTAATATCAATATTCTGAACAGTAAGATAATCGGAATTATACACCAATATGGTATATAATGAATCTTTTGGAGCAATAATACAAGGCTTTGTACCCTTTCCATGAGCATCTATTAATACAGGACAGTCAGCAGTACCTTTACCTGTGATTCTTATTACACCCTGATACACTTCGCCACGCTTAAACAACAGTCTGTCACCAGCCTGCAACGTAACAGTTTCTTGGCTTACCAATTGCCTCCAAGTTTTCTGATTAACATATATATCTTTAGCAGAAAGATGTAATAATGAAGAAAACATCATTACCAGAATGCAACTGACGTTGATTAAAATTTGTTTCTTTAAATTCATAAGATTAATATTTTGTTGGTAACAAAAATACCAAAAACAATGTAAAGACATATCTTTTCGCGTTACAATTTTCATCAATTAAAAACAAATTAACACACATTTTGTTTAAAACGACAATTCTATGAAAATAATAAGCCTGCAAGATAGAAGGCTATTTAAGCTTATTTAACCTACAAGATTTACCCCCCCCAAAAAAATATGTAGATTTGCAAAAAAATATAAACCTAACAAACCGAAGCTATATTTACAATTTAATAAACCTATGAAGCATATTATATTATTTGCATTTTTCTTGTTTACGACCTCAATTGCAATGGCTGAGAACAAAAAAGAAAAAGTAATTTTCATTGACAACTTCAACAATGCAGAATCTATACCAAACCCAAAAGTATGGAAACTTTGCGACTTTTTCAAGTGTGCATGGGCCCAACATTTTGAGCATGTAAAAGGATATGAAAATGTAAGAGTGGAAGACGGCTTTCTCAAACTAAAAGCCAATAAGGTAGACGGACAATACAAAAACGGTGGAATACGCACAATCAAGGGTTTTGACAAGAATACCAGAGTGGAAGTGAGAGCCATGTTAACAAAGAGAGCACGTGGTACTTTCCCTGCAATTTGGCAAATGCCAATTGGCGGCAAACCTTGGCCTAAGAGTGGAGAAGTTGATATAATGGAATGGGTACAAGGTACGCCAATGGAATTTTATCAAACTGTACATACCTATTATATCAACGGTGACGAAGGCTCAGCAGGCGTAACCAACCCAAACAGAGACCCTAATTTTGACGTAACACAATTCCATGTATACGCAGCAGAAAGAACAGAAAATGCTGTAATTTTCTATGTAGACGGTAAGGAAACATTCAGATATGAAAATATGCATTTAAGTAAGGATAAAATGCAATTCCCATTCTGCGACTATAAGTTTGACATTATATTGAATTGTTCTCTTGGTGGAACCCTAAACGGAAACAGAACATGGCCAGGAGAAATCCACGACGAAGATTTACCCGTAGAAATGTGGGTAGATTGGGTAAAAGTAGTTAAATGCAAAAAATAAGTACAGAATAAGTACATAACAACGAATTACAATTTTAAACTAATAACTAACATATTTATGAACAAAAGAGCTAATTTGTATCTTGCGGCTATCTTAGGTGCTACCATACCATTGTTTGCCGCCCCAGCATTGGCAGCTCAGAATTATTCGCAAGCTACAATGCAACAACAGAATTCCTGCCAAGGTAATGTCAAGGATTCTAACGGAGAACCTATTATTGGTGCAACTATTAGAATTGAAGGAAAGACAGGTGGCACTGTAACCGACCTTGATGGTAATTTTACATTGGAAAATGTAAAGATAGGTGCCAAAATCACAATTTCTTCAATTGGCTGCAAGTCTAAAACTATCATTTGGAAGGGTGGTCCTATTCATGTTACAATGCAAAACGACACCAATGTGCTGCAAGAAACTGTAGTTGTGGGTTATGGTGTTCAGAAAAAAGCTAACCTTACTGGTTCTGTATCAGCAATTACCGCAAAAGACATTGAGGGAGTGCCAGTTGCTAACACAGCTACTTTGCTGCAAGGTAGAATGACCGGTGTAAACATCACGATGAATGGTGCTCAGGCTGGTGATGACAATCCAGAGATTCGAGTACGTGGTGTTGGAACATTCGGAAATAGCAATCCGATGGTTCTTATCGACGGTGTAGAGGGTACCTTAAGCCAACTCAGCGATATTTCTCCAGCAGACATCGAGAACATTTCTGTCCTGAAAGATGCCGCTTCTGCTGCCATCTATGGTGTTCGTGCAGCAAATGGCGTTATCTTGATTACAACAAAGAAGGGTTCTGCGGGTTCTATAAAGGTAAACTATGGAGGAAGCTATTCTATACAGAGTGCGACTGTTTTGCCAAAATTACTTGACAGCTATAACTGGGCTGTTATGCGTAATGAAATAAATCCTGGCACTTACGACCAAACCGCTCTTGACAAATTGAAAGATGGTTCTGACCCTGAGCTTTATGCAAATACAGACTGGATAGATGAAGTCATGCAGACTGGACATATGCAGCAGCATAGCTTGTCGGTTTCAGGAGGTTCTGAAAATATACAGTTTATGACTTCTATCAACTATTCAGACCAAAAGGGTATCATGAAGGAAACAGGCGTACGCAAACTTGGCTTCCGTTCAAACGTTAATTCTAAGTACAAGAGATTCAGTTTCGGCTTGAACTTGGCTGGCAATTTTAACGACGTTACAGCTCCTGGAAGAAGCGTTGGCGGAGAAGGTGGTGTAATGCGTTTGATTTCATGGTTTGCACGTCCTACAGTTCCTACACGTTATAACAACGGTCACTATGGTTATGTAGATGGTTCTATTAAGGATGCAGAGGCGTTCAAGAACCCGTTAGAGGCCATCTATCTGGGATATAACAAGAATAATTCATGGCGTTTTAACGGAAAAGCAACCATCGGCATTGATATCTATGATGGTTTGAAATTCCAGACAAGCTACGCATACACTTACTACAATAAGGCAACAAAGAGCTTCTCACCAAGCGGTGAGGATGCACGCTACGATGCAGAAGGCAATATGCTGAAGGTAGGATCAGTCAACAATCAACTGACCGATTACAGATATCGCGAAACGATGTGGACCAATGAGAACATCCTTACTTACAACAAGCGCTTCGGTCTTCACACTATCAACGCATTGGCAGGTCATTCTGTTATCGGATACGACGAAGAAGGTTTGACTGCTTCAAAGCAAGGCTTCCCGACCAATAACATCTATGAGTTAGACGGTGGAACCAAGAATCCTAATACAGGAGGCAACGCTGGTGCTTATCGATTACAGTCATTCTTTGGACGTTTACAGTACGATTATGACAACAAATACCTCTTCGAATTCAATATTCGTCGTGACGGTTCTTCACGTATGCCAAAGGCACATCGCTATGCAACCTTCCCGTCAGTTTCATTAGGTTGGGTCTTCACCAGTGAGAAATTTATGGAAGAGCAGAGCAAGTGGCTCTTCGGTAAGCTTCGTTTCTCTTGGGGTAAGTTAGGCAACCAGGAAATCGGTAACTACCCTTACACAGCAACCTATGCTGCAAATGGCAACTACTATTTTGATCAGAGCGGAACTCCTCAGGCTGGTCTTATACAGAGTTCTGTTCCTAACGAAAATATCAAGTGGGAGACTACACGCAGTGTGAACATTGGTATTGACCTCGGATTCTTCAACAATAAGATAACAACCTCATTCGATTGGTTCGACCGCAAGACTTCCGATATTTTGATGCAGCTCTCTATGCCAGGTATGTTCCTCGGCTCATTGGCTGCTCCTTATCAGAACGTAGGCGAGGTGCGCAACCGTGGTTGGGAATGGAGTGCAAACTATCAAGACCACCGTGGTGACTTTAGCTGGTATGCCGGCTTCAATGTGACTCATGTAAAGAATGAGATTCTCTATATGGGTGGCTTGAACGAGCGTATCAGTGGCTCTACAATCAACAGAGTAGGTGATGCTATTGGTTCTTATTACGCTTATAAGGCTGTTGGCATCTATCGCACAGAAGCTGACCTCAATCGTACCAACGCTAAGGGTGAGAAGATTATGCAGAACGGTATCGCACCAAAATTGGGTGACATCATGTACCAAGACACAAACAATGATGGTAATATTACACCTGACGACCGTGTGATTATCGGTAACCCATTCCCTAAGTACTCATTCGGTTTTAACCTCGGTGGAACATGGAAGAATTTCGACCTTTCTACACTTTGGCAGGGAGTTACAGGCATTTACCGTTACAACTGGGAATCAACAAGTGACTGGAAGGGCAACCGCACAGACCGTTGGTTAGATCGTTGGTCAGAAAGCAACCCTAATGGTTCTATGCCACGCTTGGGCTATAGCCTAAATGACTCATACTCTTCATTCTGGCTGTCAAAGGCTGATTACCTGCGCTTGAAGAACTTAGAGGTAGGATATACATTCAATCAACTTGCCAAGTGGGGCGTATCAAAGATTCGTGTTTACTTCGCAGCAACAAATCTCCTCACTATCACTTCTTTGGACAACTACGATCCGGAAAAGACCAGCGGAGATTCACGTAACGATGTTCACCCTAACATGAAGAGTGTATCATTCGGTGTAAATATTAATTTCTAAACTTGGAGGATTTTACAATGAAACAAAATAGATTATTCAACTCTATAAAAGTTGCGTCACTTTGCAGTATGATGCTGCTTTCAGCAACATCTTGCTCTGACGACTTCTTTGATATAAACAACCCTAATGAGATTTCCAGCTCTACATTCTGGAAGACTGAAAATGATGCCTTGATGGCACTTACGGGTTGTTATGACGCTATGCAAGATGGCGACCTGAACAATGATTATATTGATGGTTGGAAATTTGGTTTCCTCGGTCGTGAGACCTGTACAGACAACGGTGGACACTCATGGGGCGAATGGATGCTCGGTTCATCTATTGCACAGGGAACATCTACAGCTAACGATGAGTGTTTCTCAAAGTATTGGAATGCGAACTATGAGCTTATCAAGCGCTGCAACACATTGATCGAGAAGGTTGATGAAATCAGTATGAGCGACGACAAGAAGGCTGCTTTCAAGGGTGAGGCAATAGCTTTGCGTGCTCTCGGATATTGTAATCTGGTTTCTGTATTCCGTGATGTACCATATCTTGACAAGCCATTGACATTGGTAGAATGCCAGCCTGCTCGCAATACAAAGGAAGAAATTGCCACTAAGGTTTTAGCCGACCTCAAGACATGCATTCCTAATATCCCTGTCAAGGGAAAAGCAGGCAAGGGTCGTCTCACACAAGAGGCAGCATATGCTATTATGGGTCGTTTAGCTCTCTTTACCAAGCACTACGATGAAGCTATTGAGGCATACAACCATGTAATAGATAAATACAGATTGTTCAAATCAGGCGACGGTACTGATGGCTACAAGAACTACTCTGAACTCTTCACTGAAAAGAACGAGGAATGCGATGAAGTTATCTTAGGTATTCACTATACAGGTCCTGGCAAGAACGAAGGTCAAACATTCAGTATTAGCTGGGGCGGTCCGATGAATGCTATTGAGGCTACTCGAAATCTTTGTGATGATTACTATTGCATTGATGGTCTCCCTATAGACAGATCACCTTTGTTCAGGGGTAAGACAGGTAGAGATGCATACGATAAGGAAAATCCTGACTTTGCACGTTATGAGAATCGAGATCCTCGCTTGAAGGGTACTCTCTTCGTCCCTGGCATGAAGTGGCTCAATGATGTATATGATTATCCTAATGCAGGTGGCAAGTCTGTTCCATCTAAATCACAAGTTGCCATTATGAAATGGTTCGTACCTGAGAATATGGCAAATGAGTATGATGGAAGCCTTGATTACTATGTAATCCGCTATGCAGAAGTTCTTCTTTCTCTTTCAGAAGCAATGATCGAGAAGGGTGGATATAGCCAAGAGCAAATTACCAAGTATATCAATGAGGTTCGTGAACGTGTTAATATGCCAAAGGTAGAAGACGTTGAGGGTAATGGCTTGTCAACAGAACAACTTCGACAGATTGTTCGTCACGAGCGTCGCGTTGAACTTGCTTTTGAGGATCTACGCTTTGCTGACCTCTATCGCTGGGGCGAATGGAAGAATGCCGTTGAACGTATGAATAAAGAATATGAAACATACGGTATGGGAGATTACACCCGTTCTTACAGAGGTCCTCAGGATGACGTTTGGCCAATCCCACAAAATGAGATTGATACAGACCTCAACTTGAAACAGCACAAAGAATGGGGAGGCGAATAGACCAATAAGTCTATTATAAAAGAAAACAATTACATATATTATAATATGTAGAATGTAATACTTAAAGAGGGGCACTTCAATTTGTGAAGCGCCCCTCTTTGTTATATATTAAAGAAAAAACGAATACGTTATCATCACCCAATGAAAACGTTATCATTGGCAGATGAATACGTTATCATTGGCAGATGAATACGTATTCATATTTGGAGACAGATACAAGCGTCTCAGAACATAAGTTTATTCATATAAAAATGCCGCCTACAAGCAAACCTATTCGTTTGCTCGCAGGCGGCATCAATAATATCCTTGCGATTATATTATTCTACATATTATTCTGCAACTTCCGTGTCATTCCACATGTCAAAGCTGGCTGTGCTGGGAGTTGTCTCAGCAGGAGAGGCTGACTGGAATGGGTCTTTTCCAGGAGTAGGATCACCAATTGAGGCTGCAATAACGTTGACTGTTTCCAATTCAACAACTTCTATTGAAGGAGCGGTATATAATTTCTTTGTATTCATAAATTCTTGTTATATAAATGTTTATACGTTTTATTACTTTGTTTTGATTGTACCGTCTGCATTAAATTCATAAGCAGTTGAGTCCCAAGCTGTATTCATTTCTGAAACAAAATCCTTAAGAGCCTTTGACTTTTTCACAATGCAATTGCTAACTACAACATTTGTTTCAGTAAATTTCTTACCAGCAATTACAACCTTATCAAGTGATGTCCAGCAATCTATAACAGAATAACAGATATCAGCAGCATCACCACTTGAAATTATAGCTGCACGATTACCTGCTTTTGTCAAAGTTGTATTGTCAACCCAACAAGCAATAACCTTCACTTGGGCAGCATCTTTCTTAGCATTCTGCACCAATCCTAATATACCAGCGCTATAAATACTACCTGTTTTGTCGCTTGACAAAATTACATTTTGGTTGTAACAACCCTTAACCTCCAATACAGGATCTGCTTTATCATTGCCACCAACAATACCTGCAATTCCACCTACAGAAGAAGTTGCTGTTCCCGTATAAGTACAAGTAACATTGCCTTCATTATGACAAGCCTCGATAATTGTCTTGTAATTCTGACCATCTTTACCAAGATAAACATTACCAATCAAACCACCTACAAAAGAAGTACCACCCTTGACAACGCCATAGTTGCTACAATTCTGCATTGTGAGATTATTAAGCGCTCTACCTACAATAGCACCAGTATAATTACCATTATACTGAGATGTAGATGTTATAGTGGCACGATTATTCAGGTTCTTTATTACAGCATTATTACCAGCATATCCGAACAATCCTACCGCACCGTTTTGGGCAACGTTATTAAATTTCAGATTTCCATAGATGGTGTGTCCATTTCCATCGAAAGTGCCACGGAACGGTTTGTCGTTTGTTCCTATAGGTGTCCACTCACCATTAATTGTCAAATCATTGTCAAGTTTAAAGAATTTACCATTATAAAAGTATTTGTCCTCTTGAGTCATCTTTTCCATATACTTCAACTGACCAACAGTCTCTATAATATACGGATCAGCTTCTGTACCAGTTCCGCTTGCGTATGATGTAGCCTCAGCCATATCAGCCTTTACACCAGTACGCTGAATGTCATAGATGATACCGGGCTTAAGGTTTGCGGAAACCGAATTGGAAATATCAAAATTATAAGCAGAACCATCCTCAAACAAAGCACAAAGCTTAACGTTACTCAACTCACGAGCATAAAGGGCAACATACACAACAGCCTTTCCGTTGACAATAGTCACAGGAGAAACCGTTATTGTACCACCATTTGTGTAGTTTGTCTTACCAGCATTATTACCAGCAGTATTCACTCTTGACATACTTAGCAGATTATCGCCAGTAATCAAGAGAGAGGCTGTTGAGTTAAGTGTATTGTGATTGAAATCAAGTGTCAGCTTCAAGAAAGTGGTAAGATATTCGAACTTCATACTAAGTTCGTTACCGTTTGCAGGGTCGTAAGTACCCTTACCGAACAATACGTTACGCGACATAGCATCCTCGAAAGTTCCTTTCTGCTCCGAATAATCCACCTGTAACTGTGTGCCTACACCATTCGCATCAACCACACCATTATTAACAGCATTTACATTTGAGTTGTGGATATAACCAGTTATTTCGGTCTTGGCAGTCAGTTTTTCATTAATGCTACCGGTAAGGTCGGCACTATGTGCTTCGGCATCGTTAATCTTAGATACAGTAAATTTACCGTTTTTATCTTTGCTACTGGCAAAAATGGTTACAACATCATTTGTATTCCATTTAGCGGTATATTTTCCGTCAGCATCGCTGTAGTCTGTACGAGTACCGTCACCTGCTTCACTTGTAGCATGAATGATGAGACGTTGAGATTGTACCCCCCCGTCTGACAAATTCTCGTCTGTTGAGCATGCTGCAAACAAAGCTATTGCGAGCGGTGCTACAAGCAGTGAATTTAGTTTGTTAGATAATTTCATAATAGATAATAAATTTATAAAGTTGATTTAAGTTGTTATATTTTCCGTTTGCAAAATTACTAAATGAAATCATAAATGTTAATTAATAAAGAAACAAATCGTTCCGTTTTTGTACGTATAGTGTATGATTGCGTACAAAAAAGCATGAGTAGCCGTTACGTATTCGCTACGATATCGTTGTACGTCGGTAGACGTTCCGTTAATAATCCGTTGATACTTTGATATCTATTCGATGGATCTTCGATTCGCGAACGAAGAACAATCGAAGGGCGAACGGAGGATGAACGAAGGATGAACGAAGGATGAACGGAGGACGAACGAAGGATGAACGGAGGACGAACGAAGACCGAACGAAGACCGAACGAAGACCGAACGAGAACCGATCGAAGACCAATCGAAGACCGAACGAGAAGTATTATAATAATACTTGACCATTTATTATAATATACTTTGCCATTTAATAAGTATGTGGTCATATTTATTTTAATATATGAGCTACTTTCTATAGGAGGAAATTCACCCCAAAATCAAAAGGACTCCTTTTGCCTTCCAATAGTTGTCCTTTTGCCTTTTAAAAGGACTCCTTTTGCTCACCAAAAGGACTCGTTTTGCAACCCAAAAGGACTCCTTTTCAAAACGACATCGAAACATAGCAATCTGTAGGAGAACTGTTACTTATAATAATACTTTCGTATTTGATTTGGCACGATATTGGTTTTTATTCTTTTTTCGATTTTAGTTAAAATATCTGCTATATTCTTTGCTTCTTGTCAAGACATTTTGTATATTTGCAAAACGATAAAGCCAATGAAAAGCGATATCTAATGCAGCGACGTGAGAAGATACATTTTCTGATGCAGAAATAACTAAAACCTAAAAGAAAGCCCAAAAAGCAAAAGAAAAAAAGTTTAATTTTGTTCAACGAACATACAAAAACGTACTAAAAACAAAGAAAAAGCACTTTTTGTACCCAAAAAGAACTTATATGTATTATACTAAACCCACACGCGACATTACTATATTAAATTTGCAGACGAGAACCCGAACAAACAACAATTAATATAATCTTTAAACCTTCAAGAAATGAAAATTAGAGTAAAAATCCAAACAATCAAGACTCTGGTATTCTTGCTTATGATGATTTTCGCTACATCGCTCACTGCTATGGCGCAGGAAAAGGTGTCGGGAATTGTCAAGGACGATACCGGCGAAACTATGCCGGGAGTTAGCATCAAGGTGAAGGGCAACAACAATGTTGGAGCCGTTACCGACATCGACGGTGCATTCACCATCAACGTGAAGCGCGGCACCGTGCTGCAGTTCTCTTTCCTCGGATACAACACCAAGGAAGAAAAGGCTACACCAGGTAAGATAATGCAGATCGTACTGGAAGAAGACAAGAAGACTCTTGGTGAAATCGTAGTTGTGGGCTATCAGCCGGTTCGCCAGCGCGACCTTACGGGTTCGGTTGCCAAGGCTGACGTAAGCCAGCTCACCAACACTCCGGTGTCATCAATCGACCAGACTCTTGGTGGACGCATTGCCGGTGTCAACGTATCTTCAGGCGAAGGTATGCCGGGTGGACAGATGAACATCACCATCCGTGGTAACAACTCACTGACACAGGCCAACACCCCTCTCTATGTCATCGACGGATTCCCAGTTGAGAATGCTTCGGTAGCAGCCAGCATCAACCCTAACGATATCAAGTCGCTCAACATTCTTAAGGATGCATCGGCATCGGCTATCTACGGTGCACGTGGTGCCAACGGTGTTGTCATCATCACGACCAAGAGCGGTCAGACCGGTAAGGCTAAGATTACTTACGACGGCAGCTATGGCTGGCAGACCGTAACTAAGAAGATGGAGATGATGGACGCTTACGAATTCGTTAAGCTCCAGAACGAAATGTATCCCGACGCTGTTGCAGACACATATCTTATGGAATATGAAGGCAAGAAGTGGACACTCGACGACTATCGCAACATTGCCCAGTACAACTGGCAGGACAAGATTTTCCACTCGGCTCCTATCCAGAGCCACAACGTTAGCGTAACTGGTGGTAGCCAGGACATCCGCTACAATGCTTCATTGTCTTACTTTGACCAGGACGGTGTTGTTATCAACTCTAACTACAACCGCGTTCAGGGCCGTATGGGCACAAACATCAAGAAGAACAAACTGCGCATCAACCTCAACGTCAACTACTCTCGTACAAACCAGGAGGGTGCTTCGCCTTCGCAGAACGCCAGCTCGGGTATGAACAACTTGTTCTATAGCGTATGGGGCTACCGTCCCGTTACTCAGCCAAGCACACCGCTGTCTTACTTGCTCAATAACGGTATCGACGAATCGGTAAGCACATCAAGCGACTATCGTTTCAACCCATATATGGACCTCGAGAATGCCTACAACCATACTCTGAACACATACGTTCAGTTCAACGGATTCTTGGAGTATGACCTTATGAAGGGTCTGAAGCTGAAGATTTCGGGCGGTTATACCGACACTGGTTACAACAACGACAACTTCAACAGCTCTAAGACCCGTTACGGTGGTCCGCTTTCGAATGACAAGGTGAACGCTCGCGTCACACGCTCTTCACGCTCTACATGGCTCAACGAGAACACCCTTACCTATCAGACCAACATCAAGAAGAAGCACTTCTTCAACACATTGCTCGGTTTCTCATTGCAGAACTCTGACTACGACTACTATTCATACAAGACCATCAACATCCCTAACGAAAGCCTCGGCATGTCGGGTATGGACCAGGGTACTCCTACAGGCGCTTCTTCACTGAAGAGCTCATGGTCGATGATGTCTTACTTCGGACGCTTCAACTACAACTACAAGTCGTGCTACTACGCTACATTCACAATGCGTGCCGACGGTTCGTCTAAGTTCAGCAAGGGCAATCGCTTCGGCTATTTCCCTTCAGGTTCATTGGCTTGGAACGTGGCTGAGGAAGGCTTTATGAAGCCATATAATAAATATGTGAACAATGCCAAGATTCGTTTGTCATGGGGTCTTACCGGTAACAACCGTGTAGGCGAATACGACTCATACGGACTCTACAAGGTAGTAAAGCAGTGGAACGGTCAGGTTTACCTTGGCGCTACTCCGAGCGGTGTATTCCCTGAGGGCAGCAATGTGAACAACGTAGGTACTGTACCTTCTACTCTGCGCAACCACGACCTTAAGTGGGAGACAACCGAACAGTGGAACCTCGGTTTCGACCTCGGATTCCTCAACGACCGCATCGGCATTACTCTCGACCTCTATAGCAAGACCACACGCGACCTTCTGCTCAATGCCAACATGCCGCTTTCTTCAGGCTACGTAAGCGCTATGAAGAACATCGGTAAGGTACGCAACCAGGGTATCGAGTTCACCCTCAACACCGTCAACATCAAGAACAAGAAGTTCACATGGGAGACCAACTTCAACATCGCATTCAACAAGAATAAGGTGTTGGCACTGACCGAGGGACAGACCACTCTGACTACAGCTGCTTCGTTCGACCAGAACTTCAACACCCAGCAGAGCTACATAGCTAAGGTGGGCCAGTCAATGGGCTCTATGTACGGATTCATCTACGAGGGCACATACAAGTATGACGACTTCGACAAGTCGGGCGATACATACACATTGAAGCCTACTGTAGCTCACTACACCAGCGAAAACAACACTCAGCCGGGTATGCCTAAATACCGCGACCTCAATGACGACGGTATCATCGACGACAACGACCGCACCATCATCGGCAATGGTCTGCCAGTACACACAGGTGGTTTCACCAACAACTTCACATACGGTGACTTCGACCTTAGCATCTTCTTCCAGTGGTCGTACGGCAACGACGTGCTCAATGCCAACCGCCTCTTCTTCGAGTCAAGCTGGAACAAGGCTCGCGAGCTCAACCAGTTTGCATCGTACGCCGACCGTTGGACAGAGGACAATCCGGACAGCGACATTCCTCGTGCTACTACATCAAGCTCAAACCGCGTGTTCTCAAGCCGCGTTATCGAGGATGGCTCATTCCTGCGTCTGAAGACCCTCACATTGGGCTATACAGTACCGAAGAAGTTGCTCACACGCTTCCACATCGACAATCTGCGCGTATACTTCGCAGCACAGAACCTCTGGACTATCACCAACTATAGCGGTTACGATCCTGAGGTATCAATCCGCAACAGCGCCCTTACTCCAGGACTCGACTTCTCGGCTTATCCACGCGCTCGTCAGTTCAGCTTCGGTGTAAACCTCGGTTTCTAAGAAGTTAAAATGCATTACTATTAAACACATATTATATATATGAAATCAATTAAAACAACAATCATATTGCTCGCAGCGCTGCTCTCACTGGGCAGCTGCGACTTCCTTGACAAGGAACCGACAAGCGCTACGTCGGACACCTATCTCAAGACAGAAACCGAGGCTGCTTCGTTTCTGAACGGCATCTACGCCATCCTCACCCAGCAGTCGTACTATGGTGGCAACTACTTCTACCTCGTAGGCGGTGACGACCTAGAACACTACGGTGGCGCTAACCGTGCTCCAATGAACGGTGGTTTGATTTGCAACAACGCTACGTCGAGCGACTCATACGTAGCTTCGTTCTGGTATACACTCTATGCTGGTGTGAACCGCGCCAACATACTGCTCGACCAGATTGACGGCATCCAGGGCATGAACGCTGCCAACCTCAAGCGCTATACTGCCGAGGCTCGCTTCCTTCGTGCTTTCTACTACTTCAACCTCGTAGAGTGCTGGGGCGACGTACCTTTCTATACAGAGCCTGTGCTGGACGTGATGAATCTACAGCGTGCAGTGACACCGAGAGCCACTATCTACGACTTCATCTGCAAAGAAATGGAAGAGAGTGCAGAAGACCTTCCTACAGCATCAGCACTCGGCTATGAGCCGGGACGCATATCAAAGTCGGCAGCATGGGGCATCCTGGCACGTGTATATATGTTCCGCGCCGGCGAATTCCACCGTATGAAGGTGGCTGAGAACAAGGCTGACACAAAGAAGTACTTCACCGAGGCTGGCAAGTTTGCCAAGATGGTAATGACACAGGGACACAAGCTCGCTCCTAAATACTGGGACTACTTCATCGACCAGTGTGCCGACCGCTACAACTCTACAGCCCCCGAGAGCATCTGGGAAGCAGAGTTTGCAGGCAATGGTAAGGGTACTATGGCAACAGAGGGCCGTGTAGGTAACATTATCGGCATTCAGGGTCCAGACCTCTCAAGCAATACTGCACTTGTAGGCAAGAAAGACCCGGGCTTCGGCTACGCTTTCTTCTGGAGCACACCGAAACTCTATGAACTCTATACTGAGAACAACGACATCAACCGTATGAACTGGTCAATCGCTCCGTTCAAATATACACAGTCGGTAAAGGGTGGCGCTGTTGACGGTCGCGAATTTGAGGTTGGCAAGCTTGCTGAAGTTAAGGGTCAGTATTGGGATGAGTCATTCCAGTATGGCGAGACAGAGCCGGGTGCTACTATCGGCGACCGTGAGAAAGACCCGAAGAAAGCTTCTAAGTTCTACGACCGTTGCTGTGGCAAGTGGCGTCGCGAGTATGAGGCCGACAAGAAGAACAAGAACCTCACAGCTATTAACTTCCCGATTCTTCGCTACTCTGACGTTCTGCTTATGATTGCCGAGTGTGAGAACGAAATTAACGCTGCTCCAACTGATTTGGCTTACGATTGCATCAACGAGGTACGCAGACGTGCTGGTATTAGTAAGCTTTCACAAAATATGAACACTGAAGACTTCCGCCAGGCTGTTAAGGACGAGCGTGCTATGGAGCTTTGCTTCGAAATGACACGTCGCTTCGACCTTATCCGTTGGGGTGAGTATGTACAGAACATGAACGCTCTTGTACAGCGTGCACAGTCGGGAGAGAACTGGAACCTCGGTCCTAACAACGTACACACATACTTCAACATATCTGAAGCATACAACTACTTCCCCATCCCTGCCTTGGAGCTGTCAGTAAACAAGCTCATCAAGGACAACAATCCAGGATGGTAAAGTATTAGTTACTTGAAATTCAAACCAGTAAAAAAACAGAAAAATGAAGAAAATTAAATATTATATATTCTTCCTGCTCGGTGCCGCAATGATTGCAAGTTGCGACAACGAGCTGACAGAAGACGTCAAGATGGGCATCCGCGTTGAACAGGACGGCGTGTCAATGCAGGGCGACGTCGTAACAGTAAAGGCTGGCACACCAGTAGTGTTCAACTTCTCAGGCGAACCCGACAACATCATGTTCTACAGCGGCGAGCCGGGTGCTGTATATGCACATCGTCAACGTACTGAAGTAGCTCCTGAGGATATCGAATCGGCAATACTGCACTTCAAGATTGGCACACAGTACGGCAAGACATACGAGAATACTCTCGAAATGTTAGTAAGCGACCAGTTTGAGGGTCTCGCCAAGAATGATTTCAAGAAGGACTCTGTACTCGTTGAGAAGTTTGCATGGAACGAGCTCGTTGCAAAGAGCGAACTTCCTGACAAGCCAAACATTCAGAAAGAATACACTGTCGACGTAACAAAATATCTTGGCAAGCCTATGACACTGGCTATACACTACCAGGCTATTGACGATGCCAAGAACTCAATGCCACGCTACAACTTCTCGGAGATGTACATCGAGAACGTACGCAAGGATGGTATCGTTTCGAAGTTTATGCCGAGCCAGTACGGATTTACAGCTGTCAACATGATGTGCAACCACAACCTAAAGAGCCAGGCTGGCATGAAGACCAACCGCGAATATGGCACAATGACCAACAATACAGCAGGTATCTGGAACGTGGTAAATGCACAGAACGGTGGCTTCTACATCGCCGGTGGTGGCGGTAAGACAGGCAACAAGAACGGTTGGCTCATATCTGACGGTCTGATCACTACCTACTGCGATCCCGACCAGGGCACAGTCATCAAGAACATAACACAGAATGTTGAGTCATATACCCATACATATAATAAGGTGGGTGAATACAAGGCTACATTCATCGCAACAAAGGTTAACTACAAGAATGATTCAAGAATCATGAAGGAGTTGACCATTAAGGTTGTTGAGTAATATTAAGAGAGGGTGTGTCAATCACACCCTCCTTTTAACTCCTTAAGCTCATAAAAGAAACGAAATCCGATATCAAAATGAACCTAAAGAACAACATACTCGCCACCGTCATCGGCTTAAGCGGCGTATGTGCAACAGCACAAGCCCAGATGTACGACGACCCTCGTATGTTCTCGTTTGAGAACAAGCAGGAACTCTCGTATATCAAGACCTGCAAGTCGGCCGTTGAACTGAGTGACGCGCATTGGAGAAACGGCAAGACTTCATTGCAGTGGACATTCCAGCCAGGTGCCTCGCTGTCAATAAAGAAAGACTTGCAGTTTGAGCCGCTCGACAAGAGCGGTGTCGACAACTATCTGTCGGCTTTCATCGTATGGGTATACAACGAACAACCTCAGAAGGACAAACAAATCCGTTTCAACTTCCTGAAGGACGGCAAGCAGTGCACCTCATTTCCCGTCAACATCAACTTCCGTGGTTGGCGCGGTATATGGGTTTGCTACGAACGCGACATGGAGGGAACTCCCGAAGTGGGCATGAACGAGATACGTATCGACGCTCCCAACGTTAAGGGCAAGCTCTACTTCGACCATCTCATCACTGCCATCAAGGTAGACCCGCGTCAGCAGACTGCCGATATGCAGATTCCTTTTGTCAACAAGAAGACAAAGACCCATTGGCTTGTGGTATTGAAGAACTACAATACTCAGCCCGATATTCCGTTGACCGAACTCACACAGCAAAACCGCCAACAGATAAAGGTTATCGAAGAGCGATTCCGTGAACTCATCTATACACCAAGCAAGTTGTACCCGAAGCACATGGACGAGCTTCGCTCGAAGTTTGCCAAGTACAACATCAGCCGCAAGAACGGCAACATCACGGGTACACCTATCTGGTATGTACGCCACGCCGAGGCTTACGAGCGCATCATCAAGCCGTGGGACAAGAACATATTGACCCGCACGGGTTTTGAAATGCTTGAGTATTTCAATCTTATGCAGAAGATTGCATTCGCATGGAACAACGCTACCGAAGCTTCCGACAAGGCCGAACTGAAGAAGATGTTCCTACTCATGTACGACAACATAACCGACCAGGGTGTGTGCTGGGGCAGCTGCTGGGGCAATGTACATCACTATGGCTACTCGCTGCGCAATATGTATTCAGCCTATTTCCTTATGAAGGATGTGCTGCGCGAGGAAGGTAAGCTTGAAGAGGCTGTGAACACCATGATATGGTATTCGCAGACCAACGAGCTGTACACAAAACCAGTAGAAAACGGCATGGACATGGACACATTCAATACCGCCGCTCAAGGCTGCATGGCAAGCATATTGCTCATGGACGATTCGCCTGAGAAATTACGCTATCTGCGCTCTTGCAGCCGTTGGCTCGACTGGGGCTGCCGTCCGGCACAAGGATTGAACGACTCGTTCAAGATTGACGGTTCGGCTTACCATCACTGCAACAACTATCCTGCATATGCTATCGGAGGACTGAGCGGAGCAACACAGATGATATACCTGTTCAGCGGAACTGATTTTGCAGTAGGCGAACTGGCTCATCAGACTGTAAAGAACGCGCTTCTGGCTATGCGTTTCTACTGCAACAAGCTGGAGTTCCCGCTCTCAATGTCGGGCAGACATCCAGACGGCAAGGGCAAGCTAATGCCGATACATTATGGTTACATGGCTCTCTCAGGCACACCCGACGGCAAACAACGGTTCGACCGTGAGATGGGTAACGCCTATCTACGACTTGCCACTAACGTAAAGAACGTGCTCGACAAGAAGATAAAGCAGAAAATCGTAACAATGGGAAGTACTCCCGAAGACGATCCGCAAGGCAATATGGCACTAGGCTATGCCTGTGTATCGGTACAGAGACGCAACAACTGGTCGGCAGTGGTACGCGGACACAGCCGCTATCTGTGGGATGCCGAGCACTACATCGGCGAGAACCTTTACGGTCGCTACCTCGGTTTCGGAAGTTTGCAGATACTGACTGCACCTACAGGAACCGACGTTACACCGAAGACAAGCGGATGGCAACAGCCTGGATTTGACTGGAACCGCATACCAGGTACTACATCTATCCATCTGCCTTGGGCAGAACTGAAGGCTCAGGTACGCAACGTGGACACCTTCTCTGGTGTAGAAGAAATGCTGCTATCGGACGAAGCCTTTGCAGGCGGACTCTCACAGCGTGGCGTAAACGGCAACTTTGGAATGAAGCTGCACGAGCATGACAAGTACGACGGATCGCATAGAGCACGCAAGTCGTTCCACTTCTTCGACAATGTGATTGTTTGTCTCGGCACTGGCATTGAGAATACCGACTCCAAGCACAACACTGAGACAACAGTATTCCAGATGGCTGCTACTGACGGCAAGGCACAGAACTATTGGAAGAACTACGCTGTAGGCAACGGCAAGTCATGGCTCGACCACGCTGGCACGGGATATTATACTCCGCAACCGGTTAAGTTCACAGGTCTTGTAAAGCAGGAATCACGTATGCAGAACACCGACAAGCAGACCGAAGGACAGTGGGCATCGCTCTACTTCGACCACGGTAAGGCTCCGAAGAACGCTTCGTACGAGTATGCTGTTATCCCTCAGACAACACGCGAGAAGATTGACGCCTTCGCTGCCGCTCCTACATATAAAGTTCTGCGCGCCGACAACGAGGCTCATATCGTAAGCTCGGATGCTACTCACACCGTATCGTATGTACTGTTTGAGACTCCGAAGAATGTATTGCCAGGCGGTCCGCTGCTCAAGGCAGACACCACATGTCTGGCAATGGTGCGCATGATAAACTCCAAGAAGATGCTGCTCACAGTGACACAGCCCGACTTGGCTCTATATCGCGGTCCTAACGACGATATCTACAAGGACGGCAAACGTGTGGAGCGTAGCGTATACAGCCGCAAATGGCGCAGCAACGCAAGCCAGGAGATTCCCGTTCGCATTACATTGCGAGGCAAGTGGAACTTCACTGGCAACGATGCCATCAAACTCGTAGAGCAAACCAAGAAGTCGACAACTATAGAGTTTGTATGCACCGACGGTCTGAGTTTCAACGTAGAGTTGGAGAAATAAATAGAAATAAAAAAACTAATAACAAAACAAATGAATAACATTAACAAGACTATTGCTGCCTTATTCATGGCAGCAACATTCCTCCCGATGTCTGCACAGACAACAGCTAAGAAAGAATGCTGCAAGGAGAAGACAGAGTGTGGCAAGACATTGTGCTGCAAGACTGGCTGCGAGAAAATGAAGCAGCGTATGGACAAGACAGCAAGCGACGACGTTAACTTCGCTACTCGTCAGTACACTCTCATGCTCGACCAGGTAGGTCGCAAGGGCAAGGTGAACAACCCACGTACTATTGATAAGTTGGGCCGCCTTGTTTGTGTTCCTATCGACGACTGGTGCTCAGGCTTCTTCGCTGGCGACCTCTGGGAGATGTACAAGCTCACAAACGACAAGCAGTGGGCAGTACAGGCTAAGCGATTCACCGAGAACCTCGACTCTATACAGTACCTCACATGGCACCACGACGTTGGCTTCATGATTGGCAGTAGCTACCTCAACGGCTACCGCATCAATCCTTCAAAGGCTTACAAGAAGGTAATCGTTCAGACAGCCAAGTCACTCAGCACACGTTTCCGCAAGGGAGCTGGCGTTATCCAGTCTTGGAACGTTGACCGCGGATGGCAGTCGCAGCGTGGATGGACATGTCCGGTTATCATCGACAACATGATGAACCTTGAGCTTTTGTTCGAGGCTACAAAGCTTAGCGGTGACTCAACATACTGGAAGGTGGCAACAAGCCACGCTGACGCTACTCTGAAGAACCACTTCCGTGCGGACGGCAGCTGCTATCACGTAATCGACTACAACCCCAACACAGGTGAGGTTCTGCACAAGCACACAGCTCAGGGCTACGCTCACGAGAGTGTATGGGCACGCGGACAGGCTTGGGCTATCTACGGCTTCACAGTTTGCTACCGCTATACAAAGAACAAGAAGTATCTCGACCAGGCTGTACGCACACTCAACATGATGTTGCGCCACCCGAACATGCCGAACGACCTCGTTCCTTACTGGGACCTAAATGCTCCCAATATTCCTAACGAGCCGCGCGACGTTTCTACAGCTGCCTGCATCGCTTCTGCTCTGTATGAAATGGATAAGTATCTGCCCGAGAACGGCTACCATAGCCTTGCTGACCGCATCATGACATCGCTCTCTTCACCTGCTTACCTCGCTGAGCTTGGCAAGAACGGATGCTGGTTGCTTATGCACTCTGTAGGTAGTATTCCTCACGGTGCCGAAATCGACGTTCCTCTGAACTATGCCGACTACTACTTCTTGGAGGCTTTGAACAGAAGATAAATAAACAATAAACTATAAACCCAAAAGCCCCACCCCCTGACCCCTCCCCCGCAGGGAGGGGTCAGGGGGTGGGGCTTCTTTTTTTACTTATGAAGAAACTATTTACCATTCTATTTGCGGCTTTGTCCGCCACAACTTCGCTTCATGCCCAAACCACCACACCAGCATGGCAGAAGTTTGTGAACAATGCAGACGATAATGTACTGCTTGACTTCTCGTATGCCGGTTATCATCACGGCACCGAACAGCCTGTTGACGAAAGGGACGTGTATGTACTTGCCAAGAAACTTGGCTATACAGTATATAATGTATGCGACCACGGTGCTGTGCCTGATGACGGAAAGTCTGACCGTAAAGCATTGGAGGATATTATTAATAAAATAGGCAGAGGCAAGCCTAATGCTAAAGCCATTATCTATTTCCCCGAGGGTGAGTATATTCTGCACTCTAAAGACGACAATACAACAAACGTAGAAACAGGTAAGGAGTCATCAAACACCTTAAACCTTGTGATGGGACACGTTATCATCAAGGGTGCCGGACGCGACAAAACCTTCCTCACAATGGAAGACCCTATGCTGCCTACCGACCCAAAGGTTATGTACAGTTCGCCTAAAATGATTTCAATCCGTCATAATGGAGGCAAAGACAACTTACAGCTTGCAAAAGTAACTGGTTCTGCAAAGAAGGGCGATATGTCGATTGAGGTAGATGACGCTTCACAATTGAAAGTTGGCGATTGGGTGAAACTTATCTTACTTAACAATGACAAGAAAGTCATAGAGGAAGAACTTAAACCATATAAAGTTCAAAATTCGATGACTACACTTATTAATAAAGGTGTGCACGTAGTAGACCGCCATCAGATAAAGGCTATCGACGGAAAGCGAGTCATCTTTGAAGAGCCTATCATGCATGCGGTGAATCCTACTTACGGATGGGACATAAAGACATACGCACACTATGAAGAGGTAGGTGTAGAAGACCTGACATTCAAAGGTAAAGCCAAGAAAAAATTCCATCACCACGCAGGCTGGCAAGACGACGGAGCATACAAGCCGCTCGACTTTATGCGACAAGTTAACTCATGGGTTCGCCGCGTAGACTACGTCAGCATCAGCGAATGTATGACATTCTCAGAATGTGCCAACTGCTTATTCCTCGACTCTGAGATAAGCGGCAACCGTGGACATTCATCGGTACGCATGCAATATTCTGCACGCGGATTTATTGGCAAGGTATGGGATCATAGCAACGGTTATCTGAATGACGACAAGAATTTTACCGAGTACAAGGAGAATCTCGGACAGTATCATGCTTGCGGCATCTCAAAGCAAAGCATCGGCAACGTGATATGGCAGTGTCATTGGGGCGACGACTCATGCTTTGAGAGTCACGCTACTCAGCCACGTGCTTCACTCTTCGACCAATGCTGCGGTGGATTTATGCAGTTCCGTATGGGTGGTGACAAAAAGGAATTGCCCAATCACCTTGATGACCTTACAATGTGGAACTTCAACTGCCTTGCCACAAATCCTAACGACCCAGTTCCATTCAACTGGTGGATAGAAGATGAAAAAACAGGTTGGTATAAGACTCTTCCTCCAACATTCGTAGGATTTCACGGCAAAAACGTTTCTTTCAAGGAAGACGAGATGAAGCTTAATGAGAACCAGGGTAAGGAAGTATTGCCGGGTTCACTTTATGAAGCACAGCTCTCACGTCGACTTGGAAGTACACCGCAATGGTTGATTGATGCAAAGAACATAACAACTGGTATCGAGTCGGTTAAAACAATTGAGAACACCAATAACACCGACAATAAGACATACGATCTGAACGGTATGCCTGTAGGCAAGAACTATAAGGGCGTTGTCGTGAAGAAAGGAAAGAAAATGATTAATGGTGTTATATAAACGTTGCTGGCATTACATATTGATTTTTTTGTAATGCAAAAAGTAGGAGGCTATGGCGTCCTCGCCGTAGCCTGAGCAAGCAAATAACACCTGACTGCTCAGGCTATGGCGGGGACGCCATAGCCTCCTAATATATCCTAACATCAACTATCACCTGACTCCCCACAGTCTCATTGATACGCTTCACAATACGTGAGCGCATCATGGTGAGGTCTTGACGAAGCGCAGGATTGAGAATCTTGACAAAAAGAGTCTGGTTCTTGATGAACTTCTCGCCCGTAAATCGTGCAATAGAAGGCCCCATAAGCGTGTCCCAAGCATCCACAGCACGCTTCTGCAGCAAGGGAGTTTCGAGACCCTCGCGGCGCAAATACATATTCAGCAAGTCGCTGATAGATTGAACATCACGTCTGAACATTATCTTTATCTTATAGCATGTGCGGTTTAATCTCTCCCCCCTCTACATCAAACAGTTTGTAGTCGTAGCCTACACTCTGCAGAATGCGGTCGAGATGGTCACGATTAGTATCTGTTATGAATATCTGACCGAAGCCGTCGCCCGATACGAGCTTGACAATCTGCTCCACCCTATGGGCATCAAGTTTGTCGAAAATATCGTCGAGAAGCAACAGTGGCGTAGTAAGCGAAGACGTGCGACGCAGAAAGTCGAACTGTGCGAGTTTCAACGCAATGACGTAAGTCTTGTTCTGACCCTGCGAACCTTCACGTCGCATCTGATAGTCGCCGAGCAACATCTCAAGATCGTCGCGATGAACACCATGCAGCGAATAACCAACGGCACGATCCTTGAAACGGTCGCGCTGAATGACATCGAGCAACGGACCACGCTGCGCATGCGATACATATCGCAACGAAACCTGCTCGCGTCCGTCGGAAATGTGACTGTATATATCCTGAAACACAGGAATCATACGCTCAACGAAATTCTCACGTGCATGGAAAATAGCCTCGCCATGGCGCGCCATCTCCATCTCCCAGATGTCGAGCAACGAAGCATCTGGCTCGTCGTCCATCTTTAGCAAGGCGTTGCGTTGCTGCAGAGCCTTGTTATAACTGTTCAATGCTTCGATATAGGTATTGTCATACTGCGATATCACAACGTCCATAAGTCGGCGACGCTCCTCACTTCCACCCGAAATAAGCGTAGTGTCGTCGGGCGAAACAAAAATCAATGGTATAAGTCCCAAGTGCATCGACAGGCGCTTATACTCCTTCTTGTCGCGCTTGAAGTGCTTCTTCGTACCACGCTTCATGCCGCAATAAATATCAACGGGGTCGCCTGACTCATTCACATACCGTCCGTCAAGAACAAAGAAATCCTCGCCATGCGTGATAATCTGCGAATCGACAGGATTGGACGAACTGCGACAGAACGAAAGATAATAAACGGCATCGAGAAAGTTGGTCTTACCCTCGCCGTTGTGTCCGAGAAAGCAGTTCATCTTAGGCGACAAATCGAGTGTCGCCTCACGAATGTTCTTGAAATTGAGTATGGAAATTTTATTTAATATCATGCACTTATACTATTACCCTGCAAAGTTACCCCATTTATTATTGAAAAAAGAAAAAAAGGGACAATAAATTTCAATATTCGGGATAAATTGAGTAATTTTGCGACGCATTTGTGCCTACTACCCAACAACAAAAAAGACCCATAAAAAGGCATGTTTGGGCATAGTTGCACAGCTATGCATAAATACAGAAATCCAAAAAAAGAAACAATAAATGGCAAACAAAATCGACTTTGGGGCAAACTCACACGTAGAAACCCCCAGCAAATCTGAAGCTTTCTTCATCAAGTTCAAGAAGCAGATTCTCATCGCAGTAGTAGCTATCATCGTTATCGTAGCTGGTGCAGTATTGTACAACGCTTATGTATCTGGTCCACGTGAGGACAAGGCAAGCACAGCAATCGCTAAGGGTCAGCAGTACTTCAACCAGGAGCAGTTTGACAAGGCTCTCAATGGTGACGGCGCAAGCTATGCTGGATTCATCAAAATAGCAAGCGACTACAGCGGAACAGACGCTGCCAACCTTGCCAACCTCTATGCAGGTCTCTGCTACGCCAACCTTGGCAAGTGGAACGAGGCTGTGACAGCTCTCGAGAAGTTCTCTTCAAAGAGCGACGCTATAATCAGTCCTGCTGCTATGGCAGCTCTCGGCAACGCATACGCTAACACTGGCAATATAGACAAGGCTATCTCAGCACTGAAGAAGGCTGCTGATATGGCTGACAGCAAGGCTGCCGACGACGCAAACAACAGCCTCTCACCTACATTCCTCATTCAAGCTGCACAGCTGCTTGAGAGCCAGAACAAGAACGACGAAGCGCTCAAGATTTATCAGGACATCAAGAAGAAGTACGTAAACTCACAGGTTGTACAGTCTTCTGAAATCGACAAGTACATCGAACGCATCACTGAGAAATAACAAATCATGGCAACAGCACTTCACAACCTTTCCGACTACGACTTCAACGCCATTCCCGATGCAAGCAACATGTGCTTCGGTATCGTTGTAGCCGAATGGAACGAGGACATCACGGGCGCTCTGCTAGACGGAGCCGTAAAGACTCTTGAGAAGCACGGCGCACTGCCTGAGAACATCCACGTGAAGACAGTTCCGGGCAGCTTCGAGCTTATATACGGTGCTCATCAGATGGTATTGCACGGCGGATACGACGCAGTGATTATTCTTGGCAGCGTGATTCGCGGCGAGACTCCTCACTTCGACTACATCTGCCAGGGCGTTACAGCAGGCATAGCACGACTCAACACCACAAGCGAGATACCTATTATATATGGTCTGCTTACTACAAACGACAAGCAGCAAGCGCTCGACCGTTGCGGTGGCAAGTATGGCAACAAGGGCGACGAATGCGCCATTGATGCTATCAAGATGGCGAAATTCTAAGATTATATCTACCTATTAGAATACTTAAAAAGCTCAATATCCATTCTACATTGGATATTGAGCTTTTTCTGTTTATGTACGTTTCGGCTGTTTCTTCAACAATATCATTTCCTTATTTCCATCGTATCAGCCTTGCTCGATACGTTCCTTGCATTGTTCCATAAGCCATTTGGGCGTACTTGTGGCTCCACAGATGCCTACGGTATGCACATTGTCGGTAAACCACGCCATGTCTATCTCGTCGGCACTTTCTATCTGATAGCTGTTGGGATTGACGCTATGGCACTCATTGAACAATACCTTGCCATTACTGCTCTTTCGTCCCGACACAAACAATACAAGGTCGTGACGCGAAGCAAACATCGCTATGTTTGGCATACGGTTGGCAACCTGTCGGCAGATGGTGTCGAAGCTTTGGAACTTGGCCCCTTCGCACATGTGTTCCTGTATGTATTCTATGACACGATGAAAACCATCGAGCGACTTAGTGGTCTGCGAATACAGATAGATATCGCGCGAGAAGTCAAGAGTCTTCACGTCATCCACCTTCTCTACTACAATGGCATGGCTCGAAGTCTGTCCCACCAGTCCCAACACCTCAGCATGTCCACGCTTGCCGAAGATAACTATCTGCGCCTCGGGATTGGTGTCATACTGACGTTTGATGCGGCGTTGCAGTGCAAGCACCACCGGACATGTAGCGTCTATTATCTCTATGTTGTTCTGTTTTGCCAACTCATAGGTCTCAGGCGGTTCGCCATGCGCACGCAACAGCACCTTGACATCGTGCAGTCGACGCATCTCCTCATGATTGATAGTTATCAATCCGTTGGCATGCAGGCGTTCCACCTCCATACCATTATGCACAATATCACCAAGACAATACAGCGTATTGCCTCCAGAGAGTTCCTCCTCTGCCTTCTTTATGGCAGTGGTAACGCCAAAGCAGAAACCACTACCCTCGTCTATTTCTATTTTCATATAATTAATCAAAAAAGCCTAAAAGCCCCAGAAAGCCCCACCCCTAGCCCCTCCCCCGCAAAGCCCCACCCCTAACCCCTCCCCCGTAGGGAGGGGAATGGTATGACTTGTTGCTTGAGGGCTGTAAAAAAAACATTATGCAGTACTATGAGTTAACAAAGCATATTACTCCCCTCCCTGCGGGGGAGGGGCTGGGGGTGGGGCTTTATGGGGGGATGTGATGGGCTTTATGGGGGAATATGATGGGCTTTGCTTTTCTTTTTTACTTCGTAATAACCTTAATAGTTACCTTCGGACGACCCGGGTCGTTTGTTATCATCAGCACACGTGGCTGCGAGCGAGCCGATTTAATCAGTCGTTGTTCGGCTGTAATCTTCATCTTTGCCGACTCACCCGGCTGCAATTTCTGCTTGTTCAGCGAAACTTGCAAGCCCACAGTGAACATCTGGAGGTTCTTGATATTGAGCACCGTCTTGCCGTCGTTGCGTATGATTATCTCACCCTTCAGCTTCTTCTTGTCGTTGAAAGCTCCAAGGTTAAGCTCGGACGTAGACAGATACAGTCTCGGAGCGTTGGCAAGTTGTGATGCAGTGAGGTTGTCGAACTTAGGCAGAAGCACGGCTGAAACGCCCAACTCCTTCTCACGACTCACACGATCACCAGGGAATGCACCCAGATAGACACTCGTCTGCGTAAGTCCCATATCCTTCAAGCGCTTCGAATTGAGCGTAACGGTCAGCACTCCGCTGTGGCCAGGCAGAATCTTCGAAGGCGAAACCTCGGCTGTGAGATAGTCGGGCAGGTGCATAACAACGGGTTCAACAGTCGAACTTGTGGTGTTTAGCAGGTGTATCTTCTTCTGCGGACGCTCACCACGATTCACGTCATCAAACTCAATGTCGTCGCAATCGGTGCGTATTCCGGCAAAGTCGTAGTCGTACTTGCCTGCAAAATCCACAATCTCCCTAACCACGTTGCCTCGCATACGCAGCATGACAGGACGCTGCTGGTCGGATACATACACGTCGACAAACTTATCATAACGGCCCATTGTCTGGGCATCGTACGTTACACGCACCATGAACTTGGCATCGGGAGCAATCTCGCCCTTGGGATAATCCACGTCGGTGCATCCGCAACTGGTGCGCACATCAACAATGCGCACAGCACGGTTCGACTTGTTTTTCACTTCAAACTCAGCCGTAGCCGGCGACTGATATGTAGTCTGACCGCAGTCGACAATCTTGTTTATCGCTTCTATCTTCTGCGCACTCACCCCCAACGACACAAACGCAAAGAGCGAAGCGCATATAAAAAACTTTTTCATATATCTTTATTTTTCTATTTTCCCTTATTTCACAGCTATCTTGACAGCCTTGGTTCGTGCCATAAACTCAGGTGCGTATGCACACTGAACGGCACATGTACCAGTATGGTATTCGCCCTTACGGTCGACATAATAGATTGTTTCGATGACGTGCTTGCCCTTCGACATACGGTCGAAGAAGAAGTTTGTTACGTTGTCTTTAGGCTGACAGTAGTAGCCGAAGCCATAACCCGACAACTGCTGAGCCGGTTCGAGACACGCAGCACGACGGTCGCTGAGCTGAACGAAGTCGTAGTCGCGTGCAGCCGTTACCGTCAGGCGCACCATAATGCGGTCGCCCACATTCAGCTGAACATTGTCGCCACTGAGTCGATTGCCGTCCTTCAACACCTCGCGAACCACAGTCATGCCCATAGCGGCATCAGCCACATCGTCCGACTGCTGCATAAACTGAGCATATACAGCACCCCAAGAAGTTCCCTCAGATGCTTTCTCGACAGTCAACTGCTTGAAGCGGTCACCCGTCTTTGCCGCCTTGACATAGCCGAGACCTGCCGTTGACTTAGGCATCTGCAGCTTCTCTCCGTCAATCTTTATCGTTGCATGCTGCGCATTGCCGTCAACAAGCGCAGCGCCGTTGCCGTTAAGGAAGGCATAAACGGCATTTACAGAATTAATCGGAGTGTCCCATGCCTGAGTACGCTTGGTCTGGAGCAACCATCGTTGCATCTCGCCAATGGTCTTGACATCGTCGGGCTGCAGAGCCTTCAATGCCTCAATGGCAGCCACCTGCGACGGAATGCGATAGTCGAACCATGAATACTGAGCCTTCGGCGAATCGAAGTAGCGACCCATTTCGTCGGTATATACAGTATACTGGCGTATGCTCTCAAGCAGATTGGCAGCCTCCTTGCGATGATTGTTCTTGGCAAGCACAACGGCAGAAACGGCTTTTCCGTATATCGTGAACTCCGTATTCTGACGTGCCAGTCGACTGATGAGCCAGTCGAAGTTCTGCTTTGCCGAGGCATTCATCTGTCGCTTGGCAAGAGTAGAAGCGTACAGATACTGCACAGCCAGTTCGCTCGGGCGCAGATTCTTCTGCTTGCCCTCGCTCTCAAGCTTCTTCATATCCTTCACCTCGCGTGCTATCTGCTTGTCCATATAGCTGAAAGCGGCAGCAATCATACCGTTTGTATTGGCCTGTTCGCCAATCATTGCATTCAAACGGACAAGCGTCTGCACTACAGCCATTGTCATAGATGGCGAACCCTCCATTCCCTTCCACCATGCAAACGAACCGTTGGGCAGCTGCAGACGAGACAACAGCGAGAGATTGTTGGCAAGACGATAGTCTATCTGCGACTCATCGAAGAATGCGGCAAGCATACGCTTCTGCTCCGATTCACGGTTGGCTTCGTTGAGCCAAGGCGTTTCGTCGAGCACAATCTGCTTCAGTTCGCTGTTCTTCTGCAATGCGCTCTGCATTGAAGAGCCGTCCTTTGCATCACCCGTTTCTTTCTGCCAGAGTGCTACGGTCTGCTTTATAGCCGGGTTGGAGAGCATGATGTGGCGGCCCAACGCATTGGCATAATAAGCCGTGGCAAGCGACATGGCGTTGTCGCCATCGGCATTCGACATAGTAGGCAGAGCCTGAACCATGAGCCACGAGGGCGAATTGGTATACTCAACGGTAAGTCGTGAGTTCTTGTCGCTGACTGCAAACATCTTAGCCACATCAATATCGAGTGTGCCAGGGGCATTCTGTGTGAAGGCGTATGTATTGGTGACGAGTTCATTGTCAGGCAAAACGGGCAGATAATGCTGCTCGCCGTCGCTATAGCCGTGGCCATGTGCGGTGATGCGGCATACAAGCAGTCCGTCGTTCTGAATCTTCGACATGTCGAAATCGAAGTCGACTGCCGTTGTCTCGCCTGCCATTACAGTGTATTTACGCTCCTTGCGATACACCTCCTTGCCCGTTTCGGGATTGAGCAATACAAGTCGGGCGGTGCCAGCCACCTGCTTGTCGGAAGTGTTCGACACACGTGCCGAGAGCACTCCGCTATCAGTAGAGCGTACAAAGCGCGGAACATTTGGCTGAACCATTATGGTCTTCTTTGCCACCGACGTTGCCGAAATGACGCCGTTGTTCATGTTCAAGTCGTGAGCCAAGCCATAGAACTGCCATGTGGTGACACTCTCGGGCAGCGTGAAGTTGATTGACACATTGCCCTTAGCATCGCTCACGAGTGCCGGATAGAAGAAGGCTGTCTCATTAAGATTCTCGCGTATATGCTTGGTAGCTGTCGAATCGCCGTCTTCCGTATCCTCATTCATAGCCTCAGAGTCAACTGTCTCGGCAGCCTTAGCACTCTCTACGCTTCCTACAAGTACTCGGCTTTCCGACTTGTCGTATGCCATCATCTTGCGACTGTTGAATTGTTTACTCTGAACATTTGCCTTAAGCACCTCATCATAACAAAAAATGCTGAAATCGGTGAGGCGGCTCAGGTTGAGACTTCTCTCATTAAGAATGCGCATAGGCATCTCGCTGTAGGCAAAGAGTCCGCGATTGTTCACGCCATTCCATGTCAACCAAGGCACACTGACGAATGCCGGCAACGAGAAACGCACGTTGTGACGGCGTATCTCATCAAGCGATTTGTCGTACATTGTAGCCATGAGCTGAGCCTTGGCTGGTGTTCCGTCGGGGTTAGTTATGTTGAGGGTCCACGTCTCGCGCTGTCCCGGAGTGAGTCGGTCGCGGAATGTTGTCCACTTCAAATTGAGTCGGGTGTCGGGCAACGGACGCTCTATTCGTGCAGTATGCTTATAAGCCGTGCCGTTCTTAACCCACGCTACCGACAGCGTTATGCCGTCGCCCCACTCCTCTTTGTACATCAATGCACGTGTGCGAAGCTCGTTCTTCAGGTCGGCACGTCCGTCTTCTATCACCTTGTCGCCTGAAATGAGCGTATATACAACGTGCTGGATTGAGTCGCTCGAACCCACCTGTATGAACACGGGGGTCATATTGTCCTTGAAACGTTCAGCCGACTGATAGAACCAATCGTGTGTCTCTACGGGAGCCTTGCTGTCGCGCAGGGTGAATGTTGTGAATGCTGTACGCAGAGTGTCGGTTCCGCATATCGCCATAAGGCTATGGCGGGCTGATGTCAGAGCCTCGGCGGCTATCTTGCTTGGGGTGTTTGCCTTGCAGGTATATCGATTGTTGTCGATATAATAGGTCACATTGCCGTCGATAGGGTCGCCCGCATTGTTGCGATAGGCGAATGTGATGGTGCGCAGACTGTCGCGCAACGACTTTTCAGGAATGTCGCATGTGAGTATAGTAGGATGATCGCTGTATGGCAACGAAGCCTCTGCATGGCGTGTCTCGCCTGCCACATCGGTGACGTCGGCAGCCACGTCAAACATATAGTAGCGGCGCGGATGCTCGTCATAAGTGTCGGGGATGACGATTGGCACTTTCACTTCGAATTCGCCAGCAGCCGTGGTCTGCACGGTATCGTTCAATACTGTCTCCTGACGCATTTCGACTCCCATGCCTCGCCAGAACATTGCCGGACGGCGAACTACACGCAATGCCACACGGGCATTCTGTACGGGCACTCCGGCAAAGCTGCGGGCCATGCCCTTAAGGCGCACGGTGTCGCCTGCGGCATACTTGTCTGTAGACTTTGCTATATCGACGCTGAACGTCGGACGCTTGTATTCCTCCACCCTAACCGAGGTATACGAGTTGTTGCCATAGTCGGAACGCAGGGTGTAAGTGCCCGTCATTCCGCCTTGCGGCAATACGAAGTCGGCGCTTGCCATACCGTATTCGTCGGTCTGAACCTGCTGCGAAGCCACCTCCTTATGGTTGGCATCGCGCAGTGTTATGGTCATCGACTGAGCAGCCTTGGGCTCTCCCTTATACACCTTATTATTATATGTATATGCCATGGCAGCCACATGCAGCGTCTGTCCGGGTCGGTAGATGCTGCGGTCGGTGAACAACGACGTGCGCACTACGTCTGCCTTGTTGCTGTAATAATAGAAATGTCCCGACATTGGGGTGAAGGGGAAAGCACGTTCGGTGTCGGTGTATATGCGATAAGAGCGCGGTTCGCTCTTGGCGTATGTTATGTAAGCCTCGCCGTTGCTGTCGCAGGTATATGTGCGTATGATGTCCTTGCCGTGCTTGTCAACATCAGTCACAACGTCAATCTTGGCTCCCGGCACGGCTACGCCGCTTGTGGCGTTGAGCACAGCCATACGGTACTTGTTGCCGGGCAACGCTTCTACGACGGGATAGATATTGCAAACGCGCAGCAACTGGCGGTCGACTGGCACGCTGACGTTATCGGTCGACATCTCTACGAGATACATTCCCGATCGCAATCCCTTTATTTCGAGCGTGTCGCTTACGGTCTTGTATGCCGGCAGACCTACGTATCGGCGCACGTCGGTGATGGGTTGTTCGTTCTGAACGATGTGTCGGCGCAGACGTGCATAGTCCTTGTCGCTCGACGGGTTGAGGGTTGTGGTGCCGTCAATGTCGAGTCGCGAGACGGTGATACGCAGTTCGCCGATGTTGTTGAGCGCCATCACCTTCACCTTGCGAGGCACTCCTGGCAGAGCCAGTTCGCCTCCTATGCTTGCGTGAAACGATGGCAATGTAAGGCGGCGCTGGGCATTTCGCAGTATATTCATGCGTGGCCAGGCTCCCCATTTCATGAGGGCGTAGTTGATGTAGTTCATCTTCTCCTCGGCTGTTACGTCCTCGGCATTCGCCATATAGGCGTAGCGCTCAATGGCAACTTCGGCACACGGCATCAGGTCGGAATATTCGCGCACGAGCGAATCGAGCGACATGATATAATTCGACTTCTTTACATGACCCACATCGCTTTGACGACGGGCACGCTTGACGAGTTCGATAGCTGTAAGGCAGGCTCCCTCGCGCTTGCCGCGCGAGGCATAATAGTCGTGCATGGTGCGATAGTCGTTGGCACGGATGCCCAGTACGTGCAGCATGTCGTGATAGAAATAGCGCGAGTCGGTGCCGTCGATTACAAACGGTTCATATCCCGTAGAGTAGGCTTCAGCCAACGCTTCGGGATTGCTCATCGACTTCTTGAAGTATTGTTTGCCGAGTTTTCCAGTCTCGTCAATGCCCATCCAGTTGTCAGTATAGATGGTTCCGAGCACCGACTGATATATTGCAGCAAGCACCTTGTCGCCACTCTGCACGGCATTCTGCTCACAACGGCGCAGACGGTCGATTGCGGGCTGCAATGAGTCGACGGATATGGCGCATTGCTGTTGGGCTGTAGCGAGCTGAGCCTTTAGCAAATGGCCGTAGGCTCGTTCGCGTGTTGCCTTGCCAACTATCTGCGAAAGCACATCAAGCGCAGTCTTAGGATGGTCCTTCTGCAGTGCAGTGTCGTATTGTTTCCATAGTGATGTATAGGTGTCGGCAGCTGCTGTCAGTGGCATAAGCAGCACCATAAGTATCGAAAGGACTGTTGACTTCTTCATAGTGTTTCCTTTTTGATGAGTTAATGTTTTGGCTGTGTCGTACAACACAGAATGCGTCCAACCACGCATTATAATACAAAAATAGGGAAAAATCACCATATAAACAACATTACCCGACTTTAATATTTCAAAAAAAATAGAAATAATAAAGTCGGTACATACACGTATGCACAAAGCCATAGGCACAGTTGTAATGAGGGCGAAATCCGAGGGCATTTCAAAAGGACTCCTTTTGGTGTGCAAAAGGGCTCGTTTTGGTGTGTAAAAGGACTCCTTTTGGTGTGTAAAAGGGCTCCTTTTGGAGGGCAAAAGGACTCCTTTTGAAAAGGCAATAAAAAAAAACTGCTAAAACTTGCGTTGCATTAATATATTATTGTATCTTTGCAAATGGGAGACAACTATTATCAAAGAGACATAATTCTATTATCAACAAGACAGAAATCTATTATAAATATGAATAAGATAAATTACTATATCAGCAGCATCATCAAGGCTTCACACGCCGCTCTGCTCATCGTTGCCATCGGCTTGGTGGGCTTCGCCATGCAGTCGTGCGACAACGACAACGACGAGTTTCCAGTATTTCCGCTCAACCGTCCCAACGCTCTCGTCACGCTGAAGCCAACTGCCGACGGTTCGTCATTCTACATGCAGCTTGACGACTCTACCAAGATTAACGCCACTAACATCAAGCAGGCTCCTTACGGAAACAAGGAGGTGCGAGCATTCATCAATTTCCGACTGCTCACACAGCCTGACAACAAGCGCAACTACGACGTTTATGTAAATTGGTTGGACAGCATTCTGACCAAACCTATGGTCAACGCCGGCGAAATCGGAGCCGAACTCGTGAGCAAAGGACAGGACCCTGTGGAGATATTACGCGAATGGACGGTGTCGGAAGACGGCTATCTCACCATTCATTTCCGCACCCAGTGGGCTCCTAACAACACTCCGCACATCGTGAATCTTGTAGCTGCCGACCCTGCCAAACCGTACGAACTGACTTTCTGCCACAACGCTCAAGGCGTGAAGGGCGGCTACTGGGGCGACGGCATCGTGGCTTTCCGACTCGACAAACTGCCCGACACCAATGGCAAGAAGGTGGACATGACGCTTGTGTGGAAGTCGTTCAGCGGACAGAAAAGCGTCACATTCAAATACTGCTCACGCAAGACTACCGAGAAAATCGAGGGGCTGAGCTTTGCTGCAAGCGGTCAGTTTGAGCGGGCAATCAAGTAAAAGTACATTACAATCCTCATTCCAAAGAAGAAGCAACGAATAAAGAAGTTGCTGCAAGTGAAGAGAATCGCTTGTGCTAATTATAGGATGAGGGTGTACTCAAACGTAAACAAAGCGGGCTGAAAGCCCAATAAGCCCATAGCCCAGAGCAACGCTCTGGGTGTACGGATAGATAAAAGCAAAACGCCCAGTAAGGGCAAAAGCATTGATAATTAACGCTTTTGCCCTTACAGGGCGCATTGCTATTTGCGACACTTTTACCCAAGGCGCTGCCTTGGGCTATGCGCTTCTGCCCCTTCGGGGCGTACTGCTTGTGCTTATGACACGCCCTTATGAGCTGGCTGTAGCAGCATTTTATCTATCTTTATTTGCAGGACCTTTACCCCTACTCCACTTGTTATACAAAACCGTCTGCACCACTCCACGCATAGCCAGATACGTAAGGAAGGCTATCCATAGCGCATGGTTGTGGAGCATAGGGCGTAATGCCAGATAAACAGCAAAGAAAAACACTGCCGATATTGCCGACGACACGAGCATTCCGCGTGTTGCGGTGATACCGATGAACACTCCGTCCCAAATGAATGCTGCCATACCGCACAGCGGAATGAACACCGCCCACGGCACATACGATGCCGACGCATCGATGACACTGGCATTGTCAGTGAGCAACATGAGGAACGGACTGCCGCCAAGGGCATAAACAAGTGTGTATACCGCTGACAATCCCAATCCCCACATAAACAATCGGCGCACCATACGGACAAATCCTTCATTATTGCCGGCACCGTATAGTCTGCCACACAATGCCTCGCCGGCATAGGCAAATCCATCCATAACGTACGAGAACAAGGTGAAGAACTGCATCAACAACGTGTTCACAGCCAGCACTACGGCTCCTTGCGAGGCTCCTGCCGAAAGAAAATAGAAGTTGACGGCTACAAGAAAGAGTGTGCGCAGGAATATGTCGCGATTGACGGTGAAGAATCGCGACAGCTCGCTTTGCTCAAAAATGTCGCGCCAACGTATTCTGCCAAACAAACGATTGCCGTAGGTGTAGGTGCACAAAGCAAGCGACACGACGAGTCCGGCATATTGTGACACGAGCGTTCCAAGCGCTACGCCCTCCACTTTCAAGCCCATTACATACACAAAAGTAAAGCTGGCAGCGATGTTTACAACGTTTTGCAATATCGATATGAACATAGGCAGACGCGTGTTCTGCATGCCTATGTACCAACCCGTTAGTCCGTACAGACACAACATGGCTGGTGCGCCCCATACGCATATACGGAAATATACCCACGCCTCGCTGCTTATGTCGGCTGTAGCACCCGTCAGCATCAGCGCCAGACGTCCTATGGGGTATTGAAGCACCACTATAGTAAAGCCTATCAGCAATGCCACACCCATCGAACGCATCAGTAGCATAGCCACTCCGTCCAGATCGCGACGGCCCAACGACTGCGACGTCATACCGCTCGTGCCCATACGCAAGAATCCGAACAGCCAGTATATAACGTTGAATATCATACTTCCTACGGCTACTGCACCTATATATACGGCATCTCCCATATGTCCTGATATCGCCATATCGACAAGTCCGAGCAGCGGTACGGTGATATTTGAAACTATTGAAGGTATGGCTATGTTGAGTATTCTGCGGTTCATTGTAAAATTAAAATAGTAAAAAAGTAAAAGAATAAAAGGTGTGAAAAAGTAAAAGAGTAAAAAAGTCGCCTAAGCATTTACTTTTTTACTCTTTTACTTTTTTACTTTTACTTAATCTTGTCGAATCCTTCACCGAACACTCCGTGGCAGAATGTCTGCGAAACAACGGCTTGCGGGTCAATCTGCTTTATCACGGCGAAGATGTCTTGCGACTCATACTTGCGCGACAACACAACAAGCATTTCCACATTTTCCTTGCTATACCATCCCTTACCTTCAATAACAGTAACGCCACGATTCACACGACGGTTGATAGTATCAGCTATCTCTTTGTAGTGCTTTGATATGATAAGGAACTGAACGGTCTGACGCGAGCCGTTGACAACGAAGTCGCACACGAAACTTGCTACAAGAGTGAAGACTACACCATAAACGATTGTCTCCATACTGTGGAAGAGCAAGTAAGAAGAACAGATGATTGTACAGTCAATAAACTGCATTGCACGACCGAAACTCAAGTTGAAGTGCTTGGTGAGCAACACGGTTATAATGTCCGTTCCGCCCGTCGAACCGTTGTGAGAGAACACTATGCCAAGACCGGCACCACCCAACATACCTCCGATAAGAACGTGCATGAACTTGTCTTCGCCTGCCGTGATGATCGGATAAGCCTGGAAGAACGGCTGCAATGTACCGATAAACAGTGAAAGAAGAAGAACACCGATTATCGTACGCACCACAAACTGCTTGGTCAAAGCGCTAAAGGCTATGATAAGCAAGGTAATGTTAAGCACGAAGATTGATATACCGGCGGGTATATTTGTGGCATAGTATATCAAGGCAGACAAACCCGATACACCTCCCATTACAACTCTTTCAGGAAGAATAAAAGCTGTATATCCAACTGCATACGAAAGGATTCCAAACACAATGAACATGAAATCCTTCATATTTCCTTTACTAAATAAACGTTTCGAAATAGCGAATTTTGTCTCACCCATGATTGTAATAGTAAGTTAGTCGTTAATTGAATGCAAATGTATATATTTTTTTTGAATCCGCCTAATTCAAATATATATTATTTTATGAATAATGGAAACATCACGGGAAATTTCCATTCACTACAACAATGGCGACAACAGACGCAGCAACGATTCTACAAACCGGTGCATATACGGACGGTGATGCAGCTCACGGGCTTCGCTGAAATTGATGCTGCAATCCTCATCGCGCATGTAAATGTCCTTTATGCGCAACGCCGTCTGGCGGTCGTAGAAGAACACGTTGGCCTCGAAGTTGTTCTCAAAACTACGGAAGTCGATGTTTGTAGAACCGCACGTGGATATCTGATCGTCGGCAACAAGCAGTTTGCTGTGATTGAATCCCTTCTCATACAGCCTCACCTTTACGCCTGCCTCCAACGTTTCGGTGACGTACGACATGCTTGCCAGCTGTATGAGCCAGGCATCGCTGCGGCGCGGTATGAGCAGACGCACGTCGACACCTGCCAATGCTGCGGTGCGCATAGCAAACAGAACGGGTTCGGTAGGAAGAAAATACGGGGTCTCCATATACACATACCGCTTGGCTTCAAGCAGTATTCGCACATAGCCTTGCATAATGTCGGGCCACTGGGCAATAGGACTACTGGTGACTACTTGAGCCAAAGAGTCGTTGCTGATGTGCCATGGCATAGGCGGATAGTAACGATGGTCGTTGATGAGTGTGCGGTCGACGAAATACCAGTCGACAAGGAATGCACGTTGCAAGGCGTACACCACACTGCCACGCAGACGCATGTGGGTGTCGCGCCAGGGCAGAGTGCCACCATGCAATCCCTTGACATAGCGCAAAGCTATGTTCATTCCGCCTATGAATCCTTGCGTGCCGTCGATGACGCATACCTTGCGGTGGTTGCGATAGTTCACCTTACTGGTGAAGGCTGGGAACCGTACAGGCATGAACGAACGCACCTTTACGCCTGCCTGACGCATACGGTCGAAGAAACGTTCGGGCACACGCCAGCATCCTACGTCGTCGTATATCAGGCGCACCTCTACCCCTTCGCGCGCCTTGGCAATAAGGGCATCACTTACAAGACGGCCCAACGGGTCATCGGCTATGATGTATGTGTCGAGATGAATGTGGTTGGTTGCGCCCTTTATGGCTTGCAGCAGAGCCGGAAAAAACTGATAGCCGTCGGTGTAGAATTCTACAGCGTTGTCCTTAAAGGGTAGCGACAGGCTCTGATTGGTAAACAGTCGGACGAGTGAGGAGAAGTATTCGGGCATCCGCAAGTTGCGCTGCTCTACAAATTCAAGCATCGAACGCTTTGACAATTGGTCGAGCGAACGCCCTGATATAAGTTTCATCTTGCGCGTGTTCTGACCGAAGAAGATGTACAACACTATGCCTACAACGGGCACAAACAGCAATACCAGGACCCAAGCTATGGTCTTGGCAGGCTGGCGGTTGTCCATCAATACTGTCAGCATGATGCCGACTATCACCGCTACGTACAGAACTATGAATATCCAATGAACGTATATCATACTTCAGTTCCTCCTTTTGGAATATGAAAGTTGAGCTTTTAAAGTTGATAATTGAGAGTTGAGAGTTGAGAGTTATGATTACTCTATGACAAATATTTAAGGCAACAATATTAAATATAAAGCTAATCATAACTCTCAACTTTCAACTATCAACTCTCAACTAAATTACTTGAACCCTACAAGCTTATGCGTCTGCAGCGACATTCGCCATTCGGGATGCTGCAGGATATAGTCGAAACAGCGCTTCACTATTTGTGCGTTGCGTTCGGCATCCTGCACGTCGCAGGGTTGAAGGTATTTGTATTCGGCTATGATTCCGTGATCGTCGGGGTGCTGGGTGTTTTCTTCGAAGATGCACTTCAGCTCGTTGCATCGCTTGATTTGGGTGTTGCCTTTGGGCGAACATGTTATCCAGTCGATGCCGTCGACTATCGGGTGTGTGCCGTTTGTCTCCATTGCCAGCTCGTAACCGTGCTTGTGAAGAAGGTCGACCAACTGTCGGTCTACCTGAAGCGAAGGTTCGCCGCCGGTTAGAACGACAAAGTGCGAGGGGTAAGACTTAATCCGATTGAGTATATCCTCGTCGCTCATATCCTCGTATTGGGCGAAATCGGTGTCGCAAAACGGACACTTCAAGTTGCAACCTGCAAAACGGATGAATATCGCAGCACGTCCGGTGTTGCGTCCTTCGCCTTGCAATGAATAGAAAATATCGTTGACTCTTTTCATCTGAAACAGCATGCTTGTATACATGCAAAGCTTAAATGGTTCAATAATACGTTGTTATCAGCGATCTTAATCTTCTGCGTCGTAAATAGCTTTGTTGCCCTCGCTCTCCTGCACCATGCAACGATAGCATTGCGGTATCTGCTCGGTCACCCATCGCGCTATGTTTTCGGCTGTTGGATTGAAGGGCAATACCTCGTTGAGATTGGCATGGTCGAGACGTTCTTGTACAAGTCGCTTGATGTGGGTGAAGTCTACCACCATTCCGTCGCTGTTCAGTTCGCGCGACTTGCAATAAACGGTGATGATCCAGTTGTGGCCATGCAGGTTCTGACACTTGCTCTCGTACGAGAGCTTAAGGCGATGACACGCCGAGATTTCAAGAGTCTTTTCAATGTAATACATAATGGTGTTGTTTTTGATTATTTATATTTACTACCGCAGGATTACTCCGACCTGCGGTAAGTTGCGTTTACGCTATTATGTTGTTGCCCAACAGTCGGGCGAGTTTCGATCTCAACTCGTGGGCTGTCTTATATTCTTCCATAAGCTGCATGAGTCGCTCGTGGTCGGCAGAAGCTTGCGAAATCTGCGCCTGGAGTTGTCGCAGACGCTGCTCGAGATAGTCCATTCGGAAGTCGTTGAGCAAATGTTCGGTCTGCTGACGTAGGTTTTCGATGCGGTTTTCCTCCTCGGCTTTCAGCTCGTCCTTGTTCTTCGGCTCAGCATTGGCAGCCGTTTTCTGTTCGTCGAGCATACGATACTTGTCTACACAAAGGTCGGTGGCTATGCGCGACACATCCATATTCTCATGATGAATGAAGAATTGCTCGGCATTGAAGCCTTCGTCTTGACTATGCGCAACAGCCTCTTCGAGTATCTTTGCAAACAAAGGATTGGCAAGTTTCAGTCCGTCTACGCTCAGATTGTAGTCGATGTACTGCGCAATATTGAGGTTCATCACTCCTCCGTCTTCCGTTTCCACATTATTATATATAATAGTGTCGCCGTAGCGGATTATCATTTCCACAAGCATACGCTCCACTTTCGACGCCTGTTCCAGCGGTGTTGTCTGGCTGACAGAAGGCTGCGGAGTCTGTATTCGTTGCTGTTGTTGTGTGGCGCGAGCCTCTTCTGAGGTGCGTTCTTCGCGGTTGTTGCGTATGAAACCGTTGAGTGTGTTGATGAGTGTAGCCTCATTGAGCCCCATACGCACCGAACAGTCGTGTATATAGGTGTCGCGCAGAATTGGATTTACTACAAACGAGATGCTGCGGATGATGGAATTGATTGCCTCCGAACGCTTCAGCGGGTCGCGTTCGTTGCGCAGCAGCAGGTCGGTCTTGAACTGTATGAAGTCGGTCTGATGCTCTTCGATATACTTACGGAAGTCGGCTGCCGTGTGTTTGCGCGAGAATGAGTCGGGATCGTCACCATCCGGCAAGAGCAAAACTTTAAGGTTCATTCCCTCCGAGAGCAGCATGTCGGTTCCACGCATAGCCGCATGGATGCCAGCCGCATCACCGTCGTACAGCAGAGTGATGTTGGACGTGAAGCGATGGAGTATGTGTATCTGATGAATAGAGAGTGCCGTACCCGAGTTTGCCACCACATTTTCTATGCCACACTGGTGCATTGAGATGACGTCGGTGTAGCCTTCGACCATGAAAACACGGTCTTCCTTAGCTATAGCCTTCTTCGCCTGATACAGTCCGTACAACTCCCGGTCCTTATGATAAATCTCAGAGTCGGGCGAATTGACATATTTCTGATTGACACCCTTAGTGCGCGAGTCGAGCAATCGGCCTCCGAAGCCCACCACCTTGCCGCTTATGCCTATCCACGGGAATATTACACGACCTGCATAACGGTCGATCAGTTCGCCACGGTCGTTCTTGTAGCAGATGCCTGTCTTCAGTATGAACTCCTCCTTATATCCCTTGCCAAGAGCAGCAACGGCAAAAGCGCGGCGGTCGGCAAGGTCGTAGCCGAGCTGGAACTTCTGTATTATGTCGTCGCGAAAGCCACGGCTGCGGAAATACTGCATTCCTATGGCTATGCCGTCGGGGTCGTTCTGCATCTTGTCCTGAAAGTATTTCATCGCCCATTCGTTGACAATGAACATACTCTCGCGCTCGCTCTGCTCCCGCTTTTCGTAGTCGGTGAGTTCGCGTTCGCGTATCTCGATGTGGTATTTGTTGGCAAGCCAGCGCAGAGCCTCAACATAAGTCATCTGCTCATGCTCCATAATGAAGCCGATGGGATTGCCTCCCTTGCCGCAACCGAAGCAATGACACATGCCACGTGCAGGCGAAACATAGAACGACGGGGTCTTCTCGTCGTGAAAAGGACACAATCCCTTGTAGTTGGCCCCACTGCGTCGCAGCGTGACAAACTCCGAAACTACCTCAACAATGTTGGCTGCATCCTTAATTCTTTCTACTGTAGCGTGGTCTATCATTTGTCGTTAACGTTAACTATTCTGCCGGCTTCATGACACAACAAGCCAAATACAAAGTTAACATTAAAATCTCAGACTGAGAAGCCTGCACAAGTTTTTTATCAAATTACAATATTATAGACGACTATTTTTTTATAATTTTGCACAAGCGTAAAACTCCATACACATTATTATGAATATAAAATCAATAGGCAACAAGATCAAGGGCAACCCCACAATGACCGAAGGTACGGTGTATTCCATACTCGTTATTTGCGGAATTTCGCATTTTCTCAACGACATGATTCAGTCAATCATACCCTCCATCTACCCTATCATCAAGGACAAGTTCGGCTTCTCGTTTGCACAGATAGGCATCATCACGCTTATTTTCCAGATGACTTCGTCGATTCTGCAACCATTCACGGGCCTCTATGCCGACCGCCATCCGCGTCCTTACGCATTGTCTGCGGGTATGTGTTTCACGCTTACCGGACTGCTATTGCTCGCCTTTGCCGAAAACTATCTGCTCATTCTGCTTGCCGTAAGCATCGTCGGACTGGGTTCGTCGATATTCCATCCCACCGCATCGCGAGTGGCTCAGATGGCATCGGGCGGCAGAAAGAGTCTGGCACAATCCATATTTCAGGTTGGAGGCAATGGCGGATCGGCTCTCGGACCGTTGCTTGCAGCCATCATCGTATTGCCCTTTGGCCAGCACTCAATATCGTGGTTTGCCCTCGCCGCGCTGCTTGCAGCACTCATTATGGTGCGGCTTGGTGCATGGTATAAGGCACGTCTGGCATACATAGCTGTCCACAAGCAGCACAATCCGGCATTGAACAACGGCATTTCGAAACGTTCCAAATACTGGGCTTTGTTCATTCTCGTAATGCTTGTATTCTCAAAATACTTCTACACATCGTGCATTACGAGCTACTTCACATTCTTCCTCATCGACAAGTTCGGCGTATCGGTGCAGACCTCGCAACTCTGTCTGTTCGTGTTTCTTACCGCTTTTGCCATAGGTACGGTTGCAGGCGGAATGCTGGGCGACAAGTTCGGACGCAAATATGTCATCTGGTTCTCCATACTCGGAGCCGCTCCATTCGCACTGGCAATGCCCTTTGCCAACCTCGCATGGACCATTATATTCACATTCCTGTCCGGACTGATTATCGCTTCGGCCTTCTCGTCAATCGTAGTGTACGCCACCGACCTCATGCCCGACAAAGTAGGACTGATAGCAGGAATCTTCTTCGGACTGATGTTTGGTCTGGGCGGACTCGGATCTGCATTCTTCGGATGGCTTGCCGACAAAACCAGCATCGAATTCATTTTCCGTGTGAGTTCCCTGCTACCTCTATTGGGCATTATAGCTGGCTTTCTGCCGAATACACAGAAAAAGAAATGACGTTAATATTTATTGTCTTCTCAAATTTTGAGAAGACAATAAATAGCCGTATTTTTGCAAGAAAATAACAAAACTGTATGTACATATACTTCAAAGAAATCTATTGCCACTATTTGTAACATAACAGAATTGTCAAACCATTATAAATGAAACCATTATGAATAAAGAAATAAAGCACAACGGACCGTCAGCCAACGAACTGACACCATTTACTCCTACTCATCCCGGATCTATTCTTAAGGAAGAAATAGAATATCGAGGCATATCACAATGCAAGCTCGCTAAGGATATGGGAATAGGATATTCTGCCCTGAACGAGATACTGAATGAACGCCGTCCATTAACCGAAAAGACCGCATTACTATTCGAAGCAGCTCTTGGAGTGAACGCCGAACCACTAATGCATATGCAAATGAACTATAATATGCAGACTGCAAGAAAAGACAGTAACTTCATGGAGAAGCTTTCAAAGGTAAGACGCATCGCAGCTGTACTGTAATTTACATATCACACCCCACTTTAATAAGCCATTATAATAATACAACCTACATTTCACTAAACAAACAATGAATCAGAAATTATTGACAGGAGCCGTCGCCGCAATGGCTTTCCTCCTGCCCTCAACCGCAATGGGACAAACTGCGGACTTCAACATTATCCCACAACCGCAGCAGGTCGTGGCTGACGCAAGCGCACCGTTCACGCTCAACTCCAACACCGTCATCTATGTGCAGACCAACAGTCAGGACATGAAGCGCAACGCCACTATGCTTGCCTCATATATTCAGGAGGCTACTGGCATTCGCCCCACAATAGGCAAGTTGGTAAAGGGCAGCCCAGCCATTATCCTTTCTATCGACAAGACCATCAGCAATGCCGAGGGCTACAGGCTCAACTCTGATACCAAGCAGATACGTATAGCCGGTGCCTCGGCTGCGGGCGTGTTCTACGGCATCCAGACTCTGCGCAAGTCGTTGCCACTCTGCAACGGCAAGGCTACACAAGTGAGCATACCAGCCGTTCACATCACTGACGCGCCACGCTTTGCCTATCGCGGAACCCACCTCGACGTGTCGCGCCACTTCGTTACCGCCGACTCAATACGCCAGTTTATCGACATGCTCGCGCTGCACAATATCAACCGCTTCCATTGGCATCTTACCGACGACCAGGGATGGCGCATCGAGATAAAGAAATATCCGTTGCTCACCAAGATTGGCGCCAAGCGCGAGCAGACCGTTATCGGTCATAACACAGGCAAGTACGACGGCATACCCTACGACGGCTTCTACACACAGCAGCAGATACGCGACATCGTGAAGTATGCAGCCGACCGCTACATCACCATCGTTCCGGAGATTGACCTGCCCGGACACATGCAGGCTGCTCTCGCTGCCTATCCCGAGCTTGGATGCACCGGCGGTCCGTACAAGGTATGGCAGAAGTGGGGCATCTCTGACGACGTTCTCTGCGCAGGCAACGACAAGGTTCTGGCTTTCATCGACAACGTGCTCAAGGAGGTCACACAGCTCTTCCCGTCTAAGTATATCCACGTAGGTGGCGACGAGTGCCCTAAGGTGAGATGGAAGGATTGCCCCAAGTGCCAGGCACGCATCAAGGCTCTGCATCTGGAGGCCAAGGACGGACACTCTGCCGAGGAACGTCTGCAGAGCTATGTCATCACACACGCTTCCAACTATCTGAAGTCGCTCGGACGAAACACTATCGGCTGGGACGAGATTCTTGAGGGCGGACTTGCCGAGGGCGCTACCGTAATGTCATGGCGAGGCGAAGCCGGAGGCATTGCAGCAGCCAAGCAGAACCACGATGTGGTGATGACTCCCAACAGCTACCTCTACTTCGACTACTACCAGTCGCTCGACAAGGCCAACGAACCGCTTGCTATCGGCGGCTATCTGCCCCTGCAGCGCGTATATTCGTACGAGCCTATGCCTGAAGAACTGACTGCTGAGGAGGCTCGCCATATCATCGGTGTCCAGGCAAATATATGGACTGAGTATATGCCTACATTCAAGCACATGCAATATATGGCCCTGCCACGCGTGGCAGCATTGAGCGAGGTGCAGTGGACTCAGCCACAGCTGAAGGACTACACCGACTTCACCAACCGACTCATCGGACTGACCCATCTGTACGACCGACTCGGCTACAACTATGCCAAGCACCTCTACAACGTCAACATACACATCGACAGCGACACCAAGTGGCAAGAGCTTGTCGTACATATGACTACTGCGGGCGATGCCGAGATTCGTTACACTCTCGACGGAAGCCTGCCTACTGCCAGCAGCACACTCTACACCGGTGCAATACATCTGCAGAAGTCGGCTAAGATACGTGCAGCGGCTTTCCGCAACGGCAAGAGCAGCAGCGTTACTGCGCAGGACGTGACATTCAACAAGGCTACAGCCTGCCCCGTCAAGTTGCTCCAGCCTACGCACAAGAGCTATACCTTCAACGGCGGTGCAGCCCTTACCGACGGACTTGTAGGCGACAAGGGCTTCGGCACAGGCCGTTGGTTGGGATTCAGCGGCAACGACCTTGAAGCCGTTATCGATCTTAAGAAGCCTACCGAAGTGTCGAGCGTGAGCCTCAACACATGCGTTGACAAGGGCTCTTGGATATTCGACGCCCGCAACATCGAGGTGAGCCTTTCTACCGACGGCGTAAACTTCACCTCTGTAGCCAAGCACTCTCTGCCTGCAATGGAAAAGAATTCAGCCGACAACATCAATACATACGAGCTGAAATTCTCACAAACCAAGGCTCGCTATATCAAGGTTTATGCCACTTCGGAACACAACATACCCGACTGGCATTCAGGTAAGGGTAAGCCGGCGTTCCTCTTCGTTGATGAAATAAGCGTGAAATAAAAGTCAAAGCAGCACGCCCCGAAGGGGCAGAAGCACATAGCCCAGGGCAACGCCCTGAGGTAAAAAGCCACCAAAAACAATGCGCCCTGTAAGGGCAAAAGCGTTAATTATCAATGCTTTTGCCCTTACAGGGCGTTTTGCTATTTTCAATCCGTACACCCAAGGTGCTGCCTTGGGCTATGTGCTTATTGGGCTTTCAGCCCGTACAATTGACTTTTAACACATCCTCTAATATATTCCGAACTGAATTACTCTAAATGTCGAATGCACTGAAAAAATCCCTTCTTTTTCCAGTAAAAATACCTTCGTTTTACAAAAGGACTCAAAACGTTTTTCAAAAGGAGTCCTTTTACAATGCAAAAGGAGTCCTTTTGGAGTGCAAAACGAGTCCTTTTGGAACGCAAAAGGAGCCCTTTTGAAATGCAAAAGGACTCCTTCTGGAATGGTGCGATTGAAAAGCGGCGTTTTTATACTTGTTTTTCTTATTCTGCAACGCATTTCAGACTATTCTGCGATACATTTCAGACTATTCCGAGATACATTTCAGATTCTTCAGCAACTGTTCTGGCGAGCTTGCTCCAACGAGCACACTCGTCACGCCCTTCTGCTGCAAAATCCATCCAAGAGCCATCTCGGCGAGAGTCTTGCCTTGCGCTTCTGCCTGCGCATTGAGGTCCTTCAAATGTGCAAGCAACTCCGGTGTGAGCATGCTATGCTTAAGGAAATGCTCGCGAGCCATGCGGCTGTCCTCCGGAATACCGTTGAGATAGCGGTCGGTGAGAAGTCCTTGGGCGAGTGGCGAGAACGAAATGAAACCCACACCGTGCTCCGCACAGTAGTCGAGAATGCCCTCATCCTGCGGCGAATGGTCAAGCATATTGAGTCTACCTTGATATATCAGGAGCGGAACATCATGCTCACGCAGATACTTGTCGGCTATCTTCAGCGCCTCAAGCGGCCAACGGCTGATGCCTACATACAGTGCCTTGCCCTGACGCACAATGTCTACCAAAGCCTGGAGGGTCTCTTCGAGCGGAGTGTTGGGGTCGTAGCGATGGCTGTAGAAGAGGTCGACATAGTCGAGGTGCATTCGCTTCAGACTCTGGTCGAGACTCGCCATGAGCGACTTTCGCGAACCCCAGTTGCCGTAAGGACCCTGCCACATCTCATATCCCGCCTTCGTAGCAATGAAGAGTTCGTCGCGATAAGGACGGAAATCATCGTCCATGAGTCGTCCCATAGTCTCCTCGGCACTACCGTTTACGGGACCATAGTTGTTGGCAAGGTCGAAATGGGTGATGCCATGGTCGAAAGCGCAGTGGGTAATGGTGCGGCTACGCTCATAAGAATCAACGCTTCCGAAGTTGTGCCAGAACCCTAAACTAACCTTTGGAAGCATAACGCCGCTGCAACCGCAGCGTACAAAGAGAGCATCGCCATTGTCATAGCGATGCTCGTCAGCTTTATACAATTCTTTCAGATTCATATATTATAGTATTTACTTCTTCACTTTAGTAGCCACAACGAAGTAGCCTATCAAGCAGCAGTAGGCTGCAAGCGAAGCAATCTGCGATAATGGGTTGGCAAGCCAGCCCTCCATCCATGCGTCACTCACAAGGTGAACGTCGCAGAAGCGCAGCAATGCCGATACAACACCCATCAGCGCACCGCCGGCAATGAAACCACTGGCAAGCAGAGTACCCTTCTCGTTGCGCTCACGGTTTACCTCAGCGTTCTTCGAACGGGTAGAAACATACCAGCTTACGATACCGCCCACGAGGAGCGGAGTGTTCAGTTCGAGCGGGATGAACATACCGAGTGCAAACGCAATGGCAGGAATCTTGAAGAAGGTGAGCACAATGGCAATGACAGCACCTACTGCATACAACGCCCAAGGAGCACCAACACCGTTCATCAACGGGTCGATTACGGCAGCCATAGCATTAGCCTGAGGAGCTGCAAGCTGTCCGCTTGCAAAGCCGTAAGTCTGGTTGAGCAGAATCATAACGCCACCTACGGTAGCAGCCGAAACGAGTGTGCCGAGGAATTTCCATGATTCCTGTTTGGCAGGTGTCGTTCCGAGCCAGTAACCAATCTTCAAATCGGTGATGAAACCGCCTGCCATCGACAGCGCTGTACATACAACGCCACCCATGATGAGCGCAGCCACCATACCGCCTGTACCCTTCAGCCCTACGGCTACAAGCACTACCGAGGCAAGTATGAGCGTCATGAGCGTCATACCCGAAACGGGATTAGAGCCTACAATGGCTATGGCATTGGCAGCAACTGTGGTGAAGAGGAACGCTATAACGGCTACAAGCAGAATGCCAACAACTGCAAACAGCAGATTGCCTTCCATCACTCCAAACCAGAAGAAGAGGAATGTAGCAATGAGAGTGACGATACTGCCTATAGCGATAATCTTGAATGAGATGTCGCGCTGTGTGCGTACGGTCTCGGCAGAAGCCTTTGCACCGCCCTTCATCTCGTTGGCTGCAAGCGATACGGCTCCTCTGATGATGCCCCACGACTTGATGATGCCGATGATACCAGCCATGGCGATGCCACCGATACCAATGCTCTTGCCGTAATACTTGAATATCTCTTCAGCCGACATTGCTCCTACGGTCTGCGTAATCTCCGGATTCCAGATGTTCAGAACCTGGTCGTGGAACACGATAGACATTCCCGGCACAATGAGCCACCATACGGCAAACGAGCCAAGACAGATGATGAACGCATACTTCAGACCGATGATGTATCCCAAACCGAATACGGCGGCACCGGTATTCACCTTGAATACAAGCTTAGCCTTGTCGGCTGCCATCACGCCCCAATCCATTACGCGAGTGGTGAAGTTCTCGTTCCACCAGCCTACTGTAGCTACGATGAAGTCGTACAATCCTCCTACCAGACCGGCTACGAGCAACGGCTTGGCCTGCGAACCGCCCTTCTCGCCGCTGACGAGAACCTGTGTGGTGGCTGTTGCTTCAGGGAAAGGATACTTGCCATGCATGTCCTTGACGAAATACTTACGGAACGGTATCATAAACAGAATTCCAAGTATACCGCCCAACAGCGAAGAGAAGAACACCTTGAAGAACGAAACGCTCATCTCGGGATACTTTGCCTGCAGGATATATATAGCAGGCAGGGTGAAGATGGCACCGGCTACGATAGTACCCGAGCAGGCTCCGATACTCTGTATGATGACGTTCTCGCCCAAAGCCTTGTTGCGCTTGGCGGCTGTAGACACGCCTACGGCAATGATGGCGATAGGTATGGCAGCCTCAAACACCTGTCCTACCTTCAGTCCGAGATAGGCTGCGGCTGCTGAGAACAGCATAGCCATGATGATACCCCATGTCACCGACCACATGTTCACCTCGGGATAGGTCTGCCCTGGCGACATAATCGGCTTGTACTCCTCGCCCGGCTTCAACTCGGTGAAGGCGTTGTCGGGCAATTGGATTTGCTCTTTTTCTTTTTCCATGTTATAGTGTTATTTGATATTAATTGTTTCGTTTGTAGTATATTTTGCAAAGTTACAACTTTGTAACTATAAATCTGTGATAAACCGGGAAAATATATTTAAATTTGCAGACAACAAATATATATTGAAATGAACCGAACCAAAAGACTATTGGCAGCTACCGTAGCTGCCGCTTTCGCCGGAATACAATCGTTTGCCGGCAACGACCTGACAATGATAGTAGGCACATACACCGACCAGAGCACTTCTGAAGGAATGTATGTGTATCGCTTCAATCAAGACAACGGAAAGGCTGAAGCCGTCAGCTGCACCCAATCGGGCAATCCGTCGTTTCTTATCTTCAACGACGATGCTACTCGTGTGTATGCCGTCAACGAATACGACGACGAGCGACGTGGTGCAAGTGCATTCAGTTTTGACGCTTCCAAGGGCAAGCTTACGCTCATCAACAGCCAGCATTGCGGCACATCGGCAACCTCGCACATAAAGAACATGCCTGGCGCAGCACCCTGCAACATTATGATTTATGGCAGACATCTGGTGACTTCCAACTACAACGGTGGCGACATCTCGGTGTTTCCAATCCGTGAGGACGGCTCTATCGCATCTGAAAGCCAGTATCTCTGCATGTTCAAGAATAACAATGTGGATGCACACATTCACTGTTGCCGCATCACTCCCGACCGTCGTTACATGATAGCCAACGACCTCGGCAACGATTGTATATGGCGTTTTGACATCAATAACGCAAGCGATGCTTTCCTTGGTAATGCCGAAAAAGCTTTCCTTAGCAACCCAAAAGAGATATACACTGCGCCCGAAGGCACCGGTCCGCGACATATTGTGTTCAACAAGAAGGGCGATGTGGCTTATCTGATTGGCGAACTTGACGGCAGCATTACGGTGCTGGGCTACAACAATGGCAATATGCGTGAGTTGCAGCGTGTGCAGGCTTCACTGACAAAGACGCTCGGAAGTGCCGACATCCACATCTCACCCGACGGCAAGTTTGTCTACGCGTCACACCGACTCAAGGACGAAGGAGTATCCATTCATGCTGTAGATGCCAAGACAGGATTGCTCACCAACGTTGGATTTCAGCCCACAGCTGCTCATCCACGCAATTTTGCCATTACTCCAAATGGCAAGTATCTGCTTGTGGCATGCCGCGACAGCAACGTGATTGAGGTGTTCAGACGCGACATTACGACCGGAAAACTTACTAACACACACAACGATATAAAGCTCGGCAAACCCGTGTGCATACAGTTTGCCGATAAATAAAGAATAAGGTATAAGCCTAATGGCGGGCTGAAAGAGCCCAAACAAAAACGGCGGAGCATCCATTGCTGGAGCTCCGCCTTATTTGTTTATGCAGCCGTTCAAGCTATATGTTACAGCCATTCAAACCGCATACTGTTTGCATGATTGATGATTAGAACATCTTGTCAGGATAAACACCCTCGTCGTGCAACTTCTGGAACTTCTCGACTGTGCCGGGACGATCCTCAGGATAAGTTACACCGAACCACTTAGATGTAGTATCGAGAACCTCGCAAGTAGCTGTACCGTCGTTGATGAGCTTATCAACCATCAGAGGAATGAAGAACTCGCTCTTGAGGTTTGACATGTTCTTCGGGTCAGAAAGGAATGTCTTGAAGAACTCGTTGCTGTACTCGAAGTAGTCAGGAGTGAAGCCCCAGAAGTTCATTGAAACCGGAGTGTTGTCAGGAATAGCCACCCATGTCTCGCCGTCCTCGTCGAGATACTTTACAACACCGTCGATGCGCTGGATCTTTGTACGCTCTACTACAGAAGTAAGGTGATGAGCGTCGTCGTTAGAACATACGCCACGGCTTACAGTACCGCTATCAGACAATGTGTTGCCGCAACGGAAACCTACCATAGCATACTTGCCCTTTGAACCCTCAGGAAGCTCGCTGAGCCACTTGCCCATAACGTTGAACGAGTCACGATCGTAGAAATCGTCGCAGTTGATTACTGCAAACGGCTCATTGATAACGTTCTGACCCATCAATACAGCGTGGTTTGTACCCCAAGGCTTGGTGCGTTCAGCCGGACATGTGAATCCCTCTGGCAGTGCGTCAAGGCTCTGGAACACGAGTTCGCAAGGAATGTGACCCTCGTATTTTGAAAGAACGACACGGCGGAAGGCATCCTCGAAATCCTTACGGATAACGAATACGAGCTTGCCGAAGCCTGCATTGATAGCGTCATAGATAGAGTAGTCCATGATGGTTTCACCATGAGGACCGAGCTCATCGAGCTGCTTCAGACCGCCATAACGGCTGCCCATACCTGCAGCGAGGAGAAAAAGAGTTGGTTTCATAATCTTATTTTATTAGATTTAGTTTTACCGTAAAAATCTAGATTCGCTCTGACTTTTAGTCTATAGCAATGGCAAAAGTAACAAATAACGTTGGAATAAAAAAGTTTTTACTTAGTTTTTTGCTTTCAAATTGCCGTTTATAGGGGTATTTGTGTGACTTTTTATATAAGAAATGAGATTACCCTTGGAAAGACATGACATTACTCTTGGACTGGCTTCACGTTCATTCTATCATTATTCCAAGTCCTGCAGCACTACAATCTGAGGAGTTCGCAATGCCGGTTTCAGCTCGCCGCCTATGTAGAAGCATCCCTTCTGTGTGACAACCATCTGCGCTCCGGCACGTGCCAAGCCCTTGTCGGCAAATAGTGTTTTAACCCATGCTTCGCTGAGTACATCGTATTCGTAGAGATTTCCGCTGAAGCGATACCAAGAGATGGGCTGATTGAGATAGTCGGCTTGCTTCACACGCTCGTAACGGCCGCTTATTGCATCAAGAAAGATGTCCTTGTTTACACCGCCAGTGGCGTATATCTTGCCATTAAAGGCCCATGCTATGCCACCGGCAAGGGTCATCTCACAGCCTTCAACCGACTTCGGTGCAGCCACACTCGTCCACTTTCCTGTAGCGATATTCATGCAGCTACCGTCGGTATGCACTTCACTCCGGTCGCCATTGGCATAGAATCCGCCCCAAACATACAGCTTTCCGTCGAGCGCAGCGGCTACGGGTTGCACTCGGGCTGAGCCCGGCATACTGCCGATATTGCTCCATGAGGGATTGGCAGCGTTCAAATTGAGAGCCAGAACGTCAGCCGACGGTTTGCCGTCGTGATTGCCTCCCACCACAAACACGTTGTCCTTGCTCTGCGCCACAGCCATATTGTCTACCGTGCAGGGCAGGTCGGCAAGGCGCTTAACGTCGGCACGCCCGCCCACTCCATCGAGATGTATGCTATAAACCGACTTCAGCGCATGAGTGCTATTGTTGCCTCCGATGAACAGAAGGCTGTCGCCACTCACTACAGTCACTCCATAGGCAGCCGGTTCGGGTAACATTCCGACGAGCCGCCAGTTGAGAACGTCGCCATCTACGGGTGCCGCATATATTCCGGCGTAGTATGTCTTATTGCCAGGCGTTGGAAAATTGCATCCGCCAGCCACAACAATCCAGTCGCCTATCTGTGCGGCATAACATGCCGACACGCCCAGCGAATAGCCGGGTTCGGTAGCCGGAAAGCCAAAGACGGGGCGTACGTGCTGTGCCGAAGCCGATGTATGGAAAAGCGAAACGAGCGATATGATGAGGAATAAGATTCTTTTCATTGGGCACAATCTAAGTTTGTTGTAAAACAAAAGGGTGTGGCACGGCTTGCACGTCAAGCTTTTGCCACACCCTATCATTTAATTGTAATACTAATCAAGTTTCTTCAATATCTCCTGGCAGAGCATATAGCTCTTGATCATCATGCGCGGAATATGGAACGGACCTTTGAAAAGGTTGCCCTTGGCAGGCTGTGCCACTGTGCCGTCGCGATGCAGATAGCCATACCACTCGCCGTATTCGGCATCGGGGAAGTGGGCGTATGTCCACTCGCTGATGCGCTCATGGCGATACAGATACTTCTCGTCGCCTGTGCCGAGATAGGCATAGAGCGATGCGATGATGGTCTCGCACTGCGGCCACCAGAACTTCATGTCCTGCGAATAGTCCTGCACTGGGAGGTTCTTACAGTCACGGAAGTTGATGATTCCACCGTATTGTTTGTCCCAACCCCAGTCCCATGACCAGTCAAGAATTTGAAGGGCCATATCGAACATAGGCTTGTCCCAACCACGCAGCTTTGCCTCCTCCATGATAAACCATGAAGTCTCTATGCAGTGGCCGGGATTGATTATGCGGGTTTCGTTGGTGTCGATGAACTCGCCGTTCATTCCTACAGTCTCAAGCAGACACTTGAATTCGGGGTGGATGAAGTATTTCTTGAGTTTCTCGACAGACTCGTCAATCTGTGCTGTGAGCTTCGGGTCGTCGATGACCTTGCGTATGCAAGAGCCCACATTGATGAGAATCATGATGATGCTGTGGCTCTGCAGCTGCACGTTCGGCTCAAACTTGGCAGGCAGAAAGCCCGGAGTGGCGAGGAAGCGCTGTGTATCCTCAAATACCTGGAGTGCGCGCTGTGCCCAATGCTGGTCGCCTGTGGCGAGTGCATACTCCGACATTGCTATTGCTGCGAATGTCTCCGAGAATACATAACGGCGCTTGCGCAAGGGCTGTCCTTCGGCTGTCACCGAGAAATACATGTGGCCCTGCTCGTCGAAGCAATGCTTCTCGATGAACTCAAGTGTCGACTTGGCTGCGTCGAGCCACTCCTGGTTCTTCTCGATATTGTTGTATGCGAAGGCGCAAATGAATGCGAAGCGGCCCTGAAACCATACCGACTTGGTTGTATCCATCAACGATCCGTCGCGATTTACGCAAGTATAGACACCGCCATTAACCCGGTCCCAACCGTGCTCCATCCAGAACGGCATGATGTTCTCGGTCAGATCCTTCTTGTACGATTCTGCCCAAGACTGAATATATTCTTTTACGTTCATTTCTTTTATAATTTAAAACTTGTTGGCACGCTCAAAGAAACCTATCTCCTCAAGCTCCTTCTTCATCTGAGCCTCTTCCTCATCAGTCATGTTGCGGAACGGTACACGGTTTGGTCCGAGGTCGAAACCGAGGAGCTTCATGATGCGCTTGCCGCCAACGATGTTGCCGCGGAAGTGGCAGATGACGTTGATTACGGCCTGTGAGAAGTTCTGCTTCTCGCGTGCTGTCTCGATGTCGCCGTTGTTCCAAGCCTCGATGATGCCTGTAAGCTCACGTCCGTTGTAGTTGGTTGTGCCACCGATGCCACCGCGAGCGCCACCCTGTGCAAGGCTTGGGAGTATTGTCTCGTCCTGACCATGGAGCATATCATACTTGCCATCGGCATAGAGACGACACTGGTTGTACTCATAGAGCGACTCGTATGTGTACTTGATGCCGGCGAAGTTGGCTATGCGGCCATCGACAGCCTTAAGCAAGTCGAGCATAGGCAGATAAGCGCCGTTGAATGCAGGGATATGATAGTAGTAGAAGGGAAGGTTGGGAGCGGCGTTGGCGATAGTCTCGCAGTACTCCACAAGTTCCTCTATGCGACCGATTTTCGGGAATGGAGGAGCCATCGAACCGATACCCCATGCACCGATTTTCTGTGCATGCTCAGCCAGACGAACACTCTCACGCAGGCAGCAGCTGCCTACATGTACTATCACCTTGAAGCCCTCCGGAGCTACCGACACCCAACGCTCGGCAAGCTGCATGCGCTCCTCGGTGGTGAGCATATAGCCTTCACCTGACGAACCGTTGATGAAAACGCCCTTGAGTCCGTTCTTCTGCAACATCTTGGCATAAGCCTCGATTGGTTCAAGATTGACGTCACCGTTTGCATAGAAAGGTGTAAACGGAGCGTCGATAAGTCCGATAATCTTTTCCATAGTCTGTTTGTATTTAAAAGTATGTAATATTAAACCTTATATTTATATATAATATGTGTCTGACGTAGCATTACTCCTTGTTGTCGGTTGTAGGCTTCAGACAGCCCAGCTGCAGCACGAGAGCCACGAGCACGATGCAGCCCAGCACGGCAAAACCGAGTCCGAGGTTGCCTCCGTCGGTCCACTTGCCCAGCAGGTGTGTCACGGCTGCACCGGCAAACACGCCCACCATGTTCATGACACCGTAGGCTGTGGCGCGATACTTGGCTGAGATAATCTGGCAGAGTATAGGCATGTTGTTGGCGTCGAACATTCCGTAGCCCATACCGAAGAGCAGTCCGGCTCCTACTACAGCCACGATGCTATGGCCGAAGCCCAGCAATACGAGTGCAGGGATGGTCATACCCAATCCAATGGCGCTGGTATAGACACGTCCGCGGATGTTGCGCAGCACCCACTTGTCCGACAACACGCCTCCGACGATGACACCGATGAACGACGAGGCGGCAATGGTAATGGTCGACATAGGTCCGGCTTGCGACATAGGTATGCCGAGATTCTCGGCAAACAGCGTCGGCAACCAGTTCTTGGTGGCCCAACCCGGCAGACTCGGAACGGCAAAATATATGAGTATCACCCAGAAAGCCCAGGTTGAGAACACCACGCTAAGTCCGCGCCAGACGGTCTCCTTAGGCTTGCCTGCATCGGGATTGGCAGCTGCTACGGCTGCTGTGCCCTGATGCTTGTCGTGCAGCAGAAGGGCGAGCACTACCGAGTAGGCTATACCGATGATGCCAAACCAGTGGAATGTAGAGTGCCATGAGAACATGGCGGCAACTGTTGCGCCGAATCCACCTATTGCCTGACCTACGTAAAGACCAGTCATGTGGATGCCTATGGCGAGCGAACGCGACTTGCCTTCGTGCCAGTCGGCAATGAGCGAGAGTGCCGACGGGATGTAAAGCGCCTCGCTTATGCCCATAAGAGCACGCAACCAATAGAGCTGCTGAAAGTCGGTGGCGTAGCCCATAAGATATGTCACGGCTGACCAGACGAACAAACTGCCTACTACGAGCTTCTTCCGGCTCACACGGTCGGCTACAACTCCGGCAAACGGGCTGACAATTCCGTATATCCAAAGGAAAACCGCCATCAACGCACCAAAAGCCTCAGCTTTGTTCAGTTCGGCGATGTCAGCCTTCATAGCCTCCTGCATTGTGGAGAGCATCTGACGGTCCATGTAATTCAATAAGGCCACAACCCAGAGCAGCGCAACGACTACCCACGGGTAAAACTTACTTCTTTTCATCAGTTTCTATCAGTTAGTGTATACTTAATATTTGGGTTTTAGTTTATTCGATTAGTTGGACAGACTGTCGGTTAAGCCTGCACTTGATGTTTACTTTGCAAAAGTATACTTTTTTTCTATATTAAGCAAGTTAAATAAATATTTTTTTAAACCCAATTAATTTATTTACTATTTTTAATAAAGTAATACCTCTAAATTACAGCAAAAACCACTCTGAATTATGGGTGCAATCCTATGGTTTTGCAAAAGGACTCCTTTTGGCGAGTAAAAGGATTCGTTTTGGATTGCAAAAGGACTCCTTTTGGTGAGTAAAAGGACTCCTTTTGAAGTGCAAAAGGACTCCTTTTGAAAAGCAGGGGTTTTAGGTGGGGGAAGTTGGGCTAACACCTTATTATATATAAAGGATTGGGATAAATGGAAAGAAATTGCATAGCTATGGAAACGAAAGAGCCCTTTTTACCCCATATTTCTGTCATTATGTCAGTAACTTATTGGTTTTCAATACATTATTCTGACATTTTGTCAGCAAAATAAGCAGTGGAATATAGTTTGTGTTTATAGTTATCGAAAGCGAAAAGCTTTAATACAAGAAATCAGAATAAATCAAGAAAGGAGAACAAAATATGACATTCGACAAATTCACAATCAAAGCCCAAGAGGTTGTTCAAGAGGCTGTCAACACCGCACAGCGTCAGGGACAGCAGAGCATTGAGCCGGTACACCTGTTGAAGGGTGTGATGGTGAAGGCCAAAGACGTAGCCACATACATCTTCCAGAAGCTCGGAGTCAATGCCAATCAGATAGACACTGTTGTAGACAGTGAAATACAGCGACTCCCACGCGTTCAGGGTGGACAGCCATATCTCTCTAACGACGCCAACAACGTGCTTCAGCGTGCGCAGGACTTCGCCACTAAGAACGGCGACGAGTTCACAAGCGTTGAACCGATATTGCTCGCCCTGCTTCAGGTCAATTCTACTGCAAGCCGCATTATGAAGGATGCCGGCATGACGGAGGCTGAAACCGTGAAGGCAATTCAGGAACTGCGACAGGGTCAGAAGGTGCAGTCGCAGTCGGGCGACGAGAACTATCAGAGTCTTGAGAAATATGCCAAGAACCTCGTTGAGGAAGCCCGCCAGGGCAAGCTCGACCCGGTTATAGGCCGTGACGAGGAGATTCGCCGTGTGCTTCAGATTCTGTCGCGCCGTACCAAGAACAATCCTATTCTTATAGGTGAGCCGGGTACCGGTAAGACGGCTATCGTCGAGGGACTGGCTGAGCGTATCGTTCGTGGCGACGTGCCCGAAAACCTTAAGGACAAGCAGCTCTACTCATTGGATATGGGTGCGCTTGTGGCTGGCGCCAAGTACAAAGGCGAGTTTGAGGAGCGCCTTAAGAACGTAATCAAGGAAGTGACCAACAGCGACGGTCGCATCATTCTCTTCATCGATGAGATTCACACTCTTGTCGGTGCAGGAGGTGGCGAAGGCGCTATGGACGCTGCCAACATATTGAAACCGGCTCTTGCACGTGGCGAATTGCGCAGCATCGGTGCCACAACATTGAACGAATACCAGAAGTATTTCGAAAAGGACAAGGCTCTGGAGCGCCGATTCCAGACGGTCATGGTAGACGAGCCTGACGAGCTTTCGGCCATCTCAATACTGCGTGGATTGAAGGAACGCTATGAGAACCACCACAAGGTGCGTATTCAGGACGATGCCTGTATAGCTGCCGTGAAACTCTCTGAGCGCTACATCAGCGACCGATTCCTCCCCGACAAGGCCATCGACCTTATGGACGAGGCTGCTGCCAAACTGCGTATGGAGCGCGACTCTGTACCGGAGGAGCTCGACGAGATTACACGTAAGCTGAAACAGCTTGAGATTGAACGCGAGGCCATCAAGCGCGAGAACGATACCGACAAGATTGCACAGCTCGACAAGGACATTGCCGAGCTGAAAGACCAGGAGAGTTCGTTCCGTGCCAAGTGGGAAAGCGAGAAAGCTCTTGTCAACAAGATACAGCAGGACAAGCAGCAGATAGAACAGTTGAAGTTTGAGGCTGAACGTGCCGAGCGCGAAGGCAACTACGAACGCGTGGCTGAGATACGCTACGGCCGACTCAAATCGCTCGACGACGACATCAAGTCGATACAGAACCAGCTCAAGTCTACGCAAGACGGCAACGCAATGATTCGCGAGGAGGTGACTGCCGACGACATAGCCGAAGTGGTAAGCCGCTGGACAGGAATACCCGTAACGCGAATGATGCAGAGCGAACGCGAGAAGTTGCTGCATCTTGAGGAGGAACTTCACAAGCGTGTAATTGGTCAGGACGAGGCCATTCGTGCGGTGAGCGATGCCGTACGCCGCTCACGTGCCGGGCTGCAGGACCCGAAACGTCCTATCGCTTCGTTCATCTTCCTCGGCACCACGGGTGTAGGTAAGACCGAACTTGCAAAGGCTTTGGCTGAATATCTCTTCAACGACGAGACGATGATGACGCGTATCGACATGAGCGAATATCAGGAGAAGTTCAGCGTAAGCCGTCTCATCGGTGCACCTCCAGGATACGTAGGCTATGACGAGGGCGGACAGCTCACCGAGGCAGTACGTCGCAAGCCTTACTCTGTAGTACTCTTCGACGAGATTGAGAAGGCTCACCCCGACGTGTTCAACATCCTCTTGCAGGTATTGGACGACGGTCGACTGACAGACAACAAGGGTCGAACGGTCAACTTCAAGAACACCATCATCATAATGACCTCAAACCTCGGCAGCCAATATATACAGGGACAGTTTGCAGACATCACGCCTCAGAACCGCGACCATGTCATCAGCGACACCAAGGCAAAGGTTATGGAGATGCTCAAGAAGACGATACGTCCGGAGTTCCTCAACCGTATCGACGAGACCATCATGTTCTTGCCGCTCACCAAGGCAGAAATAGCCCAGGTAGTGACATTGCAGATGAACGCCGTGAAGAAGATGCTCGAGCCGCAGGGATTCACTCTCAACGTTACTCCTGCCGCCATCGACTTCCTCGCCGACGAAGGCTTCGACCCGGAGTTTGGTGCACGTCCGGTAAAGCGTGCCATCCAGCGCTGCGTACTCAACGACCTCTCTAAGAAGATTCTCTCTGACGAGGTTAAGCGCGAGCAGCCAATCACCATCGATGCCGACCAGAACGGACTCGTATTCCGCAACTAAGCAGAACCGAGTCAGCAACTAAGCGAAACGCATAGACATAATAAAAGGGAGCGCCAAGACTCATAACACTGAGTTTTGGTGCTCCCTTTTTTTATACCACACATTATCCTTATAGCCTTATCCCATATTTCCAAGCATCCTTAGGACTTACTTTCACACAAACACCACATGCCCCGCAGCGGTCTTGCTCGTTAATCGCTTTATACTTAGCCATGTTGTTACTTCTGTACGCCTTCCTTTTCCAGGGTTTCTTCCAGAAATTCAGAAGCATCTGCCACGCAAAGAGGACATTCGCGAAGCACCTTTCCTGTGCCCACACCTTTGAGCAATTTGCATTGTGTGGCACCGTTGCGCTGCTTGAATTTATCCATAATCTGTCTCATGCCCTTGATAGACTTCGCCTTGTCCTTAGTTGCAAGTCCGAGTATGATGCCTGCTCCTACGATGGCTCCGCAAGTTCCCTCCATATTACCCATTCCTGCAGCAAAGGCATTACCTGCATTCTTGATGGTTTCTTCTTCCATTCCGGCGAAGTCGTGGTAGGTGCAGAGCACAGCCTGTGTGCAATTATGCGAACCACAACGCTTCTTCTCTGCTGCTATTTCTTTTCTTGTTTCCATATTATTTTTCCTTGTTGTTTTTACTTGTTGTTTTGATTTCGGCTACAAAGATAATGTTTTTATTATAGATAAATAAAAGATGTCAGCTATACTTTAATAGACAATTTCTATTGTTCCCTTACACGAGGGCTTACATAAGACTCCCATATATTTATCTTTTCTTTGTTTTCTTTTTTCTTTCTTGTTTAGTTTTCCTATATAGTGACACTTATAATTTATAAAGCAATAAATTCAATTATAGTACCCTCGTTCCATCCTCGTTCACTCTTCGATTTACCTTCGTTATGCCTTCGTTATGCCTTCGTTATGCCTCCGTTATGCCTCTGTTATGCTTCCGCTTCATTAACGGAGGTAGATCGAGTTCACTACGGAGGTAGATCGAGTTCACTACGAAGGATGAACGAATGATGAACGAAAGAACAAGGGAGATGGAAAGAGGGAAAGAGGAAACAAGGGAGAGTGAAAGAGGAGTTCTGTTTTTTATTCCCAACGGACTTATAATTCGGAAATTTTATCTAAATTTGTAGTCAAAAGACGAAAATTCTATCAAGAATAAGTCTATTGGTTTTAATCTAACCTCTGAACAACATTGGAAGATAACACCAAACAGCCTTCTAAGACAGACGCTTCATTGTATAATGGGCAGCCATCCGACACTGGCTTATCGTGTCCAAGTGCTGGACTTATCTCCCGCACGCCCTCCATTTCTGATGATGTCAGGAATGGGGTGTCGGTAGAGAATGTGCCTGTCGGAAACAAGCAATGGTTCGTTCTAAGAGTTTCGTATGGACGCATTGACAAAGCAAAGACCTTTGTAGAGGCTAAAGGACTCGAATGTTATGTTCCTTTGCGATATAAAGAAGTAAGGAAGCAAGGCAAGAAGCGAATCATCACCAGCCCACTCCTACCCTCTTTCTTCTTTGTTCATGCAACAGCAGAACAAATTGAAGCTTTGCTCCATGACAACAAGGTTGTGGCAAATGAAAGCAGATCGTTGCTCAGCTACTACTTTGACCATACCATCCATCTTCAAAACAATCCCGACCGCAATCCCCCGTTAACAATCCGAGATGAAGCCATGAACAACTTCATCCGCCTCACCTCCATCAAGAATCCGCACATCATTCCCGTCACTTCTAACAACATACAGTTTAAACTTGGTGATAACGTAGTTGTGACAGAAGGTGAATTCAAGGGTGTTCATGGCAGAGTGGCGAGGATTGCCGGGCAGCAGCGCGTGGTAGTGGAGTTGTTTGATGGATGTTTAGTGGCTACGGCATATGTGCCGAAGGAAGCGATGAGGAAAGAAAAATCAATAACGCTGCTTGGTTAACGCAACAGATTAAACACTATATAATAAATGAAATAAGCTATTCTCATAACATATAATAAAAATATACAATCAAATGATGAAAGAAGTATTCATGAATATGAAAATAATCTGGAATTCTTCCTATGGATATGATATTCTCATTCCTGGAGTTAATTGTGAGATAGATATTTGACGTTTCAAAAAGGAAATTGTATGAGTTCAATATTAAAAATATTAGTAGACATTCAATGCCTTGTCTATTGCGATTTTGAAGAAGTTGGTGAAGCTTTTCCAAATTCCATATTAAAGATAGAACTGCGTAAAGGTATATATATAATAGACTTTAAAAAAGACAATATTAGTCTAAAATCAATCAAATACAAGATTAAAACTGATAATGAGGATTATCTATTAGAAGAATCTTTAACTAATATATATACAAAAAAGAAGGAAACGAAAAAAAGAAAGGAGATTTCTGAAAAGAACGTTTTATGGATTAATGTTGGTGGTAATTGGAGAATTATGTCTGTAGATAATTACATTCTTAATTCCGTGGCCATGAAGTCATGGATAGATCTTCCCAATAGCTATAATTTATTACCAATGGGGCAGCATCGTGATCCAGACATTGATGCATGCGGTTATATTCCGTTCAATATAGGTGGAACGTTAATGGAAGATGACCTAACCGGTTTCTTTATATCAGGAGGAACATGGGGGTGCTTGGACAAATTTGGTAAAGTCGTAATACAACCAATATATAGTCGTAAAGTGTTCTTCTATAATGACCAAGTTGCAAGTACATATATCAATGGTATATTTAGTGGAGTCATTGATCAATTCGGGGAAAAGTTATTTGCCGAATTTGATAGTGTGCTCCCAGTAGATGAGGTTGTTGGCTATTATGATGTGTCACAGCAAAATAAACATGGAATAGTTAATAAACACGGAGAATTCATCTTACCATTAAACTATTTAAGTTTTGGATATCATACAAGTAAGGTAATTTGGGCACAAGACACATTGTCAAAAAAATGGGGATTGTTAAGATTTGATGCTACTATTGTATTACCTTTTATCTATGACAATATCAATAAGGCAGAAGATGGTTATTTTGTGTGTAAAAACGAGAAATGGGGAACTGTGAACCTTGATGGAAAAGTTATTGTAGATACAAAATATCAAATAATAACAAAGATATCAAAATGTTATTATAATCCATCTAATCCATCTGCATATGAGGATTTAGATTATTTGTACAACAATTACTCTATAGTTGTTCTTTGTAATAATTATGAAGGTTACAAATATGGTATCGTTAATACACACTTTGTAAAGCACTTCAGTTCTCAAACAATAACAATTGCATTTAAGGAAATTATTCCATGTAAATATGATGCCATATATTCAAAAGGAGGCAAGCATTATTCAGATGATGATTTGGTTGAAGCAGCAACAAATCAATGCGGCGCTCCTGATGGATTATTCGAAATCACAGATGTATATTTCGTCTTAAAACGAGAGCACATGCAATGTGATGGATATGATAATAAGGGCAATATCACATACTCGTTTATTTGTGATGAATTTAATTCAAAATACAAAATTCTATCTCAAAAATACTATCTTAGAAACACAAAAAATGAATTTGATGACAGTCCGTATGATATATTAGAAACTATAGATTTCTATGATGGAACTTATTTTACAAAGAATATCTATCCTGATGATTGGGATGGATATACTTCTATTCCAGCAATAGGACAAGTAAATGTAAAGCACAAAGTCTCTTTTTTAATTGGCAAAAGGGATGATGAATGGTGTGTGTTTGATAACAGAGAATCTAATGCGTATGACTGCAAAGAGAATGAAGCAAGTGAATACTACTGCTTATACAATAATCGTCCGACGACAATTTTATTCAGCTATAAATGTGACAAAATCATTGAATTTGGCATCTTGCTTAGTGGAGAATATTTTGCTATAGTAGAAATAGAGAATTATAGAAAGTTATGTATTATTGAGGATTCAATAATAATATAAGTAACTGTTCAAAATTAATTTTACAAATATGAATAATTCACGAATAAGTTCGTACCCACAGACGCCAAGGCCCTGTTCGTACAATAGAAAAGCGAGTCCGTAGTCTCGTAATCTATCG